>CANQLV010000024.1 GCA_947624785.1 Akkermansia muciniphila | reverse complement strand
CTCTCTGGAGCCCTTCCGCTGCCGGGCTTTTCATCCCGTCGCCGTGTTGGCGTGCCGAGAAGTCTATCAATTCCTCCCCTCTTGTCAATTTTTTTTCATATGTTTTGTTGAGAAAAATTCAAAGAATCCAAATATCAATGATTATCAATATATTATATTTTTCTCTTTTTCCGCAAAAAAGGCCCCTTTCATCATGAAAGGGGCCTAAACGTTTCAGAAGTCTTAAGCTTCCACCTGTTTTTTCTTCATGGCAGCGTACTGATGCATGAGGGGCAGTTCACGGAGGGCGTTCAGAGCATCCTTTTTTGCCTGGGCGTAGTCCTTTTTCTCCATCGCCATGTTCATCATGACCTCATAGCAAGCGGCGTCGTAACCACCATCATCCCTCGTATTGAAGTTCCTCATGATCTGGAGGGCACGCCGGGCGGCATCATATTTGTACGCACGCATTTCCTCCGACCCGTTAAGGATTTTCAGAATGTAGGAAGCAAGGGAATCTTCCCGGGGAAAACGCTTCAACACCCGGTCAAAGATTTCAACCATTTCCGGATAGTCCTTCTCCTTCCAGGCTTTTCCCGCCTGTACTTCCGCCACTGTGTATGCAAACCATCCGTCATCGGCAAATTGTTCGGCGTTTTCCTCAATCAGTTTTTTGTATTCATCAAATTTCTTTTCCTTGCGCAGTTCAAAGGATTTTTTGATGACCGCCAACATGGCCTGCTGATGAGCTTTGCGCTTCGCATCCTCTTCCGCAAACCGGCTCTTGTCAAAAGAGTCCCAGAGGGCCGTTTCCGCCACCCACGCGGGCATCCTTCTAATTTCCCCGGCCCACAGCAATGTTCCGTCACGGACGGCGGCGGCAGCGGGGAACGAATTAAGCTTCAGGGAATCAAAAAGTTCCATCACGGAACGGTCTGATGGAATGCCGACAGGGTAAGCAGTCCACCCTTCCGGACCAGACAGATATTTCTGCATCCGTTTTTGATCCACCGGATTGACACTCAATACCACAGCCTTCACCTTGGGATTGTCCAGAAGACCATATTTGTTCAGGACTACATCAAGCGTTTTTCCCGGAGCTCCTTCACTCCACATGCCATTATTCCTCGGAATCCCTCTCCAGAAGCTGATAAATACGGTTTTGTCAGAAGGCAAACCCGTCAACCCGGGATGATTGAACCAATTCAGCTTGCTGAAAAGGGGCGTATATTCCTTGTCTTCCTGCACAGGCCCCATTTGCTGCATTTTCCGCGGAGGCTCCGGCTTAATTTCTGAAGCTACCTGGTCAACGAGGGATTGGAACGTCTCCGGATTGCCCGAAAGCTGCTGCAACTTCCCCCACGCCTTGCTGATAGAAGTCAGGGAAAGCGCCTTTTCCATATCCTGAAGAGCTTCCTTCATGTTCCCCTGCCGCTCCCGGAGTTCACCCATCAGACGCCAAGGAAGGGAAGCCTCCTTGTTGTCTTTCCTTGAGATTTCAATGCAACGGTTCAGGCACCGCTCCACCAGAGCGGCATCCATCTTGTCGGCAGGAATTGATTTTCCCTCCATCAGGGTTCCAGCCACATTGATCTGCACTCGGTAATTGTCCGGATATTCCTTGCACAAGCCATCCAGTACCGACTGTGCATCCTGGAATTCCCCCTTTTCCGCCAGCACGATGAACGGGAGCATCTTCAGCTGAATCATCTGATCCTGCTGAAATTCCTTTGAATCCTGGATTTGCTTTAAAAACGCCATGGCGCCCTCCTTTCCTTCCTTGTGCACCACCTCTCTCAACTTTTTTGAGATTTCCCGATAACGCTTCCACTCACGGGCACTTGCGTCAGAATTTTCCGACGGAAGAGAAGAGGCGGAAAAATCAGGTTTCAACATGGCCTGCATGGTTTCTTCCGAGAGTTTTGCGGGATGCCCGCGCCAGATGAGTTTACCATTTTTTACGGCAAAGGCATGTGGAATGCCGTTCACATCCATGGGATCCATCCATTTTTCCTTGGTTTTCTTTCCATCTACATCCACCGCCATCGTGTAAGTGAGGGGGGACGGACGGTTTTTTATAAATTCCTTCAGAGCCTCCGGAGATTTCCGGTCCATGACATTGACTCCGATGATCTGCATGCGCGGGTCATCTTTAAATGCCTGATGCAATTGTTCCATATGGGGCATGGCTGCTAGGCACGGCCCGCACCAGGTGGCCCAGAATTCAAAGATGTATACCTTGTCTTTTTTCCATTCCTTCACAGGCGTTCCCTGCAGCCATACTTCCGGCAATCCTTCCAGGGAAAGAGCGGGAAGAGCATCCGCAGCAGCGGTTGTTTTATTTTCTTTTTTTTCAGGAGAGGCAGCCAGCAAAGGCATTCCCGCAGACATCACAAAAACCGCGGAGCACCCCAAGGCGAATAAAGAGGAATTTAACATGGTAACACGATACTCCCGGAACGGGCTTCGTCAAGCCAATAGAAGAAGATGAGTCAGAAAGCCTGCTGCCGAACGGGCGCTCTTTTCCCGGAACAGCGGTAAAAATACCTTGAAGAAGGAAGAATATTAAACATGAAGTTTTTCACCCAAAAGAAGAAAACAAGTGCTTTCAGTATTCACATTTTTTTGAGTTTCATTGGATTTAGGAAAAACGATTTACCTTTTCGGATACACAAAGACAATATTATTTTCTAAAATAGAAAATATGCCAGAAATGGCTTGCCAGATTTTTCTGAATGCGAAAAATGCGCGCATGGATGAAATGAAGTCCAGCATCAGAAAGTTTCTTGCCCTTACGAAGATGACACGGGACGAGTTTGCCGATCTTTGCGGCGTCAGCAAAAGCCAAGTTGATAAATGGCTTTCTACTGTTCCTATTCCCCGTGCACGACAACGCCTCATCATCAGAATCATGAAAGAGGAATACGCCAAACACGCACGTCTGGTGCAGACCAAGAACCCGAATAGCATTTATGTTCCCGTTACTCCTCAAAAGTATGAGAAGTTCAGAAATGAAGCGGAACGCCACGGGTTGACCGTTCCGGAATGGGCCAGTGAAGCTTTGGATGCTCTTTCCAGCATCAAGAGCAAAAGTTAAAAGCAGGGTTCAATATCCCGGAACAATCCCAGGGAAAGAGAAAATAGCGTCCCAAACGCTGCCATCCTATTTTTTCTTTCATCACATAACCCGCATCAATTCATGTCTGACGACGATATACGCACCATGGTCAAGGAGTGGCTGCAATGCCAAAACCGCAAGTCCTACCAATTGGCGGAGGAAATAGGAATCCGGCCCCAGACATTTTACGCACAGATGAGCGTTCGCAAAATATCGGCCAATACGAAAAAAGCACTTTCCCGAATCATTCCGGAGCTGGCTGCCGATGCGAATTTAAACGCTTCTTCTGAGAAAGAAAGCAATCCGGAAAAGCTTAAAATCAAGGAATGGCTCCGCACGCACGGTAAAACGCGCCAATGGCTGGCGGAACAATGCCGGGTTTCCGTCCGCACCGTGCATACCTGGTTTACCTTTCGCGGCAGCATTCCCGTTACCCAGTCCCTTTTCATCGGCAAGCTGATGAGTGAAGGAGACCCCTGGAAAATTCAGGTATCAAATACCATTCCCGTGATTTTTTCAGAGACGGAAATGAGCATTATCCACAAGTTTCAGAAACGCCATCCGGAGATTGACCTCCCCATGTACGGCATGCATAAAATTCTGGAGTTGTGCGTGAATGTACTCGTTCAGGACGAACATTCAAATCCGCTTCAAACTTCCGGCTCCATCAGGCCCCCTCGGATTTGCGCCCAGCAGGCTGAATAAAAAATATTCAACCTTCCAATTCCCTTTCTGCGAATACATACGCTATTAAATGCACTGGCCCCCCATGCGTAGCCCATCTCCAGAACACCACAGTTTTCCCGCCGGCCCGACCCGTTTCTTTCAACCCAGTATGACGCCCATTCGGAGTTCCTTCCTTTCCGGCGCGATGACGGCAGAAGGAAAGCATTGCCGGCTTCTTCACTCTCCGTCAATCTGTTGAGAAGGATTGTCTAACTACAGCGCCCCATTCCATCACCCAACAGGATTAATTGAAGAAGAGGAGGAGCGCTTTTCCTCGTTTCCGTGCACAAGACAAGAACGGGAACTGCCATTTCTTCCGACAGGGGATCAAGGCGGTCACACGGAATAATGCCGCTTCATTCAGGCTGCCCATCCGCATCTGCACCATTTCCGGCCCTGTTCCACCGTTCTTGCAGGGATGCTTCCACCGATGAAAGGAACTCTTCCCTCACATGAAAGAACCCCGTTCTTCTTAAAAAGAATACGGGGTTCCGAAAGATGGCACGTCCAACTGGATTCGAACCAGTGACCCACTGCTTAGAAGGCACTTACGGACGTTAAACTTATTTTAACTTTTCTAGCATTTTCAATGGGTTATTTAATCCTCCCCCCTTTCATAATTGTCCGCACTTATCCGTATTTGACCCTATTTAACCCCTTATACGGACAACCTACGGACAACTTGCAGTGCGTCACAGCTTCTTGCTCGTGTTCTCGGTAATTCTTTCCAGAAGGAAGAGTGCCAGAAAAAATCAGCCTTGTCTATTTTGGACTTGCAGAAAAATACTATCTGGAAATGATAAAAAGCAATGGAACAGTATTACATTGCAACGGAGGAAGGACAGACGGAAGGGCCGTATTCCTTTGCATCACTAGAAACTTTCTACGCCGAAGGCAAGATAACACAAAAAAGCCTTGTTTGCATTGCTGGCGGTCAAGAGTGGGTGCAGTTCGGAACGGTTTTAGAACAGAAGTGGAAAGAGAAATCTGAAAAAAACAGTTTGCAAAAAAAACAAGAGCGAACGGAAGCAACATCAACAGACGTAGAGCTTATACCAACTGTTGAGGGATTATTCCAGATCATGGGTATTCTTGCTCTACTCGCTGGGGTGATACTAGCTTTATGCAACACGGGGCCAGGATATGCCGCTATTGGTATTATTTACCTACTTTCCGGAGCCTTCTCCTGCCTTGGGTGCTTCTGGTGTGCCAAAGTCATTAAATTACTTTCCTGCACCGTTGACTTGCTTTCCGTCATAGCCAAGAGAGTATATAACTCCGGAAACTCCACGGATAAGCAATAACCGTTTCTCCTGAATCCACTGAACACAGAAACGCCCCGGACGAGCAAAACGTTGCGGGGCGTTTTCTTTTGGGCGAAGGATTAGGGAGCACCGGCATTATTCCAAGCGTCAAAGGTGGCATCATCTACTGTGAGAGTGATTGCATTGTCCGCTGCGCTGGGGGGGGGAGTGTGCCCCTGAGGTCAGGGGCGCGGGTGCCAGGGGCTTGTTCATCATCTTTTACGGTAAGGAAGATTAACAATTCCCCCGGGGCGTTTCTGCCTTTGGGTAGTATTGGCCCATTTACCTATTGCGTCAATTTGAGCATTGATTCCTCTCAACCCCTGGGTTAATTCCTCTTTCAATCCATTGATGGCACGTTTTGTTGCCAGTCCTAATTCCTGAAGCTTGGCAACGTAGAGCTTGCCTAATTCCCTCATCTCAGCTTCATCAATGTTTCCATCCGCGGCTGCGGCTTCAATATTTTTACGTATGGCATCAAGTGCCTTGTTGGCCAGGTCTGACTGCTGGGGGCTAGAACTTTCGCCCGTTTTCATGAGCAATCCCTGTACAAAAGTTTTAAACGCCTCTTTAGTATCTTTCTGCTGTTCCCGCTGAAGCTTCTTCAGTTCCCGGTCCCGCTCTTTTTCAAGCTTTTCCTGGGCCTTCTTGGCTTCCTGGGCTTCCTTTTTGTCAGCCCGTTTGTTGAACAGGTCAATATTGGCGGAATTGAGCCGGTCTTGCGTCCTGATGCTCCGCTCCTGATCAACAATGTTGCGTTCATAGGCCCCCATAATATCCCCTATCCTCCCGGCTTCTTCTCTGGCATCGGCAAGTTTGTCCGCAAGTTCTTTTGCCTTGCTGTTCTGGTCTTCCAGGGCTTTTTGATATTCTCCGGTTCGGCTGGTTACATCTGTTCCTTTCTGATAGGAGGGTTCAAAGTTCACGCCGGATTGGCGGAACAAGTCCCGGAGTTCATCTATTCTGACAGTGGCGGCATTTCCCTCGTTTTGGGCTGCATCACGGGCAGATAGAAGACGTTCCTTTTTCTCCTTCTGGCGGAGTAGCTCATTGTACGCTTCCCCCGGTTCAACTCCTTTACTCAGTGCAGTATTTACAACCTTTTCGAGATCAGCTATTCTCTTCTCTGTCTCTGGAAGCTTCCTGTTACTCGCATCAATCCGTTCCTGGGCTTTGAACTGTTGCTGGAACAGTCTTTCAACCTCCTGAAGGGAGGGCATCTGCCCCTGAATGAACTTCATATCGAAGTCCTTATCTTGCAAACGGTCACGGTTTTGAACGGCCGTATCCAACTGCTTTCCGTAGTCCATGAATTCCTTCTGCGCTACTTCCAGATCCCGGCGGCGTATTTTGTCGTCAAGATTCTGGTCAATCATCATCATGCCGTAGTCCCGCTGACGTTTGGTGATTTTGCCGTCTTCAAAGTCATTGTCCAACTTCACGCGGGCAAGCTCGGCTTCCTGCGTGTCAATCCCCTTCTGGCGGGCGGCTTCCTCCCTTCTCAACTGGATTTGCCGCTCAATTTCCTGGGTCTGCAAACGGTATTCCGCCGTAATGCCCTTGATGAAGTCCTCGAACCCTTTGTTGATTTCCTGCGTCCGGTCGGCTTTGTTATAGTCCTGGATGGCTTCATAACTCTTTTTGATAGATTCGGCAGCATCCCTGGCACGTTTTTTCATCCTTTCGGTTGCCTGTTCCGCCTGCCGCTCCAATTCGTCGCTTTTGGTCTTGAAGTGGTCAATCAGGGCGGTAATGCCGGCGGTCAGCCCCTGGATCAGCAGCATGGCCCAGCCCAACGGCCCCATCGCCGTTTTGATGGTGGTTCCGAATAAATGAATGAACGGGATCGCCCCGCGGAGGGCGCTGGACATGCCCAGGATGCGCGTTGCCGCAATGGTGATTTGCCCGGCCAGCCCCTTGACCTGCGTGGAGGTGAGTTGCCCGGCATCTCCGGCCGTCTTGATGCGCCGTCCCAGGTCCTGGATATTCTTCAGGGCGTCCGCCTGGGCCACGTTGTCCCCGGCCTTCCGGGCTTCTTCCAACTTGGCAATGTAAGCTTCAAGCTCGGCCTGTAATTCCTCATAGGTGGCGGTGGCACGGCGGTTCCCGGCTTCCAGGCGTTCCACCGTGGCGGCGGCGGCCTGCTGCTTCCGGGCCTCCGCGGCTTCCGCCTTTTCCGCGGCCTTGTCGGCCGCGTCCATTTCCTTGTTGTAGCCGTCGATGATTTGTTGAAGGTTTTCGTCAAGGTCATCTCCCCATTTCGCCCCGAGATCCAAATCAGACATTTTGTTGTTGAGGACTTCAAAGACGTCATCCACCTGTTCCAGCTTCTTCCTGAATTCCTCGGAGGTCAGCACGGCGTTGGTGACTTCGTCAATAAACCCGGTCAATCCCGGGTTGTCGTTGAAGGCGGCTTTCATCCGGGAGCCGGCGGCGGTCAGGGCGTCGGCGTATTGGTCAAGTTTGGAATTGGCGTTTTCCAGGGCTTTTTCATATTCCGCGCCCATGCCGTCCTTCATGGCGTCGCCGGTTTCCCCGGCAGCCGTTTTGACACGGGAAAGAGAATCAGCGATCCGGTCCATCACGCCGGAAGTCTGCGACATGGATTCGCCGGATTCCCGTATCCTGTCCAGGGATGCGGCGGCTTGAGTGGCACCGGAGGTGTCGGCGGTCGTTCTGATATTGATGTTCAGGTTTCTGTCTGACATGGTTTTATTGATTGGCTGTTGAGATTCAAACGGGCGTCGCACAGGGCGCGCATGACTTCCCGGCGGGCGCTTTTGGGGACGTGGGGAGGCCGGGGATTGCCGACGCTCACCACGTCATAGCTGCGGGCATAATCCTCCGGATTCGCCGTCCGGCTGTCCCAGTTCCACCAGGACCACCGCCCGGCCCGGTTCAGGGGCGTCCACGGCTCGTCAAGCCGGACACGCTCCCGGCCGCAGACATCCATGACGGCCCGGCAGATGGTGAGGTCTTCCGGGGCGAGCGGGGGGATGGCGGCGCATTCCAGCGCTTCGGCAGCCATCCTGGCCGCCCGGCCGCTCAGGGCGTAGCAATTTCCGTAGGCGGACCGTTCGGACGGGTTCCGGGGAACCCGGTATCCGGCGGCGTGCAGCGCAAGCCCGTTGTGTTTCATTTCCCTGACCCAGCCGCCCGACAGAAGCACCGTGTCGGAGTCAATCTTGACGACGGTGTCGCCATCCGCCGCCCCCCCGGCCAGCGTGGCAATAATTCCCCGGACGCACTCCGGGCCGCGCAGGTTGCCGCAGCGGGGGAAAGAACTCCGGCGATACCGCGCCCCATGCGCTACAAGGGCCCTCCTGGCCCCCGGGGGCACCGGGGCGGCGCTGTCGTCCACCACCGTAACTACCGCCTCCGGAAGAGCCGTCCTGGCGCACCGGACGCAGGCCACGGCTTCCTGCGCGTCTCCGGCATAGGTGAAGGTGTATATCCTGATCATGACATTCCGGAGGGGCCGAAGGTTCCCGGGTGGATTTGGAGATAAACCGTGCCCGCCTGGTGCTGCACCACCTTGTTGCCGTCGATGGTGGCCAGATGGAAATAATATTCATAAGGGGTTTTCCGGTCTTCCTCCGCGAGCCTGACGGGGTCGGAGACGCCGCCCGCGGCGGACAGAGAGGATCCGAGGTATTTCGTGTCCTTGTCCAACTGGATCTTGAGCCAGATTTCCCCGGAAGTGACGGGGCTTTTCACCCATCCCCCGGAGCCGTCCCCTTCCGGAAGCAGCCCCCCGATGTAGCTGCCGGCATAAACGGCCTTCCCCTGGCGGATGTAGGCATCGGACACCTTGCCGTCGCTCCCGTAAGACAGGCGGCATTGGAATCCCACCTCAACGGCGCTTGTTCCCCACGCGGGAGGCTCCTGGGCCTGCAGCAGTTTTACGGACGGCCCGACGCTGGGAAGCTCCGGGACTTCATCGTCCGCTCCGGAAGAGCCTCCGCCTCCGCTGCCGGATCCCCCGCCCGAAGAACCTCCCCCGGAAGACGTGGACGAGTCCGCCCAGGCCGTCCGGCGCAGCGCCTCGGCAAGCTGCCGGCTCCGGTCGATGGAGTCCTGCAGGGAGATCTGTTCCGGGGCCCCCACCGTCACGTCGGAAACTCCCGTTTTAAGGTCGAGGGATATTTCCTGGATGACGGACCGCATGGTTTCCCATTCTTTCAATCCTCCCATGATGGAGAGGCGCCCCCCGCAGACCTGGTCAAAGTCGTCGTGGACGGTCGCGGATCCGTCATAGGGCAGCGCGCGGGTAGCTTCGTAGTAGGATTTCAGGAAATTTTTATACAACACGGAGGTGTCGTAGCTGCCCGATGTTTCGTCGCCTCCGGGGCTTCCGCCGTCGTCGGATACGCTTTCCACCGTCCCTGCCCTGTCCACCCGGTAGGACGCGTAGCCGACATTCGTCGTGGTCACTTCAAACGTCAATGTTCCGATCCAGCGGTCCCCGGTTCCGGATTTTCCGCCGTATTCCGGAAAATATTGCTTCACCGTGTCGGGGGGCTCCGTCGCCCGCACCCGCAAATCCACCCGGACCTTGCCCCATTTGATTCTTGCGCTCCTGCCGTTTATCTGGCCGGAGGTCAGTTCGTGGGTGATGGCCGCGCTGCTGTATCCCCGGTGTTCCGCGTCAGCCGGCGTGATGGACGTAATTTTCGGACTGGCCGCCACTTCCAGGCCGGCGCAATCCTCCAGGGCCGGAGCCCAGCGTTTGACGCGGGCCGCCCACTGGGCCGTGCCGGTCGGAAATTTGTCTCCCCGGACAATCATCCGCGGGACGTCGTAACCCAGCGAGTCCGTTTCCGCAGGGCTGTATTGCCCGGCAGTGTCGGAGACCTTGACGCCGCCCGGAACGTCCACTTCCGCCGTCACCACATAGGGCTGGGACAGGGAGGCGCCTGAGGGATAGACGGCCAGCGCGCGCTGAATCCGGGAGACAACGGAGGCGTTGCAGGTCAGCCCCACGGCCGGAGGCACCAGATCGGGACGCGCCTTGAGGGACAGGGCGCTTACGTCCACGGCGGACAGGTCGAGCACGACATCCGACAGGGCGGCATGGTCGGCAATGACCAGCGTGGCGGAGTCGTCCGCGCCGTATTCAAACCACGCGGCCATATTGGGGCGCCATTTCTGGATCTGGGAAAGCAGGGAGGCATACGTTTCCGACGAGTAGGCAAACGGAATGATTTCGGCATCCTTGTCTATCCGGAGGTCGTATTTGATGGGAACCAGAGCCGTGCTGACGGCGTGGTCCAGAACTCCGGAGAGGGCGTCCCGGATGTTCGCGGTCGCCTGTTTTTCCTGACCGCTTCCGCCTGTGCCCCGGCGGTATTCGGCAAAGATGCCGTTGGCGCGGCCATTCACGAAGTACTGGATGTTGCTCAGGTTCCACCAGTAATCGTAAATCCTGATGTCCCAGCTCTCGGAGGTTCCTTCAAGGGAGTGTTCCTGGTCGATGGCCGGTCCGATGAGCAGGGTTTTCCCGCGCCAGACGACTTTCACTATTTCCCCTTCTTCAAACGGGCAGGAGGCAAACCGGGAGACCGGCGCGCGGAAGGAGACGGAGGCTCCCCCGAAGGACAGCCGGTTGTAGGACGGGCTTTCGGCCATGTCCAGGAAGTCGGCGGAAGATACGTCAAGGGTTTTCATAGGGGGCGGCCCAGGGTGAAGTTGTAGGAGACAATAAGGCGCAGGCCCTGAACCTTCGGCTCGGCGTCGGCGATGACGGCTTCAAAGCGCTGTTCACGGCCGCAGGCGTCGGTCCAGGCCCATTCCCCCTTCCCCGCCGTTTTCCATTCGTTGAGCCATTCGTAAAAGGCGCTCCACGCGTCCATGTGGGAGGCGCATTCCCGCACGGTGGAGATGGTGAAGGACAGGGACAGGTTGCCGAATGCGTCCAGCCTGGGGAACGGGCTGTTGATGATCGGCGTGGCGGACGTGCCGAACTGCACCGGGAAAGCGTGTTCCGGCAGGGAGTCGAGCAGGAATTCCCCGGCGCGCACGACGGCACGCCCGTCAAAGGTGATGGAAAAGGGAGAGACGGTCGTGTCCATGCCTCAATAATGGTGGGGGGGGGTTCAATCCACGCACACCTTGCGGAGTGCGACTGGCCGCCCCTCCCCATGCAAACAGAGGGGCGGCCCCGGCTGTCATGCCCCGGCGGAGGCCGGGAAGGCGATTTCTTCCGTGGGCGTCAGGGAATTCAGGGAGGACGGTATCACTTCAAGCGTCAATTTCGGCGTGATCAGCTTGTTGTTTTCCGTGGGGATTTCCACCTTGAGCAGCGCCGCGACTTCCAGGACCATCATTTCTTTTTTGTCTTCCTGGTATTTGGTGAGGCGCGCCCATACCTTTTGCCCGTAGATGTTCCGGGAAAAGGGCTGCACTTCCTTCCCGGCTTCCAGCCTGTCGCACTGGTAAATCACCTGCCAGCAGACCGGATTAACCTCCGTGGAGTTAATCTCGATGGTGTTGCCCGTCACTTTGGTGTTCTTCCGCGTCACATAGGAGGTCGTGTCGCGGGAAAATACCGTGCGGGCGTCGTCTTCCGTGGTCGGCGTGATTTTGTAGTCGATGACTTCGTTGGCCATCATCCAGGCGTCGGAGTCCTTCGCCGGCTTGAAATGCTCGTCCACCGTGTCCGTGCCGCTTTCGGCCGTGACTGTCGTTCCGAACGGGCACAGGTCGAGAAAGGTGCCGACCAGCATTTCCTTGTTGTAGAGTTCTGACATGGTTGTTAGCTTCTTACGTAGTCAATAAAGGTCACTTTCCCGGCGTCGGCGTGGACTTTGTACACGTCTTCCGGGATGTGGACGATTTTTCCCCGCGCGGCGATGCCGTGAGGGAGTTCCAGCTTGTTGACGGCCACCCGGCATTTGACGATGCGGGGCGCCGGGGCAGTAGCGGCCTCCTGGGCCGCGGCGGTGGTGGGTTTAGTTGCCATGTTTGATAATCAGGGTTGTTTCCATCGTCAGGACGATGGACTTTTTCAGGATTTTGGCGAGAGCCGGCTTGGAGCTGGTAACGATTACCTCCGTCATCATCAGCCGGGCATGGTTGCGGCGCCACTTGTGAAAGCCCTCCTGGATGATGTCGGCAAGGTCGTCGGCGTCCCAGCCGTCACCGTCCAGAAGCGGGTTGCTCTCCACGGTGACGTGCCATCTGGCCGTGCTTTTGCCGCTCCTGCTCAACTTGTCCGGAACAATTTCCGGACGCTCCATGACGATGACGGTTTCCAGGGAACCGGTCACCCTCTTGATTTCTTCCTCAAAGGAACCGTCCCATGCCTTAATAATGATTTCCGGGTCTTCCCCGTTGTTGGCCGCGGAGCAAATTTCCACGGCCCGCTGACAGAGGACTTCCGCAAATGCAATGACAGGCGACTTCTTCAGGGTTTTCTTCATATCGGATTGCTCCAATCCTGGTGTTTCGGCCCTCCGTAAATGACGTCGCTGGGCTGGTGCCCATCGTAGGGGGCAAACTCGACTTCACAGGCAGCCACGGCGCGGAGTTTCGCGCGGGCATCCTGATATTGAGCCGCCCGCGCCGTCCCCTGCAGGGATTCGCTTGAACCTGGCACGGAGCTGGTGACGGCATCCCGCACCAGAATGCAGGTGGTGAATACCAACTCCGCGGGAACGGAACTGGAATCCATCGCAATCCTGGCATTTCTGGGGCAGGAGTTGACTGCAGCCGCCACCTCGTTGCAGACCTCGCGGATGATGTCGCTGATTTTGTCCCGGGCAATGGAAGTAATTTCCTTGTCCTGGCAATAGCGGGCAACCGCTTCCGGAGTAATCCTTACGAGGGCCATTGTTTCAATAAGGTTATACCTTGACGGCAAGGACGGCTTCCTGTGCCGTGCTGTCGCCTGCGGACGTTTCAGCTGCGATTTTCAGGCGCAGCCAGGGGCCGGCCTCCAACGGAACGCGCATGAACACTTCTCCGGAGCCGGAACCATTGCTCTCACCCCCCGTCGCAACCAGCTTCGGGGAATCCAGTTCCGTCCAGGCATCACCGTCCTCGGACGATTCGACGGTGAGGGTCATCGTCTTGCCGGCGGCCAGCGCGGGAAGCTCTTCGTGCTTCAATGAAATGACAGCGCTGTCGATGCCTCCTTTCTGTCCGATATGAATCGGGGCAGACGTTACCGTCTTTCCGGTTCCCGGCATCTTCAGACGGATCGTAAGCGCTTCGTCATTGCGGTACATATTCTTCATCATGTGGTGTGTTTCTCCTTTCTGCGGATAAAAGGTTAATTTTTGAGGGCAAGGGAGTTGCGACGGGCGCGGAAAAAGTCTTCCGCAAATGCGGCGCGGACACTGGACAGTGATTCGTCATCAAGCAGGGAATCCACTTCCAGAATCTTGATTCCCATCACGGAATCGGGTTCAGGGGCGATCATGCCCGTTCCGCCGTTTCCGGTGGCAGGCGTAAGGGTTCTGGATTCCTGCAACAGCAATTTCACATTGCCGTTCATAACCACATAGGAAATCATGCCGCGCAAGGCCGCAGGAAACAGGCTCTTCGCCTTGGCGACAAGTTTGTCCGTCAAGGGATGCTGGGCGCTGATGTTCTTGATGCGGGCCACGGAAAACGGAGATTCCACGGCAATGCCCGTCCAGCCTTCCAAACGGGAAGTATAGGCCCTCATTGTTCCTGATTCCCCGTCTTCCGTATTCCTGGCCACGGTCTCTTCCTGCACCGGAGACATGGAAAGCGTCTTCTTGTTCCCCCATATGGAGTGCAGGAAGTCGTCACCCAAAATGACCAGGTAAGCGGAAGCTCCGGAGTTGTCGGCGCGGTTGGCTTCCGAGTCTTCCTGCTTGGAAGGATCTGCGGAAATGGTCATATAATCCCCCATCTGTTCAGAAATAGCCGGGAACACATTTTCCTGTTCCGGAAGCCTGTACCACATCTGCAGGGCAATGGAGGCCATGGCACCCAACGTAACGCTTCGGGTTTCCTTGGTGAGCAGCTGCGCCCCCCTGGCGGAGCTGGTGACAACGGCCTTGTCCACCGCAATAGGTCCGTCAATGTAGTAGCACTTAACGGTTTTATTGGTGTATTCGGTCGTCAGGTTCTTGGCTCCGGCATTGGCCGGACGAAACCCGAAACGGGGAATGCCGGTGGGCATATTGATTTCGTACTGCGTTCCGTCAATAACGGTAACGGGAAACGCGGTTACTTCCGGGGATGCAAGTCCAACAGAACGGACTGCGTCAAGGGCCTTGATAGATCCTGTTCCTTCCTGCTGAAGCACGTCCAGCAGGGTCATAAATTCTTTCGCGGGCATATTACTTGTTCAGGTTATTGAGTTCGGTTTCAAAGGAGCTGCGAAGAGCCGCGGTTCCCGTGACGGGTTCTTTTGGAGAGCCTTCCGGCTTGCCGGCATTCACGTCATCGAATGCGGGATTTTTCGGCAGGGCGTTCAACTGCTTGCTGGCGGCAATATAGTCTTCCGTCAGGGCTCGTTCCCAAAAGGTCTTGGATGCTTCATCCTTCGGGGCGATTTTGCCCGCAGCAATGGCATCGGCAACGTCCTGGACGGCGCGTTCCTTCACCTGCTTCCTGGATGCGGCAATTTCTTCCTGGCATTTCGCCAGCTCCTTCTTGCTTGCTTCCAATTCGTCGGAGCTGGCCTTGCCTTTGTCCTGCAGGGCCTTGATGCGCTCCAACACGATAGCCTCGGCATTTTCAGCCTTGGCTTCTTCCTCGGTCAAAATGCCGAGGGCAACGAGTTTAGTGATGTCCATGTCTCGGTTGGTTGTATGGTTGTCTTGCTGGTCGAGGCCCTCCTTGGGCTTCTCAAGGTCTCTATTGTCGCCCGGTTTCCCGGGGTCTTCAACGTCGTCAAAATGGGCTACGTCGCCCTCCATTCGGCTGGCGGCAATGCGTTCGATGTCGTCAAATGCGGGGTCATTGACCAAGGAACCTACTTCTATGGATTCCGGCAACAGGCCGAGGATTTCCCCGGTTCCCTTGTCGCGCCGGAAGCGGGGGCTGTGATAGCCGTAATTGCCGCCTTCCACGTCCGTTCTTCCCTTCTCCGTCCATCCTTCCAGTTCCAACACAACGCCTTTTTCCTCGTTCCACACAAACCGTCCCGGCTTGTAAGAGGCGGGCCCCATCTCATGATCATAGAGCCCGACCGGTTTGACGTTGCTGGATAGCTTGGCTTCCAGGTCGGCATTGAGCCGGGGAACGCAGTCGGACGTTACCCGCACCACACACGTTCCCGGCTGGCCGTTGAGCGAGCATTTAATAGTATGTTCTCCTTTGGGGGCCCACAGGATAGCCATGGGAGCCTTGCCGTGGTTGCCGGCTACCGTCGTTATCAGCGTACTCATGCCCCCATGATGAGGCACAGTGGAGGTATGGGGCAATAGACGCAAAATGGGCTACAAAATATTCAAGCCGTAACGATCAGGAATAAAATCCCGGCTGGCCGAGAATAATATCTTGCCACCTCCCAAAGTTTTACGTAATATTATAATGGTATTGGGAGAGAATTGATTTCTCAGTCCCTGCTCTATTGAATTAAGAAAAAACACTAATTAAAAAAGAAAGGTACTTACCATGAAAATGATTTTTTTATGGGCCACATGTTTAGTTGTCATAACCGGTTGCAATGCTCCTCAAGAGAATCATGATCAAATTGAAAACGGTGGAACAAAAATAGAAAACAAGTCGGAAAATTCTAATTTTTACGGCACTTATGAAGGAACTCTTCCCGCTGCCGATTGTGAAGGTATAAAGACGACACTGACATTAAATAAGGATAAAACTTATATACTGAGGAGCGAATATATAGGAGAAGGAGAAAAAAGCGCAACTTTCGAATCAAAAGGTCATTATAATTTGATAAATGGAAACTTGATTGAATTATCTCTAACCTCTTCTAATGAAAAATCTTATTATAAAATACTTGATGGTAGTAAATTAATGTTGTCAGACAAAGAAGGATCAATTAATCAAGGAATCTTATCCGAACATTATATTTTAAAAAAGAAATAAAACTATTTCTATAACAAATCTTTTTTCTACTCCGCCGCAGTTTCCCCTCTGCGGCGGTTTATTTTACACCGTCTTTCAGCTTAGCTCTCCTAGTCAATTTATCCAGTCTTCGGAACCTCCCCCGTCATCAAGCATGGCATCCATGAAGTGTTTGAATGCTATGCCCGTAAGTTCTTCCATATCCGGAAAAGCCTCCGGCCATGGCGCAAAGATCTGCGACTTCTTGAGCTTATAGACGGCCCTGACTCCGCCATGCCCGTCCGATTCAAAAAGGCAGCCCGGCTCCAATCCGGAGCCGGTCATGCTGTTGCGAAGGTTGAGGATGCTTTTACGAAGAGTGAAAAGTTTGCGGCCCGTCATAGAGGCGTAAGCGCCAGCGCGAACGCCGTGCGCCTCCGGAATGACAGGAATGGTCAGCGCCTGGGCCCGCTTGGCCGTCACCGTGCCGCCGTAGATTTTCAATAACAGGGATTGTGCAAGGTCTAGAGGTTCCCCCCCGTTCCCCTCCCCTGCCTGCCCGGTGAGGTAGATGCGGGCACCGTCCGCCGTCGTCTCGGCAAACCAGTTTCGGGCAATGTCGTTGGCCCACCCGGTTTTCTTCCTTCCAGGCCCGTGGGTCGGCAGGGACGTGTTTTCAAAGTGTCCGGATTCCGCCTTGTTCCTGTACCAGGACGAAAGCCAGCTTTTCACTCCCTCCCCCATGCGTTCATTGGCTTTCGCCAAACTTTCCGGAGCTGCTATTTTTTTCACTTCTGCAATTACCGGGTCAACACCGTTCAAGTCGATCGTCAGGTTCATATCTCGTCTTCAATCCGATTGATTTCCCACCCCTTCCGGTAAGCTTCCGCGCTGGCGTCCCACAGGGCTTCCTGCAGCAAATCATCATTGGTGAGGTCCATTTCCGGAAGGCGGGCAAGCACAGCGGCCAGTTCCGCCCGAAATTCATGATCAGAAAGCCCGGAACGGGCTTTGCCGATCAATTCCCGGACAAAATCAGCGCATGGCTCGGCCCACGCCTGTAAAATTTCTTCTGCGGCCTTTTCCGCGTCCTGCTCCAACTCGACGGCCAGGGCGAGCGGAGCTAGTTTTTTCCCTCGGAGGCAGCGGCTTCAACGGCATCCCCGTATTGGCCCGGAGCGGAACCGATAGACGGGGCTTTTCTCAAGACAGGCTCGCCGGAACGCGGCTTGGGTATCTTGACGATGGTGCGGGCGAATTCTTCTCCTACATCCATGATTTCCGCCGCTTTGGCAACCGTTTCCAGGGCTTCTGCGTCAATGCCGCGGATAGAGGGAACAAATTGAGGGAGACGGGAAGGAATATGCCCGTAATTCAAGTGGATGATGGCAGGAATGAGTTGGGAATTGAGAATATTCGCCACGGCCTGCCCCGCGTCTTCAATGACCTCTTTGCGGATACCGGCATGCACTTTGCCAAGGGCATACGCCCCTCCGTCCCCCTTGGAACTGGTCAACGTTTGTCCCAGGATCAGGTTGTCGCATTGTTCGTCCGCCAGTTTGATCAAATCCGCCTGGGGCAGCCCGTTGGCTCCCTTTACGGCGTCATGAAGCTGAAACTCCATATTCTGCGTTGTGATGGCCCATCCCCCGGAACCAAGGTTTTGCAGCATTTCCGCCGCCTCCGTTTTTGCTTTTTCGTCACCCCTGACTTTAGCCGTCCGGAAAGGGATGCCGAAAAGCTCGCAAAACGTCATCAGCCAGGGCAACCCGTAACAGGCGGCTCCGAACCATCCCACAAGACACCGGAGCTTGGCGCCAAAAATAGGGTGGAACACGTCGGCCTTATTCAGCCCAATCAGGAACTTGTCCGGGGGAAATTCTTCTCCTTCCAGGTCGTTTTCCAGGCCGTTGCGGAAAAGGAGCAAACGATCCTTCCTGCCGTAGTTATATTCCCATGCGTAAAATTGAGCGGAAAGAGGCTCGTAACAGCGGGGGTAGATGATATCATCCGACGCCCATTTGATTTGATGAACGGTGTTGCCGCAAGTAAGCATATAGGTCAGGGATTTGAGCAAATCGTCTGCTCCCTGCTCTACCGTGTCCGGTTCCGGTTCTGACCGCCAGAAGGCGGATTCGACAAGCTCCGCCATTTCCTGCGCTTCCGGGGTCGGTTGCTGTCCTTTTTCCGTCCAGGGCATGACTGTCCATTCCATGCGGGCAACGGCGTTTGCTATTTCCCCAAGATTCTTCCGGAGACGCGGCCATTTTTCCAGCATAGCCATAAAGAGCTGTTCCTGCCGGTCCAGCCGCCCGGAAGCAATGGACTCTTTCAGAGATTTCAGGGATTCCGGGTCAAGTTCGGAGGCTGGCCAGTGCTTGAATTTATGATCAGCAAACGGAGAAACCAATATCTGGACCGCCTCTTTCACCTTGCCGCGAAGCCTGGGAAATAATGCCATGAACGAATAGAGATTTAAGGATTAAACAAGCTCCTGCGCCATGCTGAACGCATCGTCGCAGCGGTTCAGCCAGCCCTTCCCGAACACAGGAAACTGCTTGCAAGAGCGGTAAAACGCCTGACGCTTCTCCTGCAGGGCGATAAGGAACACCGCTTCACCCGTGGCGGCCAGCTGGTCCTGTAGTTCCTGCCGGGTCTTGGGGCCGACAATCCCGTCCACCACAAGCCCGGCGCCGTGAATGTTCAGCGCGCGCTGCAAAATCTTCCCGGTATTCCTGCTCCCGGAATTGAAATAATGATCCCGCAGGATGAATTCAACGCCAGGAAAAGCGTCGGAACCCAGCCAGGAGCGCACGGCGGCGGTATTATCCAGGACATACTGGAGACAACCTTCCCAGGCCTCTTCACGTCTTCCGGCATCCAACAGGGCCTTCAATCTGTTAAACACGGCCGGTTCAATGCCGTCGCAAATGCCGCAAATCTCCCACTTGCCGCCCTTGTCGGCGGCAGGAAGGCGGGAAACGCGCAGGGAATCCGGCCCGGTAACGCGGCTGTCTTCAAACCGGAGGATAGCCGCGGCCATCTTTCTTTCTATAGTATTCATTCGTTCAGATTGTCGATAAGTTGCACAAGCCGCTTGCCTTCCACGGTGTAGCAATGGCACTTGGCATGCAAATGCCACTCATTAAATTGAGCCAGGAAAAAAGCGGCGTCTCTTTCGGTAAGAAAAATTTTCATCCATTGCTCCTTTCCGGGTTCGTCCACAATGAGTATGTACAGGGTAGGCATACGGAAACTATTGATTATTAACTAAAGGGAACTTGTAAGAAAAACTTTACAGCTGGTCAGCGTTCCGCGCATCGGAGGAATACAAGGCACGCAATGGGGAAACAGAACGCGGCAATGCCTGCCTCCGTGTCTCCGCACGCGGCAAAAACGCCGGCCATCACGCACCCCGTCAGCGGCAAAAGAACGGAAGGATTCAGCAGCTTATTCACTTTTCCAGCTTCCTTTCTATGTTTTCAATGCGAACGGCAAGCAGTTGAATCGCTTTGGCCGTCTCCACCTGGGCCTGCGTCTGCATGGTCATCAGATCACAAAGGCGGTCATTGTGGTGGCTGACCACCTCCCCGATGTACCAGCATGCCCCGCCGCATATCGTCAGCGACATCAGGACGCAGGCAAACACGGGGGAAGCCTTGGCAAAATCCAGGAAACGCGCCGGTACTTCGGAGAGCTTACACATGGCCTTATTTCTTGGAAGGTACGATCTGAACAACGGGCGGAACGTCCGTTTCCGGCTGTGCTTGACTATAGGAGATATGCCCCGGTTCTAGCACCAGGCAAGAGCCGTCCCTGCATACCTCCGTACGGTTCGGGGTGACGTTCACGGAATGCCCGCATCCGGTGACGGTGATGCAACCGGCTGCGGCCGCCGCGCCGATAATGGCGGCAATCACGTACTTAACCCAATTCCCCCAACGGGCGGATGCCGCCTGTAGGGCCTTTTCTATGTCTTGTTTATTGATATTCATGTTATTTATGTTTGGTGAAGTATTTGAAAAACTCCACGGCGGCGGGGTCGGTAATGACGAACTCCGGGTAATCACGGGAAGTGAACACCCTCCGCCCGCC
>CANQLV010000023.1 GCA_947624785.1 Akkermansia muciniphila | reverse complement strand
CACTCTCCACTCTCCACTCTCCACTCTCCACTCTCCACTCTCCACTCTCCACTCTCCACTCTCCACTCTCCACTCTCCACTCTCCACTCTCCACTCTCCCGCTTCAGGCCTTTTTACTGGACAGGGAGAAGAGGGTTCCGTACAGTTTCCGCGATATTCAAGCGTTCCGAATTTATGGCAATTTCAGATTACATCGTGACCATTGGCCTGGAAGTCCACTGCCAGATCAAGACGAAGAGCAAAATGTTCTGCTCCTGCGAGACCGGCTTTGGCTTTGAACCCAATACGCGTGTGTGCCCCACCTGCCTGGGGTTGCCGGGCGCGCTGCCCGTGCTGAATGAGTTCGCCATTGAGCGCACCTTGCTGACCGGCCTGATGCTGGGATGCTCCAGCCCGGAGGTTTCCCAGTGGGACCGCAAGAATTACTTCTACCCGGACATGGCGAAGAATTACCAGACCTCCCAGCTGGACCTGCCGCTGTGCCTGGGCGGGGAGGTGCCCCTGTATCCCTGGTCTTACCCGAATGACGTAATCAAGGCCGGCGTGCCCCCCTTCCGCACCGTGAAGCTGACCCGCATCCATCTGGAGGAAGACGCGGCGAAGATCACCCACCACGTCAATTATTCCCTGATCGACTACAACCGCGCGGGGTCCGCCCTGATGGAGATCGTCTCCGACCCGGACATCGATACCCCGGAGGAGGCCTACGCCTACCTCAAGTCCCTCCAGCAGATTCTGAATTACGGGGACATTTCCGACGCGGACATGGAAAAGGGGCAGATGCGCTGCGACGTGAACATTTCCCTGCGTCCCCGCGGCCAGAAGGAACTGGGGGCAAAGGTGGAGATGAAGAATCTCAATTCCATGTCCGCCGTGCGCCGGGCCCTTCATTATGAAATCCAGCGCCAGGCGGAAGAACTGGACATGGGCATCGCACAGATCCAGTCCACCCGCCGCTGGGACGACGAACGCGGGGAAAGCTCCATCATGCGCACCAAGGAAGACGCGCACGATTACCGCTATTTCCCCTGCCCGGACCTGGTGCCCGTGCACACGGCCCCTCTGGTGGAGAAGGTGCGCAGCCAGATTCCGGAATTGCCCCAGGAGCGCCAGAAGCGGTTCATGGAAGAATACGGCCTGAGCGAGTATGACGCCAACGTGCTGGTGGGAGACCTGGAGCTGGCCCGTTTCTTTGAAGAGGCGGCACGGGGAACCGCCAGCGGCAAGAAGATCGCCAACTGGGTCATCAACAATATTTCCGCCGTGCTGAATGAAAAAGGCATGCGCCCGTCCGAATGCCCGGTGAAACCCGGCGCCATCCGGGATCTGATCGCCATTATTGACGACGGCACCGTTTCCAACAACCAGGCCAAGGACGTATTCACCAAAATGTGGGAGGCCCCGTCCCTCAACGCCCCGCAGGCAGCCAAGCTGCTCGGCTTCGAAAAGGCGGATTCCTCCTTCCTGGACGGTATCGTGCAGGAGGTCATTTCCGCCAATCCGGACAAGGTGGCGGAAATCCGGGGAGGCAACGACAAGCTCCTGAACTGGCTCACCGGCCAGGTGATGAAAGCCGCCAAGGGCAAGGCCAACCCGAAGATCGTGACGGAAGCGCTGAAGAAAGCGCTGTCAGCGCAGTAATTAGATACTAGAGATTAAAGATCAGATTTCCTTAACGGCCCACAGGCTGCCGCTTTTTCTCCAAACTCTCATCCCTGCTCACTGATTACTGCCCGCAGGCTGTGCCGCAGAGTTCTTACGGTTTGAACAGCTTCCGGTTCCCGGCCAGCGTGTTCCACACCTGCTTCACTTCCCCGGTCAGCGTCTGCTTGACCATGGCCAGGGAGAAGTCCGCGGCCTGTCCCAGGCTGATGTACGGGGGCAGCGCGATGGCGTCCCGGTCCACACGGGCGTCCAGCAGGGCAGCGCCCGGATAGTCCAGGAACGTTTTCACCATCTGGTCCACCTGGCTTGACTTGTCCAGTACAAAGCCCTTGATGCCTACGGCGTCCGCCACGGCGGCAAAGGAGGGGTTGTCCAGGTTGATCCCCCACGGAATCAGGCCCGCGGCCTGCATTTCCAACTGGATGAAGTCCAGGCAGTCGTTATTGTACACCACCAGCTTCACCGGCAACTTGTACTGCGCGATGGTAATGAGGTCCCCCAGCAGCATGGACAGGCCGCCGTCCCCGCACAGGGCGACTACCTGGCGGTTCGGGTACGCCTTCTGGGCCCCGATCGCCATCGGCATGGCATTCGCCATGGAGCCGTGATTGAAGGAAGCCAGCGTTTTTCTGCCCAGCGTGGAGCACAGGAAACGCGCGCTCCAGATGCAGGGGGTGCCCGTGTCCACGGTGAATACGGCGTCCGGAGACGCGTACTTGTTCAGGGCGGAGGTCACCTGTTCGGGACGGATGGGTGATTCCCTGTCGTTCCCGTCCATATAGGCGTTCATGTCCTTCACGTCCTTGGCGTGGCGCTTCAGGGAAGCGTCCAGGTGGTCGGAATCCTTTTTCTCCTCCACCATTCCCAGCAGGGCGTCCACCGTGGCGCCCACGTCCCCGCAGATTCCCAGGTCCAGGCGGCAGCGGCGGCCCAGCACTTCCCCGCGGCGGTCAATCTGGACGATGGCGGTCTTGGTGGGAAGGAAGTTGAAGTAGGGGAAATCCGTTCCCCACATTACGATCAGGTCGCTTTCATGCATGGCCTTGTACGCGTCACCCCAGCCCAGCAGGCCGGTCATGCCCACGCCCACGGGGTTGTCATGCTCAAAATAGTCCTTGCCGCGCCAGGTGTAGGCAATCGGGGCCTTCACGCGGGCGGCGAGCTGCACCACCTTGTTTTCCGCTCCGGCGCAGCCGCCCCCGCAGAAGAAGGTGATGCGGCCGTGCGCAGCAAGCATCTGCGCCAGCCGCGCCACGGATTCATGGTCCGGCACCACGGTTTCCCGGCTAAAGGCGGGTGGGTGCACCAGGTCTTTGGCCTCCGCGGGGGCGTCCGCCACGTCGCCCGGCAGCACGATGACGCCCACGTCATGCAGGGAATAGGCATGCTGGATGGCGGACATCAGCACGCGGGGAGCCTGTTCCGCCGTGGAGGCCAGTTCCGCATAAGAACTGCATTCCTTGAACAGTTGTTCCGGATGGGTCACCTGGAAGTAGTCCACCCCCACCTGGCTCTGGGGAATGTGGGAGGCGATGGCCAGCACGCGGGCCCTGCTCCGGTGGGCATCATAAAGGCCATTGATCAAGTGAAGGTTGCCGGGGCCGCTGCTGCCGCAGCACACGGCCAGGTTGCCGGTCAGCTGGGCTTCCGCACTGGCGGCAAAGGCGCCCACCTCCTCATGTCTCATGTGGATCCATTCGATGGTTTTTTTTCTGCGGAGGGCGTCCGTAATGGGGTTCAGGCTGTCTCCTACAATGCCGTAAATACGCTTTACTCCCGCTTTTTCCAAGATTTCAACAAGCTGATCAGCTACCGTATACATGCAGATTAGACCAAAACCGGTTGAAAAAAATCAACGCTTGTGTGTCATAGGTACCGGAAGTTCCTTCCGCGCGGAAAACCATGACGGATTTTCAAACAGCCGCCTTGCCTGCCGGGAGGCTTTTTCCTTGAAGAAACCGCGCTGGGGTCTATCTTGGCAAGGTAGTTCCATTTTCCTTGATACCAAACCATGAAATTCCTCACTAAAGCTCTCCTGATGGCCGCCGTTCTGGGAAGCGCTGCCGCCGTTTCCGCAGCCGTCGTCTTCCCGGGCCCCACCCCCGGCGCGGCCAATGCGGAGCAGACGCCCTCCGGCTATACCCTTTCCAACAACATCCTGACGGCCAAATTCATCAACCGGGGCGGGAAGCTTTCCTTCGGAGGAATGACGTCCAAACTGGGGCCCGTAGCCAAGGCCGGGAATGAACTGTTCATCATCAACCTTCAGGACGGCCAGAGCATCAAGTCCTCCGACCTGAAGGCGGGAGACGTCAAACTCGTCACCCTCCAGCCCAACCCCAAGGCATTCAAGCTGGCGGACCGCTTCCCCGGAAGAGCCGTCACGGCCACTTTCCAGGCGCTGAACGGCTCCCTGCACATTTCCTGGCGCGCCGTACTCAGGGACAGTTCCCATTACCTGCGGCAGGAACTGCGCCTGGTGAGCACGAAGCCCATCCAGATGAAGAGCATCGTAGCCATGCAATATGACCTGATGGAAGGGAAGGCGGGCTCCCCCTCCGTTTCCGGCAACGCCAGAGGCGCGCTCATCGTAAACGACCTGGCGTTCACCGCCCTGGAAACGCCCATGGGCATCAACACCGTGGGAGGCTCCGGAAACGCGGAAGGAGGAGAGTCCGCAGCCTGGAACGCGGGCAAATGGTCCACGGCTTCATGGACGGGCAATTTCAACATTCCTCAGGAGCTGAAAAAGCAGTACGGGGAACAGGTGGCCTGCTCGGAAGGCCCCGTCACCATTGACGGCAAGGGGCCCTGCACCATTACCTTCCAGTACAAGGGAGGAGACAAGGGAAACAACAAGCTGAACACCGCCGGCGTGCAGATCCTTTCCGCCAAGGGGGCCGTCCTTGACTCCGACTTCCACGCCGGGAGTACCGGAGACGCCAATGCCAACAATTCCTACACCGTAAAAGTTCCCTCCAAGGGGAATTACCTGCTGCGCTATTGGGTCCAGACCAAGAGCGAACCGATTGCCAGCAAGGGGGAAATCACTTTCTCCCTGCCCGTGCGCACGCTGGAGGAAAAGGAAGACGCCCAGGCAGACGATTCCCAGCTCGCCCAGGGCGTCTGGAGCCGCAAAACCACCATGCAGCCCAGGGAGGTGTGGGAGGTATCCTCCGTCCTCGGCATCTTCTCCCCGGGCCAGAAGCGCCGTTCCTTCCTGGCCTATATGGAGCGTGAGCGCGTGATGCCCTACCGCCCTTTCATCCATTACAATTCCTGGTATGAACTGAATATCAACCGGAACAATGATTCGGACCCCGCCAAGCGCATGACGGAAGAACAGTGCCTGGCCGTCCTGAAGGATTGGCAGGAACAATTTTTCCAGAAGCGCGGCATGTCCATTGACGCCTTCGTCTGGGACGACGGCTGGGACGAGTTCAACAGCCTGTGGGACTTCCACAAGATGTTCCCGCAGGGCTTCAAGCGCATTGACGCCGCCGCAGGCAGGCAGAAGGCGGGCATCGGCACCTGGCTGGGCCCGGTGGGCGGCTACGGAGCCTCCAAGGGCAAGCGTCTCGCCCACTGGAACGTGAAGCACCCGGACAACAAGATCGGCAATTTCCAGCTTTCCAACAAGGAATATTTTGATGCCTTTGTGGGCCGCTGCTCCCAGATGGTGAAGGACTACAACATGAAGTACTTCAAATTCGACGGCATCAGCACCCACTTCCACGCCAAGGGCCCCGGCAACGAGGAGGATGCGGAAGGCATCATCCGCGTGCTGAACGCCCTGCGCAAGAAGAAGGGGGACCTTTACATCAATTGCACCGTGGGCACCTGGGCCTCCCCCTTCTGGTTCCGTTATGCGGATTCCGTCTGGAGGCAGGAGAATGACTTCGGCACCATCGGCGTGGGCGACAACCGCGACAAGTGGATCACCTACCGCGACCGCCTGGTGCATGAAGTCTTCGTGCAGGGCTCCCCGCTGATGCCCATCAATTCCATGATGACCCACGGCCTGATGGTCACCAAGTTCGGGCCGCCCGCGTGCATGCCCCGCGACCCTGAAAACGTGAAGAAGGAACTGCGCTGCGCCACGGCCTGCGGCACCTCCCTCCAGGAGCTTTACGTGGACCGGGACCTGATGAACGCCAGGGACGGCATGCTGTGGGACGAGCTGGCCAAGGGCATCAAATGGATACGCCGCAACGCGGACGTTCTGGACGACGTGCACTGGGTGGGCGGCAATCCGTGGAACAAGGAGACCAATGAAGGGGCCGTGTACGGCTGGGCCGCGTGGAATAAAAACAAGGCCACCCTGGCCCTCCGCAATTCCTCCGACCAGGAAAAGAGCCTGACCGGCACCCTGCGCGGCATCCTGGACATTCCCGCGGACGTCAAGGGCTCCATCACCTTCAAGGATTCCTATGACGATCAGCGGGCGCTGGACGGCTTTTCCGGCAAGACCGTCAATATTGACAAGGAGCTCACCTTCACGCTGAAGCCCTTTGAAGTGCTGGTGTACGAAGGAGGAAAGGTCAAATAAAAGAGCTTCCGGAGCCACGCTCCCGGTCAAGCAGGAGCGGCACTTGAAAAACTACATCGAGGGAGGCTGGAAAAGCAGCCTCCCTCCCTTTTTTCCACCCGTCCCGCGACCGGGTCAGAACGTTTTCTCAAACGTCACCGCTTCCAGCGGGTCGGAGGGGTTGACCGGCATCACCAGGCATTCCGCATTCTCCCCGCCCAGGTACAGCGTCAAACTGCGGCCGGGAGAATAAACGATGGAGACGCCGTAATATCCCCCCTTTTTCACCAGGGACCAGGTTCCGCGGCAGGAGGAAACGAGGTCTTCCTCCAGCACGGAAAGGTCATCCCTGTCTTCCGGGCGGGAAATCCACCTGCCCCACGCCTCCGGGCGCGGGAAGGAGGAAATCTCGCACGTTCCGTCTTCATTCAGGAGAAGCGTGGAGGAGCTGACCTGGAAAAAGCGCTTCAGCTCCGGAGGCCGGAAAAACCACCGCTCCCTGGGGGAGGATTCCACCTCGTATTTTCCGGACAGGGCCTGGAGCTCCGGCTCCTGAATCCACAGGAAGGTCTTTTGATGCATCACCTGGCGGCACGCCAGGCCCACCACGGCCAGCAGGGAAAGAAACGCCAAGGCAAACGCCCACAGGGCCAGACGCTTTCTCCACCACGCATACACGGCGGCCAGTCCCGCCACGCTGCCCACGCAGACCCAGAACCCCCAGGAGCGGGAGAGGAAGGCAAGAGCGTCCGCCAGCACGGAAAGGCCATGAGAAAGATCGTTCCACATAGGTGCTTCAGAATCGCCGGAACTCCGCCAAAGTCAAGGCAACAATGCCGCCTTTTACGGCACGGGAGGCCAACCGCGCCGCCGCCTTCCAAAAAACTCCCGTCATCATCCCTGAAAATCCTCCTCCGCACTTTTCTCACGGACTCCAATCAGGTAAAGAAATATCTCAACCATGAAGAGCGCAGCACATCACCAAGGGCTTTCGGAACAGCAGGTTCTGGAAAACCGGACCAAATACGGGGTCAATATCCTGACGCCCCCGGAAAAGGAACCCCTGTGGAAGCAGTTCCTGGAGAAATTTTCAGACCCCATCATCAAGATTCTGCTGGTGGCCCTGCTCCTGTCCGTAGGCGTGGCCTGCTACCAGTTCTTCACCGGAGCGGAACCGGCCAGCGTCTTCCTGGAGCCCGTGGGCATCCTGGTGGCCATCCTGCTGGCCACCTGCGTGGGCTTCGCCTTCGAGGTGAGCGCCAACAAGAAGTTTGAAATCCTGAACCAGGTCAATGACGACACCATGGTCCAGGTCATCCGCGGCGGCAATATCCGCGAACTTCCCCGCCGGGACGTGGTGGCGGGCGACATCGTCATCCTGAATACGGGGGAGGAGGTCCCGGCGGACGGCGTCCTGCTGGAAGCCGTTTCCCTCCAAGTCAACGAATCCACGCTGACGGGGGAACCCCTCATCAGCAAAACCACGAATGAGGCGGAATTCAAGAAGGACGCCACCTATCCCTCCAACCACGTTCTGAAAGGAACCACCGTGGTGGACGGCCACGGCATCATGGAAGTGACGTCCGTAGGGGACAAAACGGAATACGGCAAGGTCTACGAAGGCTCCCAGATCGACAATAAGGTGCAGACGCCCCTCAACCGCCAGCTTTCCAGGCTGGGCGACCTCATTACCTGGGCCAGCTACGCCATCGCCGCCCTCATCATCATCGGACGCCTCACCCTGTACTTCTCCCATCTGCCCGGCCCCGTGGAATGGCTGAGCGCGGGAACCTACATTCTGAACACCGTCATGATCGCCGTGACCGTCATCGTGGTTACGGTGCCGGAAGGGCTGCCCATGAGCGTCACCCTGAGCCTGGCCCTGAGCATGAAGAGCATGCTCGCCAACAACAACCTGGTGCGCAAGATGCACGCCTGCGAAACCATGGGGGCCGCCACCGTCATCTGCACAGACAAGACGGGAACCCTGACGCGCAACCAGATGAACGTGTACAAGGCGGATTTCTACGGCCTGGGGAACGCCGCCCCGGCGGACGACGAGCTGGGCGACCTGATCCGGGAGGGCATCGCCGTCAACTCCACCGCCTTCCTGGACTATGCGGACCCGGAACACATCAAGGCCCTGGGCAATCCCACGGAAGGGGCGCTCCTCCTGTGGCTGCACGGGCTGGGCGTGAATTACCTGGATCTGCGGGAAAACGCCCGCGTGCTGGAACAGCTCACCTTTTCCACGGAACGCAAGTACATGGCTACCGTGGTGGAATCCCCCCTGCTGGGCAAGAAAGTCCTTTACGTGAAGGGCGCGCCGGAAATCGTGCTGGGCCTCTGCTCCACCGTCCTGACTCCGGAAGGCCAGGCGCCTGCCGCGGACATGCGCCCCGCCATTGAGGAACAGCTCCTGGCCTACCAGAACCAGGCCATGCGCACGCTGGGCTTCGCGTACCGCATCCTGGAGGATGACGCCCCGGTATTCGAGGACGGCCGCGTCATCCGCAAGGACCTGGTTTACCTGGGCATCGCCGCCATTTCAGACCCCGTCCGGGACGACGTGCCCCAGGCCGTGAAGGATTGCATGGATGCGGGCATCAATATCAAGATCGTCACGGGGGACACCCCCGGAACCGCACGGGAAATAGGCCGCCAGATCGGCCTGTGGACGGAGGCGGACACGCCGGACCGCCTGATGACGGGCGTGGAGTTTGAGCAGACGCCGGATGCGGAATTGCTGGACCGCGTGATGGACCTGAAAATCATGTGCCGCGCCAGGCCCATGGACAAGGAACGCCTGGTGAAGCTGCTCCAGAAGAAGGACCAGGTGGTGGCCGTGACCGGGGACGGCACCAACGACGCCCCCGCCCTGAACGCCGCGCAGGTGGGCCTCTCCATGGGGGACGGCACTACCGTAGCCAAGGAGGCCAGCGCCATCACCATTCTGGACAATTCCTTCATGAGCATTTCCCGCGCCGTCATGTGGGGACGCTCCCTGTACCGGAACATCCAGCGCTTCATCGTCTTCCAGATGACCATCAACGTGGCGGCCTGCCTCATCGTGCTCATCGGCGCGTTCCTGGGAACGGAATCCCCCCTCACGGTCACGCAGATGCTGTGGGTGAACCTCATCATGGATACCTTCGCCGCGCTGGCCCTGGCCTCCCTGCCGCCGGACGAACGCGTGATGCAGGACCCGCCGCGCAAGACCACGGACCACATCATCACCCGTCCCATGGGCCGGAACATCCTGGGCGTGGGCATCCTGTTCGTGGCCTTCCTGTTCGGCCTGCTGCAATATTTCAAGCATGCGGACATCACCAGCCTGACGCAGTTCAGCCTCAGCGGCTACTTCGGCAGCTACTTGGACTTTTCTTCTCCGGAGCATGAACTGACCGGCTATGAACTGTCTCTGTTTTTCACCATCTTCGTCCTTCTCCAGTTCTGGAACATGTTCAACGCCAAGGCTTTCAACACGCACCAGAGCGCCTTTGCCCGCATGGGCGCCAGCATCGGGGGCTTCGGAGTGGTGGCTCTGCTCATCCTGGCCGGGCAATACCTCATCGTCACCTTCGGCGGCAAGATGTTCAACGTGGTGCCCCTGAGCTGGACGGACTGGGGCATCATCTTTGCCGGCACCTCCCTCGTCCTGTGGATCGGAGAGCTGGTGCGCGCCTTCACGCCGGACAAATCCTCCGCCCGCCCGTAAGACGTCCCGCCGCGTCATCCGGGTGAAAATCCACCTGCATGACACGGACAGCGCTGCCGCCCGGAAAGCCTTCTTTCAACAAAGGAGGCCGCCGGCGTGTCATTCACAGCATGGACTTGACACGCCTGACGGGCTCTATCTCCGGTTCCGCCGTTCTCCTCTTCTTGTTCTCCCTCCTTTTTTCCGGGTGTAAAAAGACGGAACAGGTGCCGCATGAAACGCCCACGCTTATTTACGAACAGCCTGTTGCCATGGACATCCCGGTGATGGGAAGCTGGGTGGGCCATCTGGATGGCGTGGACAACGCCTCCATCGTTCCCCAGATCACGGGCTACCTGCAAACGCAGAATTACGCCAACGGCGCCATTGTGAAGAAGGGGGAGGTGCTTTTCCGCATTGACGATTCCACCTTCAAGGACCAGGTCTCCAGGGCCAAAGCCACGCTGGAACAGGCGCAGGCCCAGCTCCAGCAGTTGAATTATGACGCGGAGATTTACAAGCCCCTGGCCGCGGAGAACGCCATTTCCAAGCAGAAGTACGAGGATACGCGCCTCTCCGCTATTGCCGCAGAAGCACAGGTGCAGCAGGCCACGGCGGCCCTGGCCCTGGCTGAAAAGAATCTTTCCTATACGGTGCTGTATGCCCCCTTTGACGGAATCGCCGGCATTTCCAAGACGAATATAGGCGACCTAGTCAGCCCGGAAAGCGGCCCCCTAGCTGTCGTCTCCTCCGTCAATCCCATCCGCGTCAATTTTGCCGTCACCCAGCAGGAATGGATCCAGCAGGCCGGCAAGAACGGGAATGAGGGCGTCCAGACGGGCAGCAAGCTGGATATCACGCTGAAAGACGGTACCAAATACCCGGAACAGGCTACGGTGGTAGCTATTGACCGGGCGTTCAACCCCCAGACGGGCACCATCCGCGTGCAGGCCAACCTTCCCAATGCGGACTACCTGCTGCGGCCCGGCATGTTCATCATCGCCACGGCCCGGCTGGCCACCGTCAAAAACGCGCTGACCGTTCCGGCAAAGGCCCTTCTTTCCACGCAGGGGCGCTTTTTCGTCATTGCGCTGGATGAGAACAACCATCCTTCCATCATTCCCGTGCAGGCCGGAACGCAGCTCGGCGACCGGCAGCAGGTCATTCCGCTGAAACCGGATTCCCTCACCCCGCAGAGCAAGGTGGTCGTGGACGGCCTTCTCCAGGCGGAAATGGCCTCCAGAAACCCGGCCGCACGCCTGAAAGCGGTACCCGCCAGCAACCAATAAGCCCCTCCCGCCATGGCCGATTTCTTCATCAAGCGCCCCATCCTCTCCATCTGCCTCTCCATCATCATCGTCCTGCTGGGGACCTTCTCCATTCTGCGCCTGCCCATTTCCGAGTACCCGGACATCATCCCCCCCTCCATCCAGGTGACGGCCACCTATCCCGGGGCGGACTGCGAGACGGTGGTCAAGTCCATCGCCTCCCCCATTGAGCAGCAGATGTCCGGCGTGGACGGCATGTCCTACATGACTTCCGTCAATACCAACAACGGGCAGATGAGCATGATGATCCTCTTTGAGATCGGCACTGAGGCGAACATGGACCAGGTGCTTTCCTACCTGCGCTACGGGCAGGCCACCTCCCAGCTTCCGCCGGAAGTCAGCGAGCTGGGCGTCTCCCTGCGCAAGACCAGCGGGCTGCCCGCCCTGGTCGTCAGCCTTTATTCCCCCCAGGGAACCTATGACGGCCTCTGGCTGGCCAATTACGCGTATATCAACATGGTGGACGCCATCAAACGCGTACCCGGCGTGGGCGACGTGCAGGTGTTCGGCTCCGGCCGCTACGCCATGCGCATCTGGCTGAATCCGGAAAAGATGGCCGCCCTGAACATTACGGCCCGTGACGTGATGCTGGCCGTGCAGGCCCAGAACGCCGTGAACCCGGCGGGCAAGATAGGCGCGCAGCCCGCTCCGCCGGACCAGCAGCTTTCCTTCACCGTGAAGGCGCCCGGACGCCTGACCAGCGTGAAGGAGTTTGAAAACATCGTGGTGCGCGGACAGGGCAGTTCCATCGTGAGGGTGAGCGACGTCGCCCGAGTGGAGCTGGGTTCGGAGACCTACAGCCTCAGTTCTTCCGTAAACGGCATGGCCGCCGCCTCCATCGGCATTTACGAGGCGCCCGGAGGAAACGCCATCAAACTGGTAGACAATATCAAGGCCCTGCTGAAAGACACCAACATGCCCCCCGGCATGGATTACCTCGTTTCCCTGGATTCCACCCTGGCCGTCCGCGCCGGGATTGATGACATCGTCAGCACGCTGGTGATCGCCCTGGGCCTGGTGGTGCTGGTAGTCTTCATCTTCCTCCAGGGCTGGCGCGGCACGCTGATTCCGGCCTTCGCCGTGCCGGTGTCCATCGTGGGCGCCTTCATCGCCTTTCCGTTTTTCGGCTTTTCCATCAATACCATCTGCCTGATGGGGCTGGTGCTGGCCATCGGCCTGGTGGTGGACGACGCCATCGTGGTGGTGGAAGCGGTGAAGAACCATATTTCCAACGGGGAAAAGCCACTCCAGGCCACCATTGCGGCCATGAAGGAGGTATCCGGCCCCATCGTGAGCACGGCCCTGGTGATTTCCTGTGTGTTCGTGCCTACGCTGCTGCTGCCCGGCGTCACGGGCAAGCTGTTCGAACAGTTCGCCGTGACCATCGGCATGTCCATCATCATTTCCGCCTTCTGCGCCCTTTCCCTCAGCCCCACCCTGTCCGCCGGGCTGCTGAAGGAGGGAAAAGCGGATTCCATTCCCCTGCTGGGGCCCTTTTTCAAGTTATTCAACAAGGGCTTCAACAAGGCGCGCGACTGGTACGTGGAAATCTGCGCGAAGCTCATCCGGCACATGTGGCTTTCCATCCTGCTGCTGGCCGCCATGACCGCCCTCCTCTTTCCTCTGGCCAAGCTCATTCCCACCGGCTTCCTTCCCAATGAAGACCAGGGCTACCTGTTCGGCGGCGTGGAACTGCCGGACAATACCTCCCTGAACGTCACGGCGGCTACCGCCGCGCGGATTGAACAGCTCATCCGGGAAGATCCGGGCGTGGAAGTGGTCACCACCGTGAACGGGTTCAACCTCATCAGCTCCGTCCAGAGTTCCTCCAATTCCTTCTTCTTCATTTCCCTGAAACCGTGGTCCGAACGCACCGCTCCGGGCATGACGGCGGACGGCATCGCCGCCCGGCTGAAAAGCAAGCTGAACGCGGAGATTTCCTCCGGCATGGCGTACGTGGTCCCGCCGCCGCCCCTGCCGGGTGTAGGCACGTCCGGAGACGTCACTTTCCTGCTGGAAGACCGCCAGGGCATCGGGGAGAAATTCCTAGCCGCCAATACGTCCAGATTCATCGAGGCCGCGGAAAAGAGGCCGGAAATCGCGGGCATCAGCAATTTCATGTCTCCCTCCAACCTTCAGTACAATCTGAACGTGAATACGGAGCAGGCCACCCTCCAGAACATGAACGTGGATGAGATTTACGCCACCATCCAGGCGTACATGGGCAGTACCTTCCTGAATAATTTCAATATTTACGGGCAGGAATGGCAGGTGTACATGCAGGCGGACGCTCCGTACCGGGACAGCATCGACAAGCTTTCCATGTTTTACGTGCGCAATAATGACGGGGACCCTGTCCCGCTGGATTCCGTCATCAACGTCACGCACGGGTGGGCGCCGGAATTCCTGATCCGCCAGAACATGTTCAATAGCTCCCAGCTCAACGTCACCCCGGCTCCGGGCTATTCCTCCGGGCAGGTCATGAACGCCCTGGAGGAAGTCTTCGCCCAGACGATGCCCTCCGGCATGGGGTATGACTACTCCGGCATGAGCTACCAGGAAAAACAGGCGCAGAAGGGCATCACCATCGGCATGATCTTTGCGGCGTCCGCCGTGTTCGTCTTCCTGATCCTGGCGTCCCTGTATGAGAGCTGGTCCCTGCCCGTAGCCGTCTTCATGACCGCCCCCATCGCCATCCTGGGCGCATTCCTGGCCCTGTGGATGTTCGGACTGAACCTGAACATTTATTCGGAAATCGGCCTCATTGTGCTGATTGCGCTGGCGGCCAAGAATGCCATCCTCATCGTGGAATTCGCCGTACTGGAATTGCGGCAGGGCACGGACCTGCTCACGGCCACGCTGGACGCGGCCAGAATCCGCCTGCGCCCCATCCTGATGACTTGCTTTGCCTTCATCATGGGCTGCCTTCCCCTGGCCGTAGCCACGGGAGCGGGAGCGGCGGCGCGGCAGGTGGTGGGCGTGGGGGTCATCGGCGGCATGATTACGGCCGTCTTCATCGGGGTATTTTTTATCCCCTCTTTCTTTTACCTGATTGCCAAGCTGGCCAAACTGGACAAGAAAGCGGCACGGGAACTCCAGGAAAAGGCCCAGGGAGCGCCCGCCCCGGCGAAGTAGGCCAAGCCGTACGCCCGGAACGGGAAAGCCTGCGCGGGCCCCTTCTCCCTACATCCAGAATATCCAGGCCCAGAAGGCCTTCACGAAGACGAGCACCACATTGATCAGCAGGCCCACCTTCACCATGGTCATCTGAGGGAATTTTCCCGTGGCGAAGGCCAGGGCGTTGGGAGGCGTGGAGACTGGCAGCATGAAGGCGCAGGAGGCCCCGATGCCTACCAGAAGCACCAGCGGCGTGGCGGACATGCCCATGGCGGAGGCCACCGTCACCATCAGCGGGGCCACCAAGGCCGCGCTGGCCGTATTGGAGCAGAATTCCGTCAGGGACGTGATGAAGAGGCTGATGATGAGCAGGATGATAAGGGGATTCCTCCCCATGGCCAGGGCAGAGACCTGGTCCGCCAGGAATCCCGCCGCCCCCGTCTGAACGAGGATGCTGCTGAGCGTGATGCCGCCGCCGAACAGCAGCAGAACGCCCCAGTCCGTATTTTTGGCGATGCCGCCCCAGTTGATGACTCCGCACAGGGGCAGCAGCACCGCGGCGCACAGCGCAATGAGCGTGTCCATGGACGGAATGCCGCCCAGAGCGGAGGAAAGGAAGCTGCTGCACATCCAGCTCCCGGCTACCAGCATGAAGAGAACCAGCACGCGCACCTGCTTGGCATTCAGACGGGTCTCCGGATCCTCCCCTGCCGCCGGGGCCATGTCCACATGCAGCCCCAGCCGCGGACGGAAGAACAGGTACATCAGGCAGAAGACAATCACCCCGAATACCAGGACAATGGGCATGGCAATCCGGAACCATTCCGCGAACCCCATGCCAAGTTCATGCGCCGCAATGGCGTTGGGAGGCGACCCCACCAGCGTTCCCATGCCGCCGATGGAGGCGCTGTACGCCACCCCCAGCACGGCGAAGGGAGCCGTCGTCTTGAGCTTTTCCGCCGGAATGCGGTCCAGCAGGCCGATAACCAGCGGGAGCATCATGGCCGCCGTGGCCGTGTTGGACATCCACATGGAGAGGAACGCCGTAGCCAGGAAAATCAGGATCAGAGCCATCCCCAGGCTTCCGCGCGCCATGCGGAGGATTTTTCCCGCCAGCCAGGTATCAATTTTCTGTTCGTGCAGCGCCCCGGCCAGCGCAAAGCCGCCGAAGAACAGGAAAATGGTGGGATCCGCAAAGCCGGACAGGGCCTTCGCCCCCGGAAGAATCCCCATGAACATGGCGAGCACCGGCACCAGCAGGGCGGTCACGGTCACATGCAGGGCTTCCGTCAGCCACAGAATGCCGATGAAGGTGAGAACGGCCAGCCCCCTGGCTACCTCCGGCTCCACGGGAAGCCACTTGAGCATGGCCAGGAAAAGAAGCACGTCACACGCAATGATGATGTAATTGCGGTGCCCCTTGGCGGTGTCTGTCGTACGATGGCGCATGGTTGAAAAAATGGTGTTATCTTATTTTGTACGCCTTCGGGAAACAGAGTCAACTTCATTCCGGAAGATGCCAGGGGGGGACCCGACCTTGCCTACTCCCGAGCAAGTACGTAATCCCGCGCGCGGCGACCGGATACGGACGGACCGGAGGAACAGAACCTTCCGGTCCGTCCCGTTTTCCTCATCAGAAGGCGGAGGTTTCCGGACATGCAAAAAGCCGCCCGCAAACGCGTGGCGGCTTGTAAAAAACTGTTTGATCGACGCGCGGAGGGGGTAGCCCTCCGCCCGGGCAATTATTCAGCGGCGGGTTCGGCGGCCTTCTTGGCAGCCGGCTTTTTGGCGGGAGCCTTCTTGGCGGCGGCAGCCTTGGTTTCAGTCTTCTTGGCTGGGGCCTTGGCCGCGGTCTTTTTGGCGGGAGCTTCCTTGGCGGCAGGCTTGGCGTCCTTGGCAACGGGAACGGCCAGACGGATAGGCGTATTGGAATTCAACTTGGACTGTTCCTTCTTACGCTTGATGTATTCAACACGTCTGCGGCGCTTGGTGACTTTGCGGATTTGCTGTCCCATAGTGATAATTGCTATGATATTTACTAATTCTTAAAAGCTCCATGTGGCACATGGGCGTGGATACAACTATCAACCCCGCCTCCCATACGCAAGCACAAAGCATTATTAAGGCACAGAAAGACGGCGGCAGTCCCCGCTTTTCCCAACCGGGGCCGGAAAAAGGGAACGGCGGCAGGCAGGGCGGAACGAAAGCCCCCCTACCACAATTTCAGCGCATCAACCCGGACCGGATGTTCCCAGCGCAGGTGGTCCCGGATGGCGGCGGCAATGAATTCCAAGCCGCGCTCCACCGCCATGACCAGTCCGTCCCCGGCAGCCAGCCGCGCCGCGATGGCGGCGGACAGGGAGCAGCCCGTTCCATGCGTGCTCACACCCCGCACACGCGGGCGGTCCCATTCCCCCAGCATGCGGCCGTCCGGCCCGGCCAGAACGTCCCGGCAATCCCCTTCCAGGTGGCCGCCCTTCAGCAGAACGGGGCACCCGTACCTGATGGCAAGGCGCGCGGCGGCCTCCGGCAGTTCATCCCTTTCAGGGTTGACGGAGGAGCGGAGCAGCACGGCGGCTTCATCCAGATTGGGGGTCAGCAGGGCCGCGCCCGGCAGCAGAAGTTCTTCATAAACGGCCACAGCTTCCTCCCGCATCAGGCGGTCCCCCGCCGTGGCAATCATGACAGGGTCCACCACCACGGGAATATCCGCGGCGGAAAGCACCTCATGCACCGCGCGGACGATGGCCGGAGAGTACAGCATGCCCGTCTTCACGGCAGCTACGGGAAAATGCTCCAGATTAATCTTCACCTGGTCCGCCACCAGCGCAGGGTCCACCTCCTGAATGCCGCGCACCAGCCCCGGCACCTCGGACACGACGCAGGTGACGGCCGTCAGCGCAAACGCCCCCATGGCATGGGCCGCCTTCATATCCGCCTGAAGTCCGGCCCCTGCGGAGCAGTCAGAACCGGCAACCGTCATCATTACGGGAATACTCATGCCCCTGTTTTTAATCGGGAGGGAAGCCCTTGAACATCCAAAAATCCGCACGCACCGCCTCAATGTCACAAATCCGGGTGGGAAAATGCCGCGGGAATGCCACAATCCGCCCATGACGCACGCCGCCCCTGCCTCGGACGAACAGGAATTCTGGCTTTTCATTCAGGACGCGCCCCTGCCGGCGGCGGAGGAATTGCAGAAGAACATGTTCCGCCTAGACGCCTGCTTCCGGCTGAACCTTTCCGGCGCGCCGGAAAACGCGCCGGACCATGTGCTGGAGGGGGAATACCTGGACGAAGAGGGGGAATCCCAGCTTGACGTGTTCTGGGTCATGGAGACGGACGATGCGCGCCAGGCCTTCAAGAGGGACCGCTCCGCCCTCCGGCAAATAGGAGACCGCACCAAGATGCTGCGTTTCATCCTGGAAGACGAATGCGCCCTGGGCCATGTGTTCGCCATGATTCACGCCATTCTGGAACACCGGGACGGCCTCCTGGTCATCCCGGACGACCGGGGGAACGTCATCCTGGAACGGCGGCAGGCCCTGGAATTCCTGAGCCGGGAAATCCGGGAAGACTAGCGTTCCTCCGTCTGCGGGGCACGGCGGCCCTCCCGCTCCGCATTCAGTTGGAGCGCCTTCTTTTTCCAGACTTCCGCCATGTCCGCATCCTGCGGGGTTCCCTTTCCGGTGCTGTAGCAGACGGAAAGCATCAGCATGGCGTTGACGTGGTCCTGCCCGGCGGCCAGCCGGAGCCAGTTGAACGCCTTGCCTTCATCCACGGGTACGCCGGAGCCTTCCAGATACGCCAGCCCCACGATGTACTGGGCACGGGCGTCCCCGGCGGAGGCCGCCTGCTCATACCATTTCATCGCGCGCTTCATGTCCTGCGCCACGCCCTCCCCTTTCGCATAAATGTTCCCCAGATAGACGGAGGAAGGCGTATTCCCCCCGTTGGCGGCCTTTTCCAGCAAGACGCGCCCGGAAGCAGGATCCTTGTCAAAGCCCAGCTTCCCCTCCATGCAGGCCCGGCCCAGCAGACCCATGGCCGCCGGATGCTCTTCATCCGCCGCCTTGTGCCACAGCTCCAGGGCCTTGTTCCGGTCCTGATCCGCTCCATCCCCCTTGAAATACATCATGCCCAGCATGTACAAAGCATTCCCCCGCTGGGTGCCGGGACGCGCCAGCCCGTATTCAAACCACTCCCTGGCCGCTCCGGCATCACGCTTGACGCCAGTTCCGTACAGGAACATGGCGCCGATAACCGTTTCCCCCGAATATCCGGAACCTGTTTCCGCCACGGAGTCACACCAGGAGCGCACATCCAGCGGATGAGCCCAGCCGTTCTGCAATCCCTCCGCATACAGGGCCGCCACGTCATTGAGCGTCTTCACGTACTCCCTGTCATTCCCTTTCTCACGGGCGGCTTTGGCGGAGGCGGCGTCCAGGCGTTCCCGCCAGGCTGCGGCCTCCCCCTTTTCTGCGGCAGGCTCTTCTCTATTCCCGGCAGGGGCGGCCTGCTTTTCCCCGGCAGCGGGCTTGCGGTCACACCCGCACCACAGGAGGGAGGCGGAGGCGGCTACGCACAAGGCGGCAGTTTTTTTCATCATGCACATTACCATAGGACAGCCGCACGGAGCTGCCAAGAAGAGAAATGACGGAAATGCCGCAGCCGTCACCGCCGGGGAACACACAAGATGCCCCAGGCGCCGCGGAAGCGGGATTTTCTCTTTTAGCATTGAATATTTCCCTATTTTTGTTCTACTGGAACCAGTTCAACCTCTGATGAAATTCGTACCGCGCCTGTATCTCCTGACGTGCCTGGGCCTGGCGTCCCTAGGAAGTTTCTGTTACCGTGGTTCCGCGGCGGAACTTCCTGTAAAATACATCTTTGAACTGTCGAATGAACCGGTAAAAGTGCGTCCAGGAAAAATAGACACCAAGAGCGTTTTCTTCCCCAAATACGCGCGTGGCACTTCTCCGGAAGCCCTGAAGCGGCAGGCCGCCCTCTTCCAGTCCCAACTAGGGCAGCCCGCTCCCCGGAGCAAACCGGCCATCAGCATCCACATGAATGACGACAGGACGGAAACGGACGAGAATGCCCGGTCAGGCTATGAATTCTACCATCCGGACAACAAGGAGGGGCTCATCATCACGACGGAGACGCCGGACGAGGAAGTCTGGCTGAACGATGGAGACCCGGACAGCCCTTTTTTCCACACGCCCCGTTCCGCCACCAATACGGAAATCCGTGAAATCTCCACGCCCTCCGATGTCTGGCCCGCCTGGAACGAAGCGGAAGTCAACCTGCACATGAACCTTCCGGAATCGTCGCCGCGCCCTTTTGTGATTCAACCGGCGCCGTCCGGAGCCATCCGCACCATTATTAAATCCTTCAATGGAGCCATTTTTGAGGCGGACACCCAGCCCATGCATCCCGTGTGGGACCAGCTCCCCCCCGGGTACGTTCCCATTCCGGCGCTCCCCGCTTACCAGCCCACCGTGCTGAGGAAACTGCAATAGCGGCGCAGGGGATCAGAACTTGAACCGGACGGCCCCGAAAACGGACCATCCGTTGAAGGCCCTAGCCGTTGTTGAGTCCACGCGGCTGGTGACGTATTCCACCGCCAGCATCAGCTTGACCGCATTGACGGCCTCCGGGCACAGGTAGCAGTTCAGCCCCAGGTAAAAGGAATGCATGCTGTCCACCCACGCGGGGTAATGGGTGACGCTGGGCACATACCGCGTATTCAGCTTCACGGAGCGGTTTCCGAAGGAACACTGGTACTGAAAGACGCCTTCCAGGTGGGGGGAAATCCGGTAAACGGGCTGGAGAACCAGGCCGTACACGTTCTTTGCGCCCGGCTGGCCCACAATTCCCACGCCCGCCAGCAGGTTCCCCATCACGGAAAAAGCGCCGCGGCTGGCGTCCCAGCTCAGGGAAATTACATCCTGCGCGCCCGTTCCGCAGTAATCGGAAGAGGAGGGAATCTTCCTTCCCCGCCACTCCGTAAAATTATGGGCGTACTGGTACCCCAAGGTCTGGCTGTCCCACATGGGGGAAGCCACCTTCCACCTCATGGCGTTCAGGGCAAACAGGTTGTCCGCGGAGTGGAACTGGATTTCATCCTTCAAATCCGTACCGTTCGCGTTCAGGTAAATGCCGTAGGAATGGTACAGGCTCCCGGCGTCCTTCTGGAAATTGGCCTCCAGCCCCCAGTTGGAAATGGGAATCAATTCATTGCATAGGGCGGACCTCTCCACCGTTTTAATCCGGGAGGAAGCCAGGCAGTATTCCGACGTCAGGTGCGGGGTCAGCTTCCCGGCCCTGAATTTGACGCCGGGCGTGGTCTTTTCCAGATAAAGCTCATACAGGGACCACTCCGTACGGCTGCCGGTCCATTCGCCGCGCACTTCGCGGTGGCGGCCTTCCAGGTCCCCCACGTTCGTCAGGTTGGACAGGCGCCAGGAGCCGTCCCCCATCACAACGTCGCCGCCCAGATAAGCGCGGCGCCACTCGCTGTTATGACCGCCGGAAGAAGGGCAGAACTTGTTGGCTCCATTGGGGCTGAGGGCTGCCGCCTGGTACTGGCCGATCAGGGTCAGCTTCACCTTTCTGATCCATGAGGAATCATTCCGGTACAGAACGGGCCCGCGGTCCAACACACGGCATATGGACGGCAGAGAATCCCCGGAAGCCGGGTGAAGCTGCGCCGCTCCCGCGCCGGCCTCCGCCACGGGAGAAGCGGCGCACCAGCACGCGGCAAGCAGGCAATTCCCCAGAAAAACAGGTTTCATCATAGGCTCAACAAACAGGTTGCAGGACGCACACCTTAAGGGGGCCCCTCCGGAAATCAAGCCCGGATGTTTCTTTTGACATTGCAGTTTTCCAAAGAGCCATGTTATGAAAAGCGATAGCTATGGACACTCCAACACGCCCCTCTCTCTGGAAATACTTCATCCTGTGCCTGACGAAAAAGTACTGCGCCTTCTCCGGAACGGCTCCGAGGCGAGAGTTCTGGGGCTTCTACCTCTTCCTGTACATCTTCTCCTTCGTCTTCGGCATTGCCGGCGGAGTCCTCTTTGCGATATCGCTTCCGTGGGGGGAAATAGCGGGCGTGCAGGACCCGGAGCAAATCCAGGCCATTCTCTATCCTCACATCGCCTCTTTCGTCCTCACCGTGCAAATCATCATGATAGCCTTCTATCTGCCCATTTGGGGCGTCACCATCAGGAGGCTCAGGGACGCGGGGTTCAGTACGGCGTGGGGTTACGGCTACATTGCTCTGGGTGCCGTCGGCTTCATGAATTGGGCCATTCTTGATCATTTCCAATATGTGGGGGGAACCGTGACGCAGTTCTTGGGCATCATTTCCACCGCCTACTGGCTGCTCCTCCTCATTCTGGCATGCTTCCCCACCCGGCCCGCGGTGGAGAACACGCCTGAATAACCACTTCACGCTCCTGCCGGGAGAGGCCGTAAACGCCTTCCACCAGCTCATTCATCCGTTCATCCCCTTCCGCGCAATACCGCGCCGCGAGGGCATCCGCCAGTTCTTCCACCTCCCGCAGCACGGAAAGGCCGGGCACCCGGATGGGAACGCGGAGGATGGGTGCCGTATCCATCTGGAAAAAATCCCCCTGCATCTTCCCCCTGCGGAGAAACCAGAACTGCATGAGGCGTGAATTAAGCAGGGCGGCCAGGTACTTCATGCTTACGCGTTCCGTGCGTATCACGTTAAACGCCATCATTACATAAGCCTCATCCTCCGTGTAGGCGAAGGTAGGCCGGGCGCACTTCCGGACAGCCAGAATCTTGGGACCGGGAAGGAAGAACCGTTCCTTCCGGGGCCAGTGCACATGATAGTACTCCATGCGGCCCATGCGGGTTTCCCGCCGGGCTTCCATCAGGGGACGGAACTTTTCCAAATGGCGGAGAAGCGTGACGGCCTGTTCCGACCCGTTGGACGGAGTCAGGTAGAGCAACACCTTTTCCGGAGCTTTCAACGAGTATCTTCCCGCCAGGGCGGGTTCATACAGGGGCTTGAGAAAACGCCGTTCCGCTGCCGGCAACCGGTTGAAATACCCCTGCGGCACCACAAACACCCCTTCTCCCCTCCGGATGCCGGACCGCTGCACTGCTTCCGGCGCCAGGTTCTCCAGCGCACGGGCGGAAACGACGTCGGGGTTCGGCACAATCCCCTGCGTCATTTCCTTTGCGGCATCCAGACTGAAATTCCGGCAGCTCTCCATCTTCTCCAGAACGTTCCATTCGGCCGCAGAGCAGAAAAACAATCCTTCCTTGACGCATGCTCCGGCATCTTCCGGCAAAGGAAACCGGCAGTACGGTTCATGTTCCAGAAATGATTCCACCTCTTCCATGAGACCGCAAAAACGGCGGTATTCCGGAACCGGGAATCCTCCCCCATCCCCCTTCTTTTCCGCCAGAACGGTCATGGTATGAACCCGTGCGGCTTCAAACACCCGGCAAGCCCCGAAATCCGACAAACGCAGCAAGCCGCAATCTTCCAGCAGCTTGCGGCGAAGGGGAACCGCTCCGGCATTCGCCATCCACCTGTTGGGAACAACCAAATGCATCACGCCCCCCTGTTTCAGGGCATCCAGCCCCACACAGGCGAACACGTACCAGTAATCCATGCGGGAAGAACAGTAGGAAGCCAACGGAGAAGACTTCAGACGGTCAAACAGCTCCTTGTTCCCTTTTTCCCCGACAAAAGGGGGGTTCCCGATTACCAGGTCAAAGCCTCCGTCCGCCATTACCGCTGAAAGGCCCTGCCGCCAGACGCCATCCGCAGACATGTCCAGGCTGTCCCCGCACAGCAGGTGGTCCCGGACCCCCCCTTTTCCTCCGGCAGCGAGCCATGCACAGTGAAAACGGAAACGGGCCACATCCAGCGCCTCCGCACAAACATCCACCCCGTAAATATTCTCTTCCAGAATGGTACGGACTAGATCAGCCTCCGTGTATTCCGGCTCCAGACGCTTTCTGCGCGCGGCAAGCTCCCGAAGCATTCCCATGGTGAATGCCCCCGCCCCGGCGGATAAATCCAGCACCCGGATATTTCTCAGCAACCCGGCTTCCTCATTACCATTGTGGGGAGCAGGCAATCTGGATACCAGCCAGGAGGATACCGCCTCCCGGGCCATCCAGCGGACCAGGAAGCCGGGAGTATACACGGTTCCGGAACGGCGGCCATCCGTCAGGGAGCGTTCCTGCACCCCCTCCAGCACGGAAGGAGTAACAGCCCGGTGAGCATCCTCTTCCCTCAGGGAAAAAGGGAATCCTTCCGGAAGGCTGCATTCATGGTCCGCCTGCCGCTCCAGCAAATTGTTCATCAAAGCCGCTTTCAACCGCCCCCAGGCTTCGGAACGGTTTCTCTTTCCCTTCTCCGGGACGAAACACCGGGCCATGAAACAATCCTGAACGCTCCGCTCCTTCACTGCCGTATTCGTACACTACCAGACCGGACCACGCAATCAAAAGCAGGAATTGCCCCGGATGCCTCCCTCACTACATTTCTATCCGGGACGCTTTCCCTTAACATTTCCGGCGTGTTTACATTGATAGCTTGTGTGTTCAAGGTGCAGGGCAACCATTGAACAATTTTACCTTCATTACCATGAACAACACTTTCGACATCACGGCCATGGATACCGTCTACCCCT
>CANQLV010000022.1 GCA_947624785.1 Akkermansia muciniphila | reverse complement strand
TTGCGGACAAGAGCCGGAACGGCCCTGCTATGTAAGGAAACGGCATCCTCCGGAAAAGATGGACGCAAGGGACCCAGTGGACAGAAGGGGCTTAGTAGAGAAGAAAAATGGTATCCATCCTGTCCATCAAGTCCAATCTGTCCAATCTGTCCAATCTCAACTCTGCCCCCTCAACTCTGCCCCCTCAACTCTCCCTTATCCCATCCTCTTCTATAAAAACGCGCAGAATACTTCCGGAAGCCTTTTCCGCTGTCTGATGTCAGAAAAATCCGGAAGGCGAGAAATAGGGCCTTTTTTATGCGATTGCAGCGGCTTTTCGCGGGGGTAGCCCCATACGCGCGCACGCGCGTTTTCTAACATTAGTCTTGCAAAAAATTAAGATAAGCGTAGTATATTTCGGTTATGTCCGAAGATACCAACGAGGTTGTTGAGACCACCGTTTCCACGACGGCGCAGCATGAATACGGCGCCGCGCAGATTGATAAACTGGAGGGCCTGGAGGCCGTGCGGAAGCGCCCCGGCATGTACATCGGGGACCCTGACGAGAGAGGCCTGCACCACTGCGTGTTTGAAGTGCTGGACAACTCCATTGACGAACATCTGGCCGGCTATTGCAGCAAGATTGACATTGTGATCCATGTGGACGGTTCCATTTCCATTGTAGACAACGGGCGCGGCATTCCCGTGGATATTCACCCGAAGTTCGGCATTCCCGCCGTGGAACTGGTGCTGACCAATCTGCACGCGGGCGGCAAGTTCGGCCAGGGCGCCTACAAATACTCCGGCGGTTTGCACGGGGTGGGCGCCAAGTGCGTGAACGCCCTGTCCGACTGGTTCAAGGCGGAAGTGCGCCGCGACGGCAAGCGCTACCAGATCAAGTTTGAACGCGGCAAGACCATTGAGCCCCTCCGCGCGGTGGGAGCCTGCGCCTGTGAAATCACGGGCACCACGATTACGTTTTTCCCGGATGCCACTATTTTTACGGATACCACGGAGTTCAAATTTGACCGCCTGACGACGCGCCTGCGCGAACTGGCCTTCCTGAACCCCGGCCTGGTGATTGAGCTGATTGACGAGCGGGAAGCCCCCGTGCGCCGGGAAACGTTTTTCTATAAGGAGGGCATTGTGGAGTTCGTGCGCCAGCTGGGCACGAACAAGGAAGTAATCAATGAAGAACCTATTGCCATTTCCGGCGTCCGCAAGGTGGAAGTGGAGTATGACGGCAAGAAGATGGAGGACGACGTGCTGGTGGACGTGGTGTTCCAGTACAACAATACGTATGAAACGAACATCCTCTGCTTTGCCAACTCCATTTACAACGGGGACGGCGGAACGCACCTTTCCGGCTTCCGCGGCGCCCTGACGCGCGTGATTAACGGTTACGCGAAGGCGAACGGCCTGCTTAAGGAAAAAGACCCTTCCCTGAGCGGGGAGGACGTGCGTGAAGGCCTGGTGGCGGTCATTTCCGTCAAGATGCCCAACCCGCGCTTCTCCTCCCAGACGAAAGACAAGCTGGTGAACACGGAGATTGAAGGCGTGGTGGGCAACGTCGTGTACGAAGAGATCAAGACCTACTTCGAGGAAAATCCGGGGATGGCCAAAAAGATCATTGAAAAGAGCATCACGGCTGCCCGCGCCCGTGAAGCCGCCCGCAAGGCGCGCGAAACGGTCCGCAAGAGCGCCCTCTCCATCGGCGGCCTTCCCGGCAAGCTGGCGGACTGCTCCGACCGGGACCCCGCCAAGTGCGAACTGTTCATTGTGGAAGGTGACTCCGCCGGCGGCTCCGCCAAGATGGGGCGCGACCGCCGCACGCAGGCCATCCTGCCCCTGCGCGGGAAGGTGCTGAACGTGGAAAAGGCCCGTCTGGACAAAGCCCTGGGAAGCAAGGAAATTCAGAACATGATCACGGCCATCGGCGCCGGGATCGGGGACGGGGATGATGACGCCTCCTTCAAGCTGGACCGGGTGCGCTACCACAAAATCATCATCATGACTGATGCCGACGTGGACGGCGCCCACATCCGCACCCTGCTTCTTACCTTCTTCTGCCGCCACATGCCGCAGCTGGTGCGCGCCGGGTACCTGTACATCGCCCAGGCCCCCCTGTACCGCATCATCCGCAGGAAGAAGGAGGAATACGTGCAGGACGACGTGGCGCTGAACCGCAAACTGATTGAACTGGCCGTCAATGACGTGACTCTCCGTTTCGCGGACGGTTCCCGTTCCTTCTCTTCCGAGGAGCTTGCCTCCATTCTGGAAACGCTGGTCAATCTCCAGCGTTATACGGAATCCATGCAGGCGCAGGGCGGTTCCCTGGAAGACCTGCTCAGCCACCGGGAGGCCAACGGGGAATTCCCGGAATTCCTGGTGAAGGTGCGCTGCGGCAATGAAGAGGAAATACTCTTCTTCCATGACATGGAGGCCCTGACCGCCTTTTCTGAGGAAAACAGGGACCTGCTCATCTTTGGCATGCCCTCGGAAGAGGAACTGCTGGAAAACCCCCTGCCTGACCGGGAAGGGCCCAGCCGCCGTTCCGTCACGCATGAACTGCATGAGGCCAAGGCCATTACGCGCGCCCTCGCGCGGCTGGCGGAACTGGGCATCCCGGGGAACATGATCGTCTCCATGGATACGCCCCTGTTTGAACTGGTGGAGGGGGAAGGAGACAAGGAAAAGGTAACGCCTCTGTTCTCCGTGATGGACATCCTGGAATCCGTCATCGCCATCGGCAAGCGCGGCGTGGAAATCACACGATTCAAAGGCTTGGGTGAAATGGACGCCAAGGACCTGTTCAAGACGACGATGGACCCGGAACGGCGCGAGCTGCTCCGCGTTATCCTGAATGACGACAACGCCGTCAGGGCTGACGAAATGTTCACCATCCTGATGGGGGACGTGGTAGAGCCCCGCAAGAACTACATCGTGGACCACGCGCTCAACGTCCGCAACCTTGACATCTAATCCCCGCATTTTCTTTCAGCACCATGGAAAACAATAGAATCAAACCGGTGGACGTAGCCAGCGAGCTCTCCACTTCTTTCCTGGACTACTCCATGTCCGTCATCATCTCCCGCGCCCTGCCGGACGTGAGAGACGGCCTCAAGCCCTCCCAGCGGCGTATCCTGTACGCCATGAAGGAGCTGAACCTGTCCCCCGGCGGGAAAACCCGCAAATGCTCCAAAATCGTGGGTGACACCATGGGTAACTACCACCCGCACGGGGACGCCGCCATTTACGGCACCCTGGTGAACATGGCGCAGGACTGGTCCATGCGGGACATCCTCGTCATCGGCCAGGGCAACTTCGGCACGCCGGACGGGGACCCCCCCGCCGCCGCCCGATACACGGAAGCCAAGCTTTCCGGCATGGGCGTGGCCCTGATGGCGGACCTGGACAAGGATACGGTGGACTTCGTTCCCACGTACGACAACGAGCACACGGAACCCACCGTGTTCCCCTCCGCCTTCCCGAACCTGCTGGTGAACGGCGGCACGGGGATTGCCGTGGGGATGGCCACCAACATGCCTCCGCACAACCTGGGGGAAGTGGTGGACGGCATTTGCGCCGTGATTGACAATCCCCACATGGGGGTGGATGAACTGCGCCAGTACATCAAGGGGCCGGATTTCCCGACCGGAGGCGACGTGCTGGGCTTTTCCGGCATTGACAACTACTTCCGCACCGGGCGCGGCTCCGTGCGCATCCGCGGCAAGATAGACATGGAAATCACGGACTCCGGCAAGGACCTCCTCATCATCCGTGAAGTGCCGTACGGCGTGAACCGCGCCGCTCTCCAGGAACGCATCGCGGAACTGTACAAGGACAAGATCCTGACGGATATTTCCGGCATCCGGGACCTTTCCGACGAGAAAACCTGCATTGAAATCGAACTGAAGCGGGACGCCCGCCCGCAGGTGGTCATGAACCAGCTTTACAAGCTCACCTCCATGGAAACCTCCTTTGCGGTGAACATGCTGGCGATTCATGACAACCGCCCCAAGACGCTCGCGATGCTGGACGCCATCAACTTCTACATCGAGCACCGCCGCGAGGTGGTCGTGCGCCGCACGCGCTACCTGCTGGGGGACGCGGAAAAGGACGCCGAACGCCTGGAAGCCTTCCTGCTGGCCCTGCACCACATGGATGACTTCATCACCATCATCCGCGACTCCAGGAACAGGGAGGAAGCCCGCGAACGCCTCCAGAACTACACCTTCTCCACGCAGACGGCGGAAAGCCTGGGCATCCTGATCCGTTCCCAGGCCTCCGTCCAGGGGGACCGCTACATCTTTACGGAACGCCAGGTGAACTCCATCCTGGATCTGCGCCTGTACCAGCTCACCGCTCTGGAAAACGACAAAATCTCCGGGGAATACGCGGAACTGCTGGTCCGCATCAAGGACTATCTGGACATCCTGGCGAACGAATCCCGCGTGCTGGGCATCGTGAAGGATGAGCTCATGGCCATCAAGGACAAGTACGCCACGCCGCGCGTCACGCGCATCATTCCCTTCTCCGGGGACATGGCCATTGAAGACCTGATCCCGAATGATACGATGATCGTCACCATCACGCACAGCGGCTACATCAAGCGCACCAACTCCGCGGAATACCGCGTGCAGGCCCGTGGGGGCAAGGGCGTGAAGGCCGCCACCACCAAGGGGGCCAAAAGGGATGCGGAGGCGGACTTCATCGAGCACCTCTTTGCCGCCCAGAACCACGACTACCTGATGTTCTTCACCAACACCGGGCGCGTGTACGTGGACCGCGTGTATGAAATTGACGAGGCCGCGCGCAGCGCGCAGGGCCGCAACATCAAGAACCTGCTGGACCTCCAGCCGGAGGAAGCCATCGCCGCCATCCTGCGCCTGGAACGCCGGGTGGATGAAAAGGGCGCGGACATCACCTTCGCGGAAGGCAGCGGCAACGTGGTCTTCGCCACGAGGGACGGCACGGTGAAGAAAACCAGCCTGAACGACTTCGTCAACTACCGCAAGGCCGGCATCATCGCCATCAACCTGGAGGAAGGCAACAGCCTGGTGAACGCGGAGCTCACCACCGGGGAAAATGAAATCGTGCTCGTCACCCATGACGGCATGAGCATCCGTTTCCCGGAAGAAGCCCTCCGCACCCAGGGCCGCAACACCATCGGCGTGCGCGGAATTCGTCCGCGTGAGGGGGACTATGTGGTAGCCCTCGCCATTGTGGACCCGCAGAAAACCCTGCTGGTGGCTTCTGAAAACGGCCTTGGCAAGCGGACCTCCTTTGACGAATACCGCACGCAGGGCCGCGGCGGCACCGGCATCAAGACCATGAACTGTACGGACAAGACCGGCAAGGTGGTATCCGCCACGGTCGTTTCCGAGGAGGATGAGCTGATGCTGATGACCACGGCGGGGCAATCCGTCCGCATCAAGGTGTCCACGGTCCGTGAGACGGGGCGCGCCACCCAGGGAGTGAAGCTCATGACGCTGAACGACGGGGAAGCCATTCAGGACATCTCCATCGTCATTCCGGATGATGAAGACGAGGATGCCCCGGAGGAAGGGGAAGACGTGGAAGCCGGAGAAGCCTCCGGTGAAGCGGAATCCTCTTCGGAAGAATAACATTCAACGGAACCCCTCTCCGGCTTCATGCCGGGGAGGGGTTCTTCCTCCCCCTTTTTTATGGAAGAAACCCTCTCCCTCCAAAAGTGCGCCGAACGGCTGGAACGGCGCGGATTCAGAAGTTTTGTGGTTCCGGGGCTGAAAGAAGCCGCGGACCTGATGCGCGGCCTGATACGGGAACTCAATCCGGCGTCCGCCTCCTACGGGGACTCCATGACCTTGAAGGCCACCGGAATTCTGGGCGAGCTGAAGGATAACCCGGCTATTCAGTTTTACGACGGCTTCGTTCCGGATATGGACCGGGAGGAAAAATGGGAAATCCGCCGCCGCGGCATGACGGCGGACCTGTTCCTGACCGGCATTAACGCCGTCAGCATGAAGGGAACCCTCCACTGGGTGGACATGGTGGGCAACCGCGTGGCTCCGGTAGCCTTCGGCCCCCGGCATGTCATTCTGCTGGCCGGAGCCAACAAGCTGGTGGCTACGCCGGAAGAGGCGCGTGACCGCATCCGCCGCATCGCTCCGCTGAACGCCAAACGCCATGAGGGGTTCAAGACTCCCTGCATGTATACGGGAACCTGTGCGGACTGCAACTCTCCGGATCGCCTGTGCAACATCCATATGTCCATCGTCAAATGTTTCCCCAAGGGAAGGATTGCCGTCATCCTGATGGAGGAGTCCGGAGGGCTTTGAGCCATTCTGCCATGCCCGTTCAATCACGGATAGAGATCATGGCCCCGGCAGGGTCGTTTGAATCCCTGGCCGCTGCGCTTCAGGGCGGGGCGGATTCCGTCTATTTTGGCGTAGGGAAGCTGAACATGCGTTCCAGGGCCACGGCAAATTTTGCGGAAGAAGACCTTCCGGAAATCGTGGCCCGCTGCCACGAAGCCGGGGCAAAAGCCTACCTGACGCTGAACATCATCGTTTATGATGAGGAGCTGGAGGCGGTGCATGCCCTGTGCGGCGCCGCCCGGAAGGCCGGAGTGGACGCCGTCATCGCCTCTGACTTGGCGGTGATCGCCTATGCCCGCTCCATAGGGCTGGAAATCCACATGTCCGTGCAGGCCAACGTCTGCAACATGGCCTCCGTCAGGTTCTACGCGCAATACGCGGATGTGGTGGTGCTGGCCCGGGAACTCACCCTGGCGCAGATCAGGCACATCATTGAATGCATCCGGCGGGAGGATGTAAGAGGGCCCTCAGGAGAACTCCTGCGGGTGGAAATCTTTGCCCACGGGGCGTTATGCGTGGCTGTGTCCGGCAAATGCCACATGAGCCTGGCGGCCTACAACTCCTCCGCCAACCGTGGAGCCTGCTTCCAGAACTGCCGCCGCGCCTACCGCGTGACGGATGAGGAAACGGGCCATGAACTGGTGATAGACAACAAATACGTGATGTCCCCCCGGGACCTCTGCACCGTTCCGGTGCTGGACCAGATTCTGGACGCCGGAGTCTCCGTGCTGAAGCTGGAGGGGCGCGGCCGTTCCTCCGACTATGTCAGAACGGTCACCTCCGTGTACCGGGAAGCCGCGCGGGCATGCCTGGACGGAACCTTTTCCGCGGGCGGGGCGGAAGCGTGGATGAAACGGCTGGAATCCGTCTTCAACCGGGGATTCTGGCAGGGCGGATATTACCTGGGCGTGAAATGGGGGGAATGGAGCGGCTCCGCCAACAGCCGCGCGATCCTGTTGAAAATCCATATCGCCAAAGTGGAAAACTTTTATAAAAAGAACGGGGTGGCGGCCCTTTATCTGGAGGCCGGCGGTTTGTCCGCGGGGCAGACCATCCTCATTGCAGGGCCCACCACGGGGGCCGTCCGTGTGGAAGTGGCGGCTATGCGGAGGGAGACGGCGGAGGGGATGGAACCCGTGGACGCCGCGCAAAAGGGGGAAACCGTCTATCTGGCGGTTCCGGAACAGGTGCGCCGCCGGGACAAGGTGTACCTGCTGCGCCCCCGCACGCTGGAAGACTCCTGAACTTCCTGTTCCGCAGGAATGTAACAACAAGGCCGCCGGAAGAGAAGGAAGACGGGCGCTCCTTCTTCCTCCGGCGCTTGTCTTTCGCTGACGGCGGGAATGAACGGAAAATTCCGCTCATGCTCCCGTTCCCTGTCCGGCGGGGGAAGGTGGGGCATCCGGCCTCAGCAGGGGGAGCTGGTTGAGCATGTTTTTAATCTTGATCGCCAGGCGCGGCATCGGTTCCGCTACCGTGAGGCCCACCACGTCATAGCGGGCGGCGATGTCGTTAATCACCCGGACCACTTCGTTAATCTTCATTCCCCCCGGTTCCACGCCTACCCCGGCGATGATTTCCGCCGGGTCCAGAACGTCCAGGTCAAAATGAATGAGAACCCTGGAGACGCCCCTCTCTTTCAGCCAGTTCAGGACGGCGTCGCTGCTGGCGGCCAGTTCGGCGGGGGACAGGCTTTTGATGTTCAGGCTCTTCTGCCGCTCCCTCGTTCCGCCGTCTTTTTCCCACGCGCGCAATCCCGCGATCAGGACGTTGGAGACGTCCACCTTCCCCGGCAGAAGCTTCATGATCTCTTCATCCCCCATTCCCATGCAGGCCGTCAGCGCCATGGCGTGGTAACCCTTGTATTCATCGCCGGGCAGATTGATGTCGGGATGGGCGTCAATCCCGACCATGGCCACGTCATCGGGATATTTCCCGGCCAGGTAAGTGAAAGGTGCCACGCTGACGGAGCATTCGCCGCCCAGCGTCACTATCTTGTCCGGAGCATTTTCCCTCAGCTTCTCAAGCGCCGCTCTGGTCTGTGCCAGAATGGCGCTGCGGTCGCTGACGCCTTTCTCCACCTTTCTTTCTCCAATGTCCAGGGAAACGGGAACTTCAACGGTCTTCCGGGAGCTTTCCGGAGCCAGCATCCGGAGAAGCTGCGCTCCCAGGTAATACCCCCTGGAAGCGTCTTCCGCGGGGAGGTCCGGCATCCAGTGGCTTACCACGCCCCCCTGCCATTGGGGATAAATCAGGCGGATTGTATTTGTTTGATCTTTCATGTGCTGATTGATTGCTGAAGGTTTCTCTTCTGCCGGGGCAAGGGACGTCCCCAGCAATACGGCGGCTGACAATAAAATATGTTTCATGCTGCTGTGAGGCGTTGAGAAGGGCGGAACCCGTTTATATGAAATTAGACCATTTCCGTTTTCCTGCAATACGGATAAATTATTCGTATGCCGGCAAATTTATCGGTACATGCCTTCCGGCGTCCTCATTCCCGGCTTTCCGCTCCGTTGCAGGAAGCCGTGGACTGTGCGGCATAACGGCGGTTTTATCCAGGAAACGCTTGAAAGACGCTTCCGGAATTGGTGAAGTGGAAGGAAGAAAACCCTGTTTCCTCCCGCCTGCCATGTATGAGAAAAAATTGCCTTTTGATATTGATTGCGGAATCAGAATAGCCATGGAGGTGATCGGCGGAAAATGGAAGAGCTGCATCATCTTTGAACTGGCGGAAGGCCCGAAGCGCCCCAGCGAGCTTCACCGCCTGTTCCCGGAGGCCAATTCGCGCGTGATTGACCAGCAGTTGAAGGAACTGGAAACGTGCGGAATCATAGAGAAAAAGATATACGCCAGGCTTCCTCCGCATTCCGAATACTCCATTACCCCGGCGGGGAAGACGTTAATTCCCGTCGTCAGGCAGTTGGAACAATGGGGGAATGAATTCAGGCCCGCCATGAAAAAAATTCTCGGCATGGAGGACGGACGGTAGCCCGCTCCCGGCCGCCTTCCGCCGGAATCGTTTTTTCCGCCCCGTGTCCTGTTGCCGGGATTCTCCGTATTCCGTGGCCGTGGAATGGGAACGGCTGCCGCCAGGCCGTCAAAAACGGATATCCCCGTGAAGGAATATCCGTCGTGGGCTTTTTCCGGAAAAATTTTACTGCTGCGGTCTTCTGCGGCGGAGCGCCAGCAGGGCCAGCCCTGCCAGGCTGAGGGAGGCCGCGGCGGGTTCCGGCACGCTGAGGGCCGCAATCTGTTCCGCGCTCAGCACGCCCTGGTAAAGCTGGACATTGGAAAACTCCGCCGTCTGGTTGTTGCCGTTGCCGTAGGGACGTCCCCCCAGGGTGAACGTATCCAGCTTTTCATTGGTCCGGTTGCTGGAGGCCAGCGTTGCCGTGGCGATCGCTTCCCCGTTCAGGTACAGGGTCAGCGTAGACGTTCCCGTTTGGGCCGTTCCGTCATTGGCTCCGGCGTCCACGGTGACGATGAAGGTTTGTTCCGTTCCCTGCGTCACGGTTCCGGCGGTAGAGGTGAGATTGGAAAGCGTGTAGCCTTCCGGGGCGAAGTTCCATCCCGCATTTTCCCCCTTGTTATAATTGACTTTCAGGTTCCAGCTGTTGGACTCTCCCAGGCCGAACAGCACGGGCCAGTTGGAAGCGCCGTCCCCGTTCAATTCCGCTTTAACCACAAAACTGAAACTGTTGCACATGGAAAGAGTGGAGGAACTGTCCGTGATGGTCAGGCGGGAACCGTTGGAATTGTAAACATCGTCCGTCACGGAGCCGCCCCCGAAGGAAGCGGAGAGACTCTCATAGGGAGCGCCGCCGGTTCCCGTAACCACGATATTCCCTGCATTCGGAGAGCTGGAAGTTCCGGTAAAGGACATGTCCCATACGAGCGTTCCGGCGGCGTGCGCCGTGGCAAGAGCCCCAATCAGGGTGATGCAGGAGGAAAGCAGTAAAGTCTTCTTCATAAAATGGAGATTGGTTTGATTCCGGATGTCCTGCCTTTTTTGGCAGGACAATGGGCATTCTGCGGATTAACAATCCGGTACGCACTGAAAACGGTACATGAATTCCTTCACCCACAGGAGCGCCGCATGGGCCTGCGGCATTTCCCGCATGGGCTGGATGCTTCCGGAAGCAAAGGAACGGCTTTCAATAATGCAACGCTGCCCGGCACAAATTCCTGGTTCTTAGAATTCATGCTTGACTTCCGGATTGTTAATCCGGACCAAGTGGGTGATTCGCTCATTATCTGCCTTTTGGGAGAAAAATTGTTGGAGAGGAATATTCCGGTTGAATGAAAAAGAGGTTCCTTTGCGTACTACTGTAAAATTATACGCCATGCCTGACTTCTGCTCCCTCCTGCGCCTTCTCTCATGCGGCTGTGCCGTGCTGGGAGCCGGAATACTCCATGCCTCCGGGCTGCAGCCCTGGCTGCGGGAATTGTCCGGAATTCCTCTCGCCGCTTCCGAGGAGGGAAGGAGCCAATGGATGCGGCAATTATGGACGCGGACGGCGGAGCATGTATCTTCCCTTTCCGATCCTTCTGCCGCGGATGACTGCGGGGATGCAATGGCGCTGCTGGCTCCCGTGTTCCGGGCATGGCCGGACGGGCAGGCGGCCGGGGCCGCTCTGGCAAAAATCCTTTCCGTTCCGGCGGAGCAGGTCGGGACCGTCTTCTCCTGGGACGGCCTGGGGAAACATCAGGAAGCCATTCTGGAAAAAGTCCGCTTCCTCCGGCTGAAAAAACTGGCGGCTTATTATGATGCGGCCGCCATCCGCCGCGCGGTGAAGCGCAACCGGGAAAAATACGGGGAACGGTACCCTGATGCGGCCGCCTTCCTGGCCCGGCTGGACGGGTGGGAAAAAAAGCTGGGCCCGCTGGACAAGTGGGTGGAACAGGCCGGTCCGGGACAGGCTTCCCAGTTGCGTGAACTGGTGGAACTGCGGAAAAAGGCTCTGATTGAATCACTCCCGGAGCAGGACTCCCTGCGGGAATGGGTGAGCGTGCGGCGCTTCAACCCGTCCGGGGAAAGCTCCTTCAATCATGACCGCCCGGCCAACTGGCAGGGAATCTCCAGCATGCCGGGGCCGGGCCGCGCGTACCGCAGCGGCATCGTGAAATTTGACGGCGTCTCCTCCTCTTCCCCCGCGGCGCGCCTGCTGGGGGACGACCGCTGGATGGGGCATCTGGAAGTGGACTTTTCCGGGGAAAGGCTCATGTACACCGGCAACCGCTTCGGCAAGAAGGAAAACAGGCCCTGGGACGTCTTTGAACTGGACCTGAAAACAGGGAAAACGGAAGCCCTCACCGCCCACATGCCGGCGGATACGGACAGCTACAACTCCTGCTACCTGCCGGATGGCCGCGTCATCTTCATCAACACCTCCGGCATGCAGGGGGTGCCCTGCGTAACCGGGGTGGACTACGTGGGCAACATCCACCTTTACGACCGGGAGAAAAAGACGACCCGGCGGCTCACCTTTGACCAGGACAACAACTGGTTCCCCACCGTGCTGCCGGACGGCCGCGTGATGTTCCTGCGCTGGGAATACACGGAAAGCGCCCACTACTTCAGCCGCGTGCTGATGCACATGAATCCGGACGGCAGCGACCAGAAGGAATACTACGGCTCCAACTCCTACTGGCCCAACAGCCTGTTCAACGCGCGCCCCCTTCCCGGCAGGCCGGGCATGTTCGCGGGCATTGTGAGCGGGCACCATGGTGTCAAGCGCCTTGGGGAACTGGTCATCTTTGACGTGAACCGGGGGCGCACCGCCACGGAAGGCGCCGTGCAGAAAATCCCGGGCTACGGAAAACCCGTGGAAAACGTCACCAGGGACCAGTTGGTGGAGGGATTGAAAACTCCCTATTTTGCGGAACCGTATCCGCTGAATGAGGAAACCTTCCTGGCCGTCTCCTCCCCTTCCGGCAACCAGGGCGTGACCAATGTGGTCTGGTGCGACGTGTACGACAACATCGTCCCTCTCACGGCTTCCTCCTATTTCATTTATGCGGACCCAGCGCCGCTGAAGCCGCGCAAAAAACCGCCCGTGCTGCATGACCGCGTGAAGCCGGAAAGCAGGACGGCCACGGTCTATGTCTCCGACGTGTACCGGGGCCGCGCCATGGCCGGCGTGCCGAAGGGGGAGGCAAAATCCCTGCGCGTGTTCATGTCCGAGTACAGCCCCCGCAACACGGGAAGCCACTATGCCATGGGCATGGAAAGCAACTGGGACTTGAAGGTGCTGTACGGCACCGTTCCCGTGAACCCTGACGGGTCCGCCATCTTTACGGCTCCGGCCAACCAGCCGCTGACCCTCCAGGTGCTGGACGGGGAAGGGCGCGCCCTGGCGCTGATGCGGAGCTGGTTCTCCGCCATGCCGGGGGAAACGTTAAGCTGCATCGGCTGCCATGAACGGCAGAACTATGCGCCGCCCGCCAAGGCGGCCATGGCCTCCCGGCAGAAGCCTGCCGGCATCACCCCGTGGTACGGTCCGGCGCGCACCTTCTCCTTCATGAATGAAGTGCAGCCCGTGCTGGACCGCCACTGCATCCGCTGCCACACCGCGGAAGGCAAGGCCCGTGAAGGGGTTCCGGACTTCATGACGCTGGAGGCCGTTAAAGGCGCGCCCGCGCCCGGTTCCGTCGCGTACTGGAACCTGCACCCCTACGTGCGCCGTAACGGGCCGGAGGGGAACTATCTGGGGCTGGCCCCCACGGAGTTCTTCGCGGATACGTCGGAACTTTACCAGCTCCTTAAAAAGGGGCATCACGGCGTGGAGATGCCGCAGGAGGACTGGAACCGCCTGGTCACGTGGATGGACATGAACGCCCCCTACCTGGGCGAATGGCCGGGAGAGCGCAATGAAGGATTGCTGAAACGCCGCTATGACCTGCACAGGCAATTCTCCGGGGCGGAACGGAATTACGTGACGATGAAAGACTCCAGGTTCCGGAGAAACGCCAGCGGACTCATCCCTGACAGGGAAAGGCCCGTTCCCGCCGCCAGGGAAAAAAGCGTGCCCGTCCCGGAACCGCGGAATGAAATGATGGCCGTGGATTTGGGGGGCAGCGTAAGCATGAAATTCCGCCGCATTCCCGCGGGAAAATTCAGGATGGGGAATGAACGGGAAACACCTGCGGAAAGCCCCGTTTCCACGGTGGAAATTGAAAAGCCGTTCTGGATGGGAGAGGCGGAAGTGACGCTGGAGCAATACCGCCGCTTTGACCCGGAATACCTCAATGGATGGTACGACATGCACTACAAGGACCAGGTGAGGCCCGGCTACGACATGGACGCCGATCCGCGTTTTCCGGTTATCCGGGTGCCGTGGACCAGGGCCATGGAATTCTGCCGCTGGCTTTCCGGAAAAACCGGGAAAAAGGTCACGCTGCCCACGGAAGCGCAGTGGGAATACGCGGCCAGGGGCGGCGCGGATACGGACTTCTTCTTCGGGGAACGGGATGCGGACTTCTCCGCGTACGCCAACCTGGGGGACGTGACGCTGAAGGAGCTGGCCGTTTCCGGCGTGGACCCCAGGCCGATTAAAAATCCCAACCGTTTCTGGGACTTCGTCCCGCGGGATGAAAAATATAATGACGGGAAGCTCCATCTGGCCCCCGTCAAGAGCTACAAGCCGAATGCCTACGGACTGTACGACATGATCGGAAACGCGGCGGAATGGACCCGTTCCGAATACAGGCCCTACCCGTGGAAGGAAGGGGACGGGCGCAATGAAAGCCTGGACTCCCGCGTTCCCCGTACCGTGCGCGGCGGTTCCTGGTATGACCGCCCCCGGCGGGCCACGTCCTTCTGGCGCTGGGGGTATCCCGGCTGGCGCCCCGTGTACAACGTGGGGTTCCGCGTGATGATAGAAGACTGAATCTGAAATGGCCATGAAACTGACAAAAACGCTCTGCGCCTCCGCGGTTGCCCTCTGCTGCCTGCTGTACTTCGTCTCGTGCAGGCAGGATGCGGCGTCCGCCTCCGGTCCCGCAGCCCCGGTGGATGTGAAGGTTTTCAATCGCCTGGTAGCCGTGCTGGGGCATGAAAGCCGTACCCTGGAACTGGTGGATCCCGCTTCCGGGGAAAAGGTGAAAAGCATCCGTCTGGGCCAGCCGCCCAACGGCATGGCGCTTGACGGTGCCACCGCCTATGTGGCGGAAGGCGGACCGCGCGGCGTGGTGGAGGTGGTGGACCTGGAAAGCGGGGCGCTGAAAGGTTCCTTTCCGGCGGGGCATACGCCCATGGCTCCCGTGCTGCGCGGAGGTAAGTTGTATGTGGCGTGCCGCTTTGATTCCCGTGTGCTGGAAATGGACGCTGCCACCGGGAACGTGCTGAATTCCTGGAACGTTCCCCGTGAACCGGTGGCGCTGGCCGTCTCCCCGGACGGCAGGAAAATATGGGCCGCCAGCCATTTGCCCGCCGGGAAGGCGGACGGGGATTTCACGGCGGCTGTGCTGACCCTGGTGGAAGACGGGAAGGAGGCTCATTTCCTGCTCTCCAACGGGACGCAGGGCGTGCGCGGCATGGCGATGAGCCCGGATGGCCGTTATCTGGCCGTGGCGCACGTGCTGAGCCGCTACCAGGTGCCTACCACGCAGCTGGACCGCGGCTGGATGAACACGAACGCCGTGACGATTATTGATACGGAGCGGCCGGACAAGCCGCACCCCGTCCTGCTGGACGACCCGGATGCGGGGGCGGCCAACCCCTGGGGCGTCGCCTTTTCCGGGGACGGCGAAAAGCTGCTGGTGACCCACGCGGGAACGCATGAGTTGTCCGTGATTGATTTTCCCGGCCTGCTGGACCGCATGAAGCGGGAAAACCGGGAAAACGAACCCGTTTCCGAAAGGCTGGGCTTCCTGCACGGCCTCCGCACCCGCATTCCTCTGCCCCTGAACGGTCCGCGCTCCCTGGCGTGCGACGGGAAAAACGTTTATGTGGCCGGATACTTCTCGGACGCGCTGGCGGAAGTCCCCCTCAAGGCGGGCGCCCAACCCCGGAAAATCGCCCTGAATGAAGGATTTCAACCCTCACGGGAAAAGCTGGGGGAACAATACTTCAACGACGCCTCTCATTGCTTCCAGGGCTGGCAGAGCTGCGCCACCTGCCACCCGGACAGCCGGGTGGACGGCCTGAACTGGGACCTCCTGAATGACGGCATGGGCAACCCGAAAAACACGCGCACCATGTTCCTTTCCCACCGGACAAGCCCGGTGATGACGCTGGGCGTCCGAGCCTCTGCGGAGGTGGCCGTGACGGCGGGCTTCGTGCACATCCAGTTTCTGGAGCCTTCCGGAGAACTGGCGGAATGCGTGAATGAATACCTGAAAAACATGAAGGAGGTTCCCAGCCCGTACCTGATGGCGCATGCCCCTTCCAGGCAGCAGACGCGGGAGGCGGGCTGCGCCCAGTGCCATGCTCCCGGAGTGGAGCGGGGCTCCCTGTCCGAATCCGCGCGGAGGGGAAAGGAATTGTTTAAAACCGCCGGGTGCGTGCAGTGCCACCCGCACCCGTACTTCACTACCAAGGAACTGGTGGCCACGGGGACGGCCAGAGGGCTGGATGAAGGGAAAAGCATTCTGGTGCCCTCCCTGGTGGAAGTGTGGCGGACAGCTCCCTATCTGCATGACGGCCGGGCGAAGACGATCCGGGAAGCAATCACGACACACAATCCGGGGGACCTCCGTGGGAAGACGAGTTCTTTAAACGACCGTGAACTGGAGGACTTGATCAATTACGTACAGTCCCTGTAAAGGGGGAAGGAGGCAACCATGGCGTTGGACTTACCTGAAAAAATGGAATGGAACGGAAAGGGAGGCGTGCAGGAACGGTTCTTCTGCATGACGGCGGAACCGGGCGCGTGCTTTGAGGAGGAACTGCGTTCCCTGATGGACAGGTACCGCAGCCTGGGAGGCGGGGAGGAAGATGAATTCCTGCTCCGCTTCCATGTCAGCGACCCGGTGCGCCAGTCGGAAACGCTGCGCCGGATGGCGGAAAAACGCGGCTCCTATGTCTCCGTGGTGGGGCAGCCTCCGGCGAACGGGGCCCGCGTGGCTCTGGAAGCCTGGCACATCGGCGGAATGCTGGAAAAAAGGCGGAAAACGGACCAGGAGGGAACGGTAGTGACGGCCCGGCGGCCGCGTTACCAATTATTCCTGGCGGGCAGGCGTACGGCCTCCGCTCCGGACAGCAGCGGCCAGATGCGGGAGGAATTCCTCTGGCTGGACCGCGCGGCTGCCGCACAGGGGGGAACCGTGCCGGAGCTGGTCCACCGCACCTGGATTTACTGCCGGGACATTGACAACAACTACCGCGGACTGGTGGAAGGCCGCAATGCACGCTTTGACCGTTACGGGCTGACGCCGAAAAGCCATTTCATCGCCAGCACCGGGATTGAAGGCTGTACGGAAGCGCCGGGGCGCCTGCTGCACATGGACAGCCTGGGAATCGTCGGGCTGAAGCCGGAGCAGGTCCGTTACATGGAGGCTCCGGACTACCTTTCCCCCACGCACCTGTACCGGGTGGCCTTTGAACGCGGCGCCCGCATCGTGTACGGGGACCGCTCCCACTACTTCCTTTCCGGCACGGCCAGCATTGACGCGGAGGGAAACATCGTCCATCCGGGAGATGTGGCGCGGCAGACGGCCCGCACCCTGGAAAACATGAACGCCCTGATGGAAAGGAACGGCGGCAGCCTGTCCGACCTGAAACAGGCCGTGGTGTACCTGCGCGACTGGGCGGACCGGGAAACGGTCAGCCGCCGCCTGATGGAATCCCCGCTGGCCGCCGTCCCCCATTTGCTGCTGAAAGCCCCCGTCTGCCGTCCCGGCTGGCTGGTGGAAATAGACGGCATCGCCGTCAACGGCGCCGGAGACCCATTCTTTGCTCCATTGTGAATTTGGCTTATTCTATGAAAGGCGGATGGGTGGAGCATGTTTGTTGAAAATCAGAAATAGAGGCTTTTCCCTGTCATGATATAGGGAAAGCGAGAGGATCAATGAAGAGAAAATTAAAAAGGGCTCCGGCATTATGCCGGAGCCCTTGGCTGCCAGAATGGGCCGAGGTTATGCTAATATATTAAATTCTGTATTTTGCTTTGATTTTTATATCTATGAACGATACAACTTTATATTGCAGTAATGGTTTGTATTTCACCGGTTAATGGCGTCATGCTTCCATCACTGAATAGAGATGATCCCATGGTTGCTCCGACGCTTGTGTGATATCTTTTTACAAGCGGTATGTCGGGAGAACCGAAAATGTAAAGCATTGACGGAGCATCTTCAGGTTGATGAAGCAAAGCCCGTACTTCCCTGTTGCCTTTGTCTACAAGACTGGTACCCGCATAACAAAATAAAGAGCGTTTATCTCCATTGTAGTATAGATAAACTGGGAAAGTAGGATCAGTAGAGGAATGGGGAGGTGCCCACAGGCCCGGATAGCCATGATCAACCCGGGAGGAAGTTTCTAACAGGAGAAACTTATACGTTCTATTATTAACTGAATTAATATAGGCTTTGAGAACGGGAATGACTTCGAGAGACAAACTTGCTCCCGGTTCTGCCAGCCGATCCTTGTACCTGTTTTGTATGGAGCAGGTAAGGGTAGTGTAGGTGTTGTCATAAGAGACGATCATTGGGTTCTGAATAGTTGCCAGAGTCGCCTCGTTGACTCTTACCTTTCCATTGAATTGCATAAGGCGAAAATGGGTAATAGAGGCGTACACGCCTTCATTTACATAGGGAAGGTACTGATTTATAATTTGGTTTCCAATTCCCAAATAAGTCCATTTTAGTCTAATGCTGACGTTGGAATAAGAATCAGGATCGTCTGCCAGTGTCTCTGCATGCTCGTTTGTTGTATGATTATTCATGTTATTGATTGTTTTGTTTTCATGATTGTTAAAGAATCATGAAAAATTGAATTGACAGGTTGAGACACATTTTCCCACCGGCTTGATATTGCCTCTGCAATCGGGAAAAACCAGATGGAGAGAATGATGCTTAACCTGCCAAGTAAAAGAGATAAATGGTATCATTTACTCTTATTCTTCCGGCTTATTTTATTTTATTGTTTTTGTCTACAATTTTTAAATGAAATATTAAAAAATATGATTCTATCAAATTTTTAACGTGATGATAAATCGGAGATATTCAAATAATTAAAAATATTTCAAGATGTATCCAATACTGTCTGCTTACAGGAACAGCCGATTTAACTTGTTATCCCCTGCACGGAAATGGTACCGTACCCCCGCATGACCTATCGCCTTAATACGAACCGCCTGGTGTTCTTTTCCGTGCTGTTGTGGGCGCTGCTGCCGCCGGGCGTCTTTGCCTGGGAAGGTAATCCCCCCGGCCCGGACAATGTGCGGTGGCTGGAGCAATTCTGTTCCAGCTACATGCAATTCCTGACCATGGGAGGGGTGCTGTGCGTGGTCATCGGCTTTATATGCGCAGCCCTGGTCTGGCTGGTAAACTGCCAGGACTGGCCGCGGAGCCTGAAAATCGGAATCCTGTTTATCGTTTCCGCCCTGTGCCTGGTTTTATACGGCGGTTCCCTCTCCTTTGCCGTGTTCTACCTCCCTCTGGCCCTGATCAACCCCGCCGTGTACTGCTTCAGTGTGAGCAAGGCGGAATGACCGGCCGGAAAGCAGGGGAACAATGAGGCTCTGGTTTGCTTATGGTCTGTCCTTGCGGAATTACAGGAAAATACAATTTTTCTGTCAAATTGTTAAAGATAAATATTGATTCTTTGTTGTTAAGTTTTTACTAAGACAGATGAATGCTGCCCTGTTTAAAATTTGTTATTATTTTGGGAGGCCTGTTGCTGGCATGTTCCCACGAGAATGTTTCCTTGGCTGACGGTCATGGAACCCGGGCAGGCGTATGGGAAGAAGGCCGCCGTATTTTCGCATGCCCTGCACCCTTTTTAATGGATGCCGTCACGGATATGGACGGAAATATATGGGTCGCTGCGGAGGATGGGGGCGTTTGGAAGCTGGAAGACGGAAATTGGCGCTCTATGCACCGGGAGCCGGGATTCCCTCCTACCATGAATTGCTATGCTGTTGCGGAAGATTTGCAGGGCCGGATATGGGTGGGTACGGACAATAAGGGGGTAGCCGTCTGGAATGGCGAATCATGGAAAACGTATGACCAGCTTTCCGGCTTGCTGGGGGAGCGTGTCTTTGCGATCAGCGTTAGTCCGGTGAGCGGACTGGTGGCGCTGGCGACGTCCGGCGGGTTGTCCCTGTATGATCCCGTGGGGAAGACGTGGAAAAGCATTACCCGGGCGGAAGGATTGCTGGAGGATCAGATTGAGGCGCTGGCCTTTACTCCCAAAGAAGACTTGCATGTCGCCTATCAATGCGGCGGCGTCAGTTGTGCTTCCCGAAAGGACGGTTATAGAAACTGGCGCCATTCGCAGGCCAGATGGTACTGGGACCGGGGCCAGCGGATGAGGCAGCCGGCTGAACGCTGCGGTACTTTTTTGCCTTCCAATTTGTGCAATGCCATTGCCGTCCAGGATGAACGCACTGTGTGGATAGGCACCAATGCGGGGCTGGTGAGAGGCACCAATGGGAAGTACCTGTTTACGCGGGGAAAGGATTTTCAGGAAAAGAATAAGGGATTGTTCGGCGGAATGCCTAAGGATTACCGTCCCGTGGAATCCATGGTGATTGATCCCGTGCCCGATCTTTTACCGGAGGACTACGTGACGGCACTGTTTCCTTCCTCCGAGGGGGTGTGGGTGGGATTCCGACAGCAGGGGGCGGTGTTGCTGGACGACCGCACGATGAAGGTTAAAAAAAGGGTTCTCCATACGAATCCCAATGTGCGTGCCAGATGGGTCCGCGCATTTGTCGCTCTTCCTGACGGCAGGTTATTTGCAGCAACCAATGGAGGCGGTTTGCTGCCGGTGGGGACGGTGGGAAAAAAGCAGTCTGCCAGGACTGCTGTGGCGGGAGGAAAGGAGCATCCGGAACCCATGCCGTACGCGGACGGGAACGAGTGCCGGAGGCTGGAGCGGCAGTTCCGCCAGCCGGATTCTTCCGTTCCCGCTCCGGTGGCGTATTTTCATGAAGACTGGAGCACGCAGGGGGACTGGTGCGAACGGTACGGCATCAATTATGCCATGCTGTGCGCCATGAATGCTCCCATCAGCAATGTTCGCTACCTGTTTACATGGGGCTTTTCTGCGGGCGGATGGATGGGGCCGCACCGCAAAAAAAATGATGATCTGCGGCACTGGGTGCACTGGGTCAACAAGCCGGACAACAGGAATGTGCTGTTTTGCCCCACCAGCGGCACACGAACGGAGGCGGAATGGGACGACCATGGAGAGGCTTATTCCTATTCCTTTGACGGGCCGGATGTGTGGGCTATCGTCCGGGTGCCGGAAGGAAGGCATTTGGTGTCCCTGTATTTTTACAATCCCAACGGCAGGGAGAAGCTGAACGGTCACCGGGATTTTGTGGTGGAAGCCAGAAAACTGGTCAAGCCTGCCGTGCCACCCAAGGCTCTTACTGGAAGCCTTGCCCTCCGGGAATTGAAATTGCCTCCGGATTGTGTGGAGAAGGAGTTGACGCGCCAGCTGGCGTCCCCTGTGCAGGCCCGGTGCCGGGTGAAGGATTTTTCCGGGAGCGGCGTGTATAAAACGTTCCTGCTGAGCGGAGGCGGGTGCTATGGTTTCCGTGTAGTCAGGAACAATTCCATGAACACGATTCTGAATGGGGTGTTTTTGGCGGGGCTGGATCCTTCGGCACGGAAAAGCCGTAGCCCGCGTACGGCTTACGGTCCAAGATACCCGCAGCCGCCGTCGGTTGCCCACTTATCCTTAAGAGATATTCCACGGGAAGCGCTTTCTCTTTGGTCCGCCTGCCAGAGCTGGGACCAGGGAGGGAACAGGTGGCTCTACCAGTGGAAACGTTGTGCGTTCCGTGCTTATACGGCGTTGCTGCGTTATCCGGACAGACTGGATGATCTGAAATCCGTCTGGCGGTGGCGGCTGGGATATTGGACTCCATCAGACCGGGAACAATCTGCCCGGATGCTGGAGGATACCTGGGAATCCAATCAGGAAGACTTTGCTCCGTACCGTTCCCATGAGTGGACTCCCTACAGCCCGAACGTGATTCCCTTCTCTGTGGAGGAATGTGAAAACATGACTCACTCAGGGTTCAAATGGAAAGAGTTCAGGAACATGGCTCCGACGGATGCCCGCGTGCTGAAAGCTAAAAAAATCATTCACCAATACATCAAGGAACATCAGAAATAGAGAGCATGAAAACGTTATTTTATTGCACATCATGTTGGTGGGTGGTCTGCTGCCTCAGTATTTCCGCCCATGCTGCTTCCGAATTCATCACCGGAAGCAAGATTAGGGTAGTGACGAAAGAGAACCGGGCCATGGATGGCGAGAAGGAACTGGCCGTGTTTCGCAAGGGAACGGCGACTGGAAAGCCTGCTGCCGAGAAGGTCAAGTTGAAAATTACCAATGAATTCAAACCGAAGCCGCGGGAAGAATACAAGCTGAGCAAACCCATTTATAAATGGGATTCCAAGGAAGGGCCTTTGACTCATGATGAGAAGGAGGAAGAAGAAATGGAATTCACGACGACGGAAAAGTGCTGGGGTAAGAAATTCAAGGTCAAAGGCTCCATTGAATACAAGGACATCCCGCTGGATGAAAAAAACAAGGAAGAGCTTCCCAATCAGGAAGGGGCTGCCAAGGCGGATATTGACGTCCTTACCCCGGTGGTCAAGGTGAAGTCCGTGACGTTCCGGCACGGCAAGGAAAATTCCTCTCTCCCGGTAGCGGAGGATGCCAAGGGGAAACTGATTTCCACCCCGGAATATCAGGCGGATGCGGGCGATAAGGAAACCGCCATTCTTTATGCATCGGGAAGCACCCCGGTGATTCAGGTCTGTTTTGATGTCAAACCGGCAGAACTGAAAATGGAAGATGTGAAAATCAACGGGGAAGTCGGAAAGGGAAAGGAAAGTATCCTGAAAGAGTTGACCATGGAGAAAGCAGACAATCAGAATTTTGACGCCAACAGTAAAATTCCCTTCAAAGCCGCCAAGTTGGAAAAGAAAGTAGCCATGGGAAAGGTGGCGCATGAATTCACGATCACCTATAAAGGCATACAATTGGAAAAGAAGCCGGATTATTCCGTAGGGAAGGCTTATGTAGTATTAGAGAAACCGATTGGTCCATGGGAAAAGAAAATGCCGTGGAAAGATGTGCTTGATTTCGTTTTAAAAGAATGTGCATCAATTGGATGCCAGGATGAATCTTCAGTACTCTGTGCAGTTAAGAAAAAAATAGCACAAGGAGGCTATAATCCTGACAAAGGAATATGGTTTGAAGGGAAATCTGTTCTAGTTTCTGACTATCTTGGTAGTAAGTTGAAAATTGTGAATTGTCTGGATGCCGCTGTTCTGACGGAAGTGTTTTCAAACACAATGGGAATAAAGACTACGATTCATCGTTGTATTCCTTTTTCTACATACTTATATCATTCTTATAACATATGGAATGGGAAGATATACGATTCCCTGTATACGGGAAAAGGTGGTGATGGAACACTGAATGAAGAGGAATTTTATGGGAAGAATGGAATTCGGACGATCAAGTTGTTCCAAAATGAAAAATTCGTCCGGAATTGTGAAATTCCGTTTAAATATATAAAAAGTCAAAAAGAAGCTGAAACAAGAGAATCTCTTGATGATATACCCGAATCCGAAGGTGTAGTCTATGATTGTGATCCTATTGTGATATATCTGATGACCCAGCCAGAAGACTCTTACCAGATTATTGAATAATGAAAATATTACTTACTGTGATTTATCTCTGTTCATGCCTAGCCTTTGCAGATTTCATCTTTCGCATTGAGCCTGGAGGCATAGTTCCAGGAAAAATGGAGCTGGATATTTGTGGAGAAATGGATGGAGACCAGGGATTTAATGAAACTGTTCCGGTGAAACGAAAAACCTGGTCCAAAGAAGATATAGTTATTCCTCAAACGGACTTAAAATGTGGGGAATATCTATTTATTAGAGAAAAACGGAAAAATTCGCGCTGGTTACTGATAGATAAGGAAGGAAATATATTAGGCTATGCAGAAATGTATTTATTTGAAACGGAGCGGAAAGCTAGAAAGTTTTTAAAAAATGGTCTTTTAAGCCCAAATCGAATGACCTTGAAAGATGTATGGGGAAAGGAAGGAACTTGTTGTATATTCAAGGATATGAAAAAATATCCAAAAACTCTTTTGTATGCGACAAGGGGAAATTTAGGGCTTTCTATCAGAGGGCCGCGTGAACGGGATATATGGAATCTCAAGCTTGCCGAATGTGTTCTCGATTTCTTTTTGGACCGGTCTACATGGGGGCCTGCGGACGAAAAGGAGGTGGCCGCGGCTTTGACCAGAAGAAAGGCAATGCTGGCTGATTTGAAGCTCCGGAAGGAAGCAGAATATAAGAAAGAACAAGAAGCGAAGGAATTGGAAAAGTGGAAAAAAGAACCCTGTTACCAGATGCCTCCGCTTTGCGGTGAGGTGATGGCGTACAATTCTTCCCAGGCTCCGGTGGAACTGTTGAAGCATGGGGAATCGTTGAGTGGAGAGTTGGTGATACCGAACGCGCACGAGGGGCGGATTACGTTGGACCTGCTGAAGAAGTGGGGCGGCCAGTCGTTCCGGGTGGAGGGAGTGGGCCACCTGCGCAACGGCGTGTACACGGAGCTGGAACCCTGCGGGAAATTGGAGGAAACGATGGAGCACGGCGCACGCGTGGAAATCCTGGTGGCGCATGCTCGCAGCCGGAAGGAGGCGATGGAACTATTATTGAAACTGCGTTTCTACGATCCGCGTAATACGCAGAGAGCCCCGAAGGACGTGGCGGCATCCACGGTAATAAAGCCGGGGAAGGTAGGTGATTTCGACCTCGGGTGCGGCCCGGTATTGGGCCCGGATGGGGCTCTGATGAAAGGCAGTGAACAATCCGCGGTGTATTTTCTGAGGGGGAACACGGCCGTCATGGTGCTGTCCACCGATCCCGGCTACCCGGTGCTGGGGATGGCGCGGAAGCTGGATGCTGCTCTGCAAGGGAAGGAAGTCAGGAGCATGAGCCAATCTGATTGAGTTTTTTATTCTGCGGCATGATTTCCGTATGGCTGGAAGTGGCCGGCAGGGCAGAACCGCCGGTTTCTTGGAGAAACGGGGAGTACGTCCATTTTTTGTTTCTTTTTGCCGTCTCCGGCATGAGGGAATGGCTTGGAATTATTTCCCGTGGTAGAGTGAGCATGGAAAGGGATAAATCCTTTTCCCTGTTTTTATCCGCTCCAGTACGGGGATATACTGGGGCGGGATGGATGCGGCAGATCAATCCGTCCCAATGCCGTTGCCAGAAGAAAGTGCAGCATGAAGGGCAGAACCTCTAGGGGGAAGGAGGATAAGGCGGAGTATGGCTTGACTATCAGGGAAGAAGCTTGTTAAAGTTTCTGGTTTCTCCAGAGATGCCAGGGGATGCGTTCCAGATTAGCATGGCAGCCTTTTTGGGTGATATGGACGTTTTTCAAAGGATGAATCACGCGAAGAACAAGAATGATCCGGTAGGGCATCTTATTCTCTTCCGTTCTTCTATAACGGCTGTTTGTCCCGTCCATGGCGGATGTCCGTGGCTTCTTTCAGGAAGACGACGGTGGCGGCGATGGTTTTGGCAATGTCCCCGATGCGCTCAATGGAGCGGATGATGAAGAGCAGGTTGACGTTGAGGGAGGGGTGGCCCTCCCTGCCAGGGGAGACCAGGAGGGACAGCGCCTTGCGGTGGGCCTTGTCCAGTTTTTTGTCCTGCAGGCGTATTTCCCGTGCGGCGTCCACGTCCTGTGTTTCCAGGCACCGTGCGGCGTCCCGGAATTCGGAGACGGCCATTTCCAGCAGGGGGAGCACAATGTCCGGACAGAGGGGGGCCTGGTGCCTGATGGACGCTTTGGCATGCTTGGCGATGCCCGTTATTTCCTCCATGCATTCCTGGAGCTTGTCCCCGCAGCGGGAGAAGGTGAGCACGAGCCTCAGGTCGCGGCCCAGCGGATGGAACTGGGTGAGCACGCTCGCGCAGAGGGAGAGGACCTGACGCGTTTCTTCATGCAGGGGGTCGTCGTCCGCAATAATGCTGTTGGCCCCGTCGCTGTCCGGGCCGGAAATGACCCGTTCCAGGATGTCCATGTGTTTCAGGAGGCTGCCGCAGATGGCGTTGACGCGGGTGCGGATGGTGTCCAGCGCTGCGTCATAGTGGGGAAGGATGTGATTGCCGGGAGGTGTCATAAGGTGAATGGCTTGGGAGTTGGACCGTTTAACTGAAACGGCCGGTGATGTAGGCTTCCGTTTCTTTTTCCGCGGGGTTGGTGAAGATTTGGGACGTTTCCCCGTATTCCACCAGGCGCCCCATGTACATGAAGGCCGTCCGGTCCGCAATGCGCGTGGCCTGCTGCATGTTATGGGTGACGATGACGATGGTGAGGTCTTTTTTCAGGTCTTCCATCAGGTCTTCTATTTTCAGCGTGGCGATGGGGTCCAGGGCGGCGCAGGGTTCGTCCATCAGCAGGATCTGGGGGCGGTTGGCAATGGCGCGGGCGATGCACAGCCGCTGCTGCTGGCCTCCGGAAAGGCCGTAGGCGCTTTCGTGCAGCTTGTCCTTCACTTCGTCCCACAGGGCGGCGCCTTTCAGGCTGCGTTCCACGGTTTCATCCAGTTCCGCGCGCCTGTTGCGTCCCGCCACGCGGAGGGGGAAGACGATGTTTTCATAAATGCTCTTCGGGAAGGGGTTGTATTTCTGGAAGACCATGCCCACGCGCTTGCGCAGGGAGATGACTTCCACGCGCTGGTCGTACAGGCTGGTGCCGTCAATGCGGATGTCCCCCTGGTGGCGGACGTCCGGGACCAGGTCGTTCATGCGGTTGATGTTGCGGAGCAGGGTGGATTTTCCGCAGCCGGAGGGGCCGATGAGGGCGGTCACCCGGTTGGTTTCAAAGGTCATGCCGATGTTGAAGAGAACCTGTTTGCTTCCGTAAAAGAAGGAGAAATCTTCCACTTTAATGATAGGATCGTCGTCTGCGGCGGCTGGTTCAGTCATGGGATGGTGAAGGAGAATAGGGTTAGAAGCTGGAGGCCGCGTATTTTTTGCGCAGGCGGTTGCGGATGAGGATGGCCGTGAGGTTCATGACCACCACCAGCAGGATGAGCAGCAGCGTGGTGGCGAAGACCATGGGCTGGGCGGCGTCCGAGTCCGGCGACTGGAAGCCCACGTCATAAATGTGGAAGCCCAGGTGCATGAATTTGCGTTCCAGGTGGATGAAGGGGCCCTCCCCGTCAATGGGCAGGGAGGGGGCCAGCTTGACCACGCCCGTGACCATGAGGGGGGCTACTTCCCCCGCGCCGCGGGCCATGGCCAGGATGAGGCCGGTCATGACGCCCGGCAGGGCGCTGGGAAGGATGATGCGCTTGATCATCTGCCATTTGGAGGCTCCGCAGGCCAGGGCCGCCTCCCGCAGCCCGCGGGGCACGGCGGAGAGGGCCTCCTCCGTGGAGACGATGACGACGGGCAGCGTCATCAGGGCCAGCGTGAGGGAGGCCCACAGGATGCCGGAGGTGCCGAAGGTGGGCGTGTTGTCCACGGCCAGCTTTTTCCAGTAGAAGAGTTCGTCAATCGTCCCGCCCAGGTAGTAGACGAAGAAGCCGAGGCCGAAGACGCCGAAGACGATGGAAGGCACGCCCGCCAGGTTGTTGACGCAGATGCGCACGGCCTGCACCAGGGTTCCCTGTTTGGCGTATTCCCGCAGGTAAATGGCGCCGATAACCCCCACGGGCGTGACCAGCGCGCTCATGAGCAGGGTCATGATGAAGGTTCCGAAGATGGCGGGGAAGATGCCGCCTTCCGTGTTGGCCTCCCGCGGGTCGTCCGTGATGAAGTGGTACAGGTTGTGGAGGAAGACGCCGCATTTGCCGAAGAAGCCCAGATCGTTCGGCTGGTAGCCGTACACGATTTTATCCATGCTGATTTCCTTCTTCTCCCCGTCTCCCAGGGCGTATATGAGCGTGTCGCGGCCCTGCTGTTCCCTCAGCTTGCCCGCTTCTGCGGTGTATTGGGCATATTCCGCGTTGAGCTGTTCCACCGTGGCGCGGAGCCGGTCCAGTTCCCCGGCGGGGTCGTCCATGTCCGTGAGGATGGGGTTTTCCCTGGGCGTGGCCGTGCGCCGTCCGTTTTCCTCCCGGATGTCATAGGAGCGTTCAAGGGCCTTGATGTCCAGCCTGGCGTCCGCCAGTTTGGTGTTGACGGCGCCGATGTCTTTGGTGTCAATGGCCTTGATGTCGTCCCGCAGTTCCGCTTCCCGGTCCAGCGCGCGGCGGAAGGCCTTCATGAATTCCGGAGAGGAGGCCGGGACGGTTTCCCCGGAAGCCAGCTTGAGCTCCAGCGGTTTGACCAGGGCTTTTCCTCCCTCCATGCGTTCCAGGCACAGGAGCCCTTTTGGGGTGGAGGAGGCGGTGACGTTGTGCGCGTCCACGTAGCGGTAGGACTGCCCGTAGGCTTCCTTGTTGCCGGTGAAGAGCTGGTATTCCCGCACGTCCCTGGCGGTGGAGCCGGGCTGGGCGGGGTCTGCCGGAATGTGGCGCGTCTGGTCCTTCGTGATGCCGGCATACAGGGAGAGCGGTTTTTCTCCCTCTGAAGCGGGGGCGATCGTCAGTTCATGGACGGTTTTGGGCCAGAAGGCCTCCAGGCCGTTGAAGACGATGATGCCCAGCAGGCCGAAGATCATGATGAGGCCCAGGGAGAGCCCGATGGAGGTGAGCCAGATGTTGACTTCCCCCAGGGGGCGTTTGGGTGCGGGCGGAAGGCTGAAGTCCTGTTTCATGGAGGCTGAATTGATGGGAAAGGGAGGAGTGGCTGGTTCAGATGACGTTGAAGCGTTTGCGGAGCCGCTGGCGCACGATTTCCGCCAGGGTATTCAGGATGAATGTCATGGAGAAGAGGATGAGGCCGCCCAGGAAGAGAACCCGGTAATGGGTGGAGTCCTGCGCCGCCTCCGGCAGTTCCGTGGCGATGTTGGCGGAGAGGGTGCGCATGCCGTTAAAGATGTTCCAGTCCATGATGGGGGTGTTGCCCGTGGCCATCAGCACAATCATGGTTTCCCCCACCGCGCGGCCCAGGCCGATCATCAGGGCGGAGAAGATGCCCGCGGAGGCCACCGGGAGCACCACGGTGCGTACCATCTGCCAGCGGCTGGCGCCCAGGGCTTCCGAGGCGGCGATGAGGGAGGGGGGGACGTTGCTCAGGGCGTCCTCGGAGATGGTGAAGATGACGGGGATGACGGCAAAGCCCATGATGAACCCTACCACCAGGGAATTGCGCTGTTCATAGGGCATGCCGAAGCCGTTGCGCCACAGGTCCGCAAAGCTGGCGGCCTGGAAGTCCCCCGCGCCCCACAGGCTCATGACGCCGCGGCAGAGGCTGATGAAGGGCTGTTCCAGCCAGTAGCCCAGGTACTCCCAGCAGAACCAGGCGCAGAGCAGAATGACGGGAGTCATGACGATGTATTCCACGCCGCGGCTGAATTTGTTGCGCCAGGCCGCGGGCCGTGTGGTCCAGAACCAGGCGATGAGGGCGGCCAGGCCGGGGATGAGGACGGCCATGCAGAGCAGGGCGGGCACCTTGTCTTCCATTCTTGGGGCCAGGTACAGGGCTCCGAAGAAGCCCAGCACCACGGAGGGCAGGGAGGCCATGATTTCCATGACGGGTTTTACCACCCGCTTGACGGCGGGAGCCATGAAGTGGGCCGTGTAGATAGCGGCCAGGACCGCCACCGGAACGGCGAAGACGAGGGCGTACAGGGTGCCTTTCAGCGTGCCGAAGACCAGGGGCATCAGGGAGAGCTTGGATTCATAGTCGTCCGTGCCGCCCACGGATTGCCAGAGCCATTTGGGGGAGTCATACCCTTCATACCAGATTTTCCCGACCAGGGCTTTGGACCCTGCTTCCGGATGCCTGTCTTCCATGGAGAAGAAGTGGACCTTTCCCCCGGCGTCCACGGCAATGGCGGAGTTGAATTCGGTGTTGGCCGCCAGTTGGACGGGGGTGAATTCCAGCGGGTCGCTGTTCCAGCGGATATCAGCCGTGGTTCCGTAGCAGAGCCTGAGTTCCCGCGGAGCGGAGACGAGGAAGGAACGGTTGATGCCGGAGGCGGCGTAATGCTGCACCGGGCCGTCCAGGGGGGAGAACTGCCTGGTCTGCCCGAAGAGGCGCAGGGAGGAGCCGTCCGGGCGGGGGTGGGGATACAGGCTGAAAATTTTAAGACTTCCCCTGTCGCCGCCTACCACCAGGGACATGTCTCCGAAGAGCCAGTTGACGGAGGTCATTTTTTCTCCGCTTCCTAGGGGGGACGGAATGGTTTGGCGCTTGACCCACGTTTCCCTGTCTTCATCAAAGGAGAAGTAAAGGAGTTTGTCCGTATCCGTGGCAATGACGAGGCTGTCTCCGGAGGCGCCGGGCAGCAGGGTGACGGGCCGGCCTTCAAGCTGGTCCGTCAGGTCATGGAAGCCGGAAGGGGCCAGCTCCCCTTCATGGAGCAGGGAGCGGGATTCTTCCAGTGTCATCAGCAGAAGGCGCGGACCCTGTTCCGTCTCCGCGGTCGCGGTGAAGATTTTCCGTTCCCCCGCGTCCGCATAGGCTATGCGGGATATTCTGCCGGGGACGGAGCCGCTTTCCGTCAGGGGATAGAGCGGGCTGGTTTCCGTCCCGGCCTTGTCCGGGCCGTGGGCGTTCGCCTGGCCGTGGATGTTGAGCCCGGAATGAACGGAGACGAGGCCTACCTTGCCGGATTCCGTGGCGACGGGGTAGGCCGTCAGGGATGAATCATAGGAATGGGCGCAGACGGTTTCCCCGTCCGGCAGGGATACGGGAACGGGGTTCAGTTTCCCGGTTGCCTTGTCCAGGAAGAAGACGTTTTTTCCATTATCATAGACGAAGGGGAGCGTGCCGGAAGGGTCCAGGCCCCAGGTTCCCTGGACCGGGGAGGACGGCGAGAGGCGCTGCCGTTCTTCCACGTCCGCGCCCTGGAAGAGGGGAATGGTGACGGCTAGCAGGAAAAAGAGGATGCCGAAAACGGCTAAAATGACGGTAAAGCCCCCGCCGATGATGGTTTTGGTCATGATGCGGTCAAACCACAGCGTGGTTTTTGCCACCTGGAAGCGTTCCGGAACGGGTTTGGGCTTTTTGGGCGGCGCGGGAGAGGGGGCATTGGCGCTCATGACGGCAGGCGATGGAGAGGGGAGTTGGAGGCAGGACTCCGGCGGGAAGGCCGCAGTCCTGCCCCGGCATATGTTTATGGCGTATGGAAGGGATGTTTATTCAATGCTCTTGAGGACATCCGCGCTGACCTTGGCGGGAATCGGGTAATAGCCGTCCTTGGTCACGATTTCCTGGCCGTCCTTGGAGACGATGAACTTGATGAATTCCCTGGTCAGGGTGTCCAGGGGTTCGCCGGGCTTCTTGTTGACGTAAATCAACAGGTAGCGGGAAAGCGGATATTTGCCGCTGATGCAGTTGTCGTAAGAGGGCTGCACGGCTACCTGGCCGCCTTTTTCCGCCAGGGAAAGGGTTTTCACGCCGGAGGTGACGTATCCGATGCCGGAGTAGCCTATTCCCTGTTCGTCAGAGCTGATGCCCTGGACGACGGCGGAGGAACCGGGCTGTTCCTTCACGGAGTTTTTGTAGTCCCCCTTCTTCAGGGCGATTTCCTTCACGAAGCCGTTTGTGCCGGAGGCGCTGTTACGGCCATAGATGGAGATGGCTTTTCCCTTCATGGAAGGAACGCCCGCGTCGCCCCAGTCGGAGATGTTGGAGCCCCCGCGCTTGAAGGTGGAGGAAAAGATGGAGTCAATCTGCGACAGGGAAAGGGCCTGGATGGGATTGTTCTTGTTAACGAAGAAGGCCACGGCGTCCAGGGCCACCTTGATTTCCGTCGGCTTGTAGCCGTATTTGGCTTCAAAGGCGGCAATTTCCTCCCGCTTCATCTGGCGGCTCATGGGGGCGAGCTGGGCCGTCCCTGCCGTGAGGGCGGGGGGAGCCGTGGAAGACCCTTTGCCTTCAACGCCGATTTTGACGCTGGGGTACTTTTTGCTGAATCCTTCAGCCCAAAGGGTCATCAGGTTGTTCAGCGTATCGGAACCGACGGCGCTCAGGTTGCCGGAAACGCCGCTGGTGGGCGCATACGGTTTGATGCTGCTGTCAACGGTTACTTTCTCAGCGGCCATGCTCAGGGTGCTGAGAGCGGCTGCGATGGTCAGGATTTTGGCGACAAATTTCATGGCGTCTTTTCTGTTTTGTTGCGTCTTCCGCTTCCCGGACGGTAGTGCCGTTCATGCCGGAAGACGGTGAAGTGATACCCTCCCGCCCCCATGGTGCGGAAGAGAAACCTGGTTAAGAAATCGTCACA
>CANQLV010000021.1 GCA_947624785.1 Akkermansia muciniphila | reverse complement strand
GTGAACGGGAACGCGGACTTCCGGGACGGAGCGAACTCGGTAAACGGAAGTATCGGCTACCGGTATGACTTTTAAGGGGGGGTGAGAGTGAAGAGAGGAGCGTCAAGGCTCCGCGCTCTTCAGGACTAACAGGGCCGTTGCGGACAAGAGCCGGAACGGCCCTGCTGCGTGAAGGAGAGCCGCTGGCGTCCTTTCCCGCGAAACAAGGGTCAAAAAGGACGTTCCGGACAGGATGAACAGGGCAACGTCAATCCAATGGAGGCATATAAAAGACCGCGGCTTGCTGCCGCGTTTCCGTTCAGTTGCCGCATGGGCATGCGGCGCTCCATGACGCTTTTCTACCTCCTCCGGGCGGGAGCCGCCGCGGGGGGAACAGGGGCTTTTCCGCCGGAGAACGGCGCGAAGCTCCAGGAAACATTGCTCAAAGGCCCCGTGCCGCGCACCTGGAACAATCCCCCCGCCAGCAGGAAGACGGGAGAGGTAATCAGTCCCGGCAGGCCGCGAAGCCCCAGCTTGAAATCAGAATTAACCTGCAAGTCGGCAAGGCGTATCCAGCCGCCGCCTTCCAGGGACATATTGCTGCCCTTGGCCGAGAAATTGCTGGTGCGGATATAACCCTTCTCAATGGAAAAATCGCAGTCGGCCCTGGTGATCTTGTAATTGATCAGGTGGCCCAGGCCCGGAATATAATTGGAAAGGGCTTCCCCCAAAAAGCCGAAGAGGGGGATTTCCACCAGGTCCCCGTGCACCAGGGCGGCCTCCCCCTTCGCCTGGATGGAGTTCATATTGCCTCCCTTGGATGAAAATTCAATGGCCCCGTGCACGGTGGCCTTCTCCATCTTCTTGCCGTAGGATCTCCCGATGGAGGTCAGGTTCATGTCCTGAAGGACAAAGGAACCGTTCAGGGCGTCCCCGTCGTCAATCTGCGCCAGCACGCGGCCCGTAAAGGAGCCGTCCCAGATGGTGCCCTTCATCTTGTCCACAACCACCCACTGCGGGGAAATAAGAATTTCCCCTTTCGCCCCTCCAAGATCCAGCGTGGTTCCCAGCAAGGGATAGCGAACGCGCCCCGCGGAGGCGTCAAAGCGGATGCGCCCCTTCATCAGCTTCATGTCGTCCCCCATCGGGAACATGCCTCCGCCGGAAAGCGTCACGGGCCGGGTAAAGACAAACTCCTTCAAAACCTTGGCCGCGCTGTCGGAAAACATGCGCATGGTATAACCGGGGTAGGCCTGCCCCTCCATGCCCAGCACTTCCACCGTATCCTGGACAAAGCGGAAATCTATGCTCTTGGCCTTGAGCGTGCATTCAGGGGGGCCGCCGGACAACCCGGCGGAAGACAGGTAATTCCCGTTGGAAACCACCGTCGTCACGTTGGTCAGCACCAATTGGTCCGTCACCAGATGGGCATCCGCCCGGGCGGACTTCAGGTCCACGCCCTTGTACCGCGTATTCGTCGCGGAAACAGTGGCCTGCAAATCGTACGCCTTTTCCAGATTGTACAGGCCCAGCGTCCCCTGGAAGGAAAGCTCCAGTCCGGAATCCTTGCGGAAGGCGAAGCGGCTCATGAAAAAGTCGTCATCCTTCATGCTCAGCAGCCGGTCTATCGTTTCCAGAGGAACCGTGGACTGCCCCATCACGAACATCTGGCCGTCCAGAAAACCGTTGGCGAACAGTTCAAAAACGCCCTTCTCCATCCCGATCCGGCAATTCTGCACAAAAAGCTGGTTGGGGCGGTACTCCACCTCCACATTCGCCGTTTTCACGGGCACCTTGTTCCAAGCCAGATCCTCCGCATTGATGCGCGCCCGGACCAGCGTGGGCTCCACAGGCTTGCCTTCCGGAATATCCAGCCTGCCATGCACCCACAGGGAAGCTTTTTCCGGCAGCTTCAAATTCTCGGGGACGGACGCCCAATTCCCGGCCAGGGCCACCAGCAATTCAGGCTTCAAATCAGATTCCAGCGTGAAAACAAGATCGGTCCCCAGATAGCTCCCTTCCAGCTTCACATGGCCGTCCTCCCGCGCCAGGTCCAACTGGGTGACATTGATGGAGCGGCCGATCAATTCCCCCCTGGCGGCGGCGGAAGCGAACTCCACCCCCTGGTAGGAGACGTCCATCACGGCCGCCTCAATCTGGAGGCGGTCCACGCGGAACGGCCCCTTCCAGCCCTTCCCCATTCCCACGGTGCCGTACACCTTCAATTCAGGATCTCCCTTGATTTCCAGCGTAGGCGGCAGCTTCACGTCTTCCGGAGCAATAGACTTGGCCATATCCAGCATCGCATGCATGGGCAGCGTGCTGTGCACGTCTATCTTGATCTCCCCGTCCACGCCCATCACCTTGCCGGAAAAAGCGCCTCCGGGGTGCCGGATGTCCAAATCCGTCACATAAAAATTGCCGTTCTCATAGCTGAAATCGCAGGAGGCCCTCTGGAACTTTTCCCCCAGCACGGAGAAGGCGCCCATGGAACCGGAACCCATGACGTTCAGATGCTCCACGCCCTCCCAGTTCTCCGTGAAAACCGCGCGGCCTGATACCTGCACGTGCGGCTCGCTCAGGAACTTCATCTCACGCGGCACCAGGGCTTCATCAACAATGGCCACGGCCCAGGATACCAGGGGGGCCGTGCTGCGGACATCCCAGATCAGGGAACGTTTCCTCAAATCGGCCTGGAGGGAAAGATTGACGAAGCCGGCCGTTTCCGCATCCCGCATGGTAAAACGCTTGGCCATGATGACGGAATCCGCGTAATCCCCGCTGAACAGGAAATCCCTGACCCGGATTTTCCCGTACCTCAGGGAAGGAGCCTGTAAATCAATGCCTACGCGCACACCCCCCTTCGGGTCATCGCTCAAATTGACGGCCAGGCTGGGCGGAGACGCTTCCGGCCACTTCACCCGGTCCAGGTATTTCAACACCTGGTTCAACTGCTCCCTGACGGCGGCCATGTCCCCAACCGTCAGCGTAAAATCTCCGGAATCCCCCTGCCCGATGGAAAACGCCCCCTGGGCGGTCACGCGGATACCCTGCACCACGGCGTCAGCCTTCACGATGTCCACCATGCCGGGACGCCCCAGATCCAGCTCCGCATTCAGCCCCGCAGTGGCAAAAACCCTTTCCGGCTTTTCCGCGTCCACGGGAAGATGGACGTTCAGCCCTTTCACGTTCAGCCGTTCCGGCACTACCTGCCCGTCTATCAGCTCCTTCCAGTTCAGGGCCACGTCCGCCTCATGCAGCAGGGCCACGGGGCGGCGCGCCTCCGGAGGAACTCCAGGATCCAGCAGCTCCACATTCTTCAAGGTCACCACGGCGCGGGGCCACAGGGAAATCTTCAGCGTCTCTATATGGACGGGAATGCCTTTTTCCATCAGAGCCTGTTCCACGCGCTGCACGACAAAAGAGGGAGCGCCCCAGATGGAGACATAACAGATGCACCCAAGCACCAAGGCGCCCAGCAAAATAATCACCGTGGGAATCAATCCCTTGATCCATCTCATGAATGTCCGATGAGCCATACGCCTTGTCTTGTTTGCACAGGTACCGCGACACGCTACCTTAAAATAAGAGACATTGCACCATCAATTTGTGTTGCCGATTTATTTTACGGCAACGGACATCCTGTCATGCGCCTTGAACAGCCCCTCGTTCCATCCGGTCAAACCATCTACAGGCGGGAATCCGCTTTCAATACCAATCCTATCAATCATGAACATCATCATTGACCGTGCATCTTCCCGTGGGCACGCCAACCACGGATGGCTGAATACATACCATACGTTCAGTTTTGCCAATTACTTCAATCCGGACCGCATGCAGTTCGGAGCCCTGCGCGTGCTCAACGACGACACGGTTCTCCCGGAAGAAGGCTTCGGCACCCACCCCCACAAGAACATGGAGGTAATTTCCATTCCCCTGAAAGGACAGCTCCGCCACGGGGACAGCCTGAACAACAGCCATACCATCACCCGCGGAGAAATCCAGGTCATGAGCGCCGGAACGGGCATCCAGCACAGCGAATTCAACGGCAGTTCCACGGAACCCCTGGAATTCCTGCAAATATGGGTCATTCCGGACAGGGTCAACACGCCCCCCAAATACCGGGATTACGACATCAAGCCTCTGCTGAAGCACAATGAGATTTCCACCTTCCTGGCTCCGGAAACGGATATCTCCATCATGCAGCAGGCCTGGTTCTCCTGGGCGGAACTGGACCGGGGCGTGGAACGGGAATATCAATTCAAGTGCCGGAACACCGGGGTGTACGTCTTCGTAATAGACGGAGAGATCAGGATCGGAGACACGGTGCTGCACTGCCGGGACGGAGCCGGAATCACGGATACGGATTCCATCACCATTGAAGCGGTCCAGAACTCAACCGTTCTGCTGATGGAAGTGGCCGTCTGACGGCTGGAGCGATGCGCCGGCTTCGCCCTACATAAGGCACACCGGGGAATCTCCGTGATTTCAACTTCCAGCCGCAACCACGAAGGACTTGGGATCGCAAAAAAGAAGGATTAACAAGACTTTATCTAGCATCCTTTTTACCGCGTCCCTTGTACAGGAATTCCGTGGAGGAATCCCGCCCCACCGTACGGTCCACAAGGTCATTGATTTCTCCTTCCTGATAGCCCGCCATGCGGATATATTTGATCACCTCTCCCTTTTTTCCGGGGAACAGGCGAACTAAAGTAGGCACGAAATACCTTTCCATCCTCTCGACGGTACTTTTAATCTCCATATTCCTTCCGTCGTTGGCCACTATTTTGTTATTCAAATTAGTAGCCATCCTTCCGCTCTCCGCTCCAAACGGATCAAGTTTTTCCTCCAGCGTAGTTGCTTTTTCCATGCGTTCGGCAACCGCTTTTTGATAATTCTGCCGGGCAACCTTTTCCCGTTCCGGCAAATCGTCAACATAGGCATTTCTAACTCTGTTCAGCATGCGGGCGGCATAAAGGCTGAAAAGAGACGCCAATTCCTTCCGTTTCAAGGGCTGCTGGGTTGTGAATTCATCCAGATCATTCCGGGCTATTTTGAGAAAACGATCAAAAACGTCTCCCAAAAGCCGTAAATCTATATTGTCGTTAAAGGAAGACGTTGTCCTGCAATCATCATCCTCAAAAGGAAAAAGAGGCGCGAAGGAAACATAGTAGGCAAGCCAGAAAAACTTCCGCACAGATACTATATCTTCTGAATGAGGATAACTTTTGAGATGCCATTCCCTAGATTTTTTGTAAAATTCTTCGAGCTTGTTTTCCTTGAGCAAGACACCCAAGGCCTTGATATCTTCCGGAACATCACTTAAGGATTTGATACTACTAGGTTTTTCCAAGGGAACTGGAAAATCTGACGCATGTGAAGAAACCACGATTCCCATGAAGAGGGAGAGAAGACAAGACTGCATTTTCATAATCTAATTTCGTTAATTCGTTTCTTTAGGTCCCAAATAGTTATAATGATTTCCAGTACCATCTGAATAAGCCTGAGCCGTACATCCAAATTTCGACACTTCCCCACAAACGGCACTTATTCTTTGCGTTTGAGGATTGAGCATATAATAAAATTTAAAACTTTGTTCGACAACTTCTCCTATTTGTCCCACATCATCATTTCCAGAAGTTGCTATTGGTCCACCCCTGCCCTTATGAACGCGCCAGGAACATTTCCATTTCCAATTCTGCGGCAAAATATGTATTTTCTGTTGAATATCCTGATGGGCAACCGTTCCTTTAAGATGATCTTCAAACCGATTCGCCTTGTTAATTTCTATTACTTTATCAACTCCCCGACCTGTATGGCCAGGATCCAGAGTTTTTCGAGGATTGTTGGGATCGGAGCCCAAATCCCGTTCAATGATTTTAATATTTTTAAAGGAGACGTTCGTAGGCTGCAATGTAACAACCAGTTGGGCTGAAGGTTGCGTAGAGCCCCGATTATTACAACCTACCTCTGGTGTCCCGGTTCCCCTATGTGCGGCGGTCATTCCGGTGGGAAAAAATACGGCTATCGGATTTTGCATGGTCACTATAAGACCTTCGCTTGTTGTAACTTTCAGTTCGATGCAGGATTCGTTCTTAAGTTGATCGGGCGTCAGATCTTTTCTAGCCGTCAATGTAATTTCCGTTTTACCTTTAAAGTCGTTTTCTTCATTTTCTTTCACCAATTCCTTTCCTGAAACAAATTCCCATGTCAATTCTTCAATATCTCCCATGGGTTTTCCCGTCAACGTAAGAGTAAAGGATTCTCCAATACCTATGGAAGTTCTCTTTTTATCATCCTCGTTTTCTTCTCCTTTGATATAACAATCAGCGGAATAAAGGGTAGTTTTCGATTCAATGGAGAGTTCTCCCGTATTCCCATCAGGCAACGATTCGTCTGCCAGAGAATAAGAACCACTCAGTAGTATAACCCCGCTGAACCAAAGAAAGATCAGGCAGTGTAAATATTTTTTGAACAGCGAATCAACAGAGAAAGACATCATCATACAGATGAGGATACCTGAAAAATAATATTTGTGCCATAAAAGTCAATAAAAAAGATAGTTCGAAGTTACGGGAATCTATAAAATATGTCCCTATCTCATGCTGACAACTGTTCCTTCCTCCTGTCCGTAGCGAATGGAGAGAACTTTATCGGCCGCTCCCATCTCCGGAAGAAGGGTTACCCGAATTTTTCCTGCTGCGCAGAAAATGGCCTATCCCCCAGACAGCCTGCACCAGTCCATAGCACAGGCATCCCAATACGACGCTGGAAATAATCCAGCCCGTCACGAATTCCAGACTTACCATGCCGATGCCCAGACCGTCAAAGGGAGCCCAGGACCACTGCTGCACCGCCGTTTTCAGCATCTGCCAGTTTGCTCCGGATGTGGGAAGGCCCACGATGGAAAAAAGGAACCACCCCAGCCACCACTGGGCCGGAATGGCAAAGAAGGTAAACCCGGGGGGAGAAAGCCACGCCATCAGGATGGCTACGGGAATATTCCCCTTGCGCCACAGGCAGGCAAACACGCCCCACAGGCTCTGCATGGGCAGCGGGGCAATCGCCGCCGCGGCGCCCCAGGCGGCGCCCGTAGCCACGGACTGCCTGTTCCATGACCAGTAAACGGGGTCAAAAATCCTGGCGGAAAGGAACTTGCTGGTCCACGATTTTTTACGCACCTCCGTCAGCAGGTAGAGCCTGACCTTGCGCATCAATTGCCTGTAGCGGTGTTCCATTCGCCGGAAAGTCTCGTATAAATCCACGCTGAATCAATGGTAAAATGCTCCAGCGCGCGCCATGGCGCCTTTTTACCCCCAAATGCCTTTCTGCGCGCGGTTTTTCTTGATTCCCCATGCGGTTTCATGAAATACCTGCGTACGCACCCTCCTTCCGAATCATGAGCAAGCAACGACTCGACGTCCTTCTGGTTTCCCGCAATCTCGTAGAATCCCGGGAACTGGCCCAGAGGCTTATCATTGCCGGAGAGGTGAGCGTGGGGGGCCACCCCTCCACCAAACCGGGCCTCAAGGTCAGTGAAGACGCGGAAATCGCCATTCGGAACCGCCCCCGCTACGTCAGCCGCGGCGGCCTGAAAATGGAGGGCGCCCTGAACGCCTTCCCCGTCTCCGCGGAAGGCAAGGTCTGCCTGGACATCGGCGCGTCCACCGGAGGCTTTACGGACTGCCTGCTGCAGCATGGCGCCGTCAAAGTCCACGCGATCGACGTCGGCACCAACCAGCTCGTCTGGAAACTGCGGCAGGACCCCCGCGTCGTCGTGAAGGAGAAATTCAACGCCCGCTACATGACTCCGGAGGACATCGGGGAGCAGGTGGATCTGATCGTTTCCGACGTCTCTTTCATTTCCCTGAAAAAAATCCTGCCCGCCGCCTTCCCCCTGCTGAAGGAAGGAGGGGATGCCCTGGTACTCATCAAGCCCCAGTTTGAGCTCCAGCCGGAGGACATCGGTCCCGGCGGCATCGTCCGGGACCCGGCCCTGCACCAGCGGGCGGTGGACTCCATACGCGCCTTCGTCACGGAGGAGCTGAACCGCTCCTGGATGGGTTGCGAGCCCTCCCCCATCACCGGAACGGACGGCAACCATGAATTCCTGGCGTGGCTCAAGTAGCCGGAGCCCTTTTCCTGTGAGGCACACCGCGCCCCAGGAACGCAGCGCAGGCGGTCCTCCTCTTCTCGCACTCCGCCGGCGGAGCGAAACTTTCCTTCCCCGGCGGGTCAGAGCCTATGGTACACCTCATCGAACGGGACTCTGTACCGCTCGCCCCAGATACCTTTCTCTCCGTCCCGTATGCCGCAGGGGATTACCATATTGATCCCGGCGCCATGAGGCAATTTCAGCAGTTTTTTCATCCGCTTGCTGTCAAATCCCTCCAGCGGGCAGGTATCGTATCCTTCAACGGCCATGGCAATCATGAACGTCTGGGCGGCGAGGGCGCAGGATTTGTTGACCGTGACGCGCATATCGCACTCCGAGACTTCGCGCATCATGGGGCGGAAAAGGCCTATTCCCCTGGCCAGCAAAGCACGGAAAGCTCCCAAAATACCGCAGCAGCGCGCATAGAGGAACGGCATCAGCTTTCCATAGTATAATTCCCGGTCCCTGATGCGTTTGGCCTGGCGTTCCTCCGGGCTGTTCCGCCGGATGTTTCCACGCTCGAATTCGAGAACGAATTGCGCCCGCTGCCGGTACAGGTCCTGCCGCGTCACGAAAACGACTATTTCCGAAGCCGTGGCGGCAGCCAGCTGGCCTAGGCAGGCCCCGGCAACACGGGCTATCAATTCGGGCCGGGTGATTTGGAAGAATTCCCATAACTGCATGTTTGAACTGCTGGGAGCCAGGGCGGCCAATTCCAGACAGTGTTTCACCTTTTCAGGGTCCAGCGGTTTATTTTTATCAAATACCCGCACGGCCCGACGGTAATTCAAGGCTTCTTCCAAATTCATGCCATTCACCGCCAACTGCTATTGATTAAACCGGCCCATGACCGTTTCAGCCATCTTTTCCGAACTGAACGGGTCCTGGCCCGTGATCAGATTTCCGTCGGCCACTACTTCCGGCATCATCGGAATCAATGACTTCTTGTAATCCGCCCGCCGTTCCTTCAGCGCGGATTCCAGATCGAAAGGCACCTCCTTTTTCTTTCCGGCCAGACCTTCCTCAAACCAACTGAATCCCGTGACCTTCTTATCTTTTACCAGATATTGTCCGTCCGAGAGCTTCACGTTTAACAATCCGCATACGCCATGGCAAATGGCACCAACTACTTTATTATTTTCATAGTGGTTTTTGATGAGTTCCTGCAGAACGGCGTTATCCGTAAAATCGAACATCGCGCCGTGGCCTCCGGCCAAGTAAATGCAGTCAAACAACTGTCCGGAAACTTCATCCAGGCTTTTCGTGTGCCGCAGCACATCCCGGAATTCCGAATCGTCCCAGTATTCCTTGGACAATTTGTCCATGTACATCGTCTTCAGGCTCGTGGGATCAACCGGGATATCGCCTCCCTTCGGACTTGCGATGACGATGTCATATCCCTGCTTTTTCGCGCTGTCGTACATGTGGGTAAGCTCGCTGAGCCATAATCCCGTTTCATCTTTTCCGTCGGGGAACATCCCGGTTCCGGTGACGACCATCAGTATCTTCATTTGTTTCATTTTTCTGTTTCTCCTGTTCTATATATAAAACCGGCCATCATCTGTAATTCATGAATGAACTATTAATGATACACTGCCGGCCATATGTTATTTTCCATTTATTGGCACTTCAACCATGCGCGGAAAACAGAACCTTTGTCAATGCATCACTCCATCTTAATAAAAACGCGCAGCCGGTTAAATGACCAACCTGCCGCTCCCTTTTTAAAGGGAATTTTCAGTAGGAACTCCGGGTTTTCCTCCGGACTTCAGAGCCATCTCCGGAACCAGGAAACCATATCCCCGACCAATACCTAAACTCATTCATTGCCAAGTTTATGTAAAAATCCATTCTTCATTCATCCTGCCGAATTGGCCATAGAGGGGAAAAACGGTTCCTCTCCCTTCCCTGCCGCCCTGCGTACGCCGGAACAGCCACATCCGTTCCGCGCTTCCCCCAATGACACAAAATCCTTATTCATTGGAACCCTCCGTCTGAACATGACGCGAGACTCTCCGGCATCTCCCCGCTGGAAAAGAAGATTCAGCCTTCCTTCATTTCATCAAAAAAACGCCGCCTTTCCCACCAATCGGGAAAAGCGGCGTGTTCGTGTTGAAACGGAGGGGTTACAGCAGGGAAGCGGCGCCCTTGTCCAGAAGGAACCTGGCGTTCGGGTGCTTCTGCAGGTAGGAGGCGGCCACGTCCACCGTCACGGGACCCTGAACGGCCTTCTTCACGATGGAAGCCTTCTTTTCCCCCCAGGCCATCAGGGCCACTTCACGGGCGCCCATGATGGTGGCCACGCCCATGGTGATGGCCGTGGTGGGAACGTTTTCAATGCCGCCGAAAGCGGGGGCGGCGTCGGAACGGGTCAATTCGTCCAGATGCACCTGGCGGGTGATGGTGGTATCGTCGGAGCCGGGTTCGTTGAAGCCGATGTGGCCGGTGCGGCCGATGCCGAGAATCTGGAGGTCGATGCCGCCGCAGTCCTTGATTTTCTGTTCATAGGCGGCGCAGTGGGCGGCAATCTCGTCACCCTTCACCGTGCCGGAGGGCAGGTTGATGTTCTCCGGCTTCATGTCGATGTGGTTGAAGAGATTGGTGTGCATGAAGTACCAGTAGGATTCCGGATGGTCGTGGTCCAGGCCGCTGTATTCGTCCAGATTGAAGGAGATGACGTTGGCGAAGGAAAGGCCTTCTTCCTTGTGCAGACGGACCAGCTCCGCATAAAAGGGCAGCGGAGTGGCGCCCGTGGCGAGGCCAAGAACCACGTTCCTGCCTTCGGCGGCGCGCGTACGGATCAGTTCCGCAACTTCTCCTGCCAAAGCCTTGGCAGCATCCTGGGGAGTTTCAAAAGTTTCTACTTTCATAACGCGCCACATTTTACTTCGTTTCCGGGCATTTTCAACCGAAATAGTCCCGGAATGATGCGCATTGATCCACTTGTACGGAAAATTCCAGGGAACGGAAGCCTTCACCCTTCCCGCTGCGGAAAATGACCGCAGGCTTCTGCCACAGCCGGATGGACATGCGGCTGAAAGACGCGCCTTTATATCAGAAAAGGCCATGTTTAATATTGCTCCGCCACCATCCAGTTTCCTTTCAGTTGCCGCAAAGATTTGCGGCGCTCCCGGCTGCCAAGGAGGGAAAACCCGGTTTGTTTTGATTTACGAGGGCCGGGAGGCCCTTGTTTCCGGGGTGCGGCCATCAAGAAACAGCGGAGGTTTACGGCTTAAATGGAAAACGGCCAGCTGGAAGCAGGGGGGGAGCCGTTCGTCCTTCAGAATCATCCGTCCCTTGGGTTTCATGCTTCGCTTTCCGTCCAGCCAACAGGCGGTTTCTCCCGGCCTTCCCTCCCGAACCATCATCCGGAGCACGGCAGGGAGCTTACCTCTTCTTTCCCGCAAGGGCGTACACAGCACGGGAAGAGAAAAAAGCTTTTCTCCTTTAACAGACATCCTCTTCCCCAGCCGCGGCCCTTGCGGCACCCCTCCGCATTACCCTTGAACTTTCCACCCTGATCATGTATTGCCTTTCCTGACATGGCAGGTTTGATTATTTCTCCAAGGGCACGCCTTTTCCAGGGGCACGACTGGGTTTACGGCACGGAAGTGCGCAAGGTCTTCGGCAATCCCCAGCCGGGGGACGTGGTGGCGCTGAAGGATTTCAAGGACCGCTTCCTGGGTTCCGCCATGTTCAACCCCCATTCCCAGATCGTCGCCAGGCGTTTTTCCCGCCGCAAGCAGGAACTGGACGGGGACTTTTTCTCCAGGCGCATCAGCCAGGCGGTGGAACTGCGCCGCCAGTGGCTGCCGGAGGAAACGCTCACGCGCCTCGTCTGGAGCGAGTCTGACGGCCTCCCCGGCCTGATCGTGGACCGTTACGCGGATTACCTGGTCGTCCAGACGCTGACCATCGCCATGGAGCGCCGCCTTCCCATCATCCTGAACGTTCTGGAAGACCTGCTTTCCCCCAGGGGAATCATTGTCAGGAACGATTCCCCCATGCTGGCGGCGGAGGGCATTGAGCCTTCCGTCCGGGTGGCGCGCGGGCAGGAACCGGAACCCTTCTCCGCACGCAGCGGCAGCGTCCAGTTCATGATTGACCTCCAGACGGGGCAGAAAACCGGCCTGTACCTGGACCAGCTTGACAATTACGCCGCCGTGGCGCGCTTTGCCCGCGGACGCCGCGTGCTGGACTGCTTCTGCAACCAGGGCGGCTTTGCGCTGGCCTGCGCCCTTGCCGGAGCCGCGGAGGTAACGGCCGTGGACGTCTCCCAGGACGCCATGGACGCCGTGGCGCGCAACGCCCGGCTGAACGGGGTTTCCGTGCAGGGCGTTACGGATAACGCGTTCGATTTCCTGAAGAAGGAGGCGGCCCTCGTCCGGGACGGGGGGGAGCACAAGTGGGACCTGATTATCCTGGACCCGCCCTCCTTCACCAGAAACAAGAAATCCGTGCATGACGCCATGCGCGGGTATAAGGAAATCCACCTCCGCGCCATGAAGCTTCTGGCCCCGGGCGGCATTCTTTCCACCTTCTGCTGCTCCCACCACACCGGGGCGGACCTGTTCCGGGAAAGCGTTCTCGACGCCGCCATCGATGCGCCCGCCACCCTCCGCCTGATACAGCAACACGGCCAAAGACCGGATCATCCAATTTTACTGAACATTCCGGAAACGGAATACCTTAAGGGCTTCACTTATGAACTGCTTCCCGGCAGATGATTTCGTTACAATAACAATAACCTTCTTTCCGGCCTGATATTGTAAAAAATACGATGTTGTTTTTCCTGAATAAAACAATCGTTTCAATCAAAAAATACTTGCTTATCCCTTTTTCCTGTCCTATATTGCGTTTCGAGCAGGTGAGCGCTCGTTAAAAAAGCTCTCTGGATCTTAACGGATCCAGTTTCATAGGGTAGTTGGGGCGCCCCGGTCGTTTTACGGCCGGGGCGACTTTCTTTTTCAGGGAATGTCTGGAATTGCATCTTTTCAATCAGGCGGTTTTATAGTAGGGTAACGGAAATAACCCACATTTCCCTTCCATGCATCCTGCCGTAGAACAAATCCGCCAGTACCTGCAACTGATCGCCCTGCAATTCGTGCAACACCCGGAACAGGCGGAATTGCGCGTTGCGGAATCCCCGCAGGGAGACGCCGTCCGCTTCCGCCTGATTCTGGAAAAAACGGACGTGGCCCGCATCATCGGCCGCAACGGAATGACGGCCTCCGCCATCCGCTCCCTGGCGAAGGCGGCCGGGGAAAAGCACGGCATCAAGGTCATCGTGCACATGCTTTCCCATGAGGAGGCGGCCGAACAGCCGTAAGCGCTCCCGCGCCCTATAATTCCACATCCAGCACCAGGGCCAGCAGATTGAACGGGTCCGGCGTCTCCACACGGAGGGCGAAGCAGGACTGTTCATCCATGCCGTAGTTGTGGATCATCCGCACGTAGCCGGAATAGGGCTCCGTCACGCCGTACCTGCCGGGCTGGAAATCCCTCCACGCATCCGGGTGGCCCGTTCCGTAACGGAACTTCAGGGTGCTTTCATGAAGGAGCGCCCGCGCGCCAAGCTGCTTTTTAAACCAGCCCAGCGTCTCGAGCGTCTCCAGGGGCATCGTCCTCACCTCCGCCGGAGCGGCCAGCCCTACGGTCACGTTTTCTCCGTCCAGCCTGCCTGGACAGGCGGCATTCCCCTCCCCGTCCACGCTGACGGGCAGGCAGGCCCCTTCCCCGTCCAGCAGAAAGGCGCCGCACCCCGCCAGATGGTCCAGGCCGGACAGCATTTCCCCCCGCACCACGGCCTCCGTGCAGGCATCCAGGCAGATGTTGCCGTCCGCCAGGCGTTCCACGGTGATGCAGGCCCGCTCCCCTTCCCCGCGCGCCACGGCAAACCACACCTCTTCATCCGGCGTGCCATGGGAGCCGCGCAGGGACGCCACGGACAGGATGCGGCCATGCTCCAGGCGGTGGACGTGCCAAGCCGCCACGTTCTGCTCCCTGTTCAGCGTCATGCACACGGCGCTGCCGTCCCCCAGCACGCACCAGACGTGGAACGCCGTGCTCCTCTGCACCGTCCAGTCCACAATCCCCGCCGCCAGCAGGTGGTCGGACAGCAGGCTGACGTCCCGCGTCTGGTAGCCGTCCGCCTCCAGGGAATAGAACAATTCCCGGACCTTCATCCCTCCCTGCTGCACGAACAGAAGGCTGTTTTCCACCGTCAGGGCGTCCAGGGAGGCGGAGCCCACCCCGGAATGGCGCTCAAACCCGGCATTGGACGCATTCAGCCCTTCCGAGCTGGAGGCGGACAAGCGCCATTCCCCCTCGCTGGTGCCGATCATCAGCCCCCGGAGGGAGGCAATCCAGGAGATGCGGTTCTGCTGGGAGGCCGCCATCGTCAGAATCATGGGAGAATCCGACGGAATGCCGGGAGTGAACGCGGAGAAATCATCCACCCTGCTGGCCCACAGCGTCTGCGGCTGCCCCGGCGTGCCCCCGAACCACAGGCGCCCCTGATGGAACTCCACCGTGCACGGATAGCCGTTCCGGACGCCGAACGCGCCGAAGGACCAGTCATTGGTCTCGCAGTCGCCCAGAACGTAATAGGACAGGTGAAGGGCATTCGCGAGGTAGGCGCTGCGGGGGGAAACGTATTCCTCCACTACCATTTCATGGTTGAAGGAGCCGGCGGCGGCCCGGAACACGGGCGTTCCCGTGGAAGCGCCGTTCCTGTACGCCATCAGCCGGATTTTATAATAGGACATTTCCTCTTCATTGCCGCTCAGGGTGAAATTGTTCCGGAACCCGTCCCGCTGCTGGAAGCTCTTCACGGAATGCCACACCAGCTCCGGACGGCTGGGAAGATAGTTGGAACCGTCCGGATACCCCCGGCAGATTTCCCACTCCGCATCCCAGGTGCCCGTCGTTTCCAGCGTCCACGCGCCGCTGACATAGACGCGGGCGCTGGCATCGGAACCTTTTTCAAAAAAGGCCGTGTACCGCTCCGGGCGGTTCACTCCCGCCTGGTAGTCGTTCTTCCTGCTGAAATCACGGATGCAGGTATAGGCCTGCCGCCAGCCGTCCTCCCGGTCCATGGAAAAAGTCTCCCCCTTGTAAAGATCCCGGTCCAGGGTCGTCAGATGGTAAAAGGGCATCTGCGTTCCCTCCACGACGGCCTCTCCGTACTTCCTGGTGACGCGCAGGAACTCCCTCCCCTCCATTTCCGGCGTGAACACATCCCCGTCCGCCGTGGCCAGCAGCCTGTTGGCGCTGCCATCCCGCACCATGCGGCATTCCAGCCTCACGGCATTGAACAGGGAGCTTTCATAGGGCATGCCGGAAAACTCCAGCGCCTCCAGCCGCCAGTCATCGTCCGCATGGCGGGCCAGCGTCATGGGCGGCGTGGACGGCTCCACGCAGTAAATCACATCATTCAACTGCTGGAGACGGAGATTTTCCACCTGTTCGTCCGTCTTCCACGGGGTGGAGGTTTCCAGCACGCCCCCTTCCGCATCCGGCAGGGGCGCGCCGTCCTTGAAATACCGGATGTAGCCGCGCCCCACTTCCAGCATGAACTGCACGCCCGTGGAGTACTTGAAGGAAACCAGCCTCACGGCCCCCTCCGTGCACCCGGCGCGGGCGACCAGCTGCGTTCCCGGCCTGCGCCGGAGGCCGCCGAAGGGGCTGACCAGGAAATTCCTCAGCCGGGACGCGCCGCGGGACACAGGGTCCAAGTCGGCGCGCCCGGCCAGCCACGGGGTCAGTTCCCCGGCGGTGAAACTGAGCCGCTGTAATACTTGTTTTGCCATATTCCTCCCCACCAAAGCAGGGAGGGGAAAAGCCGTCAATACGCCTGAAAGGTGATGTGAAGAACCGCCTCTTCCGGCGCCTGCCTGTTTCAATCTCCTTTGCGCACCATATACCGGACAAACCAACCATTTATTGGTATAAAATTTTCATAACCCTATATTTCAAAAACCCATATTGACGGATAAGATGTTTTTATATAAAATTCAAATATTCTTTTATAAAATGCTGCTAACTTCCCCTTTATTTCTTTCACGTTTGTCGATCCTCATCCTGATGATTCTATTCAGTCCCGTTTTTCTGTGGGCTGATGAAGAAGAGGAAGACATTCTGGAAGAAACGGAAGAAGAAACCACCGGCCCTCTGCAAATTAAACAGCACTTTGTTCTGCAGATTATTACATCAAAGGCGGAACAGGAGATAAGGAAGAGGATCGGAAAAGGAAAAACATCGGGATCGGTGAAAAAATCACTTTCTTGCTTGTCGGCAAACCGAAAGGCACCATCAAAGAACTTAAATGGAATATAGAAGGGGATGGGTTCAAACAAATTAATACCGAACAACTCCAGGGGGAATTAAAAATTGCCCTGACTGCGAAGGATGACTTGGAGAAGGACGCGACCGCAAAAATCAAAGCAGAAACAAGTGAAGGTCAAAAAGCTGAAATTACTATCAATATCAGAATCCCTAAAAAGTTAAAGAAAGAAAAATTTGAGGGTATAATAGACATGGGGGACGGAAACCCCATACTGATATGTTGCAATTTTCCAAAGGGGAACATGGCCTTTTAGGCTTTATTCAATTAACGCTTTCTCCTACTAACGTCAGTTTCAAAAAGATCAAAATCATTGAACGTGATGGGGGCCTCATGTGGGAAGAAAAAAACTCCAAACCTCCAAAAACTAAACCAGAACTGGCGAATGAACATAAAACTTGCAATCTTGCCGGTTCCGTTGGAAACAAAAATCATTTTTATGATATGGTAGGCGATAATCGTCTTATCGAAGAAATTATAGAAACAATTAAGAATTCGAAATATAATCCTCAAGAATTTTGGTTTGTATGCAAATTATATGTGCATAGAGGACAGGGAGGAGAGGGAAGCGAAGCAGAAGATACCATTCTGTTGAGCACAACTAATCAAAAATATCATATAGAAGCCCTTGATGAATCTACAACAAATACGATTGTCGAAAAATTCAATATTAAATTTGAAAGAAACAGCAATGATGGCCAAAACCTTAATGAAAATACTGCTGCGTTTATTCCTTTGTTCTGTCTTGCCAATAATCGGCTGGAATTCCGCCTTGGCTGCTCCTGAGTTGGAAAGCCCGGACTGCATTGAGCAGTACAAACACCCCTCTCCCGGTATCGGGGAACTTGCCGACATGCTGAAAGACAAACGGTTCAAATCCTTTTACAAGAAGATGGAACAAGATGCCCTCACTTTTAAAGTGACAACGCAGGATAACATCCGTGTTGAGTTAAAGGAAAAAGTCTGGCATTGCTACCTCGCCGCCCTGGCTCCCATTTTTACCTTTAAGACCTACCGGGAAACGGAACCGGATGTCGATATGGACGATGCGGAGGACCTGAACCGTAAATCCCTGGTATGCGGCCATCTGGAAAAATATATAACTCTGGTCCGAAATTCCGGGAAAATGAAACCACCCCTGAAAAAAACGGTCATTCGGAATCTTCTGCTCCCCTATTACGCCTGTATTCTGAAACAGTTTAAAAATGCCGGAGAGAAGAATCCCTACAGGATTGTAGCCTATAAAGCTCCTAAAGATATGCCTGCCCAAACAGAGGAAAGCCGGAAACGCTCTGAAGAACAGGTGAGAAAACTCAAACAACTCAGCATGAGAGATCTTAAGATTCTTATCAATAACGTGGCGTGGGGAGAGTCTTTCATTGAAGCAAGAAACGTCATGGTGGAAGACGAAGTCAAGCATCTGGAAAAAGTGTTCATGGAATTGCTCGTCTCCGAATTTCCCGGTCAATATTCCAAGGTAGAAGAATTCCTGCTTCAATCCGGATACACCAGGGAAGACATTCCCAACCTGATTGACCGCACCGTCGGACGGGATGCTAAAACCGACTTTCTCTATCAGGGCAGGCACCGGGTTGAATATGACCGGCTTCTTAAAAAGAAGGGAAAGAAATAAAAACACCTGTTCCCGTTTGAAGAATAACCTTTCAAAAGCACCTGCCATAAAAACGGCAGGTGCTTTTTCCATTCATTACTTTCGTAAAGAGCGGGGAAACGTTGAATATCCGGTCCTTCCCTACAGGGCGATCGCCCAGAGAACCTTCAGATAGCGGCCCTCCGGATAGGTGCTCAGGAAGGGGTGGTCCCAGCCGGGGCCGGTCATCGCCATAATCTGGAGCTTGCGTCCCTGCCGCTGGGCGGCCTTGATGACGGTGTGCTCAAACTCCGCGGGGGAAAGCAGCCCGGAACAGGAACAGGTGACGAACAGGCCGCCGGGCCGCACGCATTGCAACCCCAGCATGTTGAGGTCATGGTACTTCTTGATGCCTTCCTCATACCCCTCCCTGCCGATGATGAATTTGGGCGGGTCCAGCAGCACGGCGTCAAACAGGCGTCCGTTGCGCACCATCTGGCGCGCGTAGACAAAGGCGTCCGCATGCACGAAGTCGATGCGCTGCTGGTTGATATTGCCGTTCCTCTTCGCCATGGCGATGGCCTTCTCGTCCAGGTCCACGCCCGTGACTTCCGCCGCCCCTCCCAGCATTTTGGCGGCAATGGAAAAGCCGCCGCTGTAGCAGCACAGGTCCAGCACCGCGGCCCCCTTCACCAGGGAGGCGAACTTGAGGCGGTTGTCCCGCTGGTCGCAGAAGAAACCCGTCTTGTGCCCCTGGGCGAAGTCCACTTCATAAGTGATGCCGTTCTCCACAATCTTCACCAGCCTGACGGGAGCCGGGGATTCCGGGGCGTCTTCCGCCCGGATGCCCTCCATGCGCGCAATGCCTTCATCCACCTGCACCACATGGCGCTTCGTGCCGCACAGGCGGTGCAGCAGGGGGAGCCAGCGGTCCAGCCTCTGCCAGACGGCCAGCGTGCTCACCTCCAGGCTCAGCACGTCCGCATAACGGTCCACCACCAGGCCGCCCAGGCCGTCGGAATCGCCGTGCAGCACGCGGTAAGCGTTGGTGGTTTCATCCAGGCGCAGAATCTCCCGGCGCAGCTTCACGGCGCGTTCCAGGGCGGCGTCCAGGTCCCGTTCGGAAAAGGCGTCCTTCCCGTGGTACACCACGCGCAGGGGCGTGCGGCTGGCCTCGTTCCAGAAGCCCGCACCGAACAGCTCCCCGTTCTTGTCATAGACGTGCACCAGGCTTCCCGGCGCTATTTCCCCGCTGACGGAGCCGAGCATGCGGGGGAACACGGCCGGATTGTACGTGAAGTATTTCAGCTCCACCCACGGCGTGAGCCATTGTCCACTGCCCTCCGGGGACTTGTTGACAAAGAGGTTCTTTTTGGGAGCCGTGCGCGGGCGGCCCGGCTGGGAGCGCCGGTCCCGGTAGGCGGGCCTGGGGCGGGAATCGCTAGAATCACGGGAATTGCGGAAATCGTTCATGAAATGCGGGAGAGGAAGGTTGGATCTGAGGCATAGCGGGCCACGGCCAGGTCGATGGCCTCTTCATACGCCCTCACGGGCCGCTCCATCAGGGAAGCGAGCCGTTCGGAGGACATGGCGGTATGCCGGGGCCGAGCATCCCTGAAACCGGCCTGTTCGTCGAGCTTTTGTTCCGCCACGGGCGGCAAAGAAGACAGCAGCCCGTGCTTCACGGCGCATTTCAGCGCGGTCACGGCATAACCGTGCCAGGAGACGGGCTCCCCGGACTGGCACAAGTGCAGCACGCCGGACGCATCGCTTTCATAGGCCAGGAAACGGAGCCACCCGCACAAATCCTCCACCCACGCGGGCATGGACCATTTGTCCGCCACGGCGGCCAGCGCCTCCCCCTTCACCGCCTTCCGCAGCACCATCTCCGGGAACGAGGGCCGCTCCGGATTGCCGAACACCCAGGAAACGCGGGCCACCAGCGCCTCCGGCATTTCCTCCCGCACGCGGAGTTCCGCCTCCAGCTTGGATTCTCCGTACACGTTCACGGGGCGGCATTTCTCCGCTTCCGTTTTCAAGCCTTGCCTCCTGCCGTCCAGCACGTAGTCCGTGCTCAGATGGATGAAGCGCATGCCCTCCAGGCGGCAGATGCGGGCCATCATCTCCGGGGCCATGGCGTTCACGCGGTGCGCCGCCTCCGGATCGTCCAGGCAGGCTTCCAACCCGCTCACGGCCGCGCAATTCACCACATGGGTGGCGCCGGAAGAAAGCAGCACGCGCTTCAAGGCGCTCAAATCCTTTAAATCACAGGCGTCCCGGCCGCATCTCACCACCTCCAGGCCCTCTCCCTCCAGATGCGCCGCCAGGCGGCTCCCCACACGCCCGCCCGCTCCGAACACCAATGTTCTGTACATGACACGGAGCTTAGCGATTCCCCCTTCAAAATCCAATGAAAACCTTTTTTCATCGTGACAAAAGATTGAAAGGCTGTTTGAATTAAAGTTGTGTTTTACCATGAATATTCTTTAACGGCCTGCGGTCCGCTGAACGCCAGGGCCGCGGAAGTATGCAGGAAGGGAGCCCTCATTAAAACGGATGAAGGCGGGTACGGCTGCATCCAGCCGTGGCCGGAGCTGGGGGACGCCACGCTGCAGGAGGAACTGGACGCGCTCAGGAAGGAAAGCCCGCTGCCGCTGGGCGTCCGCGCCCTGGAATGCGCCCGGACGGACGGGGAGGCGCGCGCGAAGGGCGCCAGCCTGTTTGACGGCCTGCACATTCCGGCCAGCCACGCCACGCTGCCCTCCTGCGTCAGCCCCGCCACCATCCGCATCATGGAGTCAAAAGGCTTCAAAGCCGGAAAAATCAAGGCAAGCCCCAACCTGGCCGCCGCCCTGGAACGGCTGACCATGCTCGCCTCCATGGTCCCCTCATGGCGCTGGCGGCTGGACTTCAACGGGTGCCTGAATGAAAACGACGCCCTGAAATTCTGGAAATCTCTGCCCCACCATCTGAAAACCCGGATAGACTTCATTGAAGACCCGTGCCCCTTCTCCGTCCAGAGCTGGGAACGGCTGGTGGACGCCGGCATGCCGCTGGCCCTGGATATGGGCTCGGACTCGGAGCACCAGCCGGCCATCTCCTCGGACCTGCCCATCATCCGCATCGTCAAGCCCGCGCGGGAAGCCACGCCGGAATATCTTTACGAACCCCCCGTCTTCACCACCGTCATGGACCATCCCGTGGGGCAGCTCTGGGCCGTTTACCGGGCGGCGGACTACTACCGCAACGCCCTTCCCACGGAAATTCCCCTCTGCGGCCTCTGCACGCACCTCCTGTTTGAGCCGGACCTCTTCATTGACCAGATGGGCGGCATGAACCCGCAGGTGGCCGTTCCCGCCGGAACGGGCCTGGGCTTTGACGGGATGCTGGAAGCGCTGCCCTGGAAAAAACTCTGACGGGCAGCCCTCCTTCCCCCGGAATCCCGTCCGGCCATAAAAAAGGCATGAAGCGGAACGCGCCTCATGCCTTCGTTATTTTCCTGGAATAATGGAAAGGCCACCTACTTCGGCTCCACGGCGAACTTGAGGCCGGGGTACTCCTTCACGTTGCAGCCCGGCGTCTTGGGGTTCACCTGCACCGGAACGAACGTGAACATCCACCGGCGCGCGGAATTGTTGCTGGGGCTCTTCACCAGCACGCGGTTCCAGCCCTTCTTCAGGGGAACCATGGAAGGCTCCCGGAAATGGTAGTTTTCATCCACCAGCACGCCGCCGTTGCGCGGCTTCTTCCATTGAGGGGGGGCAATCTCCTGCCCGTTCACGAAGAACTTGGGATTCGCGTGGAACCACTTGCCGGGAACGCTCGCCGGGCCGTTGCGCCAGTCGGACGTGGCCCAGGTATGGCCGCTGATCCAGAAAGGCACCGTCTGCGCCTTCGGGGAATAAATCCAGGTCTGCGCGTAATAGGTGTGGTTCTTATGGGGATAGGCTCCCATCTTCGCTCCGTTGAACAGGGTCGGGAAATCGCAGTAATGCTTGAAGATGATGGTGGCGCCCGTGTAGGCGTCCTTGGACCACTCATAGGTGACGCCGTCAATCTCGTAGGAATCCTTCATCTTCCCGGTCTTGTTGTCCGCCTCCGGGGCGAACTCCGTTTCCGTCTTCCCTCCGTTGGGGATGGGCCCCAGCAGCTTCCAGGGAATATTCGCCTGCCGCACGTAATTGAATTCCTTGTTCACGAAGAAGCGGTCCCGGATGGCGAGCACGCGGTTTTCATACTCCGCAAATCCTTTCAGCAGCGGGTCCCCCTGCACGGGCAGGTTGGAGAAATACTTCATGTACTCGTCCTGGTTGGGGTCTCCCTGCACTTTTTCATGGGGGTTGTTCCACAAGGGTTCGGAAACGAACGCCATCCCGGCGTAAACGGGCGTCTGGAGAACCTGGTTGCGCGGGTCCGTGATTTCCAGGTCAGGCCAGGAGCACAGCATCATGCCCAGGCCGTCCGCATTCTGGAAGGGGCAGGCCCGGCGGAAATACATGGTCATGGCCGTTTCAAACGGATCAATATGGTTCAGGTAGGTTTCCAGGGAATCGACGTACTTCGCCCCCTTGGTAGGCCATGCGCCGCGGTTCTGGCGGCCGGACCACAACTGCTGGATGGAGCCGTTGTAGCCTTTCGGGGTCAGGCCGGGGTGCCACCTCATGGGCGTGCGCCCGCAGGATTCCACCGCATTGATGTATTCCTTCAGAATCTCATTGTTCACCTGCTCGTCCTTGCCGTGGGCCTCGTCCGTGCCGATGTGGATGATGGGCATCTTCTCCTTGGGAACCAGGGAGCACATCTCCTTGATCAGGGCCACCAGGGCCTTCGTGGCCTTCTCATCGCTCATCTTCACATTGAGCGCCTTCCGGAACGCCTGGCTGTGCCCCGGCATATCCATCTCCGGAATCAGCAGGATGTTGCGCAGGCGGCAGTACTCCACAAGCTGCTTGAACTCCTTCTGCGTATAAAACTTGCCCGGCATGCGGGTGAAATTCTTGGGATCGTTCAGCTCCGGATAAATCTTGGACTCCAGCCGCCAGCCGGGATGCTCCGTGAAATGGAAGTGGTACACGTTCAGCTTCAGCTGCGCCATGGAATCCAGCTCCTGCGCGATGAGAGGCAGCGGCATGTAATTGCGGCCCACGTCATTCATGAACCCGCGGATTTCAAAATCCGGCCAGTCCACGATGTCGCACGCGGCGATGGTCGTCGTCCCGCCGCGGCGCAGGAGAAGCTGCTCCAGCGTCTTCATGCCGTAATAAAATCCCCTGGTGTCCTTTGCCGTAATGAGCGCGCCGCCGGGAGCCACGCGGAGGGAATAGGCCTCCTCCTTCAGCTTGGGATTTTCCGTGCCTGCCTTTACGTCCCCTTTCACGAACTTGACGGCGAACGCCCCGTCCGGAGCCACTTTCACGCGGTGGTCCGCCAAAAAGGATTTCAATTCGGAAACGATGAACTTCATCTGCTCCGGATAGGAAGTCCTGGACGGAGAAGGAGCCAGGATGCGCACGGACTGCACGGGAATGGCCTTGCCGTCCCAGCGCAGCTGCTGGGGCTTGGGAACCAGCGGCGGCTGGTCTGCCGGGAACAGCCTGTAATTGGCTCCGTTCGCCGGGAAGGAGGGAGCCGTATCCTGCGCCCACGAACCAGCACACGCCATGCACAGCCATGCAAACGAGAGTAAAAGGAACTTCATGCGGCTAATAATACGCCTGCAACACCCCCTGCCTGTCAAACCTATCGTGTTCAGCTATCCGTAAAACGGGCTTTTTACAGCGATTTTTGCAAAAAGACCAGAACCCTCTCCTACATGACGGAGGGAGAGTGGGCAGCCTGCACAGCGGGGCGGTCTTCAATTTCCCCGGTGGTTCCGTTCACGGCTACCCCGTGGCGCACGGCGTAAAGCCCGGCTTCATCCTCCTTCTTCCCGGCGACGAAAGACCAGTAGTAATTGTTGCGGTCGCGGTAGCAGGCCCACTCCCCGCTAATGCCGGGCCTTGCCTCCATCAGCAGGGAATAGGAATCCGCGGGGGAAACCCTGAAGCCCCGGGGCGTATCCAGCCCGGAGGAGGGAAAGGACCGGATGTCCCCCCTCCAGACCAGGTCCAGGGGGGAGGTGGACAGCAGGCCGTCCGCAAGGCTGCCGCCCGCCAGCATCTGCCCGGTACCGAGCATGGGCAGGCAGGAAGAGCACAGCAGGGCGCCTCCGCAGACGGCGGCAAGGCGCAGGAAAGGGCAAACGGAAAAAGTCATGGCGTGTTCCTGGAAAAAGGCGGAAAGGAATCAACCCCCAAAAGCTTCCCCAGTCAATCAAAAACAGGCCTTTCCGGCCGCTCCGGCGGAAAAATGCCCGCTCCCCGGACGGGTGGACAGCTTGACAACCCCTCCGCGCATTCCTATAGTTTGCCTCCCGTCTGAAAAGGAGGTCCGTCCATGGCAGCCCAGTCACGCAACATCGCAGAATTGGAAAACGCATCCGTATGGCGTCTGCTGGTCCAGTACTCCCTGCCCTCCATCGCCGGCATGGTGGTGTACTCCCTGTACAACATCATTGACAGCGTCTTCATCGGCCACGGCGTGGGCCCCCTGGCCCTGTCCGGCCTGGCCGTCACCTTCCCCATCATGAACCTGACCTTCGCGCTGGGCACGCTGGTGGGCATCGGCGGGGCGGCCATCAGCTCCATCCGGCTGGGAAGGAAGGACCAGGAGGGGACGGAGCGCACGCTTGGAAACGTCCTCATCATGAGCCTGATCGCCGCCGTGGTGCTTGCCATTCCCACGCTGCTATTCCTCACGGAAATCCTGACCGCCTTCGGCGCCAGCGGGCAAACCCTCGCCTACGCATACGACTTCATGCTCGTCACCCTGCTGGGCCTGCCCGTCACGTACGTCTTCTTCAACCTCAACCACGTGATGAGAGCCACCGGCTACCCGAAAAAGGCCATGGGCTCCACCCTGCTCTCCGTGGGAATCAACATCATCCTGGCTCCCATCTTCATCTTCTGGTTCAAATGGGGCATCACCGGGGCCGCCGTGGCCACCCTGCTGGCCCAGGTCACCGGCATGGCGCGCGTGCTGCTCCACTTCTCGGACGCGGCCAGCACGGTCCACTTCCGCCGCGGCATCTGGCAGCTGCGCAAGGCCATCGTCACCGGCATCCTGTCCATCGGCATGGCGCCGTGCCTGGTGAACGTCTGCGGGAGTGCGGTCACCATCGCCATCAACAGGCAGCTTGCGGACCACGGGGGGGACCTGGCCATCGGGGCGTACGGCATCATCAACCGCATCCTCATCCTGTTCGCCATGCTTGTCATCGGCCTCACGCAGGGCATGCAGCCCATCATCGGCTACAACCACGGGGCCATGAAGCCGGGGCGCGTCCTGCTCACCCTCAAATACGGCGTTCTGGCTGGGACGTCTTTCACCACGCTGGGCTTCCTGGCCTGCGTCCTCTTCCCCCGCGGCATTGCCGGACTCTTCACGGATGACGCCGCGCTCATCGGCCTGGCGGCCAACGGCCTCACCATCTGCGTGCTGGCCTTCCCGCTCATCGGCAGCCAGATCATTATCGGAAACTTCTTCCAGGCCATCGGAAAGGCCCGTCTGGCCATCTTCCTTTCCCTGACGCGCCAGATGCTCTTCCTGCTGCCGTTCCTGCTGGTGCTGCCCAGGTTCTGGGGCCAGGACGGCGTCTGGGCCTCCCTCCCGCTGGCGGACGTGCTCTCCTTCATCGTCACCCTGCTCTTCATCCGCAGGTTCCTCAAATACTACCGGCTGAAAAACAGGCACTACCTGGACCACAGCACGGGCGAGGCGTGAAAACCTTCCGGAGAGCGCCGCAGGCCCCTGCGGCTGTTTTTTCAGCAGCGGCAAGGGCCTGTCACCCTCCCGACGGTTCGCGGGAAGGGTTCAGTCCGGCCTTGGCGGAAAGCCTTCTTTTCCAGCTTTCCACACGTTCTCCCTGACATTTTGCGGGACATAACACCGGCAGTATGCCGAACGCTCCGCGCTTTAAGGACTCTATTTTGTTGACGGCTTCGTGTGAAATCATCATCCGGAGCCCCTCCCGGCAGACGCCAGGGAACCGTCTTCCCCATCAGCCGGGCCTCTGAAGGCGGAACAACCCGAACGACATTTACAAGGAATCTGACAAAATGAAAAACGGAATCATGATGCAATATTTTGAGTGGAACCTGCCCAACGACGGGCAGTTCTGGAACAAGCTGAAGGAAGACGCCCCCCATCTGGAGGAAATAGGCGTTACAGCCGTCTGGATTCCGCCGGCCTACAAGGGCAAGGAACAGAATGACGTGGGCTACGGCACCTACGACCTGTTTGACCTGGGGGAATTCGATCAGAAAAACACGGTCCGCACCAAATACGGCACCAAGCAGGAACTCCAGGACGCCATCAAGGCCCTTCATGAACACCATGTGGGCGTCTACCTGGACGCCGTCATGAACCACAAGGCCGGAGCGGACTATACGGAAAAATTCATGGCCAAGGAAGTGGACCAGGAAAACCGGGACAAGGAAATCACGGACGCCTACGAAATCGAAGGCTGGACCGGCTTCAACTTCCCCGGCCGCGGAGACAAGTACTCCGACTTCAAATGGCACTGGTACCACTTCACCGGCACGGACTACGACGCCGCTACGGAAAAAACCGCCATCTTCAAGATCATGGGGGACGGCAAAAGCTGGAGCGAGGGCGTGGACGAAGAAAACGGCAACTATGACTACCTCATGTTCGCCAACCTGGACTTCGACCACCCGGAAGTGGTGAAAGAGATGGAAAAATGGGGCGTCTGGGTATCCCGGGAACTGGACCTGGACGGCATGAGGCTGGACGCCATCAAGCACATCAATGACGAGTTCATCAAGAAATTCCTGGCCGCCGTCCGCAAGGAGCGGGGAGAGGATTTCTACGCCGTGGGCGAATACTGGAAGCAGGACCTCGACTCCCTGAACGAATACCTCAAGGAGGAACGCTACAAGGTGGACCTGTTTGACGTGCCACTGCACTACAACATGTACCAGGCCTCCAAGCAGGGCCGTGATTACGACCTTTCCAAGATTCTGGACGGCACCCTGGTCCAGAACCACCCCACGCTGGCCGTCACCTTTGTGGACAACCATGACTCCCAGTGGGGCAGCTCCCTGGAATCAGCCGTGGAAGACTGGTTCAAGCCCTCCGCCTATGCGCTCATCCTGCTCATGAAGGAAGGCTATCCCTGCATCTTCTACGGGGACTACTACGGAGTAAGCGGCAACCCGCCCATGCACCGCGGCATCATCGACAACCTGCTGGAAATCCGCAAAAACCATGCCTTCGGGGAGCAGAACTACTACTTTGACCACCCGAACACCATCGGTTTCACCCGCGTGGGGGATGACGACCACCCGCACTCCGGCGTGGCCGTGCTCATCTCCAACGGGGAGAACGGGGACAAGGTCATGAACGTGGGCAAGCAGCACGCCGGGGAAACCTGGAAGGAAGCCACCGGGAACGTGGAGGAAACCGTCACCATTGACGAGGAAGGCAACGGCCGGTTCCTCGTCCACGGCGGCAACGTGGCCGTCTGGATTCCGGAAAACGCTCCGCAGGACCCCAAGCAGGACGCCAGGGTGGAAGACGAGGAATAAATTGAACGATTGCCCCGCCGGCAGGCAAGCCTGAGCGGGCATGGAGGAACGGCCTGTCCCAACTCCGGACCATCTTTCCGGAACGCGGGTCAGGCCGTTCTGACTTTAATCACCAGTTTCCGGAGCGTCCCTTCCCCGATGCAGCCGGCATGGGCGTCCTCCGGGAAAAAGACGGCGAACTGCCCCGGCTTCACGACAAAATAGGTATCCGGCGCATCATCGTAATGCTGGGCGTCCTTTTCCATGTTGAACGGTTCGGAAGGTTTTTCCAGGGTAGAGCGGTCCTTCCACGCAAACCCTTCCTCCCGTGAAAGGGGAACGTGGATGTCAATGAACCTGTCGTGCACTTCCATGCGGGCCTTCTCCGGCTTCTTCATCGCCGGCTCATTCACCATCACTATCAGGGCGTCTTCCTCCAGGACGTGGGGTCCCGGTTCCAGGGAAGCCGGACCGGCCTCCCTGACAAAATGGAAAGCCCGCTGGAAAAGGGGATTCAAAGACTCGTAACGGGCGGAATCGGAAAGGGAGGCAATAATCATGGCGCAGGCTCCATACCGGAGCGGTCCCATTGTAACGAGCCGGAAAAGCCCGTCAAACCCTTTGACCCTTTTCCATGGGAATTCCCGGACTTGCCGGGACACGGCGCACACAAGGCCCCGCTTCCCGCTCCGGACAATTCCTGACCGGGCCTCCCCGTCCGGCGGAAGGAAAGCCGTGAAACCGGAGTTTCAGGAAACGGACGGGGAGGGACTGGCTCCATCCGCCTCCCTTTATTGAGGTATTCCGCCCCCGCGGCCGCCAATTACAAGCATCACCAACGCAGGAAAACACCTTCTTAACGTTTCCATAATATATTCTGTTTCAATTACCTCAAACACGGGAAAGACCATGCATCGGATTAACAATCCGGAGTCAAGCATGAACATCTGAAAGAAAAACGTTTTCGGGAAATTTCCCTTGTCCATACTCCGTAAATCGTCAGCTTCTCTTCCTGATGCAATAGATTTTCTCTTCGTTCCGCAACGAAGCGGGGAAGCCCGAACTTCCGGGAAAGACGCGTCTGTGAAAGGAAACAGCCATGAGATGAGGAACAGGCTCCCGTCCTTTCCAGGCGAAAGGCAACCTGCAAAAGAAACGGTGGAAATGTTTATTCACGGTGGATTTGCGCCTCCCCCGCCCGGGGACGGAAGGCTCCCGCCTTTCGTGGGTAAAAAATCTTTCCGCGGCGCAGCGGAGGCTCTCCTTCAACAGCCGCCGTCCTGCTCCGGCGAGAGTATCCATTAGGGCCGGGAGGCCCTCATTACCAGGAGGTACCCGGCCTTGGAAGAAAACGGACAAGTGTTTGTTAACCATAAATTTATGCTTTCCGGCGTTCCCGGCTGAAATATCTCCGGAACTCCGCGGATTGTTAATCCGGTAGCTTGCGGATAATTCAATCATTCCACACGAATATGAAGAAAGCATTATACCTCATCATCCACCTGGCCGTAGCTTCTCTGGCGGGTGTCGCTGCGGCGGCAACCGTCGAGCTGATGCCCGACATCGGCGCCATGACGGGCCAGGGCTACAACTCCGCGGGCCGCCTTGCCGGGGACGGCATCACGGGAGACGACGTCAAGAACTGGCTCGGTTCCCGGGCTGACGGATGGTACACCACCACCGGCAACGGCGACATGCGCTGGGGGAATGCCACCTCCAACACGGAAGACCAGACCATCAACCTGCCCAGCATGTCCGGCACGGCGGGCGTCTGCTTCGGCCTGAAAATGACCATTGAAAACATTCAGGATTACTCCGGCCTGAGCTTCAGCATGAACCTCACCCCCTCCGGAACCACCGGAACATACACGTATTCCGTCTGGTATGAAACCACGGACGGGGAAATGGTGGAACTCTGCAAGGGAACGAGGAACAATGACGGCTCCCCCTGGAACGTTCACTATGACCTCACGGAAGACCAGTTGAGAGCCATGAAGGAAAACGGCAACGGCAAGGTCTATGCCGTGGTGGGAAGCTCCGGAGGCCGGGGAGGAGATAACGCCACCGTGGAAGACCTTTCCCTGGAAGGGACGCTGGCCGTCCCCGAACCGGCCGCGGCCTCCCTGGGCCTGCTGGGGCTTGCCGCCATGATGCTGCGCCGCCGCAGGGTGCGCGCCTGAAATGTGCTTTCTTCCAATGAATCAAGGCTGTTCCTTCACCGGAACAGCCTTTTTCATGTTCCGGCGTCTTCTCCAAGAGCGACCGAGGAGACGGCTTTCCGGCCTTTCCTCTTCTCCTTCATCCGGCAATTAGTCAGTCAGAAAACCCTTCCGTCCGCCGGAAGGCGGTCCCTGCCGTTTTCCCTGCCTTATGAACACGTTATTGCCCGCGAGGCAACGCAAAACGCTTGCCATCCCGCAACCGGTAGTATATTAGAGTAACTGTAAGCTATCAATCAAGCGATGATCACACAGAAAAATCAATCCTGCGCCTACCGGCCCTCCTATGACCGCACTCCCAGATACACCGTCAAGCAGGTTGCGGAAATGATGGAAATGTCCGCCTACACCATCCGCTATTATGAAAATGCCGGACTGATTCCGGACGTGGACCGCAGCGGCGGGAACGCCCGCATGTTTTCAGACTACACTCTGGGGTGGCTGCGCCTGGTGCACTGCCTCCGGATGACGGGCCTCCCGATTGAAGGCGTCAAGCACTACATCGACCTGTGCCAGGAAGGGGACACCACCATTCCGGAACGCGCCGAACTGATTTTCAAGCAGGAAAAAAGCCTCCGGGAACAGCTCCGCATCCTGAAAAAACAGATGGAAGTCCTGAAGTACAAGAAGAAATTCTACCAGGACCTTTTAAACAACCACAGGCCGGACAGCTGCAATCCGCTGAACCACGTCAGCGCCAGCGAACCGAACATCGCCCCGGAGGAATAAGCTCTCCCTTAAATCCGCAACAGGAGGCGCCCGGGAGTTCCAATGGAATTCCCGGGCGCCTCGTTTTTTCCCTCATTTCCCGTCAGGGAGGAAAACCTTCCCGGCTTCCCCCCTCTCCGAAGGAAAAGGAGGAAACGCCGGAAAATCCCTGCGCTTTTATTTGCTCCCCGTCGCCTCCGCATACTCGGCGTCGGTCACGGGGCCTCCCCACGCCGTCCTGTTGGAAGCCGCCCTGGGCGTGATGCCGAGGTGCACGAACTCACTGTCCGGAGCCGCGCCGTGCCAGTGCTCCGTATGGGCCGGGATTTCCACCACGGAACCGGGTGTCAGGCGCCGGGCGGCCTTGCCGCGCTCCTGGTAGTATCCCGTGCCTTCCGTGCAGAACAGCACCTGCCCCACGGAATGGCTGTGCCAGTTGTTCCGCGTGCCGGGGGCAAAGGTGACGTTATAGGCGGACATGTCGTAATCCCTGTTGTCCACCAGCATGGCCACCCAGGCTTTTCCGGTGAAATTGGCCGGAGCCGGCTCCCCTTTGGGGAAGGCGTCCTTCTTCCCGGCAGCGGCGGATACGGCCAGAATGGCCTCCACCTGCCCGTCAGTCAGGCCGTTGTGCTTCCCGATGCGGATGTGGGAGTTCAACTGGCTTTCCGTGCCCGTCATGGCGGCCAGGGCCGCGATGGTGGCGAGCTCCCGGGTCTTCCAGTCCATATTGTCACGGCCGAAAATGTCCCCGAACAAATGCGCCTTCAGGAACTCGTCAATGGCCGGGGCGAACAGGAAAAGATCCCCCTTCACCGGAGCGCCGCAAAGCTTCGTCTGGTTCTCCGTGCCGAAGTCGATGCTCTTTCCAGCGGGCGGCGCTCCCGCCTCCGCTCCCACCGTATCATTGATGCCGCGCGAGGCGCGGTCCTTCGCCAGAGCCATCAACTCATTGAGAGCGTTCAGGCTGCGTGGAAAACCGCAATAGGCATACATCTGGACCAGCACCTCCTTGAGCTCGTTCAGGGTCAGTCCGGCATCCAGCCCCGCCGTCAGGGCGTTCCGCAGGCCGGGCATGTCGCCCCTGGCCGTATGGGCGCTGATGGCGGCAATCTGTTGTTCTTTTGGCGACAAGGCGCTTGTATCGTTATTCATGGTTTGGGCTTCTGAAAGGTTCATCAGACAGGCTAGGGAAAAAGCCATTCCCGCAAGGGTTCGTTTCATAAGGAGCATTATTTGTTGATGGTGATCGTGTCATTGACCCATTTGACCAGCGCGGGCCTGGCCGTCCGGATGCCTTCCCCGGCAAAGGCTCCGCCCTTGAGAGCGGTGGACTTGGGGCACAGCTTCCGCACCTCGTCCCCGCAGCGCGCCATGCCGCCGCCCCCGTGCGTCACAAACGGAATCACCGTCTTGCCGGAAAGATCGTAGCTTGCCAGGAAAGAGGCGACCGGCGGCGCAATCGTGCTCCACCAGTTGGGACTGCCGATGAAAATCACGTCGTACCTGCCCATGTCCTCCACCCTGGCGGCCAGCTCCGGACGAACGCCTTCCTGAATCTCCTTCCTGGCCTGCACGGTGCATTCCCGGTACCCGGAGGGGTAAGGCTTGACCGGCTTGATTTCAAACAGGGTTCCGCCCGTCGCCTTTTGAACCTGCGCAGCGGCGTACTTCGTATTGCCGCCCCAGGAATAATAGGCGATGAGAACCTTTCCCGGTTCCGCGGAAACCTTGGGCTGTTCCTGTCCCGAGCATCCGGCCCCCGTCACCAGGGCGGCAGCCAGCGTGCATATCATTGATATTGTTTTCATGTATTTAATGTCTGGGTTGGAAGGCCGCGCAGAAAACAGCCCGGGTGAAAATGGTTTCATCCGGCAGTCTCCATGCACGAACCTTGTTCCTTCTTCCTGCCTAAACGTTAGAGCAGCTATAAGTCAACATGTTTTCCCTCATCTGTTCCAAAGATCGCGCCCTCTCCACTCTCCACTCTCCACTCTCCACTCTCCACTCTCCACTCTCCACTCTCCACTCTCCACTCTCCACTCTCCA
>CANQLV010000020.1 GCA_947624785.1 Akkermansia muciniphila | reverse complement strand
GCTGGACCGGATGGGGGATCTGCGGCTGTCCGAAGGAAGGAAAGAAGAGGCGGAGGAATATTTCCGGGAGAGCCTGGATATCATGCGTGAGCTGGTGGCTTGCGACGGGAGCAATGTGGGTTGGAAGAAAGATTTGGTCATCTCCCTGAAACGAATGGCGAACTTGCGGGTGCTTCAAGAGCAGGAGGAAGAGGCAGAGAAATTGTATAAAGAAGCACGAGACATCCAGCATGCGCTAGAATGATTCAAGAAATACAGTTGGAATGGGAGAAAATATAAATGTGATTTTATGAAACAGGTTTCTTGTGTGGCGATTTTTTGACCTGAAAATGGTTCAGGCGGTTTCCGGAACGGCTATGGTGGGGAATCATGTCCCTGTCCTCTTTTTTCTATGCCGCCTGTCTTGGCTGTGCTGTCGGTTCCGCGTATGGTGCGGAAGGTTTTTCCTCCTGGAACGGAACGGAAAGCGGGGCGGCTTCCCTCTCCACCCTCTGGGCGCAGAGCTATGGAGAGCATCCCGGCAAGGTGCATTTGTACAGGAATGACGGGAATCCGTGGCTTCAGGAATTCAACGTCTCCCTGAGGGCGCAGTACCAGGCGGCGGCCGTAGCCCCCAACGGTTCTGAGACGTACCCCGGTTCCCACGGGCGCACGGAGGAATGGCGGCGGCTGAGGCTGGGCTGGAACGCCAGGGTGCTCCGGAACCTGAAGGTGACGAATATCTGGAACATGGGCGGCGTGGACGGCCTGGGCTATGAGAAGGAAGGCCGCTGGCACGGCCACAGGATGACGCGCGGCAACCTGTATGAGGCCAATCTGGAGTATTCCCTGCCGGACGCCACCGTGGGCGTGGGCAAGGTGCTTCCCGTCATTCTGGCGGAGAACCGCATTTCCAGTTCCAAGTACAAGCTGCCGGAGATTTCCGCGGTGGAGAACATGCTGGTCAGCGACAGTTCCTTCGGCGTCTGGAGCTGCAATGATGAAAAGAAGGAGCCGCTGGGGTATTACGCGGGCCTGTGGTCCAACACGGACGAGAGGAGCCGCGGAACCTGGGGCACCTGGGAGTCCGCCAACATGAGCCTGGGCCTGTCCGTGCGCGCGGACGGCATGCTGCTGAAGGAAGGACGGCTTTACTGCGACTGGATTTACAACTGGGGAGACATGAAGGGCCGCCCCTATGACGGCAATTACACGGGCACCGGGGCGCGGAACGTGCTGGCCGTGTATTATTACGGAAAGCAGGGCGCGTTTGAACTGATGGCCCAGGCGGTCTGGGCCTACCGCCTGAAGGAGTATTCCTCCGGCGGCGTTACGGTGAGTCCGTCCAACCTGGCGGGGCTGACCATGATGCCGTCCTTCAACCTGACGGATCACATGCAGGCGGTGGCACGCTACCAGCTCGGATTCGGATCGGACGCCGTGAAGCTGAACAAGCGCTATGCCTCCCTGGCGGAGACGGGAGGTTCCCGCGTGGATTGCTACCAGGCCGTGGCTGCGGGACTGAATTTCTTTGTGTACCGGGATGATCCCGCCCGGTTGAAGATCATGACGATGGCGGAGTACGGGCATTCCCGCGGCGGGCGTTCCGCCGGCTTCACGGGGTGGACGTTCATCTGCGGCGCGTACACGAATTTCTGAACGTGTCCAGCGCCGTTTATGTGACAACATTGCAACCAAGGAGCCCTTGTCCGGCGGTGAAGAAGGTTCTAGGTTGGCCCCGTTCCCGGAGGAAGGCCGCCATTGATGGCCGCCCCCTTCAAACGACCAGACAATACAGATTATGAATAAAGTCAGTTGCATCATCATGGATTGGGCCGGCACGGCCGTGGACTTCGGCTGTTTCGCCCCGCTGAACGTTTTTTTGAGCGTGTTCGGGGAAAAGGGCCTGGATGTTACCTACAGGCAGGCGCGGGAACCCATGGGGCTGCTGAAGGTGGACCACATCCGCGCCATTCTGAAGATGGAGCCGGTGCGCGCCCAGTTTGAGGGGAAGTACGGCCGCCCCTGGAATGAGGCCGACGTGCAGGAGCTTTACGCCGGGTTTGAAACGCACCTGTTCGCTTCCCTGAAGAATTTCACCACTCCCATTCCCGGCGTGGTGGAAACGCTGGAGGGCCTGAAGGCCCGGGGCCTCAAAATCGGGTCCACGACGGGCTACACGGCGGAGATGATGGATATCGTGCTCCCCGGAGCCGCCGCGAAGGGTTATGTGGTGGACAATCTGGTGACGCCGGACGAAGTGCCCGCGGGCCGTCCCGCGCCGTACATGGTTTACCGGAACATGATTGACCTGGAGGTGCCCTCCGTGGACCAGGTGGTGAAGGTGGGCGATACGATGGCGGATATCCGTGAAGGATTGAGCGCGAAGGTGCATACCGTGGGCATCATCACGGGCAGCAATGAGCTGGGCCTGAGCGAGGAGGAATATGAAGCCATGCCTGCCGGGGAATTGAACAGGATGAAGGAGGAAGTGCGCCGCCGCATGCTGGACGCGGGAGTGCATTACGTGTTGGATTCCATCCGTGAGCTGCCCGCCTGCATTGAAGAGATCAACGCCTCCATGAACCGCTAGCCTTTCAACCATTCATTAACCATGAGAAATTACCTTCTTCTTACCCCCGGCCCGCTGAGCACTTCCGAATCCGTCCGCCAGGCCATGCTTCAGGACTGGTGCACCTGGGACAAGGATTACAACGAGGGCGTGGTCACCGTCATCCGGGAACAGCTTTTGAAGCTGGCCGGGCTGAACGGCGAATACACCACCGTTCTTTTACAGGGAAGCGGCACCTATGCCGTGGAAGCCACGCTGAGCTGCGCCGTCAGGCCGCAGGACAAGCTGCTGATCGTCGCCAACGGTGCGTACGGCAAGCGCATGGGGGACATCGCCCGCCGCCACGGCCTGGACCATGTGCTGGTTTCCCTGAAGGAAACGGCGCCCGTGACGCCGGAAGCCGTGCGGCGCGCGCTGGAGGAGCACCCGGACATCACCCACCTGGCCATGGTGCACTGCGAGACCACCACCGGCATCCTGAATCCCGTGGAGTCCATCGCCAGGGCCATCCGCGGACGCGGCCTGACGTTCATCGTAGACGCCATGAGCAGCTTCGGCGGCATTCCCATTGACATCCGCAAGCTGGGAATCGATTTCCTGGTCAGCAGCGCGAACAAGTGCATCCAGGGCGTTCCGGGCTTCGGGTTCGTCATTGCCAGACGCTCCTCCCTGTCCCGGTGCGAGGGGGTCTCCCGCTCCCTGTCCCTGGATTTGTACGACCAGTGGGCGGAGATGGAAAAAGGCCGCGGCAAGTGGCGCTTTACCTCCCCCACGCACGTGGTGCGCGCCTTTTTCCAGGCCGTGAAGGAGCTGGAAGATGAGGGCGGCGTGGAAGCGCGCCATGACCGGTACCGGGAAAACCATGCGGCGCTGGTGGAGGGGATGCGCCGGAGCGGCTTCCGGACCCTGTTGCCGGACGAACTCCAGTCCCCCGTCATCACGTCCTTCCTGTACCCGGAGGAGGATTTTGATTTCCAGAAGTTTTACGAGGCCTTGAAGGAACGGGGCTTCGTCATTTACCCCGGCAAGATTTCGGAAGCCCCTACCTTCCGCATCGGCAATATCGGGGATGTATTCCCGGATGATTTCCGCCGTCTGGCGGAGGCCGTGGCGGATATCCGCCGGAACAAATAGTTCCTTTCCCATCCATCAATCCCAACGGGCCGCTGAGGCGGCCAGGAGTTTACCATGCTACAGTTGAAAAACATCAAGAAAGTCTATAACGGAGTCCCCATTCTGAACGGCATCAGCCTGGACATCGGGAAGGGGGAGATCGTCTCCATCCTGGGGCCGTCCGGCAGCGGAAAGACCACGCTGCTGAACGTCATCCTGGGGCTGGCGGAGCTGGACGGCGGCCAGATTCTTTTTGACGGGGAGGACGTGAGCGGCACGCCCATGCAGCGGCGCGGCTTCAACATCGTGTTTCAGGATTACGCCCTGTTCCCCAATCTGAACGCCTACCGGAACATCACGTACGGCCTGAAGAACAAGCCGGGGGCCAGCTCCGCCCGCGAGGTGCAGGAGCTGGTGGAGCTGCTGGGGCTGGGCGAGCACCTGGACAAGCGCATCGACCAGCTTTCCGGCGGCCAGAAGCAGCGCGTGGCCCTGGCCCGCACGCTGGTGATGAAGCCCCGCATTCTGCTGCTGGACGAGCCCCTGAGCGCCCTGGACGGCGTCATCAAGGAGTCCATCAAGTCCCGCATCAAGACGATTGCCCGGGAGTATAACCTGACGACGATCATCGTGACGCATGACCCGGAGGAGGCCCTCACCCTGTCCGACCGGGTGCTGATCCTGAACGAAGGAGGCATTTCCCAGTATTCCACGCCGCGGGAAATCATTTCCAGCCCCAGCAACAGCTTTGTGAAGCAGTTCATCCTGAACCAGTTGGAGATCAAGAGGAATAATATTCTTTCCCTCTTTGAGGGCTCCTATGCATAAAACCCAGATAGAAATCAGGGGCGTTTTCTGGGCGGTCGTCCTGGTGTTCTCCGTCTTCCTGATCCTGCCCATGGCGCTGCTGCTGGGCAAGTCCTTCCTGGCGGGCGGGGAATCCGGACTGGGGAATTACACGGCCATGCTTGCCAGCCCGGCATTCCTGGAATCCTTCGGAAACAGTTTTCTGATTTCCGGGGTTTCCGCGGTGCTGACCACCGCGCTGGCTTTTTTCCTGGCGTATGCCGTGAATAATACGGGGCTGCCGCCGTTGTTCCGCAAGTTCATTGCGGGAATGACGGTGGCGCCCATGTTCCTGCCCACCATCACGTACGGCTTCGTCATCATCTATTCCTTCGGCAGGGAAGGGCTGCTGACGCGGCTGCTGGGGTTCCAGGTGATGGACATTTACGGTTTCCAGGGGATGCTGCTGGGCTACACCATTTACACGCTGCCGATCGCCTTCCTGCTGATTAACAACACCTTCAAGTACGTAGACAAGAACTTCGCCATCGTCTCCAAGGTGATGGGGGACGGCCCCGTGCGCACCTTCCTGGGAACGGCCGTGCGGCCGCTGGTCGGAACGCTGGGGGCGGCGTTGATCCAGTCGTTCACGCTGAGTTTTACGGACTTCGGCATTCCCGCCTCCATCGGGGGCAGTTTTGACGTGGTGGCCATCCATTTGTACAATGAAATGCTGGGGGCCATCCCGAACTTCGGAGGCGGCGCGGCGATCGCCGTTTTCATGCTGCTGCCGTCCATCATCAGCATTCTGCTGATCAATTACCTGGAAAGGTACAATTTCCGGTATAACAGGGTTTCACGCCAGGACATCGTCAAAAGCCGCCTGAGGGACGCCGTGTGCGGCGCCGGGTCCCTGGCCGTCATCGGAACCATCGCGGCGGTTTTCGCGGTCATGTTCGTAGTGCCTTTCGTCAGGAACTGGCCTTATGAGGCGGAATTTTCCCTGGACCGCTTCATGCGCATCCTGTCTTCCCGCGGCCTGCTTTCCATTTACGGCAATTCCCTGTGGGTGGCCCTGCTGACCGCTCTGCTGGGCACCCTCCTTTCCTACGGCGCCGCGCTGGCCTCCGCGCGCTCCGGCCTGGGGCGGGCGGCCCGCGGCGCGATTGATGGGATAGCTGTGGTGACCAACACCATTCCGGGCATGGTGCTCGGCCTGGCGTTCCTGTTCGCCTTCACGGGAACCAGCCTCCAGAACACTTTCCTGATCCTGGTGCTCTGCAACGCGGTCCATTTCTTTACCACGCCCTACCTGATGGGCAAGAGTTCCCTGGAGAAGATGAACAAGGGCTGGGAGGCCACGGCCTCCCTGATGGGGGATTCCTGGCTGAAAACCCTGTGCCGGGTGGTGGTACCCAATTCGCTGGGAACCGTGCTGGAAATGTTCAGCTATTATTTCATCAACAGCATGATTACGATCAGCGCCGTCATCTTCCTGGTGGGCGCCAGAACGGCCGTGCTGACCACCAAGATCAAGGAATTGCAGCATTACGCGCAGTTTGACTCCATCTTTGTGATGTCCCTCCTGATTCTGGCCACGAATATCCTGGCCAGGGTCGTTCTGGGCGGCATTGCCGCCAGATGCGTTAAAAAACAATAAGATACCATCATGAAAAGACAGTCCACCATGATTGCCTGCGCGCTCGCCGCCGTTTCCGGAGTCCTTCTGTGCCTGAGCGGCTGCAACCAAAGCCCGGAGGTAGTGATTTACTCCAACGCGGACGAAGAATCCCGCCTAGCCATGCAGGACGCCCTGGACAGGGCCGGATTTTCCGGACAGTACATTTTTTCCTCCTTCAGCACCTCGGAGCTGGGCGGAAAGATCATGGCGGAGGGCGGCAACATTGAGGCGGACGTGATTACCGCCTCCACCTACTACCTGGAAAGCGCCCAGCAGGGCCACCGGATGTTCGCCCCCCTCTCCTTCACGTTCCATACCCTGGAAAAGACGCCCGATTTCTGCGCGCCCCTTACGGCGCAGGAAGGGGCCATCTTCATCAATACTAAGGTGCTTCAGGAAAACGGGCTGCCCCGGCCCGCATCCCTGAAAGACCTCGCAAGCCCGGCGTACAAGGGATTTATCTCCATTCCCCATATCCGCAGTTCCTCCACGGCGTGGCTGATGGTCCAGGCCCTGGCCAGCGCCTACGGGGAACAGGAGGCGGGCCGCCTCCTGCGCGGCATTGCGGAGAACGCCGGGCCCCATCTGGAAAATTCCGGCTCCGGACCGCTGAAGAAGGTGCGCGCGGGGGAAGTGGCGATTGCCTTCGGCCTGCGGCACCAGGCCGTAGCGGACAGGAAGGCCGGCCTCCCCATTGATTACGTGGACCCGGCGGAAGGCAATTTCATGCTGACGGAGTCCGTCTGCGTGACGGACAAGGGCGCAGGGACCAACCCCCTGGCGATGAGGATGGCGGAGACGCTCGTCCGGTCCGCCCGCCCCGGAATCCTCAAGGTCTACCCCGTGCCGCTGTATGAGGGGGAAGACTCCGGAGAGGATGCCAGGTCGTCCAACGTGAAGGCCTTTCCCGAACCGCTGACGGTGGATTTGCTGAAAAGGCACCAGGCTCTGATGAATTAGGTTTTTCCCCGGCAGAGAAGGGTGGCATTCAGGCCGCGGAACACGGTTTCCGCGGCCTGAATGCGTTGGTAAGGCACGGTTTTCAATGGCCGTTCGGAAGAAAGGAATTTGGTTTGAGAAGGTCATTTCTGCTGTTCGTTGATGAATTTATTGAGTATTTAAAGTTTTTGTTATGATTTTTGAATGACCATTAAATTTATTAAAGTCACTAAAAAAGATAGGGTCTGCTATGCTCCGGTGCCGGAACCGGTGGAGCAGGGGGACAAGCTGGAAATCATGGAAATGAAGGATGACTCCCTTACGCCGCTGGCAAGGAGGGCCGCCGGATTTTCCCTGTCCAGGAATCCCATGGTGTTCGTCAAAATGAACGACGGGTTCCAGCGCATCCTGATGAAGCACATCCTGTATGTGGAGGCCGGGGGAAGCTACTGCACGCTGCACGTGCACGGCATGTCCTCCATTCTGGTATCCGCCCCGCTGGCGCGGGTGGCCGAACACCTGGACGGGGAATATTTCATCCGCGTGCACCGTTCCTATCTGGTTAACAAATTGCATATAGAATCCATTGCGGGCAATTTCCTTCAAGTGGGGAATGTCTCCATTCCCGTCAGCAAGTTCATGAAAAAGAAAGTGCTGGGGAGTTTGAACATGCTGTCGTTTTCCAAATAGCCGCCAGCCATGCCCCGCCGGCGCTCCGGGAAAGCGGAACCGGCATTCCGGACAGGCGGGGTGGAAAAGGCGCCGGAACGGCCCCATCATCACAACGTCGCCAGAAGGCGGCACATCATATTAACCTCAACCAGAAAATAGAATAATATGGCAATTGATAAATCAGCAGCAGACGTGGCGACCGCCTCCCTGCAGTCGCTGCCTTTCGGCAACATCATCGGCGGTCCCCTGGTCGCCTGCGTGGAAGCCCAGGCGCAGGCAGCCCGCACTTCCTGGGAATTCATCCAGAACGTGGGCCTGTACACGGACGGAGAAGAGAAGAAGACGGTGAACGTCTCCTTCCAGTTCATCAAGGACGGCCACATGGCCCAGATCACGGTTCCCCTTCTGACCATCGTCCCCATCCCCTACATCGCCATCAACTCCATTGACATCAACTTCAAGGCGAACATCAGCGCTTCCGCCGCCAGTACGGAAACGGAGAATTCCTCCAGCGCCGCCGACGTCAAGGCATCCGCCTCCGCAAGATGCTTCTGGGCGCGCGGCAGCATGAACGCCAGCTATTCCAGCAAGAAGGACTCCTCCGCCACGAAGGACTCCAAGTACAGCGTGGAATACACGATGGACGTGGCCGTTCATGCCGGGCAGGACAGCATGCCCGCCGGGATGGCCAAGGTGCTGGAAATGCTGAACAACAGCATTTCCGTAGTATCTCCCACCGGTTCCCTGGAGGTTCAGCATGTCATCCAGGACGACGGAAGCGTGAAACTGACGACCTCCTACAAGAACAAGGAGGGCCTGTTTGAGCCTGACGCCATCACCCTCCGGATAGGGGAGGCCACGGAAGCGTTCGATAGCGATAAGGGGAACGAAGCCAGGATTGTGAAAACGGATTCCGGCAAGGAATACACGATTTCCAAGGATGACGCCAAGAACTGCACGGTGAGCGCCGGAGAGCTCAAGAGGAAGGTGGCCGTGGCCGCCACGCCTGCACAATAACCGGACCATAACGATTTCTCCTCCATCCCAGAGCCATGTCTCGTCTGAATCTGATCGTCGAATCCCTGCTGAGGGACATTATTGAAGCGCAGCACGCGGCGAACTGCCATGCGGCAGGGCTGGCGCGCCAGTACGGAAAGCACGGCGGCGTGCGTGGCTTCCAGCTTCCCAGCGCCCAGATAGGGTCCCTGGAATTCGATTTGAAGTATGCGGTGACGGGAACCTCCGGGGTGGAGGAGAGGCAGGTGCTGGATGCGGAGCAATGCAGCCTGTTCCAGCAGGAACTGGCGGAGCGCGTGCCTGCGTATGCCATCCGTTCCATTGTAATGGCCGTGGTGCATTCCAATCTTCCGGCGGATGAGGCAAGAAGTGACTTTTCCTCCCTGCTTGCCAGGGAGGAACAATGGAAAAGGAATTTCTGCGCCTACCTGGGAAAGAAGATCACCGCGGCTGTTTCCGGCCATGAGGGGGCCCTCCTGCGGGCGGACTCCGGACTGGACAAGGGATTGCTGGCGGAGCTTCTGGCAGATGTGGCGGAGAAGGAATTCATGGACAATCCCGATCTGGCCGATCTGTTCCAGGGTGCCCAGGGGGACGCCCTCAGGCAGGAGTGCCGCGCGAACCTCCGGGAAGGCCTCTCCTCCTTCATTGACGTGCTTGCGGAAAAATATGCGTTCACCCGGCAGGTAAGCAATGTGGTGGTGGACGTGGAGGTGGAGGCGGAAAAGCTCAAAAAGATGCCGGAGAACTCCATCCAGACGCTTCACCTCAACATCGCGCCCGCCGCCGTTCCCGCCGTCCTGGCGGAGCAGAATGACGTCTCCGGACTGGCCGCGCAATAGTGATATTATTATGAGTGATTCTACAAACAACAAGGTGAACGGGCACATCATGAGCCTGCAGCAATTGATCTCGGCGCCGCTGGTCGCGACGATTGATGCGGACGCGATGTCTACGGAACGCTACATGAAGCATTTCATGTCCCTGGCTTTTGAGTCCTACAATCCTGCGGACGGTTCCACGGGGGCGCTGAGGCTCATCAGCTTCAATTTTACGGACAGCGACGCTTCCGGCGGCGCGGAGAAGAAAGTCAGCGTGCCGCTCATCAGCCTGGTGACGCTGCCGCTGCTGCAAATCAAGCAGGCGGACTTTGATTTTGACATCAACATCATTGACGCGGTCGCCTCCGCTCCGGACGAACGTTTTTCCCTGAACAAGGGAGAGGTGGATTCCCCCGCCGGGAAGGGGCAGGATGAGGGCCTGAATTTCCGCGCTTCCCTGGCTCCCCAGTCCGGGAGGGGCTCCTCCTCTTCCTCCCTGCAGGCGAACATGAAAATCCATGTCACCATGCAGCAGGCGGACATGCCTTCCGGCTTGTCCCAATTCCTCCAGCTGACCTCCAGACCGCATTATGAAGATTCTTCCTCCCAGGAGAAAAAATAACTAATTGAAAGAAAAAAACATGGACCAGAAAACCACTTATTCCTACCAGCGCACTCCGGGGCTTGACTGCCCCAGGTGCGGAGTATATTTCCCCACGACCATCCCGGACCTGTTGTCCGGCGGCATTGAATGCCCCCACTGCGGGCTGAAGCTTTCCATTGACCGGAAGGCTTCCGACCACGCCATGCAGGCCCTGGAAAAATTCCAGAACACCCTTGACAAGCAACTCCCCGCCGCCTCCCTGTCATGAAGAGACTGTTGATCGTTTTGTCCGCCGTGCTGTGCATGGCGATGCCGTCCCTCTCCCTGGCGGAAATGCAGCAGCGGGACCCTGGCCAGCTTGCCGCCGCGTGGCAGGAGGTGAAGAAGCAGATTTCAGGCGACGGACAGACCATCCGGGTGAGGGACGGCATCCAGGCGCTTGAAGTTCTGGCGGAACTGGGCGTTTCCTCCGTTCCGGCGGATGGCGTCAGGCTGTCCCGCGGCAGCTTGACCATCGTGGTCACGCGCGGAAAGAAGGAGGACGGCGTGCTTTATGTGCTGACCGTTACGGAAGATGGGGATGCGAGCCGGGAAGTGAAGCTGGTTCCTTCCCCCTGATCCACTGGAAAGAACGCGCTCCTTCCTGGGTGGAAGGTTATTCGTTCTCAAAATCCCACACGCGGCGGCGGGCGTTTTTCTTCGTCCGTCCGCCGTTGGCCTTGCGGAAGGGGTCAAAAAGAGGGTCCAGCCCGTTTCCTTTCAACAGCAGGCACTGTTCCATCAGGCGGCCCAGTTTCCCTTTAGGGAAGCCCTTGGCCTGGAACCAGGCCAGATATTCCTGGGGCACGTCCATCAGCGGACAGCCCTTGGGCGGGTATTTGGCGGGGCCGTACATGCCGAAGGGAACGTGCGTCTGCGCGATTTCCTCCACCAGTTTTCTCAAATCTTCCGCATCCGGTATTTTGGGATCGTTCATGGGTTTTGCAGGATGAATGATTGCAGGAATTCGGCCAGCCTTTCCGGCGCTTCCAGAGGAAGACGGTGGCCGGCGTCAGGAATAATGACGGCCTGTTCCCCCGCCATGCGGCGCGCCAGGGCGCTGAATTTGGAGTCGCGCTGCCCGGCGATCCATAACTGGGGAACAGCGGACTGCTTCAGGAGCGGGGCCAGGTTTTCCTGAGCGCCCACGGACCAGTCAATGAAGGCACGGGAAATGGATTTGCGCCACGGTTTCAGGGAGGAACGGTCAGGAGGCGGCGGCCCGTCTTCAAATACGGCCTGCGCGTCCCATTCCTTTAAAAAATCATCCCAGGGAGCGGAGAGGCACTGGACGGCCCATTCTGCGTCCTTCGCGCGCCGCGCCGCTTTTGCCGCTTCATCCTCCAGGCCGGGATTGGCGCTGACGAATAGGGCGCCTTTCCAGAGAGGGGGATGGGCCAGAACGGCCTGCATGGCCAGCCTGCCCCCCAGGGAATAGCCACAGAGGAAGGGATGCCGGTCCTGGGCGGCTATTTCAGAACACAGCACGCGGCCCATGTCCTTCAGGCTTTTGGGGCAGCATTCCAGATACTTCCAGAGGTTCAGGGCGCGGGCTTCCACTCCCCCGGCGCGCAGGACTTCCATGACGGGTTTCCAGTCCACCGGAGAGCCCAGGTTGCCGTGCAGGAGCCAAAGCATGGTCGGCGCGCCTTCCTATTTCACGCCGTACCCGGCGAGTCCGTTCATAAACATCTGGACGGAAATCATGATGAGCACCATGCCCATCATCCGTTCCAGGGCGATCGTCCCTTTTTCCCCCAGCAGGCGCAGGAACTTCTGCGCGATGAAAAGCACCAGCCCGGAGAGGAACCAGGCAGTCACGATGGCGCCGGCATAGGTCATCTGGGAAATGCTGTCCGGACTCTGGGAGGCGTGCAGCATGATGATGGCTAGGGAGGAGGGGCCGGCCATCAGGGGCATGGCGATGGGAACAATGAAAGGTTCGTCCTGTCCGGTCGTGCGTCCGGCGGAAGAGAGCATGTCCTTGGCGGGAAAGACCATGCCCAGCGCCACGAGGAACAGCAGGATGCCCCCGGAAATATTCAGGGTGGACGGTTCCAGTCCCAGCAGGTCCAGCAGGAATTTCCCGGAGAAGAAGAACAGGAGCAGCAGGCTAAGGGCAAACACAAGCTCCCGCATCAGAATGGCCTTCTGCTGGGCGGGCGAGTATTTCTTCAGCATTCCCTGAATCATCGGGGCCAGTCCCACGGGATCAATGACGATGAACAGGAGAATAACGGTGGAAAGGAAGTCCTGCATGGAATAAGCCCGTTGTAAACGATACGGGCGTGCGCGTCAAAGGGAACCGTCGGCAGCGGAAATTTTCCCCGTCCGGATGGCCGTTTTCTCCACCAGTTCCGGAAATGGGTTTTTATATCTGCAAAGCGATTTGAGGGACTTGGGGAGGTTTTGCGCAGGAGGCCATGGGATTTTTAGGAGAGGTAATAAGTGTTCTAGAATGACGGTATACAAGTCGAGCATGTGCCCGACATGGATTGTATAAGCTCCTTCCGGCATCAGGAGGCAGTATTTTTATCGCCTCCAAGGCGATTGATCAACCAAAGAAAAATCCGCCCTCCCTACATATTTTCTCCGAACACCCCGCTCTCCGAATCCGTCCCAGAAGTTTACTTCCAACTCGTATCTCTTGTCATTGCGGAGTAAGTCGAAATATGTCAATAATAAATAGGCATTTTTTATAGGCACTTCATGTTTCTCTCCGGGTTCCAGAGTAATGAAGTGTATGGAGTTCGCTCTGCGTTCTATCAGATATGAGGCTCCATACCAAGCTATGGCTTTTTCCATCTTCTTCCCGTTTCCCAGCTTTAAGTAAATATATATGGAAATATTCGGGCCATTATCCTTGAGGGGATAGAAGTCGTCAAAAAGACGAACGGTCTTTTTACCCTTGTTCGTGAACACGAGCTTGAAGTCCGGGAAAGCCTCTCTTGCGTCAAACTCGGTCTTTTCCATCACCACGGAACATTCGATCCCGTTGTCAGCCTTGTCCCCCCATGCCGCAGCATGGAGGGACAGGCAACCCAAAATTCCTAAATACCGGAAGATTTTTTTCATCACAGAGCGAGCTTGGCCGTCGCCCGGAGAACCCCTAGGAAACAATCCTTACCCTGCTGATTATAGTAACCCGTTTCGAGTTCACAAGAACATTGTTTCCAGTCTTTTAGCTCGACTTCATCCAGGAACACCGGAATCGTGACATTGTATTCCTGGCCGGGGGCAAGCTCCCGGTAGCTCAAGGGACGATGGAAGGTGATTTTTTCCTGAAGAAATGGGGACTATTGACAATTACGCCAGAAAGCGCCCGTTATCAGCCCAAAAGCCTTCGCAGAGCGGACGCTAATCGAATTCACCGCCATACTGGAAGAACGAGAAAAACAGGCCATGCCCTCCGGCAACTTGGAATGAACCTGACGCATGAGCAAGGTGCCGATACCTTGCCGCTGATATTCCGGTCTCATGGCCAGAAAACCGATGCCGCCATGAGTGGAGGAGAATGCCTATCCACCCGAGAGCGTTTCTTTCACATAGGCGCGGATGGCCGCGTTTTTGGAAATGCACCGTTTCATCACCTTCCGGTGGTCGGCTATCGTCATGCCGGGGAAGCGTTTTCGTACCGGTGGCCGGAAGAAAAAAGGTTTTATAACAGTGGGGGCCGGGGCAGCGCGGCGTTCATACGGTTTCGGTGTCCTTATTCCCGCTTCCGGAGGAAGCCGGTTTCCAGGAAGGCGGTTCAGACCGGGGAAGGAAAGAAATCCGGTTTGTCCGGAGAAGAGTTTCCTCTCCCTGGGCCGGGAATGAAGAATGCTTCCGTTTCCGGAGTTATAGAAGGAGGTCCTGGATGTTGTCCGAGGAGATGACGCCCGTTTCCGTGGAGGACAGCACGCAGAGAGCGTCCACCAGGTTTTCCTGGCCCAGAGCCAGTCCGGCTTCTTCCACCAGCACATCGTCAATGTTCAGGGTGGCGATGGAGAGGGAGGGCGTTTCCGGAGCAGAGGGTTCCATCAGGGCGGCAATGCCGATGACGGCAGCCACCAGGGCCGCCGCCGCGGCGCCCCAGATGCGGAAAGAGTTCCGCTTGAAGTGATGGATGGATTCCACCGGAACGGAGGGCACGTGTTCTTCCCCGGCAATACGCATCATGACCTTGCGGGCAAAATCATCCCCCGGCGCAGGCTGGGAGGCATGGCCCAGAATCTGCCAGAGTTTTGTATCGTCCTGTTCGTTCATTGTGGTGTTTCTGCTGAGGGTTCTATGAGGAAAAACACCGGAAAGCGGGTCCGGTTTCTTGGCTCCGTCATTTTTTCCGTTCCGCCGCCTGCCTGATGGCGGGGGCCAGCACGGCGGCAATGCGCTCATAGCCGGCCGCGGAGGGATGCAGGCCGTCGCTGGAGAGTTCTTCCGGAACATGGCCTGCGGCGTCCGCCATGACGCGGCCCGGTTCCGTGTACAGGAAGCCCTGTTCCGCGGCCAGGCGGTCCAGGAGGAGATTGATGGCGGCAATGCGTTCCGCGGTATCTTCACGGGCGCTGTTGCGCGGGTAGAAGCCCTGGAGGATGATGACGGCCTTTTTCAGCCTGCCGGTGATTTCCCGGCAGACGGCGCGGATGCCCCGGAGGATTTCCCCGTCCGTGTTTTCCGCGAGGTTGTTCGTGCCGAGGAGCACCACGCAGACGGCATCGTCCGCCGCTCCGTCCAGTTCGCCGTGGCGGAGCCGCCACAGGGCGTTTTCCACCCGGTCATAGCCGAAGCCCAGATTGACCGCCCTCATTCCCGCCGTGCACAGGTTCCAGGTTTCCGGAGATTTCTGGAGGATGTCCCGGTGCGGTTCATCCACGGGCAGCCCTCCCCAGAAATGGGTGATGGAGTCTCCGATGAAGAGGAGGTCCGGATGCGTTTCCCTCACCGCGCGGCATGCGGCTTCATGCCGGGCCGCCCAGTCGTAAATCATGAAGTCCCGGTTCTGGGTGCAGGGAATCAGCGTGGAAGGAACGGTCCGGGCGGGAGGAGTTCCCGGCATGATGAAAGTCTCCGGTTCCGTCAGCCCGCGTTTTCCCTGAAACAGGCGGAAGCGGATGCGCGTGCCGGGCGGGGCCTGCACCGGAGCCAGGTAGCGGCCCTGCGTGCAGAGCATGCGGGGGGAGGACGCATTCACGTCCATCCGGATGACGGCGCCCGCAGGGGCGTTCACCGCGGTGAGTTCCAGTTCTCCCTCGCCGTTCAGGGCGGCGCGGATACGTGGGGTTGGAGATGGTTCTGTCATGAGACGTCGCGCATGTGCTGGCGCATCTGCCTGCGGCCGATGGAGTCCGGCCCCCGGCCGTCCTGCATGCAGTAGTTTACGGGACGGCTCTGGGAGGCGCCGTGCGGAGCGCCCAGGCGCTTGTCCGGTTCCGACGGCAGCAGGCGCACCACTCTCTTGTTTTTCCAGACCAGCCAGAGCGCCACGATGGCCACCAGTGCGGAGACGTGCAGGATGATGCCGGCCACATTGGCCAGGGCAAAGGACATCCAGGCCTTCATCATGGCGTGCAGATGGGATTCACGCGCTTCCTCCGGCTCCTGGATGGTGATGTTGGCTTCCGGGATGCTGGCGGGGTTGTCCGGGTCCAGCGCGGGCAGGGAAGGCTTGGGGGCGGAGGCCATGTCCGCCTCCGTCCTCCGCGCCAGGGAAATCATGGCTTCAACAAGCTCGTCCTGCGGGTTGGTGAACCGGGAGGCGTCCTGCTTCACCTGGTACAGGAGGTCCCGCCGCCCCGCATCCCCGAGCTGGGCGCCCAGCTCCGGGTCCAGCGCGATCTGGGCGCTTTTAATGTCCCCCATGTGGAAGTGGAGTAGCAGGTTCCGTTCCTTGTTTTTAAATATCTGGCGGGCGATCGTGGGGGCGTTGACGGAAGGGGGGACTTTCTGCCCGGCCGCGAAGATGCTGACGAACAGGTTGACGTTGTAACGGGATTTGATGAGCTTGATGAGTTCAATGACGTCATTGCTCTCCACTTCCGTGAGAAGCTTCTGGGGGTCGATCAGGCCTGTGGAGGTGCGGATGTAGTCCGGAAGAAAGTATTCGTTGACGTCCGTGAAATCCTCCGGAACAGGGTCCACGGCGGGGGAGTCTGCATTGGCGGATGGTTCCGGGACGGAGGCGGAAGGGGCCACTGCCGCCTCCACAGGGGGCAGAAGGGGAGCATTGGCCTCCCACCAGGTGCCCTTCATCAGGGACTGCTGGTCACGGGCGTTCCATTTAAGGGCAGGGAGTTCCTGCGCCGGGGCCACGCACATGGCCGCCGCCAGCAGGAGAGGGAGCAGAAGGAATCTCATAGGCCGCCTCCTTTCCCGTTCGCGGGGGGAGGGGGCGTCAATCCGTAGCGCATGGGGTGCCTGACCTTGGAGCGCGCCTTCCGTGCCACGAGCTGGACGGCGTCTTTCATGATGGAACCCACGGCCTGGAGCAGCATGCTTTCCCGCAGGGGGATGCGCGCCTTCATGATGGATTTGTTGATCAAGTCCGGTTCCACGTAGGGGTCCAGTTCATAACCCCACATGAAGCAGGCCGTGTCCGTCCGCACGTCCAGCACCAGGATCAGGAGCCATTGGGGGTCCAGCGGACCCTGGTGGTTGGGGAAGCTGGCTTCGTCCACCGTCAGGTGGTTCATCATCCAGAAGCTGTGGGGAATGAGGGAAAAGGGCTCGAGGATGTTGGGGAAATAGACGGAAAGGAGGACCGGAGGGATGCGGCGTTCCAGTTTTTCCAGCAGGGCGTTCAGCTTTACGCGGTCCTGCTGCCGCAGGGCTCCGGCGTTGTCGCATACGCGGCGGTAGGGGATGGAGTCCCTGCCATATTTTTTGTCCAGGTTTTCCAGGGAAAAGCCGCAGTGAGGGCACAATGATTCCGCCCCGCGGTGGAAATTATGTAAACACTTCGGACAAGTCGGCACGGGGAAAGTTTAAGCACGAAATTCGCTGCCGAAAAGGCTAATTGTCAGAAAGAAATCATGTATGTCTCAATCTTCCAGATTTTCTTTCGTCACGCGGTAAATGGCGGCGCACCTGGGGCAGGTGACTTCCAGCGTCTCTTCCCCCTGGAACAGGTCTTCCTCCCTTTCCTGAAGGGCCTTGAGCGTCGGCAGGATGCGGTCCAGCGTGCAGCCGCAGTAAAAGCGGAACCGGCGCGTTTCCAGCACGCGGGTGTCTTCATCCTCTTCCAGATGGGCCATTTTTTCCCGAGTCAGGGAAGCCAGCCATTCTTCATCCGCGTCCGGCTGGGCCGTCACCATGGTGTAGCATTCATCCGGCAGTTCAATGCAGCGTGCGTTTCTCTGTTCACTCTGCTTGTAGAATTCCTCCACCCACCGGGCCGGGGAGGTTCCCGGAATGGGGACGACGGAGTACCGCGGTTCAAATCCCTTGCGGAGCAGGGTGGAGTACAGCGTGTTTTCCTCCGGTTCCTTGATGTCCTGCGTGAAGATGCGGCCCACCACGGATTCCGTCAGGGAGGAGCCCGTAACGAACAGATTGGCTGCGGCGGGCGTTCTGAGATTGACCGTCCAGGCGTGCTGTTCCGCCCAGGGCCGCGCGACCATGTAGAGGGTGAAGTAGGCCATCAGCTCTTTCAGCAGGCTGTCGTAGGGTTCCTCGTTGCGCAGGCCGTACTGCATGAGATGAAGGTAGTAGTCCGTGAACAGGGGAGAGAATTTCGCCTTCAGCGCCAGGCAGTTGCGGCCGCGGACAAAGATGGATTCAACCGTAACGAATTCTTCTACCAATTCTTCGCTCATATCACGCAAATTCAGCCCTTTTCCGCAGGAAATCAACCGTTCCTCCTGTCATTAGAGATGATCATGACAGGTGGCCTCTCCACTGCCGTTTCGTGCCCCCGGCATGGAAAAGACGGAAAAGAGGATGGCGGAGAAATGAAGGCGCAGGCCCGGCGGCAGCACGCAATACAGTCTTTACCATGCCTTTCCGCGCGTTTAACATGCACCCATGGCAACTGACAAGAATATCACCATCCACACTTCCAAGGGCGACATCAAGCTGACGGTATTCGCTTCCAAGACGCCCGTGACGGCGGCTTCCTTTCTGAACCTTGCTTCCAGGGGCTTTTACGACGGCCTCAAGTTCCACCGCGTGATTCCGAATTTCATGATCCAGGGGGGCGACCCCACCGGCACGGGCATGGGAGGCCCCGGCTACCGTTTTGAAGACGAGTGCCGCCCGGACCTCAAGCATGACGGCCCCGGCGTGCTTTCCATGGCGAACGCGGGACCCGGCACCAACGGTTCCCAGTTCTTCATCACCCATGTGCCTACGGACTGGCTGAATGGCAAGCACACCGTCTTCGGCAAGGTGACGGAAGGCCAGGACGTGGTGGATTCCATCGGGCAGGGGGATACCATTTCCGGTATCACGATTGAAGATGGCACGGACGATTTGTTCACGGAGCAGGCCGACCGCATCGCCGCGTGGAACAAGGTTCTGGACAAATAAGCTTATCCGGCTTTTCCAGGCGGCGGAACAGGCGATGCGACGCCGCTTTCCGCCGCCTTCCTCTCTCTCTACTTCTTCGGTACATGGTTCTGGCCGTTCAAAATTTGCGCGTGCAGTACGGCGCGCGCGTCCTGTTCAATGATCTTTCCTTTACGGTGGAGGATGGGGAAAGAATTGCCCTGGCGGGGCATAACGGCGCGGGAAAGTCCACGCTGATGAAGTGCATTGCCGGCCTGAATGAGCCGGATTCCGGCTCCATCATCAAGTCCAGGCACTCCCAGGCGGGCTATCTGCCCCAGGAGGGAATCCATGTCCGCGGGCGCAGGCTGATTGATGAAGCCATGTCCGCCTTTGCGGACCTGATGGGCCTCCAGGAGCGCATTGACGCCCTGACGCAGGAAATGGAAAAACTGGATCCCCGTTCCGCCGCCTATTCCGAGGTGCTCAACGAGATCGGGGAACTGGAACTGGTGCTGCACGCCCATGATTCCGCCCGCCTGCGGCCCCGCACGGAGTCCATTCTGCGCGGACTGGGGTTCAAGGACCGGGATTTTGACCGGGACTGCGGGGAATTTTCCGGCGGCTGGCAGATGCGTATTGCGCTGGCCAAGCTGCTGCTCCGGGAGCCGGAAGTGCTGCTGCTGGACGAACCAACGAACCACCTGGACATTCAGTCCCAGCGGTGGATGGAACAGTACCTGCGCACTTACCGGGGGGCCATCATCCTCATTTCCCACGACGTCGCGCTGCTGGACTCCCTGGTTTCCCGCACGATTGCCTTTTACCACGGGCGCGCGGAGGAGTACGCGGGCAATTTTTCCTATTTCCTGAAGGAAAGCGTGCTGCGGAAGGAGATTCTGCTGCGCCAGAAAAAGGCCCAGGAACGGGAGATCGCCAAGACGAAGGAGTTCATCGACCGGTTCCGCTACAAGGCTACCAAGGCCTCCCTGGTGCAGTCCCGCATCAAGCAGTTGGAGAAGGAGGAGCTGATTGAGGTGGAGGAGGATGACGCCGTGATGAATTTTCATTTTCCCACCCCGCCCGCTGGCGCGCATTCCGTGGTCAGGCTGGAGAAGGTTTCCAAGCGCTACGGCCCCATTTCCGTCTTTGAGGATGTGGATTTTGAAATCGTGAAGGGGGACCGCATCGCCATTGTGGGGGTGAACGGCGCGGGCAAGTCCACGTTTTCCCGCCTCATTTCCGGCGGGGAGGAGCCCAGCTCCGGCAGCGTGACGATGGGGCGCCATACGCAGATCGCCTTTTTCTCCCAGACGCATGCCGATGATCTGGACCCGGAAAAGACGGTTCTGGAATGCGTGGAGGCGGCTGCTACGCGGGAATCCGCGCCCATGGTGCGGAACCTGCTGGGCTGTTTCCTGTTCCGGGGGGATGACGTGCACAAGCGCGTGGGCGTCCTCTCCGGGGGGGAACGCTCCCGCGTGGCGCTGGTGTGCATGCTGCTGCACCCGGCCAATTTCCTGATTCTGGACGAACCGACGAATCATCTGGACATCCAGTCCCAGCAGGTGCTTCAGCAGGCGCTGTCCGAATATCCCGGTTCCTACTGCATCGTTTCCCACAACCGCAGCTTCCTGGACCCCATCGTGACGAAGGTGCTGGAGTTCGTGCCGGGGGAGAAGCCGCGCGTTTACATGGGCAACGTCTCCGATTATCTGGAAAAGGTGGAGCGGGACCAGGCCCTGGCTTCCGCTGCCGCGTCTTCCGCCTCCGGGGCGGCTGACCTTGGAACCGGCGCGGACCGCAAGGCGCGCAGGCGCATGGAGGCGGAAATCCGCCAGAAGAAGACCCGCGTGCTGCGCCCCCTCCAGGAACAGCTGGAACAACTGGAAGCGGAGATAGCGCGGCTGGAGACGGAGAAGACGGAGATCACCTCCCGGCTGGAGCTTCCGGAGGTGGCTGCTGATACGGATGCCGTCATGGAGCTTACTACCCGCTTCCAGCAGGCGGACCGCCAGCTGGAAACCTGTTTTACGCAGTGGGCGGCCCTTTCCGAAAAGATTGAGGAGACGGAAGCCCGCATTGAAGCGGAAGCCGCAAGAAACGTTTCCGGCAACTGACCGGATTTTTCAATGGAAAACAGGGCCGTCCCCGGAGAGGGAATGGCCCTGTTTTGTGAAGATGGCGGGAAGCTTCGGCTATGCCCTGCGGCGGCGCATCAGGAGCGCGGCCAGGCCGAGCAGCCCCAGGGAGGCGGTCGCCGGTTCCGGCACCATCTCCCCGTAAATCCCCAGTTGGGAAAGCCCCAGGAAGGTGCCTCCGGTACCGGGAGCTTTGGCATTGACGGTCAGGGTGAACGTTTCCCCGGCCTTGACCGTGAGAGGGGTATTGAAGGAGGCTTGCTGCACGTCCGGCGTCGGCGTGCCGTCCTTGTCAGCTTGGACGCGCTCAAAGCTCAGGTCAGCCGTGGCGGACGAGTCTCCGGAGGCCAGGGTAACGGTGGCCGTCCCTGTCTTGGAATCCGTATTGCCGTGCCGTGTGCCGGTACCAGTGACGAACTGGAAACCCAGGTCAAGAGAGGAAATGGTGATATCCTGTGACGCCGTGAAGGAAAAAGTAACAGTCCAGCCGATGTTGTTGTTACTCATCTGGACGTTGGGAACCAGAAGGTGGGCGGCCAGGTTCGCGGAAAGGGACGTGGAGGGATTGGCAAGCGTGACGGAAGCGCCGTCCAGAAAGTCGCTGCCTGCATTAATAGCTGTCTGGCTGAACTGGGTTTCATACAGGGTGGTTGCCGCCTGTACTCCGGAGATGCACAGTAAAAAAGCTGAAATGGAGAGAAATGCTCTCATGGGAGTCATGCTAGCGGTGTGTGTTAATCCGCGGGTTGGTTTTTCCCTCTTTTCAAGGGCAAATCAACGGTAAATGGAAGAAGAAGAAAGGAAAATGAATCAAGGCCGTTTTCCCTTTTCCCCAATGGATTTTTAATCAACACATTTCTACCGTAATTTTTACGTTGACTGCGGATTAACACACTCCGCTGTGGCTTAAAAACGGAATGGTTCCGGAACTTCCTGCACGGGACGGCGGATTCCAGAAAATTCCTGTTCGCAGGGGAGGCAGGTCGTTAGTGCAGGGGCCTGTTTCCCGCAAGTTTTCCGCCGGGCTCAGGGCTTCCGGAAGCCAATCCGCAGGAGCGGTGCCCGGCTGGTTTTCATGCCGGGGAAGACAGGATGAACAGAGGGGGCTGGACCATGCTTTTTCCAGGGCGGTTCACCTTCTTGCGCCCTTCCGCGTTTTTTTCCTGTATTCGGAAATCATGACGCCGCAGAGGGTCAGCAGAATCCCCGTCAGGGATATCCAGGTCAGGCGTTCCCCCAGGATGAGGGCGGAGGCCACCACGGCCACCACCGGAACCATGTAAATATAAACGCTGGATTTGACGGCCCCCAGGATTTCCACCACGCGGTTCCAGGACAGGAAGCACAGGGCGGAGGCAAACAGGCCCAGGTACAGCAGGTTGAGGGCGTTGACGGGCTTCAGCATCAGATGCCACTCCATGTTCACCGGGAGGACGAACAGGGCCGGAATCATCAGCACGATGCCGTAAAAGAAGATGCGGCGCGTGCAGATGACCATGTTGGACGTGTTGACGCCGATTTTTTTCATCAGGATGGAATAGACCGCCCAGACGAAGGCCGCGCCCAGCGCCAGCACGTCTCCCACCGGGTTCAGTTCCAGTATGAAGGCGCCGTTTGCCATAATGAGGAAGATGCCCGTGAAGGCAGCCGCGAAGCCCAGGAAGAAGCGGCGGGAAAAGCCCTCCCCTTTCAGCAGGAAGTGGGCCAGGAGAGCCGTGAAGAAGGGCACCACGGCCACGATGATGCCCACATTGGAGGCGAAGGTGTACGTCAGGGCGATGTTTTCCAGCAGGAAGTACAGGGTGACCCCGGTAAGGCCCGCTCCCGCGAACAGGAGTTCCTTTTTCCAGCCGGAGGGAGGAAGCAGGCGCGGCCTCAGGCACCAGAGGAAGGCGTACCCGATCACGAAGCGGGTGAAGAGCACCGTGACGGGGGTAAAGTCCCGGAGAAGCACCTTGGTGGAGACGAAGGTGGTCCCCCAGATCAGGATGGTCATCAGGGCGGCGGCATGGCCCAGCGTGCGTTGGCGGGAGTTCATCGGGTTGGCGGTGGTTGGGGAGCGCAGGCGGCGTCCAGCGTCAGGCCTACGATTTCCGCCGGTTCCGCGCTCCTGTTCCAGACGGCGTGACGGACGCCGCCGGGCACGAGCAGGGATTCATGCTCACGGACCGTCCTTTCCTCTTCGTCAAGCAGGATGACGGCCGTTCCGCGGGTGACGATGAACAAATGGGCGTGGGCGTGGCGGTGGGGGGAAAGAGGGCCGCCGCCTCCGGGTTCCATTTTGGCGAAGGCTCCGTCCTTCAGGGTTCCCTGCGTGTCCGTGAACAGGCTCCTGGCTGTGAAACCCGTGTGATTGGAGATGGGGGAGAAAGCGTCCATGCCGTTCAGTTGCGCGCCAGGTCGTACCCGTCCTTGCGGTCCTTGATGGTCCAGCCCAGCGCCGTTACTTCCGCCCGCAGGCGGTCGGCTTCCGCCCAGTCCCGGTTCTGCCTGGCCTGCCAGCGCTGTTCCGCCAGGGTGCGCACGTCCTCCGGCGCTTCCGCCTGTTCCTCTTCCGGCAGAAGAATGCCGAAAGCGGCCAGAATGAAGTGGAAGGCGTTCCGCATGCGGCGCGCTTCCTCCGGAGTGAGTGAGGGAACGTCCGCCTTCCTGGTGGCGCTGAAGACGTGGCCCAGGGCTTCCGGAGTGTTCAGATCATCATTCAGGCTGTCCCAGGCCGGCTGGAAGATGCCCGGTTCCGGAGGGGCTGCGCAGAATTCCTCATAGGACGGAACGGAGTCCGTTCCGGAGGCGTTCCGGAGCTGCGCGTCGAATTTGGACAGGCGGTTCAGCGCGGCTTTGGCATCCTCCAGGGAGGAAAGGGTAAAGTTCAGCGGGCGGCGGTAATAGCCCCCCGCCAGCACGTACCGGACGGCTGACGGCTTGTGGCCCAATTTGTCCAGGTCCGCCAGGGTGTACATGTTGCCCAGGGATTTGGACATTTTGCCGCCGTCCACCAGCAGGTGCGTGATATGGAACCACAGGCGCGCGAAGCCGCCGCCGCAGGCGCAGCGGGACTGGGCAACCTCGTTTTCATGATGCGGGAACACCAGGTCCACGCCGCCGGAGTGGAGATCGAAGTCATTGCCGAAGTATTTGTGGATCATGGCGGAGCATTCCAGGTGCCAGCCGGGGCGGCCTTCCCCCCAGGGGGAGGGCCAGAAGTTGTCCCCGTCTTCCGGGCGGCGGCTTTTCCACAGGACGAAGTCCGCCACGGAGTCTTTTTCATATTCATCCGCGTTGGACCGGGCATTGGCGGTTTTGCCCAGATCCAGTTCCCGTTCATCCAGGTGGGAAAGCTTTCCGTATTCCGGGAAGGAGGAAATCCTGAAGTACACGGAGCCGTCTTCAGAGACATAGGCGTGGCCTTTCTCCACCAGAGCCTGCACCATTTGAATTTGTTCGGGAATGTGGCCTACGGCGGAGGGTTCCACGTGGGGGGGAAGGCAGTTGAGGGCGGTGCAGTCCCGGTGGAACAGGTCCGCCCAGCCGGCGGTGAATTCCGCCAGGGATACTCCGGCTTTTTGGGAGTCCCGGATGGTCTTGTCATCCACGTCCGTCAGGTTGCGGACGTGCATGGTGGGCGTTCCGCCCAGCTCCACCACGCGGCGGAAAATATCCTGCATCACGAAGGTGCGGAAGTTGCCGATGTGGGCGGGGCCGTACACCGTGGGTCCGCAGCAGTAGAAACGCAGCGTTTTTCCGTCCATGGGGGAAATCTCCTGTGCCGTTCTGGTGCGGGTATCGTAAAGGTGTAACATGGCGGGACGATTAGAAGGGAAGAGGGCCCTCCGGTCAAGCGGGAAAAGAAGGCCGGGGACCTGCGGCTGCGCGCGTCCCCGGCCTTGAAGGAATCAGATGGTGGCGAGAGGCTGGAAAAGGTTATTTGCCCGCGTTCTGCTGGCCCTTTTTATAATTCTCGTTGATGCGTTCGATTTCTTCCTTGGTGATGGAGTTTTCCCGGTAGGGCTTGTTTTCCACCGTACGTTCCAGGGTGTAGCCGAAGCGCTTCTGGAAGTGCTTTTTGTGGGTTTCCATCTTTTTTTCAAACTCTTCCAGGCTGGGGCGGTCCTTATGGCTGCCCCAAGCGGTTTCAGAAACCGCCATGGCCCGCGGATAGGTCATGTACATCAGCAGTTCGCCGGAGGGGATCCATTCCGCCCACATGCAGAGGTTGATGCCCTTGATGTGCTTGACGTCGTTCTTGTCCCGCCCGTTGCGGGGATCGAAGTTGTAGGAGTCTTTCAGCAGGACGGGGCCGCCGCCGGGCCGGGCGCGCACGTCGTCCGCCGGGAATTTCATCTGGGTGCGGGCCAGGTAGTACTTGTACTGGGGAGTGACGATGAGGTCGATGCCCTGTTCCTTGGTCTTGTCAATGCAACGGGGGAATTCTCCCGGCAGCCAGGACATGACGGTTTCCCCCTTGTGGTAGTAGCCCTTGTTGATGTCATACCACAGGATGGGCTTTTTCTTGTTCTTGGCAAGCATGGCTCCGAGGCTCTTCGTGAAGTCGCTCATCTGAGCTTCCACGTCATCCCCCTGGCCCTTCTTGGCGCGCGCGGCCTGGCAGTCCGGGCATTTCTTCCAGTCTCCCATGGGGCATTCGTCCCCGCCGATGTGGACGTACGGGAAGGGGAATATCTGGTTGACGGTGTCAAAGGTGTCCTTGAGGAATTTCCTGGTGGCCGGTTTCTGCGGGCAGATCAGCTTGGAGGAAACGCCGCCGTGCGTCCATACCTGAGCCCGCTTGGTGTTGCAGCAGAATTCGGGATAGGACGCAGCCAGGGCCATGTTGTGGCCCGGCATTTCCACTTCCGGGAGCACCTGGATGCCGCGCGCCTTGCAGTAGGCCACCAGGTCCTGGAGTTCCTTCTTGGAGTACATGCCTTCATTGGCCAGCAGGGAGTTGTTCTGGCCTTCCGGAGCGGAAGGGCGGACCGCTCCAATCGTGCGGAGCTTGTCGTAGCCCGGCACGGGGAGGCGCCAGCCCTGGTCTTCCGTCAGGTGGAGATGCAGGACATTGTACTTGTAGTAGTGCATGGCGTCCACGAAGTTGTAAAGCTCCTTCATCGGGTAGTGGTAGCGGCCCACGTCCACCATCATGCCGCGCCAGCTGAAGTCCGGGGAGTCCTGGATACTGCCGCAGGGGAGTCCCTCCGGCGTGTCCGAGAGCTGGTCCTGAAGCTGGAGAAGGGTGGCCATGGCCATGGCTTTTCCGTTGGGCGTGCTGTAGCGGAGCTCCACGCCGCCGGGCGTCAGCTTCATGGTGTAGCCCTCGTTTCCCAGCCCGGCGACCTTCTGTTCGTTCAGGATTTTGAGGTTTTTGGTGGTGCCGGAGGCCGCCGTCACTTTGACGGGTTCCGGAATGATGTTGTAGGGGTTGGTTCCGGCCCAGCAGAGGGAGCCCAGGAACGCGGCCGCTAGCAGAAGCGCTTTCATGTGATGATGTTTGGTGATGGTTGTTGTTTGGAAGGATGTTCCGCGGCCGTCCGGCTTGCGTGCCGGAGAGCGTTTTTCCAGAAGGAGCGGAGGGATGAGGGTGTTCAGTTTTGATTTTTGGCGGGTGCGCAGTCCCACTGCGGCTTGACGGCCAGTTTGCCCGTGGCTCCGGGGAAGCCTTCCGGCACCTGGCAGTCCTTGCGGAGCTTGCCGTACAATTCCTTCAGCTCCTTCACGGTTTCCGCATATTCCGGTTTATTGACGACGTTGTGCATCTGGTCCGGATCCTTCTGGTTGTCAAAGAGCATCCATTCGTCACTGGTCCAGAGGTAGGACAGCGTGTAGCGGTCCGTCCGCAGGCCGTCGTGCCGGGGAGCGTTGTGCTCGCCCGGATTTTCATAAAAGGCGTAATAGAGGGGGCGGTCCTTGAAGTCCTGGTGTTCCCCGGTCTTGAACAGCGGGGTGAGGCTGCGGCCCTGGAAGGTGTTCATGTTTTCCGGAGTGGCCGCGCCGGCCACTTCACAGAAGGTGGGGGCGTAATCCAGCTCCTGTACCATGGCGGCGGAACGCACGCCGGGCTTGATGTGGCCGGGCCATTTCATGATGAGGGGCATGCGGAAGGATTCCTCAAAAATCCAGCGCTTGTCGTACAGGCCGTGTTCGCCCATGTAGAAGCCCTGGTCTCCGCAGTAGAGTACCAGCGTATTCTTATCCAGGCCGTTCCTCTTCAGGTAGTCCATGATCTGGCCGATACTTTCGTCCACGGAAAGCACGGTGCCCAAGTAGTCCTCCATGTAATGGCGCCAGCGGCGCAGCAGGATGTCGCGGCGGGTTTTGATTTTTCCGCTTTTAATATCCTTCACGAGCTGGACGGTGCGGGCCTTGTGGTAATTGTACCAGGCTTCCTTCTGCTGCGGGTCCATGCGCACCCATTCCGGCATTTCCCAGTCGTACTGGGTGTGCAGGGTCCTGGATTCCGGACAGGAGAGCATTTTCTGAATGTCTTCCGGCACCACGTCCTTGATCAGGTGTTCGTCAGACCAGACGTTGAAGTGGTTGAGCAGGGTCTGTTCCGTCATTTTCAGGAATTCCGGGCGGTCCGCAAAGTCGTCTTCCAGGTTGGCGGGCGGGTCAATGGCGTCCGCATACTGCTTGGCGCGGCCCAGGTTCTGGATGGAGGGGCACCAGCAGCGGTGCGGCGCCTTATGGCCCACGACGAGCATGAAGGGCTTGTCCTTGTCCCTCTGGTCCAGCCATTTGAGGCTTTTCTGGGTGACCAGCTCCGTGGCATAGCCGGGTTCCGTTTTCACCACGCGCTTTCCGTCACTGCCGGGGGTGATGAAATCCGGGTTGAAGTAGTTGCCCTGGCCGGGGAAGATTTCCCAGTAGTCGAACCCGGTGGGGTTGGACTCATACTTGGAGGTATCCCCCTTGGCGCCCGGCGGGATGGCTTCCAGGTGCCATTTGCCGACAATGGCGGTCTGGTAGCCGGCCTTCTGGAGCATTTTCGGGAAGGTGGGCTGGGAGCCGTCAAAGGGGGCGGCGTGTTCGTTGAACAGATAACCGTTCATGTGGGAATGGCGTCCCGTATAAATGCAGGCGCGCGACGGTCCGCACAGGGAGTTGGCGCAGTAGCTCCGGTCAAAGACCATGCCTTCGTCCGCCAGCTTGCGGAAGTTCGGATAGGGCATGGGGGAATCCTTGTCACAGGTTCCCAGGGTCTGGTAGGAGTGGTCATCAGTAACAATAACCAGAATATTGGGGCGCTGGTCCGGAGACTGCTTCTGCGGCTGGGCCGCGGAAGCTGGAAGGGAACAGGCCGCAAGCATCAATGCGGTGAAGGCATGGCGGTTCATCGTTGGAATTATGAATTAAACAGGTGAATGATTGGGCAGGGGCGGCAGGATTTGTCCGGAAGAACATTGCTGTCAGTGTGGAAAAAGACCACATCCCCGAAAGAAAAAACTGACAAGAGAGAGTTTTAGGAAAAATAAAACATCAGTTTGATATTTCAATATAAAAATGGAGGGAACGCCGGAACACATGAAGACGCCGTCCTTCCGCCGGGCCGCCAGCGGAAGGCGCAGCCCGGTCTGAATGAAGGAGATGGCGGCGAATTCCGGCAGGGCGGCGCTTCCAGACGGGGGCGTGCCGTTTTATGAAAAAAACGCCGGATCAGGCGCCGCGCGGACCGGGCCGCTCGTTCCGGCCCTTGTTTTCATGGGCTTCTTTCTGGTCCAGAAGCCATTTCCTGTCTTCAAGACTGAGTCTTTTCAGGGACGTCCTGCTCTGGTGGCCGTCCAGTTCCTGGAGCCAAAGGGTCTGGTTTTTCTCCGAGTAGCGGGAAAGCTTGGCGAAAACGGTGTTTCCATTGACGCCCGTCCAGACGCGGTAGCCTTTGGGAGTCAGCGTTTTCTTGAATTCTTCATATTGCTGGCCGGCCAGCTTGACGCTGTTCTTGATCTGATCGAAGTAAAGAGCGTTTTGTCCGGTGTAATAGCCGCGCAGCGTGTCCACCTTGGTGCCGTCCGGAGACATGACCAGAAGCACGGGGGTACCTCTCACGCCAAACAGGGAAGGGGCCTTCTGCACATACTCCAGCATTTTCTTGCGCTTCTTATAGACGGGCTCGCTCTCGAACTTTTCCGCCTGGTCGTAACAGACGCGGACCACATTCTTTTTCGCCCAGTCTTCAAATTCCTTCGTATGGAGAAGTTCCGCCGCCAGCTTCTTGCTGGGAGGGCTGCCCGCGGAATGGTGGAACCAGATCAGGATGGGCTTTCCGGTGCTCTGGGCTTCCCTGAGGGCGGAGGAATAGCTCTGGATCCAGCGCTGGTTTTCCTTGCGCTGGGCGAATGCCTCCTCCAGTCCCGGAATAGGGGCGTCCGGGTCGTGGGCGTCCGTGTAATAAACGGCGCCGCTGTCCGCCTTTCTCATTTCCTCCTGCGTGGCGGCGGTGAACTGGTGGGCCTGCTGCTGCCCCGGCGTGGTGCCCATCAGCCCCGTCGGCACATTGGCGATGGAATTGGCCATGTTGTCCTGCATGTATTCCGAAAGGCTCTTTTTCACTTTCGGTTTTCCCGATTCCGGAGAGGTTCCCACACAGGAGCAAAGGGCGGCAGAGGCAAACAGAAGCATGGATAGCCTGGGCAGACTCATGCCCGATCTGATAACATAACCGGGGCCGCTTCGCAACCGGGAATTGATGACAACTGCCGCAGGTTCCGGAAGCGGTTTCTTGCCGCTCCGCCGTTCCCCGGAACCCGCGGCCGGTTTCCGGGCTTTCTTTACAGGAAAGGGCGGGGCGGGAGGGCAGCCGGGATCAGTCCCCCGTTTTCAGCACCTTGATGAACGCTTCCTGCGGGATATTGATTTTCCCGATGGCCTTCATGCGCTTTTTGCCTTCCTTCTGCTTTTCCAGAAGCTTGCGCTTGCGGGTGACGTCACCGCCGTAGCATTTGGCCGTCACGTCCTTGCGCATGGGGGAGATACTTTCACGTGCGATGATCTTGCCGCCGATGCAGGCCTGGATGGCGACGGTGAAGAGCTGGCGGGGAATGACGTTTTTCAGGCGTTCCGCCAGTTCCCGTCCGCGGGAGGCGGCCTTGTCCTGGTGGACGATCATGGAGAAGGCGTCCACCGGTTCCCCGGCGATAAGCATGTCCATCTTGATGAGCTTGGCGGCCTGGTAGCCGGCGTATTCGTAATCCATGGAGCCGTAGCCGCGGGTCATGGATTTGAGCTTGTCGTTGAAGTCCACCAGGATTTCCGCCAGCGGCACGGTGCAGGTGAGCATCACGCGCGTGTCGTCGATCGTTTCCGTGTTGGTCACGCTGCCGCGCTTTTCCAGGACAAGCTGCATGATGTCCCCGATGTATTCTCCGGGCAGCATGATGAATACCTTGACGATGGGTTCCCGGATTTCCTGAATTTCCTGCGGTTCCGGGAGCAGGCTGGGATTGTCCACGCTTGTTTCCTCCCCGTTGGTCTTGGTGACCTCATAAATCACGGAGGGATAGGTGGAGATGATGTCCATGTTGAATTCCCGGCGCAGGCGCTCCTGGATGATTTCCATGTGGAGCAGGCCCAGGAAGCCGCAGCGGAACCCGAAGCCCAGCGCCACGGAGGATTCCGCCTGGAAGGAGAAGGCGGCGTCATTGATTTGGAGCTTGGCCATGGCGGCCTTCAGGGCTTCGAAGTCGGAAGAGTCCACCGGGTAAATGCCGGAAAAGACCATGGGGCGGATTTCCTTGAAGCCGGGCAGGGGGGACGGGCACGGGCGCGTGTAGTCCGTGTAGGTGTCACCGATCTTGACGTCCGCCGCGGATTTCATGTTGGCGATGATGTAGCCCACGTCGCCGGCTTCCAGGGAGTCCGTCCGGGTCATCTTGGGGGTGAAAATGCCTACTTCCTTCACCTCGTACACTTCATCCGTAGCGAAGAGCTTCACCTTCATGCCGCGCTGCACGCTGCCGGAGATGACGCGCACATAGGAGACCACGCCGCGGTAGGCGTCATAAACGGAGTCAAACACCAGGGCGCGCAGAAGGCCGTCTTTTTCCGTTTCAGGCGGGGGGATGCGCTGGACCACGGCTTCCAGGATGTCGTCAATGCCGATGCCCATCTTGGCGGAAGCGTGGATGGCTTCCTCATGGGGGATGCAGACGATGTCCTCCAGCTGGCGGTATACGTTGGGCAGGTTGGCGCTGGGAAGGTCAATCTTGTTGATGACGGGGATGATGGCCAGGTTCAGGTCCATTGCCAGGTGCATGTTGGCGAGCGTCTGGGCTTCCACGCCCTGGGCCGCATCCACGATGAGGAGGGCTCCCTCGCAGGCCGCCAGGGAACGGGACACTTCATAGGAGAAGTCCACGTGGCCGGGCGTATCCAGCAGGTTGAGCTTGTAGGTTTTTCCGTCCTTCGCCTTGTAAAAGATGGTCACGGGATGGGACTTGATGGTGATGCCCTTTTCCCGTTCCAGGTCCATGGCGTCCAGAAGCTGATCCTGCTTTTCCCGTTCGGAAATGGTATTCGTCTTTTCCAGCAACCGGTCGGAAAGGGTAGTCTTTCCGTGGTCGATGTGAGCGATAATGGAGAAATTGCGAGTCAGTTCAATGGACATGGTGGTCTCTACCCTTCTAACATGAGTGCCCTGTGCGCGGGGAGGGTAACACAGCGCATGCGGCGGTCAAGACCGGAGCATGACTGCCGCCTGTTCCCTGCCGGCGCATCGCTCTGCCCCGGCTTCATCCGTTCCGGAAAAACCGTCATTCATGACGGGGCGGAACCGGGAGATTGAACATGAAGGGGAGGGGAACGCTCTTAACTGGTGCAGGCACGCGGTACCTTCTCCGTGCAGTCATTTTTACTTAACCAGCATATGAAATCCTTTTTAGCCGCCATTCTGAGTTTATTCGTTCCCGGCCTCGGGCAGTTGTACAAGGGGCACTTCGTCCAAGCCATCATCTGGTTCCTGGTGGTGGGTGCGGCCTACGGTCTCCTGTACTGGTTTATCTTCGCCCTCGTTCCGATTGTCCTGCATATCATCTGCATTCTGCAGGCATACTTCATGGACAACGAATAAGCCTGTCCGGACAGGAGGCTTGACGCCTCCCTACCGGAATGCGGAGAACGGTCTTCAAGCGTTCCGGAGGCGTTTTCCGGGGATCGGACAGGTAAATCTCATGATGGGTTCGTGAGCCTTCCATGTCCGGAAGAAGCGCCTCCTGTTCCATGAAGGAGCGCATGCGGGCCAGCGTGGCCGGTTCATCGTCATAGGGACCCGTGTGCAGGCATTGCACGCAGAGACCTTCCCGGAGGGAGTCCAGGCGGGCGGATCCCGTATTCAGATGAGGTTTTTTCCTGGCGACCTGCTCCTGCGCATGGGCCAGGGTTTCCTGCGTGACGAAGCCGGGCTGCCGGATCATGGATATCCAGCGGAAATCCTTTTTGCTGACTGGGGCCTTGCATTCGCAGCCCCGCCACAGGCCCTCCAGCGGGGGCACGACGTATTCCCGGTAGCCAGGGATGGGGAAAGTTCCCTTCTTGCCTCCCATGCGAACGGCATAGGATAACGCATAAAGCAATTCCACGGCGCGCTGGTAGGTTCCTGCCGGCTCATTGGGGTCTCCCTCTCCCTCCACCATGAAAAAGTTCATTTCCGGTATGTCCGCCAGCACGGGGTGTGCAGGGGGCAGGTAGAAGCATTTTTCTTCTTTTTTAAAATCCAGAGGGGACATGGGCGCAGCCTAACAGGAAAGGGGGAAACGTGCACGAATAAAAAGGCTGTTCCTCCCAAGGGAGAAACAGCCTTTTTTGAGAAGAATGAAGAATGCGTCAGGCTCTACGGCGGCGCAGCATCAGCGCGGCCAGTCCCAGCAGCCCCAGGGATGCGGTAGCCGGTTCCGGAACGGCCAGCGTGCCTTCCAGGGAAATGTCCGTGATGGTGGCATTGTTTCCGTTAGTACCTCCCGAACTTCCTAAAACGGCGTAAACTTTACCGGTTCCATTTGTTTTCAGGGCGGACATCTGTTCATCCGTCAGGTTATAGGAAACGTTCCAGACGGAGCCGTTGTTGCCCCGGCTTTCCTTGCAAAGATTCACGAATTCACCGTCAGCGGTTTCATACCAGAGGGAATAGGTAAACGTGGGGCCGGTACCGGGAGGCGTGAGGGAGAAGCTGAAGGTCAGCCCTTCATAGGCCTGGATGTTTTCAATGGTCATTTTCAGGCCGGCGCAGACGCCTGCCGTGCCGTTCATGTTAGGCAGGGTGATGGACTGGTTTTCCGTGTTGACGGAGGCTTGCCCCCACTTCATGTCGCCATTGCCGGTGGTGGTGTACCATCCGTCGGCCCGTCCGGCAGGCCCCAGCCAGTTCTTGACGTCGGCTGCGGTAATGCCGTTTCCGGCAAGGCGTCCGGCAGAGTTGTATCCCTGGCCCGTGATGCTTGCGATGTCGGGCATCAGTTCAACGGTAGCCGCCGATGCGGTAGCCGCCAGTCCCGCCAGCCCGAGACAAATGATACATAGTGTTTTCTTCATATCCTTACAGAGAGTTAAAAGGTGTTTCACAATTGCGGATTAGCAATCCGGAGTCAAGCTCCAATTTTAAGGGCAAGGAATTTGCGTTGAATATCCTTGCAGGATTGAAAGC
>CANQLV010000019.1 GCA_947624785.1 Akkermansia muciniphila | reverse complement strand
TCTCCACTCTCCACTCTCCACTCTCCACTCTCCACTCTCCACTCTCCACTCTCCACTCTCCACTCTCCACTCTCCACACTCTTATTCCTCTTTCCGGAGCCGGATCAGCACGATTTCCGAAGGAACGCCGATGCGGATGGGGAAACCGTTCCAAATCCCCGCCCCGTTGGAGACATACAGCTTCATGTTCCCCACCGTGTACAGCCCGGAAACGAACCCCTCGTTAAACCGGGCCACCAGCCGGTCAATGCCGGCAATCATGCCTCCGTGCGTATGGCCGGAAACCTGAAGGTCCACGCCGTGCGCGGCCGCCTCCGGAGCCAGCCGCGGCTGGTGGGAGGCGAGGATGCGCACGCCCTTTTCCGGAGCTCCCGCCAACGCCTTGCGGATATCCGGCTCCTCCTTTCCCATGATGCCGGCCACAGGGTCCGTCACCCCGGCCAGCACCACCGCCCCCCCGCCCGTCTGCACATGTTCATTATGAAGCATGCGGATGCCCAGGGTAGGCAGGAACTCCATCCATTCCTCATAACCGGAGTAATACTCATGGTTGCCCGGCACGCCGAACACCCCGTACCCGGCCTTCAAATCCGCAAGCGGCCTCAAATCATCCCCATGCACGGGAACCGTCCCGTCCACGAAGTCCCCGGCAATAATGACGATGTCCGGATTCAGGGCATTCGTGCGCTCCACAATCTTCCTGATGCGGTCCGCCCGCGTGATGCCGTCCACATGAAGGTCCGCCAGCACGGCGACCGTCAGGCCGTCCGCCCCTTCCGGCAGATGGTTCACGGCAACCGTTTCCTCCTTCACCCGCGGCACCCCGGTGCCTCCGACCATCCCCACGGTAGCCAGTACGGCGGCGAAAACCAGCAGGGCAAGATTCACCCGGTTGCCGATGATGCGGAACCGTTCTGTCCTCTTCTTCCGCAGGCAGAACAGAACCAGCAGGTACAGAAGGCGCGCCACGTCCACCGCCAGCAGCAGGAAGAAGAACAGGAAAAGCGCGGAGAACAGCCACGCGGCCGCCAGCAGAACGCCTTCCGGCAGAACCGGGGAGAAAAACATGGGGCCGCCGAACAAATACAGCAGATGGAATTTGAACGCCGCCACCGCCAAAAGGACGGCAAGCAGGGCCTTCCAGCCCCATTTCAGCCTAAGCGGCAGAATGGCGCGGCAGAAAACGTAAACCGCCAGCAGTGCTCCGAAAATCAGTATCATGTGTCTCTTGCTTAAAATGGCCTGAACCCCGCCGGAACGGGAAGAACGCTGTCCTTCCCCTGCGAACAACCGGCGGATGGCTCATCATGTTGAGTCCCTCACTGTAATCAGCTCCCTTCAAAGTCAGCCGCAGAACCTCCTTATTTCAGATGCTCCTGAAAGAACTGCTCGATTTTGCCGAAAGGAATAACCCCGGCTTGATTGTCATAGAGATCCACATGGCTTGCGCCGGGAATGATCATCAGCTCCTTGTTATCCCCCTTCAACTTCTTGAAGGCGTCCTCGCTGAAATAGCGTGAATGGGCTTTTTCTCCGTGAATCATGAGCACGGCGCTGCGGATTTCACCGCTGTACGCCAGGAGGGGCATATTGATGAACGAGAGCGCGGAGGTGGTATTCCATCCGCCGTTCGAGTTGAGCGAACGCTTGTGGTAGCCGCGGCCCGTCTTATAGTAATTGTAGTAATCCTTCACGAATCCGGGGGCATCGTCGGGCAGGGGATCGGGCACGCCCCCCGCGAGCGCGTAAGAACCGTTTTTTGCATCGGCGGTGCGCTGGGCATTCAGCCGCTGGCGGAGTTCATAACGGGCGTCGGCGTCCATCGAGTCGAAATAGCCGTTGGCGTTCACTCGGCTCATATCGTACATCGTGGAAGTTACCGTCGCCTTGATGCGGGTGTCAATAGCCGCCGCGTTCACCGCCATGCCGCCCCACCCGCAAATACCGATGATTCCGATGCGTTCGGGGTCCACGTCGCCGCGTGTGGAGAGGTAGTCGACGGCTGCGGAGAAATCCTCCGTATTGATGTCCGGGGAAGCGACATAACGGGGTTCGCCCCCGCTCTCTCCCGTATACGAGGGATCAAACGCGATCGTCAGAAAACCGCGCTCGGCCATCGTCTGGGCATAAAGCCCGGACGATTGTTCCTTCACGGCTCCGAAGGGGCCGGAAACGGCGATAGCCGGCAACTTCCCGCCAGCCTTCCGGGGGATATACAAATCCGCGGCCAGCGTGATGCCGTAGCGGTTGCGGAAGCTTACCTTGCGGTGGTCTACCTTGTCGCTCTTCGGAAACACCTTGTCCCATTCCTGCGTTAAATTCAGTTGTTCGTTCATGATCCTGTCCGTGTTGGCGTTATTATGTTCAGCGGATAAGCTCCCCGCACAGCAAATGCAGGCGGAGAAAGCCGCGCAAAACCTTTTCAATGAAGGCCCTGTCATCTTTCCAATACTTAAGGTGAATTATTACTTCCCGTAATTGATCAGGTACAGGACTGATTCCGGGTCCTGATGGCACAGGAAAAGGCTCTCTCCGCGGTCAAGCCTGGCGATGGCCCCCATGTCCTCCCGGGAGAGCTCAAAGTCAAAGACGTTGAAATTCTCCTCCATCCTTTCCCGGTGGGTCGTCTTCGGAATGACGATGATTCCGCGCTGGATCAGGAATCGCAGGGCTGTCTGCGCCGCTGTCTTGCCGTACTTCTCTCCGATGTCCTTCAGCACCGGATTGGTGAAAAATCCATTGCGGCCTTCCGCGAAAGGCCCCCAGGATTCCATCCTGGTACCGTACTTCGCCATCAGCTCCCGGGCCTTCACCTGCTGGTTAAACACGTGCGTTTCCACCTGGTTCACGGCGGGTTTGATCTCGCAGAACTCCGCCAGGTCCACAAAGCGGTCAGGATAAAAATTGCTCACGCCGATGGAGCGGACCTTTCCGGCCCGGTTCGCCTCTTCCATGGCCCGGTAGGTGCCGTAGTAATCGTTGAAGGGCTGGTGGATGAGCAGCAGGTCCACGTAATCCGTGCGCAGCTTGCGCAGGGATTCATCAATGGAGGCCTTCGCCTTTTCATACCCGCCGTTGGTAATCCACACCTTCGTGGTGAGGAACAATTCCTCGCGCGGCACCCCGCTCTTCTCCGCCGCGCGGCCTACGGCCTCCTCATTGCCGTAAATCTGGGCCGTATCAATGGAGCGGTAGCCGGCGCCGATCGCGTCCAGCACGCAGCGCTCGCACTCCGCGGCGTCGGGAATCTGAAAAACTCCAAAGCCCAGGATGGGCATGACAACTCCGTTATTTAATGTAACTTCTTCCATGACTGTTTCTGTTTTTTATTATTTTTGATATTGAAAGGAAAATACTCCGTTAAACGCCCTGCTGCGGTTCCAGCTCCTTCAGCGCATACTTCCTGCTACCCAGGCCTATCTGTTCGGCGTAATCCACCGTGTGCCGCCCATGGCGGCTTTCAATGCGCTCAATCAGGGGCCGGCTGTTGTCTCCGGCGGAAGGCTTGACGGCGTAAACGAGGTCCAGGCAGGCCTGGTCCAGCGCCACCGGATCAAGGGAAGCCAGAATGCCGATGTCCTTCATCTCCGGGTCATGGGGGTGGGCGTCGCAATCGCAGTCAATGGACAGCTTGTTCATCACGTTGATATACAGAATCCTGTCCCCGAAGTAATCCGCCACCGCCTGAGCGGAGGCGGCCATGGACTCCAGGAAATCGTCCTGCGCGGCCAGATTGTTCCACACGGCGGAAACGTCCCGCGTTTTTCCGGCGGAATGGATGTACGCCTTCCCGGCCGCTGAGGCTACCCCGATGGACTGGTTCTTGATCACGCCGCCGAAGCCGCCCATGGCATGTCCCTTGAAATGGGCCAGGTTGACCATGAAATCATAATTCTTCAGATGGCTCCCCACGATGTCATATTCCAGGTGCTTCCTGTCCTTTACCGGGATGGTGAACTCTCCCTCCGCGTCCATGATGTCCACCCTGGCAATGTCGGAAAAACCGTGCTCCTTCGCGGCACGGAGGTGGTCCTCCGTCCGGGAGCGCTTGCCGCCGTAAGCCGTATTGCACTCTACGATGGAGCCGTTCACGCGGCGCACCAGGTCCTTGATCAGGGCCGGACTCAGGAAATTGCGGCCGCCCGGCTCTCCGGTGCTGATCTTGACGGCCGCCTTTCCCGTGGCCGGACGCCCCAGGGCCTCGTAAATCCTTACGAGCGCCTCCGGAGAAATCTCCTTCGTCATCCATACCCTGGAAGCTCCGTTCTTCTCCGCGGCCGCGCCCAGCGCATATTCCGGCAAGGCCAGGCACGCCAGCGCCGCGGTGGAAGACTGGAGCCACGCTCTTCTCGTCATATTGTTTCCCATGGCAACTTGATTGTTTGTTCTTGATGATCGTTCCTAACTCTCTCTATTGAGACTGCCTGGACCGCCGGAGGCGTTCATGTTCCGGAAACGCGGCCGCCCAGCGTACGGCAGATTCTTTCCAGCCCCTCAAGCAGCAGCTTCCGGGGACAGGCGATGTTCAGGCGGATGAAACAGCCCTCCGTTTCTCCGTACATTTCCCCGCCGTTGACGAGCACCCGGCCCTCTTCCTCCAGCAGACGGACAATTTCCGCGGAGGAAAGCCCCAGCGCGGAGCAATCTATCCACACCAGGTACGTCCCTTCCAGAGGCAGTACGCGGAGCTGCGGCAGCCGCTCGCCCAGCACGTCCCGGACCGTCTCGTAATTCCCGTAAAGGTAAAGCTTCAGCTCCTCCAGCCAGTCCTCTCCGCCGTTGTAGGCCGCCTCCAGAGCGTCCACGGCGAAGGAATTGACGTCACACACCTCGTTGATGTTGATGGCCTTGTCAATCTTCCTCCGGACATCCTCATCCGCCGCGACGATATTGGCGATCTGAATGCCCGCCAGATTGAACGCCTTGCTGGGGGAAATGCAGGTGGCGGAATGGCGCAGCGCCTCCTCCGAAAGGGAGGCGAACGGCGTATAGGGATGGCCCGGATACGTCAGTTCGCAATGAATCTCGTCAGCCACCACGAAAACGCCGTTCCTACGGCAGATATCCGCGATCTTCTCCAGCTCCTCCCTCGTCCAGACGCGCCCGGCGGGATTGTGGGGATTGCACAGGAGCAGGAGCTTCACGGCGGGATCCGCCGCCTTCCGCTCCAGGTCCTCCGCGTCCAGCGCATATCTGCCGTTCTCGTACTTCAGCGGGCTGGTTTCCGCCACGCACCCGTTATTGCGGATGGAGGAAAAAAAGCAATTGTACACGGGCGTCTGCACCAGCACCTTGTCCCCCGGAGCCGTCAGGGCCCGGATGATGGCGGACAGGGCGGGAACCACCCCCGTGGTGTAAATCATCCACTCCGGATTGATCTTCCAGCCGTGGCGGCGTTCAAACCAGTTCGTGACCGCCTCATAATAGGAATCCGGAACCCGCGTGTAGCCGAAAACGCCGTGTTCGGCCCTCTTCCGGATGGCCTCCGCCACCGCCGGGGCCGTGCGGAAATCCATGTCCGCCACCCACATGGGCAGAATGTCCGCCCGGGGCATGGAATCCCACTTGTAGGAATTCGTTCCGCGGCGCGGAACAACGGTGTCAAAATCGTACTTCATGCCGCTTCTCCCGATTGCGTTTTTCCCGTTTCAATGGAGCAGTTGGCCGGAGCCTTGCAATGCTCGTCCAGAATAACCTCCCCGTACTCTTCCGCCACGATGCGGCCGCTGCGCGGGTTCTTGACGCTGTGCACGCGCCCCTTGATTTCCGCCTGCACGGAGGAATATTCAAAACAAAGGTCCGCATCCTCCCCGAACGTGCAGTTCTCCAGCACCAGGTTCTCCGCGTAGCACAACGCCTGCGTGCCGGAAATCCGGCAATTCACCAGGCGGAGGTTCCTGGAATGCCAGCCCAGGTATTCACCGTCCACCACGGAATCGTACACCGTCACGTCCTCCGTATTCCAGAAGGCGTCCTTGGAATGAATCTCCGCATTCCGGATCACCACGTTCCTGCAATACTGGAAGGAGTAATTCCCGTTCAGGCGGAAGCCGTCAATGTCTATATTCTCCCCGTGCATGAACAGGTAATCCCCGTGCTCCGCCTGAACGGAGCGCAGCTCCGCGTTCCGGCAGTGCCAGCAGCACTCCAGCGCGTCCGTCAGGACCACGTTCTCCAGAACCATCCCGTCCATGTCCCGGAACATCTTGGGGGCCTCCACCCGCGTATCCTTCATGCGCAGGTTCCGGGAATACCAGATGGCGGCGCGGGCGCCTTCCCTGAACAGGCAATGCTCAATCAGCAAGCCGTCGTTGTGCCAGAAAGGGTACTTCCCCCGGAACTCGCACCGCACGGCTTCAATGTCGGAGCATTCCTTCAGGGCGGACTCTCCCGGATAAATCGTGACGTCTTCCAGCCTCAGGTGATGGGAGGCAAACAAAGGGCGCTCCCCCTCGTAGGAAGTATTTTTAATCAATTTCTTGGTCATGGTGATGGGTTGGTAAAATGTTCTTTTGAAATTCATCATACGCGTTTAAGCGGCGGCAACCGGCGTCCGGAAAAGGAAGACCGGGAAAAAGACGGGGTGCGGCATTCTCCGCATTCCCGGCCTTCTTCTTTCTTCCTTCAGGCTATTCCTTATAGTAACTGTAATGCAAAGGATTTTTAGCATTTTCTCGTTCATCGTTTATAATTTATTCATAATTAGTAAATATTAACTGTCATAACAATCATTTCATGAACCATGAAATCATGAAAACAACTTCATTTTTCAGGTTCCCGGCACGATATTCCTTTTCTGTACGCCATGGCGGCCGTGTGGGAAAGCGCGCGTCCTTTCCCGGCGGAACCTTCCGGAGGCGTTCTCCTCACCAGCGCGATGCTCCCCAGAATGATGAACAGCCCGGCCATCCGCGCCCACGTCATCCCTTCCCCGCCCGCCGCGCACCCCAGGACGACGGCCACCAGGGGGTTCACATAGGCGTGCGTGCCCACTTCCGCCGCCGGACGCACCTTCAGCAGCCAGATATAGCTGGTGTACGCCAGGACGGAGCCGAACAGCACCAGATAAAGGAGTGACAGCCACGCGGAAGCAGGAACTCCCTCCCAATCCATGTTCTCCGGCTCCTTCCGGAAGAGCGCCCAGCACCAGAACATCACCCCCGCCGCAAGCATCTGCCACGCCGCGCCGCCCACGTTGTTGACCGCCTCCTCCGCACAGGAACGGTACTTGGCGTACAGCGTTCCCAAAGCCCAGGAAACGCAGCCGAAAACCAGCAGCAGGATTCCATGCGCGCCCTGCCCGCCCCCGTCCTCCTGCCCCAGCTGCTCCGCGAACAAAAGTCCTACTCCCAGGAATCCGGCCGCTATCCCTGCCGGAACGGAAATGCTCCGGAAATTCCTGCGCCACATGGGAACATCCAGCGCGATAATCCAGATGGCCGTGGACGATGCGATGATCGCCACCAGGCTGCTGCTCAAATACTGCTGGGCCAGCATGACGACGGCCATATCCACGAAAAGGAGGATAATGCCGCTGACGGCGGACTTCCGGACCAGGGGACCCCGGAAAATATCCTCCCCCCTCGCCCGCCCGGCCAGCAGCAGAAGGAGCCCCGCTGTGCAGAAGCGCATTCCGCCCAGCAGAAACGGAGGGAACCCCTGCAGCGCCGTTCCGATAAAATAATAGGTGGACCCCCACACCAGGTAAATCATCAGATACGCGGTGATGACTCCCAGTCGGCCCGGCGGCTCCGTAATTGGACAGGCAGCCATTGGAAAACCTCCATGTACTCTTTACTTGTTAAAAGGAGCCGCCTTCCTCCCCGGGAAAACCGGAGTCCTCCGGAACAGCGGGAGCCGTTTCCCGTACGTGAGCATGCGCCAGCCCCATTCCAGGGGGCCGAACAGGCAGAACTTCAGCCAGGAACGGCTGAACAGCGCCTGGAACAGGAAGACGGCGGCAGCGGTCAATTCCACATGAGCCAGTCCCATGGAGGCCCCCAGGCGGAAGCCTATTCCGTAAAACAGGACGATGCCCAGCACGGATTGCCCCACATAGTTGGTCAGCGCCATCCGTCCGGGAGCCGCCAGCGCCCGGAACAAGGGAGCGTCCTTCCGGCGAAGGAACCACAGGCAGAAAACGGACACGTACGCCAAGCTGAGGGGAATAACGCTGACGGCATACAGGAAGGCCCCGGCCACGGGTCCGCCGCCCAGCAGGTGAAGCGCATGGGCGGCGTACAGGAAGGAAAGGGGCAGCCCCGCCAGAAAACCGCAGCGGCATACCCTCTTCAACAATGTCCGCCGCCCCTCCAAATTCGCGTAAATTCCGTTCCTTCCCACATACAGCCCCAGCAGGAACAGGCCCAGCACCTTGAAAACGCGGTTGCTCTCCAGCAGCTCCTGGACGCGGATGAACGCGCCGGACAGGGTGAACTTCAGAACGTCGGAATAATGTTCCCCGTCCACCAGCCATCTGCTGAAATTCGCGTCCGTAATCCCGCTGAGACCGTTGAAATACCGTACTGCGCCCCCCACCGGGGCGGCGAGGTCAAACCGGTAGCCTGAAAAAACCTTCAGGGCGTCCATGAGAACGGGGCAGAAAACGAGTATGGCGGCAATCACCAGCAGCTTCCTGTCCGGCACGTTCCGGAACGGCGGCAGCAGCAGGCCGGCCAGCGCATACAAAAGCAGGATGTCCCCGCTCCACAGAAGCATCAGGTGCAGCAGCCCGATCAGGGCCAGAATACCCATCCTGCGGTAGAAAACGGCGATGCCGTCGCTCCCCTTCTCCATGGAATGAGCCATCATGATGGAAAAGCCGATGCCGAACAACAGGGAAAACAGGCTGTAAAACTTGCCGTCAATAAACACGTACTGGAGGAAGCGGACCACCCGGTCGATTCCGGCGGTGGGCATGGCGGAAACCACCTCCGGACTCTGGAACGTGTACAGGGAAAACTCCGGGAAATTGGCAAGACAGATGCCGAAAAGCGCCAGCCCCCTCAAGGCGTCCAGAATCACGAAACGCTCCCGCGGGCTGACGGGCCCCATCCTGTCAACGGGAGGCATCCGCCCCTCCTTTCCCATCACGGGGCACAGCAGCGCACGTGTTCAATAAATATTTTATTTTCATATTCTTATAAAAAAATCTCGTATATCTTTAATGTCTTTTCTTCCCAAAAATGGGGCAGCAGGCCCCCATCCGGGAAAAACCGTCTTCTCCCGGATCCTCAAAAAAGAAAGGCCGTCCCATCCCGGAAAACCGGGATAAAAACCTGCCGGATGGAACCGGAAAGTCAGCGCTTCACGTCAATGGTCACGCGGAGCTTTCCGGAAACATCCAGAACCTTCAGCCCTTCCCCGTCCACGCTCCCCAGAATCACCAGGCCGCCGGACGGTCCGAAAGCCTTCCTGAAAATGCACAAATTGCCCCACGGGACGTAATAGGCGATGGCTCCGCGGAAGGGTTGCCCCATGGCGGGAGCGCCGGCGGTGGACAACTTGTCCGGCAGGTAACTGATCTTCTCAGTATCTCCGTAATCTTCCAGCACCAGCGTCAGGGGAAGCCGGGAAAAGAAATCCCTGGCGGCGGCATTGTCCTGAAGAGTGGCGGCAATTTCCTTTTCTCCTGCCTTAATCGTAATATTCATGGTATTCACGGATGCTGACGGAGCATCCGGCTCCGCAGAACAGCAGGAAGCAACAAGCGCCCCTGCGGCGTAAAAATATGGCAATAATCTTTTCATGGTCGGTACTTTAATCGGAATGCGGTCCGGCAAGAGGGGACGGAACCGGGAATCCCCGTTAAAGACAGCCCCGGTCTGCGGGAGGCTGTCTTCCCGCGGCCCCTTCATCCCCACCCGGGAACCCGGAAGCCGCGGGAAGCGCTCTCACCTATTCTCGCCTGGCGCAAAAAACATTCTTATTCATGTGATCCGGGGTCTTGTTCACTTCAAGGTCTTCATGTCGATCACATAACGGAACCTCACCTTGCCGTCCGCAACATTCCCGTATGCCTCATCCACGGCCTTCCCCTCCGCCCTGATCACTTCCACCTGCGGATAAATATTATTCTTCACGGAATAATCCAGCATCTCCTGCGTTTCCTTCATCCCTCCTATCTGGGAGCCGAAAACCTTGCGGTTACCCTGAAAAACCAGGGAGGAAACGCTCAGCCGGGGCATGTTGGCAAATGCGGGCAGCCCGACGATGCCCAATTGCCCGTCACGCTTCAGCATCTTCAAATACATGGCCGGATCATAGCTGGCGGGAATGGTGCTGAGAATGAAATCCAGGGTGCCGTCCAGCCCCTTCAGCTCCTCCGGGTTATTCACGTTCACATAGTGCACGGCACCCATCTTTCCGGCATCTGCCCGCTTGTCCTCCGTGATGTCGAACACCGTCACCTCCGCGCCCAGGGCCACCGCATACTGAACGGCCATGTGACCCAGGCCGCCAAACCCGGCAACTCCCACCTTGTCCCCCTTCCCGACGCCCGCATAATGAAGCGGGGAATAAGTGGTAATTCCGGCGCAGAGCAACGGGGCCACTTTTTCAAGCTGCGCCCCATCCGGAATCCTTGCGGCGAATTTTTCCGTCACGACGATTTTGTCTGAATAGCCGCCCTGCGTGACCTCTCCGCCGTGAAACTGGTCGTGGTCATGGTAGGTCAGCACCACGTCCCTGCAGTACTGCTCCTTGCCGTCGGCGCACTCCGCGCACGTTCCGCAGGAATTGACCATGCAGCCCACTCCGGCCATATCCCCCACCTTGAACTTCTTCACGTTCCTGCCGACCTGGACAACGCGCCCGGCGATTTCATGGCCAGGAACCATCGGGTATTCCTCCTTCCCCCAGTCTCCGAAGACATGGTGCAGGTCGCTGTGGCAAATGCCCGCGTACAAAATCTCGATTAAAATATCGTTGTCGCCAACGGCATGGCGGGAAAACTCGTAAGGCTTGAAACCTCCCTTCTCTTCGTAAACGGCCAGCCCTCTGGCGGGAATCCCGGCTCCCGCCTGTTCCTGAGACTGTGAAAATGCTGGAATAAAAGTGCCGGCAGCCGTCATGGCTGCCGCAGTAAAAAGTAATTTAATCCTGTTCATGATGATTGATTTCATTTGCAATAGATTCCCCGGGGTAAAAGGTTAAGCCCCTATCCCCATGATTCTGGCCTGCTTCATGGCCGGATTGCCCTTGATGTCTCCCATCTTCCAGGCTCCAATGCCGTAAACCACGCCTTTCTCCACCGCTCCTTCCAGGCAGTCCAGAAAACCGCGGAAGCACTCCACGGTACGCTCCATATTGGCCCGGTTATCCTCCGCAGCGGCCAGAATGAAGTAAAACTCCTTGTCACGGATGTCCAGATAACGTGGAACCGTGCGGTCGATGAACGTCTTCATCTGGCCGCACAGCGTGTAGAAATACACGGGGGTTGCCAGCACGATAACGTCCGCCTCCAGCAGCCTCTCCAGCAACTCCTCCATATCGTCCTTCTGGAGGCAGGCGCGGGTGTCATTGCACACGCCGCAGCCGCGGCAATAGCCGATGCGCTTCTCCGCCAGCCGCACCTTCTCCACGTCATGCCCCGCACCGCGCGCGCCCTTCATGAACTCATCGCACAGGAGGTCGGAATTGCCGCCCTTTCGCAGGCTGGAGGAAATGATCAAAATCTTCTTGCTCATGGCACATACTTTCCGGTTTACAGATAAGACTTCCGGTAAATGGAAACGCAATCCTCTACGGACAGCTCCGCGCGGTCGCATTGGAACAGGAAGCCCATGGTTTCCCTGGCATTGTGCGCCATCTTCCCGAACTCTTCCGGCTCAATGCCGTAATCGCTCATGCGCAGGCCGCTTACGCCGCAATCCCGTTGCAGCCTGTCCAGCATGGTGATGAAATCCATGGGGTCCGCCGCCTCCGGCATTCCCATGGCCTGCGCCATGCGGACAAAGCGTTCATCCGCCACATGCCGTTCAATCAGGTGCGTGAAATACGCCTTGCTGATCATGATGAGCCCGGCCCCGTGGGGCAGCTCCTGATGGTAGGCGGACAAGGCATGCTCCAGGGAATGCTCGCTGGTGCAGCGGCCCACGCACATCACGTAGCCGGACAGGGTATTGCCGAAGGCCACATGAGTGCGGGCCTTCAGGTCGGAGCCGTCGGCCACCGCCCTGGGCAGGTAGCGGCTGATATGCTCAATGGCCGCCAGGGCGTACATGTCGCTCATCAGGTTCGTGCCGTTGGAAACGTAGCCCTCCACGCTGTGGAACAGGGCGTCAAAGCCCTGGCAGGCCGTGAGCAGCGGAGGAACGGTAAGCATCAGCTCCGGGTCCACGATGGAAAGCGCCGGAAACAGGTCCGGATGGACAAAGCCCGTCTTTTCATGCGTTTCCTCGTTCGTGATGACGGTGCCCGCGTCCGCCTCCGATCCGGTGCCGGCGGTGGTGGTAATGGCAACGAGCGGAAGGGGCCTGTTGGAAACGGGCATCCCCTTCCCCGTGCCGGAGGGAATGTAATCCCAGTAATCGCCGTCATTCACGGCGATCAGCGCCATGGACTTGGCGGCGTCCATGCAGCTCCCTCCGCCCAGGGCGATGACGAAATCACAACCGTGTTCACGGGCGAACCGGCCTCCGGCGTTGACGGTGGACTTCAGGGGATTGGGCTCCACCCGGTCAAAAACGGCGTAGGCGACCCCGGCCCTGTCCAGTTGCCCGGTGAGGCGGTCCAGATAACCGTTGGCCCGCGTGGACTTCCCGTTGGAAATGACGATCATGGCCTTGCGGCCGGGCAATGCTTCCGCATGCAGGTTGTCCAGTTGCCCCGCCCCGAAAAGAAGCCGGGTGGGCACATGCATGAGAAAGGTGGAATGGGTATGGTTTGACATGATGACAGGTTGGTTTGAAGGCCGCTTCCCGGACTCCCGGAACACCCGTCCGGAAACGGGAAGCAACACACTGCCTATCATCTAAAAGGTTACACCTGCTCTAATGAAAGAAAAAACTTGAAAATTATTTTCAGTCCTTTTAAAACAATTCATCATCAACTATTTCCGCCGCAAAAAAAATAAATATTCCCTTCCGTTTCCACCTCAAAAAAGATCCATTTTCCATTCATTCCACCCTCTGCTCCGGAGAACCTCCGCAACAACGGAAGATCATCCGGGCGCCGGTTCCCCACTGGAACCTTCCATATCTTCGCAAACCGTATCAACCGGGGGAAACTGTCCCGGCTTCATCAAACGCGGCCCCCGGTTATTTCCGGAAGAGGCGCCACGAAAAACCGTTCCGGAACCCCTCCCAGAACCCGGCTTACGGCCTTATGGAACAGGAAGACTTGGAAGCCTGCAAATCGGAATTATCCATCTCCACGGCCAGCCAGAACACGCCCACGGCCAACAGGCCGAAAGCACAGGCCCCCGCGACGGAAAGAACGGTCATCACCATTTTCTGCCGTTCCGCCTTCTCCCTGCATTGGCGGACCAGCGTTCGCAGTGCGCCGCAAACCGGCCCGAGGCGGCCGCGCCATCCTTCTTCTCCGGAGGGCTGTCTTTCGGGATGCAGGTCGGATCTCATCATCACGGAATACGGAAACGGCTCCGGCTTCATCATGGAAATGTCTAAAGGCATGTACTTCATAACGCCTTTTTAACGATATTCGTTAATCAGTCAATATGTTTTTCACGGATTTAATTTACTTCTTTCTATCGACAATTCACGAAAATCGTGTATCATCAAGCCATGACACCGACAAAGGGGGACGTGAAAAACTGGCTGAAAGCCATCGGAAAAGACCGTGACTGGCTCGCCAGGGAATGCGGCACGGAGAAAGGAACGGTCAACAACTGGCTCTCCCCCTCCGGCCCCTTCCCTTCCAACGCCATTTTGAAAATCCACTCCCTGATGTCCCGATACGGACCGGTTCAGCCGGAAAAGGAGCCTGTCCAGACCAACCGCCTTGTGCTGGAAATCACGGAGGAACGCATGAGGAAATACGAAAGGGCCGCCTCTGAAAAGGGAGTTCCCCTGCGCCAGTGGCTGACGGAGCTGGCGGATGAAGCGGCGGACGCGCGTCAGCTCCGGACGGGGCAAAGCTCCTTCATTCCCTTGGTGGAACAACTCCCGTCCCTTGCCGGACATGCCGGGCGCGAATACAGCACGCAGATTATCGGCAACATCGCCGCGGGTTCCCTCACGGAAAGCGATACCGTCCCAGCCACCATTTACATGGAAAGGCCCCTGGGCAAAAACGAATACGTGGTCCGCGTAGAAGGAAAATCCATGGAACCCCTCATCCCGGACGGCGCTCTGGTAGTCATGCGGCGCCATACGGCCCCGCCCGTCCCCAAGCCGGGAACCATCGTGGAATACAACGACGGACGCGGCGTTACGCTGAAAAAACTGGTCCGGAAGAAAAATGCGGAAACGGGAAAAATGGAACATGTGCTGCAACCCGTCAATCCCGCGTTCAAGGACATCGCCCCCATGGAAGGGGGCAGCATCTCCGGCATATACGTGGAAACCCTGACGAACTACCGCAAGGGGTAGCCTTCTGCCCCATCATACAGGAAAAGGCGCTCCCTGTCACCCATCCACTCCCGCCTCTAAATCCGTCTTCCCTCCCTGCCCGGCGGTGATTCCCCCTATTCCCCCTATAATAAAGGATAATGGATGAAAGAACTTGCAGGGGGGAATGGTATTTGATTAGGTAACGCGAAAACTGCGCCTCCGGATGATTTCTCCCCTGTACGGGCCTATCCGGAGCGGGGAATGGGCTGATACGGCGGACACTCTCTCAAAGCAAAACGAAAACAACATTAAAAAACAGCTTCTCCTATGTCGAACCCACAGAACTCTCCCATCCCACCCGGAAGTGAAAAACACCACTACCACATTCTTGACGGATTGCGCGGGGTGGCCGCCATTGTCGTCGTGTGGTTCCACATCTTTGAAGCCTACGCCACCAGCCATGTGGACCAAATCATCAACCACGGCTACCTGGCCGTCGACTTCTTCTTCATGCTGTCCGGCTTTGTCATCGGCTACGCCTACGACAACCGCTGGAAAACGATGACGACCAAGGAATTCATCAAGCGCCGCCTCATACGCCTGCAACCCATGGTAGCGATCGGGGCGGTCATCGGCGCGCTCATCTTCTACTTCCAGGGCTGTCCCGTATGGGACGTATCGCAAGTCGCGGTCATCTCCCTGCTGGCCGCCACCTTCGTCAACATCCTGCTGATTCCGTCGCCTCCCGGCATGGAAATCCGGGGTCTGGGAGAAATGTACCCGCTTAATGGACCGAGCTGGTCCCTGTTCTTTGAATACATCGGCAACCTTCTCTATGCCCTCTTCATCCGGAAACTCTCGACGCGCTCCCTGGCGGTACTGGTCGTCGCAGCCGGATGCGGACTCGCTTCCTTCAGCTTCTGGGGGCCCAACGGAGACATATGCTCCGGATTCGCCATGACTGGCCCGGAATGGACGGGCGGCTCCCTCCGTCTGTTGTACTCCTTCTCCGCCGGGCTGCTCCTGTTCCGCCTGTTCAAACCATTCAATATCAAAGGCTCATTCTGGATATGCGGCCTGTCCCTCGCTATCCTGCTGGCCGTCCCCCGTCTGGGAGGAGAAAACGCTTTCTGGATGAACAGCCTCTATGAAACCGCCTGCTTCGCGGTATTCTTCCCGCTCATCCTCCTCTTCGGCGCTTCCGGTAAAATCACCGATCCCTATACGGACAAAATATGCCGGTTCCTGGGCAGAATCTCCTACCCCCTGTACATGGTGCATTACCCGTTCATCTACCTATACTATGCGTGGGTGAAAAACGGCGACCTCTCCTTCCCGGAATCCCTCCCCGGCGCCCTGGCCGTCGTCATCGGAAGCATCCTGCTGGCATGGCTCTGCCTGAAGTTCTACGATGAACCTGTCCGCAAGTACCTGGCAATACGGTTTTTAAAGCGGAAAACGCTTCCCACTGAGGCTCCCGCCATTCGGGAAAGCAGCCTTCCGCAATAAATCCTCTGCTTTCCGGAGAGAAGTAAAAACGGCGGAATGATGCATAACGGCCTATTGGAAGAAGGTAATTGGATCGCTCGGTAACCAAAAAAATAAAAAAACGGACGACTAAAGCCGTCCGTCTGAATATGAACCAATGCCCATGTTACCAATTACATGGTGAATCCTTTGTCCCAATCAACAAAAATTACCGTTTCCTCACTGGCAGAAAAGAATCCCATGCCCGTGACTCACACTTGCCAAAAACATATCGGGACCATCTGCCAAACTCATCAATATCTTAACTATTGATTTTCATAATTTTTCTTCATTTTTTGATGTTTTTCTATTTCTTCTACTGCATGGAGGAGAGTCGCCGCCATGCAGGCTTCATCATCTCGCGTTGCTCCAGTCAGTTGAGAGGTACCGACATTGGCAAAAGCGACAAGCAACGCCATGCGGGAGGTGTAGGATTCGTCACCGTGACGCGCCGTATCCAGCCCTGTGAAAAACACGGGCCTGTCCACACAAGGAGTATTGCCGTCAAGAACGGCAGTGTGTATCCCTGTCGCTAAAGCGAGTCCTCCCAAAGTCATGTCTTCTCGCGCATTATCCGCTATCGGGCATAAACAAACAGCCCGCAACAGCTTATGTACGGCGAAGGTTGACATCAGGATGACGCCGCCTCCGAACGGACTGTCCAACGTGCTGTGGGTTGCGTAATCCACTCCTTGAAAAATCAACCCCTGGAGGGCATCTGGGTGTAGTACCAGAGTATCAGGATCAAGCTTGACTATATAGGTCGCTTGCGATCTTTTAAGGCTTTTACAGTACTCTCGCAAAAGGCCACGCAAACACTCGCGTCCACGCAGATTACCCCGGCGCGCAAACCCCGTCGTCCGATACTCAACGTCCAATTTGGCGTACGCGGCGGGAGAAACCGCCGGAGCATGCTCATCATCAAGAAGAGTAATTGGCATACCGGGCCATGCACGCTGGGCGGCCCTGCATGCATGCTCGACAAGATGTGAATTGCCGGCATGGCAAACAATATGTACATGCAAAATATTCATGGATTTATTATGAAATTTGATAGTTGTATTGTATGTCACCGTCCTTTAATCCAAGAACACCGTCTGCCTGTGTATCCAAGCCTACTCTGTCGTAGAGCTGGAGAGAGCCTGATGATACTTTGATCCGCGTTCCCATCATTGAAATTCCTTGATAGTAAGAAACTTTCAGATAATTATATGAGCTCTGGGGCTCCGAGAAGTCACTGTAAGTCACAACCGAGAAATTTTCACCAGAATCAATATCAATACCTTTATTATCAACATTATAAGATATACCGATATCTGTCCTTCCTCCAGTCTGTGTATCGGGGAAATTGTATTGATAAGACTTGATTTGTATGGCATCGAGGTAGCCGACATGGAAAAAAGACGAAATAGTAACGAGTGTGTTTTGCACGTCGATATTATTCTTGCCACCAATGAAGATATGCCGATCCCCATCATCAGCTTGTGTCACAGCAAGCACTTCCTTACCATTTTCATCGCATAGACGGATCGGCCCCTGGTAATCAGAAAGGTCAACCGGAGAAACCGGGAGATGCCCCGCGATATACTCCTCTATGTAAGCTTCCATTTCCTTACGCGTGATGCTGCGCGACTCTGCGATAGCGTCGTCAAGCTGGCCCTTGTTGATAGCGTGGGCAGCATCCGTACCGTCGGGAACAATGAGAGGAGATCCGATGATACCTGGTCCTTCGGGTGTCACCGTGAAGCCGTGCCGTTTGGATGTATCGTCCGTATTAACATAAGCCATCAACAATGAATTTGGAGTCATACTCAAAGCGTATTGGTAGCCAGTTATCTGCGCTGGACAATAGAAGGAGGATCCATTCTCGCCAGAGATGGTAAGGCACACGTCTCCATTCGTATTAGTGAGAATCAAATTGCTTTCGGCAGGTAAAGTCGCTGTTTGTGACCCCCCCGCAACGAAAACGTGTTCCCAAGTAATGTCAGAGGCGTCAGCCTTCGCATTCCATTCTGTCCGCTCGGCGGCTGTTATATGAATGGTGCTGTTTTCAGTATGTTCAGTTATTTCGTCACGGGAAGCCAGGGTAACCCCATTGAGAGTACTAGTAATCTTCATGATTTTTGTTTACTATTGTTACTTGTAATGAAGTGACCAGACAACTCTGCTGTCTTCTTATCCATGATGGTAAATCCAGAAATATCTGCGCTCTAAAAAGCTTACGGTTTTGCCGGATTTTAGCGACTTCAATGGCTAGCTGACTTCTACGGTGATTTTCACAGAAGCCCTCTTTCCCAAGTCAGGACAATCGGCATCTGATCCAGCCATGTCCTTACTTGAAGTGTCTTCCATTTACCGAATAAAACAGCAATCATTACTGCCACTTCAAAAAAATCATGAAACCTTTCCAGATAAATATCATCACGCATGAAACGTTGAATCCATATACACTCGCTTAGACAAGAAAAAGACGATCATAATCGATCGGATATTAAAAATTAATTTCAACCTCTCCGAAATCACGATGTCACTGAACGTTCGGAAAAGTGTAGCTAATCCCTAGTAACTATTCTCGTAGGCACTTTGCCGCCCCATTACAAGCTCATGACTCCCGCATTGGTCATGAGTCGAAGAAATATAAACGACCCCGGAAAATCATTCTGGGAAAAGTTTTCTTTGGTGATGGACAAGGTTCCTTTGTAAAAACGAGAATTCCTGCCTTTAGAATTTTCACAATTCGGTTTGAGACAATTTCCTTAAAGAAAATTTATTCAAAATCCCCAGCATGATCAAAAATTTACTCGGGCTATCCCAAGGTGTATTGATGGAGCGGATGATGGGATTCGAACCCACGACATCAACCTTGGCAAGGTTGCGCTCTACCCCTGAGCTACATCCGCTTGGATGGGTCAGCGGACCGGAACCGGCCGCTGGGAGGTTTATACGCCCGTTGCGGGAAAAAGCAACCTTTATTTTGGCGTTTTCCCCATCCGCATCCATCCTCTTTCCGCAGAACTGCATCAATGTGTGGCTTATCAATGAAATTCTCTCGTCAGAATGAAAGACACATTCTATGCTGTGGCGGCATGAAAGAATTGCTCATTACCCTGATCACGGTGGCCGGCCTCTTCATCGGCGTGTACTATCACGATTCCCTGGTGGGAGGCGGACAGGCAGACCAGCAGAAGGCGGAGGCTCCCGCCTCTGAACAGTAGCCCCCGGAAATCATGAACACGGCCTTCCGGAAACCCTTTTTTTCCGCCATTCTCTGCGGAGCGGCCCTGCTGGCTCCGCAGGTGCGGGCGCAGTCCGCCGACAGCGCCGGAATCCTTTCCACCACGCCGCAGTCCGTGGAGGACCTGCAGCGGATTGAACACCAGCTCCAGCAGGTGCTTCCCCGGGTGCTCCCCGCGCTGGTGTGCATTGAAGTGAACAACGGCAGCGGCTCCGGCATCCTGGTTTCGGAAAAAGGGCTGATTTTTTCCGCCGCCCACGTCGTTGACAAGCAAGGAACCGTGCTCAAGATCATCCTGCCGGACGGAACCCGCCTGCCGGGAAAAACCACGGCTCAGAACAGTGGTTCAGACGCCGGAACGGCTGAAATCACGACCAAATTGAACAAGAACCTTCCCCGCGTGCAGAAGGCGGAAAAACTGCCCCGCGTGGGGGACTGGGTGTTCGCGCTGGGGCACGGAGGCGGCCTGGACCAGAAACGCGGCCCGATGGTGCGCCTGGGGAGGGTGGTTTCCCTCAAGAACGGCGTCATCCAGACGGACTGCAAGCTGATCCGAGGAGATTCGGGAGGCCCTCTTTTCAACCTGAACGGGGAATTGATCGGCATTCACAGCCGGGTGGGTTCCGGGCTTGAAGACAACCTCCACGTTCCCATGAAGGATTTCGACGCACTGATGGAATCCCCCGCAAACGGGAAGCCTCCCCTGCCGCCGTCACCGGAACAGGACGGCTAAGCTCTTTCCCTCCATAGTCATGAAACTTCCCTCCTGCGCCTGCCTGCTCCCCCTGGCCTGTTCTCTGCTTCCTTCCGCCCTGGCGGAAGGGCTTAACGGGAGCCTGGATTTTGAACAGCGCATCAACGGAAAGACCGTTCTGAAAACCATTGAGCCCATCCGGGAACGGCTCCAGGATTTGAGCGCGGTTTTCTTTTCCGGCCATGACGTCGTGATTTACGGCCTTGTGCTGGGTCCGGACGGCTACATCGCCACCAAGGCCTCGGAACTCCACGCCCACCGGAACCTGGTGGTCCGGATAGGTTCCTCCAAGTACGATCATTTCAAGGAGATTGGCACGGACCCGGCCACGGATATCGCCGTGGTGAAGGTGGACGCCGCCGGGCTGGCCGCCCCCGGTCCCGTCAGCAATGAGGCCGCCATGGGTACGCTGGTGGTCAGCAACGGCTCCACCACCCGCACTTCCAGGCGCCCCCAGCTGGGCACCCTCAGCGCGGCGCGGCGTCCCATTCCAAACGGGGATACGGCCTACATGGGCGTAATATTCGGCGCCCCCTGCTCCATTCAGGACGTAGTCAAGGACGGTCCCGCCGCCAAGGCGGGAGCCATGGCCGGAGACGAGATTCTGGCGGTGGACGGCACGCCCATCACCACGCTGGAAGCCGTTTCCCCCATCCTGTCCAGGAAGGAGATTGGGGAAAAAGTGACGCTGAAGGTCAGGCGAAAGGACAAAAAGCTTTCCTATGCCATCACGCTGGGCTCCCGGCGGCAGGCCCTGGGGGAAGACGCTCCCGAGGATTCCAACGACCTGATCAGCGGGGGCTTCAGCAAACGCAGGGATGACTTTCCGATGGTCCTCCAGCATGACACCCCTTCCCGGTACACGCTGATGGGCGGCCCGCTGCTCAACCTGAAGGGGGAACTCATCGGCATGAACATCGCCAGGGTGAACCGGGCTGAAAATTACGCCCTGCCCATCAGCGTAGTGCAGGAGAGCGTGCAGCGCATCCTGAAAAACGCGCCGCAGCCGGAAAAGAAGCCGCAGGGGGATTCCTGAACCGCCTTTCACTTCTCTCCGGCGGGGAAACGGCCAGAAGGCCATTTTTCTTGTTTTCCCCCCGCGCTAAAACCGGCAGCACCGGGCGCATTACATGCCCGGAACGTCCGCGGCGTCCGGCACCGTCTTGGGTTTCACGGTGGGGTCATAATGGACGGCGCCCGTCACGCGCACGCTGCCGTCCGGGAGAAAGACCATGGAGGGGGCGCCCATCACCTTCTTGTAGTACTGGAGCTTTTCCATGGTGCCGCGGTAGTTGATGCGGGAATACGCGCCCAGCATGGGCGTGGTGGGGAAGAAAACGTGCACGTTCGCCTTGCCGTCCACCATGCACTGCGGGCGCGTGGTGCCCAGCCAGTCCCCGATGCACACGGCATTGTAGGCCACGCCCGTATCCGGGTCCTTCGTCTGCACGTACAGTTTCTGGATTCCGCGCACGGCAATGGTGCAGATGGAGAAGGTGCACCGCTTGGCGCTGGCGGGGATGGCTACGGTCTGGGACCACATGGGCGTGCCCGTCCGGACGGCGAACAGGGATTTCTGGGAGGCGAACATGTCCTTCTGGTTGGGCATTTTCACGACGGCCTGCACATGGTAGTTTCCCTCACGGGACAGGTCATAGAAGTGCCGCAGGTCAATTTTGCGTGAGACGCTCATGCCGGCCGGCACCTTGAGCGGCGGGAACATGGCGAATTTGGACTGGGGGAGTTCCGCGCCCGCGGTGGAGTGCTCCACATGGATGTCCAGCCAGGAGGAATATTCCTGGCTTTTCAGTTCCACGGGCACGCCGGAGTTGTTGGTGATGGTCAGCCTCATGTACATGGCCTCCCCGCTGAGGAAGGTTTTCTTTTCCGGAACTACTTTTACGTAAATCTGGGCCAGAGCCCCGGACGCCCCCATCAGGGCCAGCAGCAGCATTGCAAGGATGTGTTTCATGGTATTGGTTTGTCGAGTATGTGTTTTTAAACAGGTCAGCGGACGTCCCGCACGATTCTGAAGCCCAGGTTGTCCCGGCTTTCGCCGCGGGAGCGCAGGTATTCCACCCGGTTGGTGATGCCGGGCTGCCTCCAGTCCCCGCCGCAGGCCACCGGGCCCGGTGGCTCCTTCACGCGCGCGGGGTCCTTTTCCATGGAAGAGGTCCATTCCATCACGCCGGAAGCCATGCCGCAAATGCCCGTCTTTAAGTCGTAATCATTGCTGTACCTGTCAATCACCAGGGTCTTGTCTCCCTTTTCACCCGTTTCCAGCATGTTCCCCAGGGCCATCCATTCCCCGCGCGCGGGCAGGCGGTAACGCGGCTCTCCGGGGGCCACGGGCTTCCAGCTCGCGTATGCCCAGGCATCCCAGAAGGTGACGTTGACGACGGGGGAGCGGGGCGTTATTTTCCTGCCCTTCCATTTGCCTCCTGGAGTGGAGGCCGCCTTCCACATGGCTTCCCAGTCCTCGGGGATATGGGTGGCGGTCTGCTTGTCCGGCTGGTCCGGATGGGAGTATTCCTCCCTCAGTTCCGGGGTAAGGCGCGCCCACTGGTCCAGAAACAGGCGGTAGGATTCCAGGGTAATTTCATGGGCTCCCACGATCAGTTCCCCGCCGCCGGGCAGGTTCACGCGGATTTCCGTATGGTCGCTGGCGGAGAAATCCGGATAGTGTTTCGGCGCCGGGGGCGGAGCAGGCGCGGAGGCTTCCTCCCGGGGGAATAAAAGAAAAACGGCAGCCGCGGCTATTCCTGCGCCCAGCAGGCCCGTTCCGGTCCAGAGCATCCATTTTCCGGAGTTTCTGCGGGGTTCCACGGGAACGGTATAGCGGTGGGTGGTGGCCCGCGGGGAAAGCCCCAGTTGCTCGCGGACCGCGGCAATCAGCTCCATGACCTGGTCCCACTGCATCGGCTTGCCGTTCTGGCCCTCCCGCATCCATTCCAGCAGGGTGCGCAGGCGGGTGGTTCCGGGCACGTCCGGCGTCACCAGGGGCAGCAGGTCCGCCCCCAGGCGCTCCATCTGCGCACGGGATATTTCTTCATGAAAGTCGCCGGGCATGGCCGTATTCATCAGCCGCACGGCGGACTTGTCATCCAGGAAGATGTGGCGCGGCTCCATGACGTTGAAGGCGGTTTGCAGGCGTTCATACCTGCCGCACATGCCGCCGACCGTTTCAATCACTTTCAGCAGGTCCTTCATGGACAGGGTCTGTCCGCGGTCCAGCATGGACTGGAGGGAGGCCCCCCCCAGTTGTTCGCTGGTGACGAACCAGTACCCTTGGGCCTGGGACGCCTCATAGACGGTCCCCAGCACTGGCGCGCTGATGGCGGCGCGCGTGCGGGCCTTCATCAGAAAATCCTCCACGCCCACTCCTTCCGGGTTGTCCGGCTCCAGCAGCTCCAGGAACACGGAGCGGTCCATGCCCTGCTGGATGGCCTGGTAGAGCATTCCCCCCCGCGTGCGGCCGATGAACGCCACCAGCGTATAGTCGCCGAAGTTGTGGGGGAGGTCGAACATGGACGATTCAGGCATCAGGGAGGCAGCAGGGAGTCATAGGAGTCGGAAACCGGAGACGCCTCCACCGGGGGAAGCAGGCCGCCGTCATAAATTTCAGGCATGCCGGAAGGAGAGCTCTGGTTCATCTGTTCCAGCAAGAATAGCACAGGAGGGGAGGCATGGCAATCCATCGGTTCACCCTTGTAGTACAATTTGGCGGTGTAGCCGTAGTACTTGAGGCTTCCGTAGGCGATCGTCTCCTCCTCCGTCAGGGGGGGCATGTAGTAGGTCACCTCCATGATTTCCTCCCCGTCCGCCCAGTCCGCAGGTTCCGTGACGCACCGCGAGGAAGGTTCCGGAGCGTGCGTTTTTTCCACCTTTTTTCCGTTGACCTTGTCAAAGAACTGGACGATGACGCGCAGGTCCTCCGGCCTGACGTTCAGGCCATCCTTCATCAGGATGGGCACGATCAGCTTGACGCGCTCCCCGGCGGGGCATTCCGGGTCCCGGTATTCCAGAATGGTGCCGAAGGACATATCGCCCCGCAGGTCCGCAGGGCTGGAAAAACCGGCCTGAAGGTGCTGGGCCGCGCGCGCAAAGTATTTCCCCGCCTTCTCCCGCTGGGTGTATACTTTCAGAAAAAATTCCCGGGATTTATCCGCATTCCTCAGCCATTCATAGGTGAGGCCGTAGTAATAAAGCACCACCGGATTGTCCGGCTCCAGCCTCATGGCCTGCTCCAGCTTCACCACCGCTACTTTAAGGTCTCCGTCAATCTGGGCATACCGGGCCGCCTTGACCAGCTCCGCCACCTCCTCCGTCATGGGCGGCATGGCTTCCGCCGGGTTCTCAGCCGGCAGGGGTGACTGGACGGAGACGCCTTCCCTTCCCGGGACCGGGGCTGCCGCAGCCGCAGGAACCGGGTCGCCCGCCGGATCCGACAAATCGGCGGCCCGGAGCATTTCCTCCACGGAACGGGGTTTTTCGGAAGAACCCGCCGGAACGGCCGCGATGGCCGCCGGATCCGGTTCGCCCCCTTCTTCAGCCGTCGCCGGCCCTTCCGGATTTTGCTGCACCGGAACGGGTACGGGCGTTTCCACCACTTTCTCCACCACCACGGTGCGGGCGGACAGGCTGAAGGAGACGCCCACCATCAGCAGCAGGGCGAACGCCAGCGCACCCAGCGTCCAGCAGGCGATGCCGAACGCGCGGTCGCGGGCGTTCTTTTCCGGTGGAAGGGATTCGCTCATACGGCATCCTCGTCATCCTTCCGGGCAGGCGCGCCATCAGCCTCCGGAGCTTCTTCATAGTCAACTACCTCACCCCGGTAAAGGGAAAGAAGGGCCTTCATGAAATCTTCCGCGTTATTGGGGGAATCCTCCTTCCGGAAGCCGCCGTAGGTCAGGCCGTCCAGCCTGATCCGGTCCCCTCCGCATTCCGGGTTCAGCGTCGCAACAGCCAGCCCCTTCATCTTCCATCTGCGCAAGTCCAGCCGGGCGATGTCATCCACGCGGAAGACCCTGCCGGCAGCCGTTACCCGCCCTTCCTCCAGGGCCATTTTCCTGCCGCGCGTCCTCACCAGGAAAAACAGCGCCGCCAGGGCCAGCACCATGCAGATGCTTCCGGCCACCCATTGTTCAAAAATCTTGGAGGCGTCATACGGGTGGTCCACCGGCTTGATGGGGTAGCGCTTTTCTCCGGAATAGGATTGCCACGCGGCGCTCCAGCCCTTGCCGGGGGCGGACATCAGCCTGTAATCCGCCAGAACGTCGGGCCACGGCGTTGCGTCCCGGTCCACGCCGGACGGGACCTGGTACCCTTCCGGGAATTCAACCGTGCGCTCCAGGACGGTGCGCTCCCAGTCCTGCGGAGAGGCCCCGTTCCCGCTCACCTCACGGTCAAAGAGGGCTCCCGCGTCCACAAACGCCTTGTGCATGAAAAACTCCAGGTTCTTCTGGGGATACCCGGTGGAAGCATCATAATAAAAATACACTCCGAACCCCAGGAACATGAGAGCCATGATAACCGCCCTGCCGGTAAACCACATGGTCGGCTTACATTCTACCGTGTCAGACTGCATGTTTCTTACATACCAGCAATTCCATGCCCTTGACCATAAAAAAGTGCACGGCATCCACCTTTGCGGGAAAGCGGGGCGCCATGCCGCCCGGAGGACGGTCCGGACGCACGGCTCCGGAAGAAAAAAAGCCCCGGCATTCCCCGCCGGAAACATACTTGAAAAATCACTTTTTACCTTCTTCTTGGCTTGATTTATTTTGTGAAAGTTAAATAATAACACGCGCAGGGATTCCCCGGCACGGCCATACCGACCGGGAATGCCGCAATCCCGCACACCGGCCGCATCATTTTTACCGCGTATGAAACCAAGCAATCCCCAATACCGCCGCATGGATGCCGATCCCGGCTACCATCCCCAGGAAGACGACCAGGTGGATGCCGACATGGAACAGGCCCAGCTCCGCCTGGAACAACTGCGGAAGGAAAAGGAGGAGGTGGAAAGCTCCCGCCGCCGCCTGGAGGAAACCCACCTGCGCAAGGCCCGCTTCATGGACCAGCAGAACGAACTGGGCGACCGCATGGTCAACGCTGCGGACCTCATCGGCAGGGAGGTGGAAAGCCTTCGCCAGGAAAGCAATGAGCTGGAGCAGATTCACATGGCCCTGACGCGGAGCCTGAAAATGCTCAGCACCGTGCGCCCGGACGAATGGCCCATTGAAAACACGGACAACCTCATCAACCAGGGCCAGCAGGTCATCGACCGGTGCGAGGAGGAATTCGCGGACGCCGTCCAGCAGTGCGCCCGCATGCAGCACACCAAGGTGCTCACGGGGGTGCGCCGTTCCAGCAAGGTGCGCATCAGCTCCCGCGAATTCATGACCCAGTTCCTCCAGGGCCTTTCCTTCCATCTTCCCCTGCTCCTGATTGCCCTCATCATCCTCTTCTTTATCTGGATCTTCAGCCCCTCCGCATCATGATTAAAAGAAAAACCAAACGCCGTTCCTCCGAACTGGCAGAACTGGACCGCGCCTCACGGGAAATTGAGAACCGCATCCAGGAATTGGAAGCCTCTCTCAAACGCCCGGCCCAGCAGACCCGCATGCGCCTGGACCGCAACACCATGCCGCCCCCCGATCGCGTGCGGGAAGGCACCCAGAACCGCGCCCTGCGCGCCGTGGTGGCCCGCGACGGCCGCGCCACCAACATGAGGCGGGAACTGCGAGAAAACTTCATGCTGCTGGGCCTGCTGGTCTGCGCCATCGCCGCCTCCTTCTGCTGGATCGTCCGCCTGCTTGAACAGCAGTAAGCTTCCCCGCCCCATCCTTTTCCTTACATATTACGCACGTTCCATCATGAGCACGCCCCAAATAGACGTAGCCTACATTGCCAAACTGGCGCGCATTGACCTGACGGAGGAAGAAGCAGCCCTCTTCTCCAAGGACCTAGACAAAGTCCTGGCCTACATCACCAAGCTGGAATCCTACGACGTCACGGACATCGCCCCCATGAACCATCCCCTGCCCACGATGGACGTGATGCGCAAAGATGTTCCGGAACCCGGCCTCACCCAGGAGGAAGCCCTTTCCAACGCTCCCCAGCAATCCCAGGGGCAGTTCCGCACGCCCAAGGTGGTGGAATCCGCCTGACCTCTCCCGGCCCCCTTCCCTTTCACGTTTCAACCGTTCTTATCCCTTCCTTTTCATGTCAAGCATTCAAGGCACCCTGGCCCAGTGGCGCGGCCGCCTGCGCCGCAAGGAACTCTCCCCCGCCGACCTGGTCAACCTGACGGCGGACGCCATCGAGGCGGACCGGACAACCAACGCCTACATCTCCTTTGACCGTGAGGCCGCCCTCAAGGCCGCGGCCGCGGCCGACACGTCCAGCCCCCTGGCCGGCATCCCCATCGCCGTGAAGGACAACATCAACGTCCTGGGCCAGCCGACGCGCTGCGCCTCCCGCCTCCTGGCTCCCTACGCTTCTCCTTATGATGCCACCTCCATCCGCCTGCTGAAAGCGGCGGGCGGCATCCCCCTGGGCCGTACGAACATGGATGAATTTGCCATGGGCGCCAGCGGTGAAAATTCCGCCTACGGCGTCACGCGCAATCCGAACGCCCCGGACCACATTCCCGGCGGTTCTTCCAGCGGCTCCGCCGCCGCCGTCGCTTCCGCCACCGCCATCGCCGCCCTGGGTTCCGACACGGGCGGCTCCATCCGGCAGCCCGCCGGGCACTGCGGCATCGTGGGCCTCAAGCCCACCTACGGGCGCGTCTCCCGCTACGGTCTGGTGGCCTTCGCCTCCTCCCTGGACCAGATCGGCCCCATGACCCAAACGGTGGAAGACGCCGCCATCCTGCTGCAAGCCATCTCCGGGCGCGATCCGAAGGACTCCACGTCCGCGGACCAGCCCGTGCCGGACTTTGAAGCCGCGCTGGGCCGGGACATCAAGGGCCTGAAAGTGGGCATCCCCGCGGAATACTTCACCTCCGGCAACCATCCGGGCATTTCCGAGGCCGTGCAGAACACCGTGAAGCAACTGGAAAGCCTGGGCGCGGAGCTGGTGGAAATCAGCCTTCCCCACGCGGACGCCGTGGTCGCCGCCTATTATATTATCGCCTGCGCGGAGGCCTCCTCCAACCTCTCCCGCTTTGACGGCGTGCGCTACGGCAGGCGGACGGAAGACGCCGCCGGCCTGGTGGAGCTCTTCTCACGCACCCGTGAAGAAGGCTTCGGGCCGGAAGTCAAGCGCCGCATCATCCTGGGTACCTACGTGCTCAGTTCCGGCTACTATGACGCCTACTACTCCCGCGCGCAGAAGGTCCGCTCCCTGGTCGCCAGGGACTTCGCGGAAGCCTTCTCCAGGGCGGACATCATCGTAGGCCCCACCTCCCCCGCCCCCGCCCCCAAAATCGGGGACTCCGCGCTGGACCACCTCCAGACCTACCTGGCGGACATCTACACCATCCCCGCCAATCTGGCCGGGCTGCCCGCCATGTCCATCCCCTGCGGAGCCGTAAAGGAAGGAGGGAAGGAACTCCCCGTGGGCTTCCAGATGACGGCCCCCCATTTCCGGGAAGACCTTTTGTTGAAAACCGGATTTGCCCTTGGGAAATAATCGGAATTTTTCAACGCAAGCACCCGGCAGACTGTCTCACCCGCTATCAAGAATCATGGACACCCGAGAATTCAACGAAATTATCGCCGCGAACTCATCGTGGATTTCTGCTCTCAGAACGGAGGTTGGCAAGGTGGTCATCGGCCAGCAGGCGCTGGTAGACAGATTGATCCTCAGCCTCCTGTGCAAGGGGCACGTGCTTCTGGAAGGCGTGCCCGGCCTCGCCAAGACGCTCTCCGTAAAAGCCATGGCAGGCACGCTGCACGCGCAATTCGCCCGCATCCAGTTCACGCCGGACCTTCTGCCGGCGGACCTGCTGGGTACGATGATCTACAATCCGGAGGAAAGACAGTTCACTGCCAAAAAAGGCCCGATCTTCGCCAACCTTATCCTGGCGGATGAAATCAACCGAGCCCCGGCCAAAGTCCAGTCCGCCCTGCTGGAAGCCATGCAGGAACGCCAGGTGACGCTGGGTGAAACCACTTACCGCCTGCCGGATCCCTTCCTGGTGCTGGCCACGCAGAACCCCATTGACCAGGAAGGCACCTACCAGCTCCCGGAAGCCCAGCTTGACCGCTTCCTCTTCAAGGTGCTGGTCACCTACCCCTCCCGGGAAGAAGAACTCCAGGTGCTGGACCTCATGGCCAGTTCCGCCAAGCCGCCGGAAACCTCCCCGGTCACCACGCCGGAACAGGTGGCGGCCTCCCGCGAACTGGTGAACCAGATTTACATTGACGACGCCGTTCGCGGCTACATCGTAGACCTGGTGCGCGCCACCCGCTTCCCGGAAACGGTGGACGTGAAACTGCGCGGCCTCATCCGGGCGGGCGCATCCCCCCGTGCCACCATCAACCTGGCCCTGGCGGCCCGCGCCAACGCCTTCATGCACCACCGCTCCTTCGTCACCCCGCAGGACATCAAGGACCTGGCCCATGACATCCTGCGCCACCGCATCCTGCTCTCCTATGAGGCGGAAGCGGAAAACATCTCCACGGACGACGTCATCGACCACATCCTGACGAAGGTTCCCGTGCCGTGACGGCAGGAGGCGGCTCCCCGTCCGCCCTTATCCTTAGGCCCCCTGCGGGGCGCCTCACCGGAACCTGATTGAATTCAAACAGGGAGGATCACTTCATGGATAAAGCCTCAGACATTCTCAAGCGCGTGCGCCGCATTGAACTGCGCGCCAGGCACCTGGCCACGGAAAACTTCGCCGGGCAATACCAGTCCGGCTTCCGCGGCCAGGGGCTGGACTTTGACGACTTCCGGGAATACATGCCGGGAGACGACCCCCGCTTCATTGACTGGAAGGTGACGGCCAGGATGAACTCCCCCTTCGTGCGCCGCTTCCGGGAGGAACGCGAGCAGGCCGTCATTCTGGCGGTGGACGTCAGCGGCTCCATGCACTACGCCTCCTCCGCGGCCCGGGCTTCCAAGCTGGACTATGCGGCGGAAGTGGCCGCGGTGCTCGCCTTCAGCGCGGCCCAGAGCGGAGACAAGTGCGGTCTCCTCATTTACGGGAACAGCCACTCCCATTACATTCCCCCGGCCAAGGGCATCAAGCAGACCCTGCGCATCGTCCGTGAAATCGTAGCCAGTGAAAACGACGGGGCGGACCAAAGCATCGCGGACGTAGCCCGGCAGCTCGTCCTTTCCCAGAAAAAGGCGGCCATGGTCATCATGCTCAGCGACTTCTGGAGCGAGCACAACAAGGCGGCCCTGGGACAGCTCAACTTCAAGCACGATTTCATCCCCATCCGCATCGCGGACCCGATGGAGCTGCACCTTCCGGACGCCGGGCGCGTCATCCTGAAAGACCCGGAAACCGGCAAAAGCATGTTCCTGAACCTCGCCCGCCAGGACGTCCGGGAAGCCCACGCCAACGTCGTGCACCTGCACCGTGAAAAATGGACGCAGGATTTCCGCCGCCTGGGCATCGACTTCCTCGACCTCCAGACCACGGACAACTTCATGCCGCCCCTCCAGGCCCTCTTCACCAGGAGGTCCCGCAAATTCTCACGCTAACCCCTTCTCCGCCAGCCATGCCAGCACCCGCCACCTTCCAGACTCCCCCCACGGCCATTCCGGAACCGCCGGCCTTCCCCTCCCTGATGGAGACGCAGTGCCCGGACGCCTACCTCCAAGCGGGCTTCTGGGATACGTGGGGCATCTGGATCATGCTCGCCTCCATCCTGCTGGCCGTCGCCATCGCCGTCATCGTGCTCATCCGCAGGAAGGGGCGCACCCCCGCAGCGCCGCTCAGCCCGGCGGAAACCGCTATCCGGGACATCACGATGCTCCGGGAAACGCACCCCTCCCTCAGGCAGGCCGCCGTGGAATTCTCCCTGCTCCTCCGGAAATACCTGGTGGGGGAAACCAAAGACCCGGCGCTATATGAAACCCAGCAGGAATTCAACCGCCGGGCGGACGCGCTCACCGCACTCCCCTCGGAACTCCAGGGCCCCACGCGCGACCTGCTGGACCGCATGGCCTCCCTGAAATATGAGCCGGACACCCCGGAAAACGACTCCCTGGTCAACGAACTGGCGGACGACACGGTCCAACTCATCAATGACATCGAGGCGGACGCCCACCGCACGAAGGAGGAAACGGACCTCGTCGTCAAAAAACCTTCCCCCCGCTCCAACCAACGCTAGCACACCATGACGGAACACTTCCAATTCGCACAACCTGAATGGCTCTATGTCCTTCCCTTCATCTTGTGCCTCATTATCCTCCGCCGCAGGCGGGGGGCGGAAGGCTCCATCACCTACTCTACCGTGCGCTTCATCTCCTCCCTGGCGCGCAATCCCCAATCCCTGGCCGGGAAAATAGGAGCCATTTGCTTCGTGCTGGCGGCGGCGGCCCTCGCCATCGCGCTGGCGCGCCCCCAAAAAGTGGAGGATAAAACCTTCCGCACCGTCAACGGCATTGACATCATGATCGCCTTTGACCTCTCCTACTCCATGGAGACGCCGGACATGGTCCTCAACCGCATGCCCATCAACCGCCTGGTGGCCGCCAAGCACGTCATCACCCAATTCGTGGACAGCCGCCCGGACGACCGCATCGGCATCGTGGGATTCGCCGGGAAAACCAAATCCTTCTGCCCGCTCACGCTGGACCACGCCCTGGTCAACGGCATCATCCGGGACTTCCATCCTCGCATGATCCAGGCGGACGGCACGGCCATCGGCTCCGCCATTGCGGCGGCGGCAACCCGGCTGGACGACCGCAAGGACACCAAATCCAAAATCATCATCCTGGTGACGGACGGCGCCTCCAACTCCGGCCAGATATCCCCGCTGGTGGCGGCGGAAAACGCGGCCAAGCTGGGCATCAAGATTTATACCATCGCCGTGGGCACGGAGGAAGGCACCCTGGCGAACGGGATGGTGGTGCAAAGCGAATTTGACGAACCCACCCTGCGGAAAATAGCCCAGCTCACGGGCGGGGAACACTTCCGGGCCACGAACATGGCCTCCTTCAACAAGGCGTTCGCCTCCATCGGCAAGCTGGAAAAAAGCGAGGCCAAGGTGCAGACCGTCCGCCACATTGAAGAATACTTCATGTACTTCCTCGTAACGGGCGCCGCGCTGACGCTTCTGGGCCTCTCCCTGCAAGTGCTCAAACCCGCTCCCGCCCCGTAACACCATCCCTTTCCCGCCATGACCTTCCTTTATCCCAACGTTCTGTACGCGCTCATCCTCCCGGCCCTGCTCGCGGCGGCGGCCTGGTGGCTGTGGCGCCGCCGTTCCAGAAAATGGGAAGTGCTCGTCTCCCCGGAATACCGGCAGGAGCTGGTTCACGCTCCGGCCACCTGGCACCGGGTGCTCCCCGTCATCTTCGCCGTGCTGGCTTCCATCTTCGCCATCCTCTCCATCGCGCGCCCGGTGGACGGCTACACGGAGGTAAAGGAGATTCCCAAATCGCGCAATATCCTCATCGCCATTGACTGCTCCCGCTCCATGCTCAGCAAGGACGCCTCCCCCACCCGCCTGGGAAGGGCTAAAACCGCCGCCTACGACCTGCTGGACGCCCTGCCGGGGGACAACTTCGGCATCATCATCTTCTCCGGGGACGCCGTCCTGCTCATGCCCCTTACCCATGACCACAACGCGCTGAAGGAAACCATCGAACAGCTTCAATTCGGCTGGGTCTCCCAGGGAGGCACCAACCTGGAGAACGTCGTCCGGCTGGCCCTCCAGACCTTCAAGCGGGACAAGGAGGCGGACGCCAAAAACGCCCTGGTCATCCTCAGCGACGGGGAAGACACCGTCAACATCACTTACAAGACGGCGGAAGCCGCCAGGCAGCACCAGCTCATCATCGTAACGGCGGGCATCGGCACCACCATCGGCACCACCATTCCGAATGAGCAATCCCCCTCCGGCCTGTACCGGGACCGCCGCGGCCAGCATGTCGTCTCCAAGCTCAATCCGGAAAGCCTGCAATACCTGGCCCGGCAGACGGACGGCCAGTATGTGCAGCTCTCCGACGGAGCGGCGCTGAACCGCTTCGTCAGGGACATCGCAGACCGCCTGGATATCACGGAAGGCCGGGAGGAAGTGCGCCGCGTGCCGAACGACCGCTACGTCATCTTTGCCGTTCCGGCCCTCATCTGCCTGCTCCTCACTCTTCTGGCGGGTACCCGCTGGCGCTCCTTCCGCCGTTCCGGACGCCGCGGCATGACCGCCCTGGCCGCCGCAACCCTGCTCTGCGCCGGGCTGCTGGGCACGGAAGCGCGTGCGGACACGGGCGCCCTGGACAACGTTACGGACCTGATCCGCACGGGAAAAACGGAGGAAGCCGTCAAGGCCATTGATGAAATGCTCGCCGTCCCGGACCTGGCGGAAGAAACTCGCCAGGCCCTGGAATTCGCCAAAGGCTGCCTGGAACAAAAAGGGGACAACCCCAAGGAAGCCGCGGAAGCCTTCTCCCAGGCGCTCCTTTCCCCCAAAGCCTCCCTCCAGGCGGATTCCCACTTCAACCTCGGCAACATGGAAGCCGCCCAGGCCCGTAAAACCATGACCTTCTCCAGGCCGGAAGGGGGGCAAGCCCAGGCACAGCCCTCTTCCATTGATGACCAGATCAAGGAAATTGATGTCCGCCTGGCAAAAATACCCGTGGCTAAAGAACACGTCAAGGAAGCCGTCAAGCGCTTTGACGACGCCCTCTCCGCCTACGGCTCCCATGAAGGAGCGGCCGCCAACAAGGAGGAAATGCTCCGTTACGACAAATCTCTGGACGAATACCGCAGGCAGTTGGAGGAATTAAAGAAGAAATTGGAAGAGGAAAAGAAAAAACAACAAGAGGACCAGAACAAGGACCAGAACAAGGACCAGAACAAGGACCAGAACAAGGACCAGAACAAGGACCAGAACAAGGACCAGAACAAGGAC
>CANQLV010000018.1 GCA_947624785.1 Akkermansia muciniphila | reverse complement strand
CCGCCAGTTCCTCAACTGGCGGGGCTTGTTCCTTTCTTGTTATCTCCTTCTCTTCCTCTACTCCGGCTTAGTCAACTGAATGGTCTTAGTGATCTTTTTGGTCTCTGGGGGCTTAATGGAAAACATAGACATTGGGCCATTACGTCCATTATGTTTATTTTGTCTCATAACATTTCCTTAACTATTCCTCTTTCTTTCTTAACGGTTTAAGAATGTTCATGCTATTGACGGCACCTATTCTTCAATCAAAATGACGGCATATGAAATCTCATATCATTCAGAAGCCCGTTGCGGTCATTCTGGGGAACGCCGGCAACATAGGATATTTGGCCGCCAAGGCGTTTGCCTGCCGGGGAACTGTGGTTGCCATGCTGCATGAGGCCGGTGAAGAGTCTTCCCGCGTGGTGGATTGCCTCCCAGGGGGCAATCACTTTGGCATGTCGGGCTGCCTGGGGCATGCTCCGGATCTGGCTTCCTTTGCAGGGCTGGTGCATACCCTGTATGGACGCGTCGATTATTTGATCAACTGTGAGGATGCCTCGGTTGAGGTGCAGGGCCTGAATTGTTCCGCACGAACCCGCCTGGCCATTCTGCTGGAACATGCTTTTGTTTCCGGAGGCATGGTTGTGAATATGGTTTCCCGTTCCGAAAGAAAGGGAGGATGGAGGGAACAACAGTGGAAGGAAGATGCCGCAGGATTGGAGAACAGCCTGAATAGAAAGGACGTCAAGATGAACCAGGTTGTGATTCACCGTCCGGTATTTCGGCACGTCTCCCAGTCCGGGCTGGCTTCCTCCGCGTGTGCGGCGGCGTTGTTTCTGTGCGGGAGCGAAGGGCGTCATATTCACCGGGAATACATCGTTGTCAATGGAAGAAAAGCCGCTTGGAGGCCCGGCATGCGGACGGAAGCATCCCTTTCCTTGTTCAACTCCTGTCTGGAGTTTTGTTCCATCTGCTCCCGGACGGTGTTCATGGATGCCTGACAGGCGTGCCATATTTCTGTATTCTGTCGTGACAAAAAGTGTCTGTTAATATAGTATATTTCCAAGTAAGGTTATGAAGTTTCAAGGTCTTTATACAGCAATTGTGACTCCGTTTGTCGGCAATCGGGTCGATGAAGAGGCTTTTAGAATGCTTGTGGAAGCCCAGGTGGCTGCCGGCGTGGCCGGCATCGTGGCCGTCGGCACTACGGGAGAATCCCCCACCTTGACTGTAAAAGAACACTTGAGGGTGATTGAACTGGCCGTGGAGAGCGCGGCAGGCCGCATTCAGGTAGTTGCAGGTACGGGGGCCAATTCCACTGCGGAAGCCATCCATATGACCCAGGAGGCGGAGAAGATGGGCGTGGACGGTACGCTTCAGGTATGCCCTTATTACAACAAGCCGTCCCAGGATGGCGTTTATGCCCATTTCAAGGCTATTGCGGACGCCACCCGCCTGCCGATCATGCTGTACAGCATCCCGGGCCGTTGCGGTATTGAAATCAGCGTGGAGACGGTGGGACGCCTGGCGAAGGATTGCCCCCACATTATTTGCGTGAAGGAGGCTGGCGGCAGCGTGGACCGCGTGAACCAGCTGATGCAGGTGGTTCCGGAAGATTTTACCGTCCTGTGCGGTGATGACGGCCTGACGGTTCCCTTTATGGCCTGTGGCGCCAGTGGTCTGGTTTCCGTAACGTCCAATCTGGTTCCCGGCATCATGAATTCCATCGTGAAAGCCGGCCTGGATCAGAACATGGGGGAAATGCTTTCCCTCCAGAAAACGTTTTATCCCCTGATGAAGGGTCTCATGACACTGGATTCCAACCCTGTTCCGATCAAGGCGGCGCTGGCGCTGAGGGGGGATATCCAGCCCGGCGTGCGGCTTCCGCTGGTTCCTTTGCCGGAAGAGAAGGAAGCGCAGCTTTCCGCGCTTCTTCAACGTTTCAACGTTCTTTGATATCTTAACTATATGATTTCCATTCTTGTTACAGGCATTTCGGGCCGCATGGGCCAGGCTGTCCAGGAGGCGGTGACGCAGAATCCGGACACCTGCGTGGGCGCTACGTACGACCAGGGGCAGGAGCTTTATCCGGCCCTCGCCAAATGCGATATCGTCATTGATTTTTCCCATCATGCTTTCACCAGCACCCTGCTGGCGGAAGCCGTAGCCAATAACAAGCCCCTGGTGATAGGCACCACAGGGCATACGGAGCTGGAACGGCAGGAGATTATGGATGCAGCCGCATCCATCCCGATCGTATTTGCGTCCAACTATTCCGCAGGGGTAAACGCCCTGTTCTGGTTGACGCGCAAGGCGGCCCAGATCCTGGGCGGCAGCTGCGATATTGAGGTGATGGAAATGCATCACCGCCACAAGATTGACGCTCCTTCCGGCACGGCCCGGACTCTGGCGGAAATCCTGTCCGGCGCTATTGGCAGGAATTATGAAGACAGCGTGGTTTTTGGCCGCGAAGGTCTGGTGGGTCCCCGCCCCGCCAATGAAATAGGCATGCATTCCCTGCGCGGTGGGGATGTAGTAGGAGACCATACGGTGGTGTTCGCCTCTGACGGAGAACGTCTGGAGCTTACCCACAAGGCGTCCAGCCGCATGACATTTGCCTCCGGAGCAGTCCGTGCCGCTCTCTGGCTCCAGGGCAGGGACCCGGGATTGTATACCATGGAAGACGTTCTGGGCCTTTCCCAATTATAATTTTTCCGCATCATGGCCGTCCTCCCTTCCCGGAACGGCCATGATGCCTTTTTTGCTGATGAAGAGAGCCGGCATCGCACTCGGATCCAATCTGGGAGACAAGAACAGCCTGATGGTTCAGGCCAGGGACCATCTGCTGCAGATGAGCCTGTCCGACGATCCTTTCCTGCAATCCTCCCTGTATGCCACCAGTCCGCAGGGATGCCCGCATGGCGCGGATGATTATTTGAATGCCGTGGTGGAGTTCACGTGGCCCGGTACGGTGGAAGAGCTGCTGGTGCACTGCCAGGGCATAGAACGCGCCCTGGGACGCATCCGCTCCGGAATCCGCTGCGAACCCCGTACGGCGGACGTGGACATCATTTACGTGGGGGACATGGTGGTCAACGATCCGCCCCGCCTGATTCTCCCCCATCCCAGGGCTCATTTGAGAAAATTTGTCTTGAAGCCTCTTTCGGATATCAGGCCGGACCTCATTCTTCCCCGTCAGGCTAAAACGGTTTCCTGCCTGTTGGAGGAACTGGATACGGATGAGGCTGACCCGCTGCTGGTATCGGAACGCTGGTAACTGCATGTTTATAGAACATCATGAATCAATCTCTTGAAAAAGCGGAACGCATCCGCGCCTGCAAGAACAGGCGGCACGTGACGCTGGTGACTGCTTATGACTACCCTACGGGCCGCCTTCTGGATGAGGCCGGCGTGGATATTGTGCTGGTAGGCGATTCCGTGGGAATGGTGCTTCTGGGCTTTCCGGATACCACCCATGTGACGCTGGATCACATGATTCACCATGTGGAAGCCACGGCGCGCGGCGTGAAGAATGCCCTGCTGGTGGGAGATATGCCCATTCATACCTATGATACGGTGAAGCAGGCCGTGCAGTCTGCAAGGCGGCTGTTCCAGGCTGGAGCGGACGCCGTCAAACTGGAAGGGGGAGCCGCCCAGGCGGAAAAGATCCGCGCCATTGTGGATGCCGGCATTCCCGTGGTGGGGCATATCGGCCTCTTGCCGCAGAAGGTGCTGGAGGAAGGCGGATATAAAATCAAAGGGAAATCCTCCGCGGAGGAGGAAGCCCTGGTGAAGGATGTGGAAGCCGTGGCGGAGGCGGGGGCCTGCGCCGTGGTCGTGGAAGGCGTGACGCCTCATGCGGCCCGTCAGATTACCGTGCATTCCTCCATTCCCACGCTGGGCATCGGTTCCGGCGCGCATACGTGTGACGGGGACGTTGTGGTGATTCATGACCTGGTGGGGGCGTTCCCCTGGTTTGTCCCTGCCTTCGTCAAACCGCGGGCGGATGTAGCCGGCAGCATGACTGCCGCCGTCAGGGAATGGATGAAGGATTCCTATACGGAACCCGGCTCCATCAGTTCATAACAGTTGACCGTTGCCTATGCTGGTATTTTCTACATGCTGGAACTCCCACCGCCACCAGGACGGAGAAGAGATGATTGATGAAATCCTCTCCTTGGGATTTGACCATGTGGAACTTTCCCACGGCATCAAGCTCTCCCTTCTGCCCGGCATCATGAGGGCGGTGGAAGCCGGAAAGGTCCAGGTGGCCGGGGTCCATAATTATTTCCCGGCACCCATTGACGAGGTAGGGGACGCTCCGGACAGCAGGCCGTTTACCGCGGATTTGCCACAGGTGCGCGCCAAGGCTATTGAGCTGACGAAGAAATCCATGGAGCAGGGTGCCGCCCTGGGGGCCGGATACATTGTGCTGCACATGGGGACGGTGGAACCTCTGGTGAAGCGTGCGGATACGGCTCATTTGCAGAGCCTGGCGCGTCAGGGGATGGTGGGAACGGAATCATTTGCCGGAACCAAGGGTGAATTTGTACGCCGCCGCAACAGGCTTGCGCTCGTTTATCTGGAACGTGCCCGTGAGGCCATCCGGGAGCTTCTGCCCCGTGCCGCTGAACTTGGCGTAAAGCTGGGCATTGAAGGGCGCAGCCATTATGAACAGGTTCCCAGCGAGGATGAAATGGGGCTGCTGATGCAGGAATTTGGGGAAAATCCCTTCATCGGGTACTGGCATGACTTCGGTCATATTCAGAGGAAGCACAATCTGCTTATATTGAATCATGAACAGTTTCTCCGCAAAATGTCTTCCCATTTAATAGGGGGCCACGTGAACGACGTCAAGTGGCCGTCGCGTGACCATCAGGTTCCCCTGCTGGGCGGCGGAGTGCCGTTTGAGCGCCTGCTGCCTTTTTTCCCGCATGGAGTTCCGCTCGTCTGGGAACTTTCCGGACGCGCTTCCGCGGAGGACATCCGTGCGGCGCGTGAATTGTGGACGGAAAAGTTTCCGCAGACGCTGGACTGACCATCTTGTGATTGTAAATCCGGCTCATTGGATATAAAGTCGGCACGGTGATAGACAAGACGACATCCCGCGTCATTCTGGGCCTTCTGGGAACGGCCTGCATCCTGATTACGGCGTTTGCCTGGTATAAGACCAGCCATGCCGCTTCTCCGGATGCCGGGATGCGCCATAATATTTATGATGAGGATGTTCCCCGGTCTGCTCCGGTGCCTGTGGATTACCGGATGATTTTGCTGACGCCACAGGAGCTGGCAAAGGCTCCGCTGGCGGATGCGTTCACGTCCCCCCTCGGCGAGGAAAACGGCGCTTTTACCTATGTTGCCCAGGGGCTGGGTGATATGAATGCCGCCCGTGGAGGGAGGCATACCGGACAGGATTTGAATGGGATTGGCGGCGAGAACACGGATGAGGGCCTCCCGGTGCGGGCTGCCGGGCGCGGGCTGCTGATTTACGCGGGAGAGCCTTCTCCGGACTGGGGCAATGTCGTCGTGCTGCTCCACCGCCTGCCGGACGGGCGTTTTGTGCAGAGCCTGTACGCTCATTTGAAAACCGTCAGCGACATTCCCCTGGGTTCACTGGTGGGGCGCGGAGAGCAGATCGGCACGGTCGGAACCGCGCACGGCAACTATCTGGCGCATCTGCATTTTGAGATGATTGAATCCATCGCCCATGAAGCGGGAATGCCGGGCTATGGAAAAACGACGTTTAACCGGATCAATCCGGATGAAGTATTGAAACAATACGCTCCCAACCCGGAGATGATGATGCCTGATCCCGTTATTGCCCTGAAACAGGTTCAAATGGCGGCGGGATGGGAAAAACTGCTGGAGAACCTGTACAAGGACAATAGTATGGAAGCGCTGGATAAAATCCTTCCGGATGACCGTCCGGACACGGAGGAAAAGGGAGACCGCTGACCGCGGCGTTTTCCCGGTCAGGAGCGTGTGTCCGGATTTTTGGAGACCAGCTCCTGCTGCTTCCTGGTGATTTGCAGGACGCAGACCAGCCACAGAATGCTGGCCGCCGTCATCAGCGAGCCGATCACCAGAAAGGCCGTCAGGTAATGTTCCGCCCCAAAGGGGAAGAGCGCGCACAGGGTCAACGCCGTGGTAACGAGCAGATACAGCCGCAGCGACCGGGAGGGGGCTTGCAGTATCCATGCCGCCGGATTCTTTGAAGCCCGGTATAATTCCTGAAGAATCAGGGCATTGAGCACCATGCCGACTACAGGCATGCAGCTCAGGAGGACGCTCAGGAATGGCGTGAACCGCAGCCCCGGAATTTGGAAGCCCTGGACATTGGCGGACGCCCGGTACAGCCAGATCAACTGGATGAGCAGGGAAGGAATGAACAGGATGCTGAAAAGGAAAACCAGCGGGGCCGCGAAGGACGGCAGGTGAGCCATGTTCTGCTGGATGAGCGTCTGGATTTCCTCATAATTGGTGACGTTGTTGGAAAAAACAATCCAGCTGCTCCAGAGCATGAAAGGCAGCAGCACGAAGCACGCCAGGATGGATAATTTGGCAAGCCCGGCCAGAGGATAACGCAAACGGTATTCCTGTTCCGCTGGCTGGTTTTCCTCCTCCGCCTCCTGCAATTCTTTCCGGACGGGGGACATTGACGGCAGAACCTGGTCCACAGGCTGCCATCCATCCATACCCTGTTTCCAGGTGAGCGTTGTTGAGTCGATCACACCCTGTCCCAGAAATTCACGGACTTCATATTCGGAATAGGCTCTCGGCTGGGAATCGCCGGGGAGTTTCAGGAAGTATTCACTCATTACCTGTATTTTAGAAAAAGAAGCAGGCTCTGGGCAATGGGAATTTGACGGATGACTGATAAAGTCCCGTGCCAGGTGCCTGCCCTTGAATAAAAGCCATGTCGCAAGCCGTCAGAGCGCCGGGGCTATTAAATTTCCGGAATGGATAAGCCGCTTTTCCTGTGCATATCTCTCCGTACGAACAAGATAATGCTGTTGTGCATGGAGCCGTAGGAAAGAGGGCTCAAGCTGGTGTTCAAGTAAAAGTACGGGAGCAGGAAGGTTTATCAACAAGGTTGCGGAATACACAAGTCGGAAAAGAGAAAGACCTTGTAACACGAATGAATTACAAGGTCTTGCAATGGGAAAATATGGTCGAGCTGACAGGATCCGAACCTGCGACCTCTTCGTCCCGAATGAAGAGAATTCAGTTTGTGGCTATTGATAATCAATGGTTATGCTTTTTGTGCCCCTTTAATACCCTTTGTTTTCCGCTTGATTATCGTGTCGTTTTAGCCTTTTCCCTCACGTGCTGAATGAGGGTTGGACTACGCGTTAAACGTGTTGATGGGTTCAGAGAACGCCGACAGAATACCGGAAGGCTGATGGTTCAGTCTTTCCCAAAAATAAACAGCAAACAATAGCAATGAATCATTACATACCAATCAACAAGGCAGTTAATCCTGTCTGCATTTATCAAGGGTATGAGCCTCTTATCAACAAGACGCTCGGCGTTGATGAAATGATATATGGCTTTGACGGAACTCCCTCGGATTATGCCACCTGTGCCGGAGCTCCCGAAATGTTCATCAAGGTGGAGCATGACAGCTTGTATTATTTCGGTGTAGAAGCCGACGATGAGGGGTACCTCAGCCTTGCAGGAGAACTTCTCTGCGGGAAAAAAGGAGATCCGCCCAATGGGAAATTGTCTCTGGAAACGGGTTCAAGATATCTGAAAGCCGGGTACTACAAGGTTTCTTTGATATACAGCAATCACGCTTACAAGCCCGTCAGCAATAATGCCATTGCATTCAACGTTACCATGGATACCAAACCTATTATGGAAGGGAAGTACCAGGGAAACTCCACCATGAACCGTGAATTTTCAGCATCTCCCAAAATCAAGCTTTGGACGATTGAAAGGGAGGCTTCCATTACATGTGAACCTTCTCAACAAGTTGAAATCCAGTGGGATCACCCGGAATTCACGATCGACAACAGTCTGGATAGAAGTGAAACAACGGGTACGCCTCCAAATTTCTATGTTACCGCCTGCAAGGATGAAGCTGCCAATGTATGGAGGTTGCGTCTTCAGCTCGTTACTTGTGGTTCCAAGATTTCTCTGAAAACTGACTCTTACAGAGATGCCCTGGTCAATCCGCCCGTTTCCGAGGCAGAGGCCATAGAAGCGGTTGAGTGCATGAACGGTTATCAATCTCGTCCGGGAGTGTGGAAATGGCATACTCAGGCCGCCTCGCTCGCGCACGAACAACACCACCGCCGGCAATGGGAAGATGCTTACAAATACTACTGGAAGGAATTAAAAATACAGGAAGAATTGGAAAAGCAGAGTGTTTCCTGCACTGAAAAGCCGGAGATGGATGACGCCATAGAAGCTATGAATAAGGCTGTCCAAACGTGGAAAGATATTTTATGGCTCGAAGTTAAAGATTATGTGATGCGTTTGCCGGACGGCGCCAACGACCGCCCCTATTGTGCCGGACAACAAGTTTTGAACAATGCTACCCTCCAAGTTATAGAACAGGCGTTAGCCAATGGATGGAACGTTTCTGCGGATATTACTCAACCTGGCACAATCGAGCCTCCTTGCTTCCTGCCGCCGGTCAACGAAGGGAAAACACGGAGCAGGGCAGTTGCAGAGGAATCAACATCCCTGAAGCTCTCTATTGCTGACACATCCAGGTTCATGCAGGGAGAAATTACAGTCTGCTTCCGCAACGAGGGAAGTCTGCCTGTCCGGATTCTGGACGAAATCGACGACGAAACGTCCGATTTTTTCTTCATGACGATTCTGAGAACCGAACGGGGAGACGTTCGCGCCCTTGATCGTAAGATGGGAACAATGACGTTTCATCGTTCCTTGAACTACCGGGAGCTTGCTCCCGGAGAGGAATACCATGTGACAATTCCGGTTTGTCTGGATAACGTCGAGTTGGAAGACTGGAAACAATGTTCTTGTGAACTCGAAACGCGCTATTATAATCAGCAGGGTAAAGATTGTTTCCTGGGATCTCTCCGGGCGACTTCCCGAATCGTGCTGTAATGAAAAAAATCTTCCAGATTTTAGGACTTCTGGTCAGCCTGTCCCTCCATGCTCCTGCATGGGGGGATAAGGCTGACAACGGAGTGGAATGTTCCGTGGTGATGGAAAAGACTTCGTTCGATCCAAGAGCCGCTTTTCCGGATTTCAAGCTGATGTTTGTCAATAAGGGAGAAAAGGCTGTGCGTCTTTTCGACGACTTCTATCCTCTCAAGGAACGCGGGCCGAATATCATCATCAAGATATGGAGTCAGGGAAACGGAAAGAAGGGAGAAAGGCCAACGGCATGGTATCTTCCCTCCTGTCAAATGGAGCGTGTCGCAGATCTTATGCGCTTTATTACTCTGAACCCCGGAGAGAAGCATGAAGTGCCCGTCAAGGATGCGTACCTGCTGCTGACCTATTTACAACCTCTGGCCAGTGGGAAAATATACGAACTGGAAGTACGTTTCCGGGACGAATATGGAGATCCGGGTACCCGGAGGGAGTATGTGGGGAAAAAGGATTTTATCGTCATTGATCAAACCCCCAGGTGAATTTGAAAAATTGGTACAGCCTCGCTCATGAAATATGAGCGGGGCTTTTCAGTGTGGATTTTTAATTTGATGCATTTGCACGTCTTCAATTAAAGTCCCTTGGAAAGATGGTTCTATGCTTGTTGTTGCTTTTTCATCAAGGAAAGTATCTTTGTCGAAGTCATAAACGACAACGGCGTAGTTGATTGCCTTATTGCCAAGAGCATTTTTCCCTTGAAATGCTTCTTGGAGTATGATTTGTCCAAGGTCTGTTTTTTTCTTACCTTTTTGAATTTACAGATTAATGAAACGTGCTCAAATGAGGCTGGATCGTGAAGGGAGGTTTAATGAGGGATTCCAGAAGAGGGAACCTGTAAGTTCCTTCTCCAGACATGATGTTCAGAAACCTTTTTTAAAAACAAAGAATGCTTGCTCTCTTTGCGAGAATGCGGCAACGCAGCTTTTCTCTGAGCAGGGCTTGTTCTTCTTCAGCCTCAGCTCTTGTTTTGTAGTACAAGTCGGTTTTTTCCCCTGATGCTGCAAATCTGGCCGGTATTCTGATCCTATAGAGAATTTTGCCTCTACGCTGCATCTTGAAGATGGTAAATCTGAGAGGTTTGCTCATATGATTTTGTACCCTTTAAGAGGTCAAATTCAATCAGTATGACACCATTTATTCACCTTAGTGAACGATATTCACATTAGTGCAGGATAACGGCAAAACGGAATTCTTAATGTGGGAAATTGATTGATATTCAATATTTAGTCAATAAAAAAGCCGCCCAAAGGCGGCTTGAAAAGTGGTCGAGCTGACAGGATTCGAACCTGCGACCTCTTCGTCCCGAACGAAGAGAATTCAAATTTTAACTATTGATAATCAATGAATATGTTTTTAGTACCCCTTTCATACCCTTTATTTTCCGCTTGATTATCGTGTCGTCTTAGCCTTTTCCCTCACGTGCCGAATGAGGGTTGGACTACGCGTTAAACGTGTTGATATGTTCAATGGAACATCGGCAGAATACTGGAAGACTGTTGGTTCAGTCTTTCCAAAAAATAAACAACACTTAATAAAATGAATAATTATATTCCTTTCAATAAGGCTATTGGTCCGAAGGTTCTCTGTGACGGTTATGAAGCCCTCATCCCGCAGAAGCTCGGTGTCGATGAAATGACCTTCACTTTTGATGGAGGCTCGTGCGAACATGCCTCCTGTGCCGGAGCACCGGAAATGTTCATCAAGGTGGAAGAAGAGGCGCTGTATCATTTTGGCGTGGAAGCTGATGATATTGGTCAACTTTTCATTGGAGAGTTCTGCGTATGTGACAAACAGGCTCCTGAAAAACACGGTCGTTTGGAATTGGCTACTGGCAAACAGTATTTGAAACCCGGATTCTACAAAGTCAGGATTTCATATGTCAATAACGCCTATAAGCCTGTCAGTGGCAATGCCGTCGCCTTGAATGTGACGATGGATAAAGAACCCATCAAGGAAGGCGACTACTCTGCAGCATCAACCATGAAACGCTCTTTTTCTCCTTCGCCAAAAATCAAACTTTGGACGATTGAAAAGGAAGAGGGAATTACATGCGAACCTTCTCAAAATGTAGAGATTAAATGGGAGAAAAATTCTGTAACGCAAGATGAAGGAATAGATGATTGCCTGTGTATCCCTCTATTGGTCGATGTTCGTACGACTGCCTGCAAGGATACCCAGAACAATGTGTGGAGATTGCGCGTCCAGATGGTATCCAGCGGATGTGACATCGAAATACATACAGGCGACTACAGAAATGCTCTTACCAAACCACCGATCGCTGAAGCCGAGGCTATTGAGGCTGTCAATTGTATGAACGAATATCAAAGCCGAGGCCGAACTTTTAGATGGCATACTCCTGAGGCATCTTTGGCCCATGAGGAGCACCACAAGCAACAGTGGAGAGACACATGTAATTTTTATTGGACCAACTTGAAGGTGCAGGAAGAATTGGAAAAGATCCAAGTGTCCTGTGAGCAGTTTCCTGAAATGGATGATGCTCTAAAAGAGATGAAAACGAAGATAGCAGCGACTATGGAAAAATTCCATAAGGAAGCAGATAAATATTTCCTGAGTTTGCCGGATGAAAAAAATACCAGGCCCTATCACGCCGGGCAGAAAAAATTAAATGAAGCCACGGAGTTTGTCATCAATCTGGCAAATCAAAATGGTTGGAGCAACGTTCCGCGTCAGGTTACCGAACCTGGAGTCATTGAACCAGTGTGTTATCTGCCTCCTGTCAATGGGGAAAGTGCCAAGGCTGCCAGAACAAGGACTGTGACTCCTCTACAGTTGTCCATTGTGGATACTGCGGACTTGCTGAGAGGAAGAATAAAGGTCGGTTTGAAAAATATCAGCGGAGATGTGGTCAAACTTCCTGATGTGATTGACGATCGTACGTCGGATTTCTTTTTCTATACAAGTTTGCAGGCAGGGAGGACCTACCGATTGAATTCTAGGATAGGGAAAATAACCTTCTCCCGGGAGTTGTCTTGTCTTGAACTGTCTCCAGGAGAAGAATACAGGCTTGACATCCCTGTCGATATTTCTCAAATTTCAGGAAAATTGATGGAAGAGCAATCCGCAGAACTGGAAATACTCTTCTGTAACTGGCATGGAACAGGCTGTTTCCATGGCGTTCTGGAAACAACCGCGTCCGTACTTTTATGAAAAAAATTCTTCTTCCCTGCCTGATCCTGTTGACCTGCCTCCCGTCTTTTGGCGGCGGATTCAACTTTTGGCCGGTGAACAAGGAGGTGGAATGTTCCGTTGTTCTGGCATCCGAACCTGTCGAAGCGGGCAAGCCTTTTCCGGATTTTACGCTGGTCTTTACCAATAAAAGCCGGAAAGAAGTGCGCCTGCTGGACAGCTTCTATCCTTCAAAGACCCTGAAACCGGATATCATTCTGGAGATATGGGATGGAGAAGCCAGAGAAATAGCTTATTACTGGGCACGTTACCGTGTTGAACGCAGTGTAGAGAACATGAAGTTTACCGTCTTGAAGCCCGGGATGCCCTTCCGGGTTCCCATCCGGAATTTTGCGGAACATATCATTTACCACCATCCCTTGGAAAGGGGGAAGAAGTATTTGATGAAAGTGACTTACCGGGACGGTTACGGCACACCGGGCCGTTCGGTAGGATATGTGGCAAGGAAAGAATTTGTGACAAAATAACTTTTCTGAAAAATCTACCCCGCTCATGAAATATGAGCGGGGCTTTTCAGTGTGGATTTTTAATTTGATGCATTTGCACGTCTTCAATTAAAGTCCCTTGGAAAGATGGTTCTATGCTTGTTGTTGCTTTTTCATCAAGGAAAGTATCTTTGTCGAAGTCATAAACGACAACGGCGTAGTTGATTGCCTTATTGCCAAGAGCATTTTTCCCTTGAAATGCTTCTTGGAGTATGATTTGTCCAAGGTCTGTTTTTTTCTTACCTTTTTGAATTTACAGATTAATGAAACGTGCTCAAATGAGGCTGGATCGTGAAGGGAGGTTTAATGAGGGATTCCAGAAGAGGGAACCTGTAAGTTCCTTCTCCAGACATGATGTTCAGAAACCTTTTTTAAAAACAAAGAATGCTTGCTCTCTTTGCGAGAATGCGGCAACGCAGCTTTTCTCTGAGCAGGGCTTGTTCTTCTTCAGCCTCAGCTCTTGTTTTGTAGTACAAGTCGGTTTTTTCCCCTGATGCTGCAAATCTGGCCGGTATTCTGATCCTATAGAGAATTTTGCCTCTACGCTGCATCTTGAAGATGGTAAATCTGAGAGGTTTGCTCATATGATTTTGTACCCTTTAAGAGGTCAAATTCAATCAGTATGACACCATTTATTCACCTTAGTGAACGATATTCACATTAGTGCAGGATAACGGCAAAACGGAATTCTTAATGTGGGAAATTGATTGATATTCAATATTTAGTCAATAAAAAAGCCGCCCAAAGGCGGCTTGAAAAGTGGTCGAGCTGACAGGATTCGAACCTGCGACCTCTTCGTCCCGAACGAAGCGCGCTACCAGCCTGCGCTACAGCTCGTTGTTTGTGGTGCGACGAAGTCTACGGTTGAAAGGAGGGTTTGTCCAGTTTTTTTTATTCGCCGCGGCACTTGGTTGTGATACGGTGCCGAGGTTATGATGGATATGCTGGTACGGCTGTATGATTTGCCCGATATTGAAGAAGAGCTGCGGAAGCTGGAGAAGGACGGCGTTTTGATCCGGCGGCCGGGGGCTTATGAACGCCATTTGGTGGCCGGCTGGGTAGGCCGGAATTTTTCTCCCAAGTGGGTGAGTGAAACGAAGACCGCATTCAGCCGCCAGCCCATTTCCTGTTATATTGCCACACGGGAGAAGAAGATTCTCGGCTTTGCCTGCTATGACGTGACGGCGCGCGGTTTTCTTGGCCCCATGGGGGTTGAGGAGGAGGCGCGCAAGAGCGGCGTGGGCAAGGTTTTGCTGGTTTCCGCATTGAACGCACTCCGTGAGATGGGGCATGCCTACGGCATCATCGGGGGGGTAGGGCCGGCCGATTTTTATGCCCGGACGGTAGGCGCGATGCCCATTGAAGGGAGCTCTCCCGGCATTTACGTGGATATTCTGCCGGAACCCTGATTCCGCCTGTTGCGGAATTCATTTCCAGTTCCGGATGGCCCCTTTTCCGGACCATCCGGAGGATGGAACCGGGAGTTGTTATTTTTTATACCCTACCGGATGGCAGAGCATGGGCGTTTGGGGGGAGGCCAGTTTCAGGGCTTTTGCCAGGGAATCCTTGTTCATGCTGGCCCGTGGGTAGGTAGCCAGTCCCGTTCCGGAGCAGAACAGGGAGATGTTCTGGGAGACGATGCCGGCGTCCATGGCTGCCCAGGGTTCCGCCGTGTCCGTCACAAGAACCAGGCAAACGGGCGCGTCCGCCGGGCGTGCGTCCCCGTCGCTTACGGGGACCATGGCGTGGGCCTTGTGGTCATAGAGGTAGGAGGCGTCTTTCGTGCATACGTAAATTTTGACGTCCTGCCGGTTCATGGCGGACGGGGCGGTACGCTTGCCGGATTCCTGGCGGTTGATTCCGTTGGCGGCCCATAGCAGGTCTGACAGATCTTTTTGGGAGAGCGTTTTTTCAGAAAAGCTCCGGATGGATTGGCGGTCGGACAGGGCTTTCATAATTGGCGCCCCCCGTTCCAGGTCCGGCTGATCCAGTTTGACGGGTTCCGCGGCGTGAAGGAAGGCTGTTCCGGACAGCCCCGCAGCGAGAAGGGACAGGATGATTTTTTTCATGGCTTTGCGGCAGGGGTGGTTGACGGATGCGGATGTTCCGCATTTTCCCATTAGCCGGAATTTAACATGGGAAGGAAGGGCTACAAGGTTTTTGTGCGCTTGTTTTTGCCACCGTCCGGCGGGGCGCCGCAGGGCCGGAAAAAAATCGGAAGGAGTTTTTCAAGAAAAGCCTTGAGTTCTTGCGTGAAACTGGTATTGAAGGCAACCGATTTTTCGCCCGGCGGGGGAAGGCGCCCCGATTGCCCGCCGGCCAATAAGGGGCCATGAGAAAAATCGGCAATACTAACTCATCAACCATTTAAATGAGCACAACTGAACTGGCGGAACTTATTGACAGCAAGTTCCGCGAATTGCGTGAAGGTTCCATCGTTACCGGAACCATCCAGGAAATCCGTCCCCAAGTCGTTTTGGTGGACATCGGCTACAAGTCCGAAGGCGCTATTTCCATTTCCGAGTTTGAAGACGAGGAAATCGAAGTGGGGGACCAGATCGAGGTCCTTTTGGAACGCCTCGAAAACGACGAAGGCATCGTCGTCCTTTCCAAGGAAAAGGCCGCCCATAAGCAGAACTGGGATAAGATTGTGGGCGTGTACCGCGATGGCGGCCTGGTCAAGGGTAAAGTGAAGAGCGTCGTCAAGGGTGGCCTCATGGTCAACGTTGGCGTGGAAGCCTTCCTTCCCGGTTCCCAGGTGGATATCATTCCCCCGCGCGACCTGAACGAATATGTGGGCAAGGTTTACGAATTCAAGATCGTCAAGGTGAACGACGACCGCAAGAACATCGTCCTTTCCCGCCGCGAAGTGATCGAAGCCGAACGCGCCGACCAGCGCCAGCGCTTCCTTGAAACCGTCAAGGAAGGCGACAAGGTGGAAGGCCTCGTGAAGAACATCACGGATTTCGGCGCCTTTGTCGACCTCCGCGGCATGGACGGCCTGCTTCATATCACGGATATGAGCTGGGGCCGCGTGAACCATCCGAGCGAAATGCTCCACATCGGCCAGTCCCTGGAAGTCGTGATTCTGGAAGTGGACCGCGAAAAGGAACGCGTTTCCCTGGGCCTGAAGCAGATGACGGACAATCCCTGGGCGGACATCGAACGCAAGTACCCGATCAATTCCCATGTCAAGGGCCGCGTGACCAAACTCCTGCCTTACGGCGCCTTCGTGGAGCTGGAAAAGGGCGTGGAAGGCCTGGTGCACGTTTCCGAACTGTCCTGGGTCAAGAGAATCACCCGTCCGAGCGACGTGCTGAAGCTGGACCAGGAAATCGAAGCCGTGGTGCTTTCCATTTCCGTGAAGGAACAGAAGATATCCCTCGGCGTTCGCCAGCTGGAAGACAATCCCTGGGCGGATATCGAATCCCGCTTCCCGATCGGCACCGTTATCAAGGGCCAGGTCCGCAACCTTACTCCCTACGGCGCTTTTGTGGGCCTGGAAGAAGGCATCGACGGCATGATCCACGTGTCCGACATGAGCTGGACCCGCAAGATCAACCATCCCTCCGAAGTCCTCAAGAAGGGCGACGAAGTGGAAGCCATCGTTCTGGAAATCAAGAAGGAAGACCAGCGTGTCTCCCTTGGTATCAAGCAGCTTGAGTCCGATCCGTGGGAATCCATCAACGACCGCTTCAAGGTGGGCGACATGGTGACCGGCCAGGTGGCCAAGATCGCCAGCTTCGGTGCCTTTGTGAACCTGAACGGGGACATCGACGGCCTGATTCACATTTCCCAGCTTAGCGAAGACCACGTGGAACGCGTGAAGGACGTGATCAAGGTGGGTGATGAAATCACCGCCCGCGTGATCAAGGTGGACAGCATCGAACGCCGCATCGGCCTTTCCATCAAGGCCGTCAATTACGACACCGAGCAGCTCCGCCGTGAAACCGCCTCCTTTGAAGCTCTCCGTCCGAGCAGCGACATGGTGGGCCTGGAACACGCCTTCAACCTGGCTACCCGTGAAAACGAAGAATGGAGCCCTTCTGAAGAGAAGTAAGCTTATCTCCGTAATTCACTGATTGATTTAACCGCCGCGAATGGTAATATTCGCGGCGGTTTTTTTTCTCATTCCAAATCAGGAAGGAAAAAGTCTTGAGTTAGTTTTGCCTAAGGGATTAACTGTTCTCTCATACCATGTTGGAGCTGACCAAGAGCAATGAGGATTATCTGGAGGCCATCGGGCTGCTGTCTGAAAAGAGCGGGACGGCCCAGGTGCGGGATATTGCAGAGATGCTTAAGGTGAAGATGCCTTCCGTCACGTCCGCCGTCAAGCAGCTGGCGGATATGGGGCTGGTGGAGTACACGCAGTATGCTCCCGTCAGGCTGACGCCCCAGGGCCGCAGAATCGCGGGAAAAATCATTGTCAGCCACGGCATTTTGTTTGATTTCCTGCGGGAGGAACTGGCTCTTCCGGAAGAGCGCGCCAATGAGGTCGCCTGCCAGATTGAGCATATCATGACTTTTGAGGAGATTGAAAAGCTCAAGTCCTGCCGGATACGGCCTTTTGAGGGGGCCGAGGAAGATTCCGGCAGGTAGGTTTTAGTTCCGGTGGAGGCGGGATTTGGACCAAGCCTCCGTTGCGCTTCGGATGCCGGCTATCTTAGGAAGGCCGGGATTCCTCAATGTTCGGCCCTGTGATTCGTTCAGGCCGTGGGATATGTTCTTCTCTCCTGTTTCTTCCGATGGCCGCACTGCCGGGAACAAGGGTCTTCCGCATCTTGCAAGAACCTTACGGATCATCTCCATAAAAAAGGGATGACCGGAAGAATCGGTATTTTGCCCTTTTCCGTTCAGGTGATTCGTGATAGGTTCCCGCGCATGGATCCCCATATCGCTGCAGATCTCTCGGCGCTCGACACGGCTGTTTTGCACAGCCGTCTTTCCGAGCTCGGGAGCTATCTTTGACCTGGACGGCATTCAACAACGAGTGGCCGAGTTGGACGAACGCATGAGCGCTCCGGATTTCTGGGATGACCAGAATGCCGCGCGGGCGCTGATGGCGGAAGTGAATCCCCTGAAACACAGGATGGAGGCGTTTTCCGCATTGAAATCCCGTCTGGAGGATATTGACGCCACCATTGAACTGGCCCAGGAGGCGGATGACGACGACCTGGGCCGGGAGGCCGTGGAGGAGTTTGCCGAATGGCAGAAGTCCCTGGCGGATTTTGAGCTGCTGACCTTGTTGAACGGCCCGCAGGACCAGGCTTCCTGTTATGTGACCATTCACGCCGGGGCAGGTGGCACGGAAGCCTGTGACTGGGCGTCCATGCTGATGCGCATGTATATCCGCTGGTGTGAGCGCCGCGGCTTTTCCGTGACTTATCTGGAAAGCACGGACGGGGATGACGCCGGCATCCGTTCCGTGACCTTGAAGGTGGATGGAGAGTATGCTTACGGTTATTTGAAGAATGAACGCGGCATCCACCGCCTGGTGCGCATTTCTCCCTTTGATTCCGCCGGTAAGCGGCACACTTCCTTCGCCTCCCTGGACGCTACGCCGGAGGTTTCCGATTCCATCAGTATTGAGATTCTGGACAAGGATTTGAAGGTGGACACCTACCGTTCCGGCGGCAAGGGCGGCCAGAATGTGAACAAGGTGGAAACCGCCGTGCGCATCACGCACATTCCCTCCGGAGTGATCGTAGCCTGCCAGAACGAACGCAGCCAGCTCCGCAACAAGGAGGAAGCCATGAACATGTTGCGCGCCAAGCTGTACCAGATTGAGGAAGACAAGAAGCAGGCGGAAGCTGACCGCCAGTACAGTGAAAAGGGGGACATCGGCTGGGGCAACCAGATCCGTTCCTACGTCTTCCAGCCTTACCAGATGGTGAAGGATTTGCGCACGGGCGTGGAATCCGGCAACATTCAGGACGTGATGGACGGCAACCTGGACCCCTTTATTGAGGCCATGCTGCGCGGCCACAAGCGCGAACGCTGACGTTTTCCTTCCCTTCTTATGGCCGCTGGACTGGTTATTGACGTTCTCTCCCTGTTCCCGGAGATGGTGGAAGCCCCCCTGGGCGGCAGCATTCTGGGGAAGGCCCGTGAAAAGGGGCTGGTGGAGGTGCGCTGCCATAACATCCGTGACTGGACGGTGGACAAGCACCGCAAGACGGACGACTACCTCTGCGGGGGCGGCCAGGGCATGCTGCTGAAACCGGAACCCATTTTTGCCGCCGTGGAGGAACTCCGCAGGCCGGAAACGCGCGTGGTGCTGATGACTCCGCAGGGCCGCACTTTCAATCAGTCCCTGGCCGGGGAGCTGGCCGCATCCGGCGGCCACCTTATCATCCTCTGCGGGCATTATGAGGGGGTGGACCACCGCGTGGTGGAAGAACTGGTGGATGTGGAGCTGTCCATCGGGGATTATATTCTCACGAACGGGGCCATCGCCGCCGTGGTGGTGATTGACGCCGTGGCGCGCCTGATTCCCGGTGTGCTGGGGGATGAACGCTCTTCCGTGGAGGAGTCTTTTTCCAACGGCCTGCTGGAGGCTCCCGCCTATACCAAGCCGAACGTGTTCCGCGGGCTGGCCGTTCCGGACATCCTGCTGGGCGGCAACCATCCCGCCATTGAAAAGTGGAAGCACGGGAAATCCCTGGAGCGTACGCGGCTGAACCGTCCGGATTTATGGAGGGAGTGGCTGAAGGCGCATCCGGAGGATGCCGTGGAGTGAGATATTTGGCCGCCGCGTCAAATTTCTCTTGCCAAGACCGGGGCCTTCCGTTATAAGACCTCGCCTGCCACCGTGAGGGTGGTGTAAAGCACCTTTCTGAACCTTTTACAAAACACAAGATCATGTCCAAGCATTCCAGCCTCAAAGCAACCGGTACCGTAGGCGGCAAGCGTTCCGTCCTGAAGCGTTTTGAACGCGTCAAGCTTCTTAAGGAACGCGGCGAATGGAAGAAGGGCCAGAGCCCTCTCGGCCTGCCGAAGACCAAGCATGAAGCTTAAGCCTGCTTTTATCCCCCTCCGGAGAGTTTCCCGGCGGAGTCATGCACGGCAAGTCATTTTCCTAATACAGGAAGCCTCTCGGATGTCTATGAACCGAGAGGCTTTTTTCTTCCGGCAAAGAAGGCTTTCCCTCTTTTTGGGGCGCGAGAATTGCCGTAATACAAACAATACAAAACCATCCGCTGAGATAGCGGACATTATACCAATATGAGTGAAGAACAACATGGCTCCGAAGAAAACGGAGGTATCCGCATTAATAAATTCCTTGCATCCTGCGGCATTGATTCCCGCCGGGTGGCTGACAGACTGATTGAGGAAGGACGTGTGGAAGTGAACGGGAAGGTTATTGATACGCCCGGAATGAGGGTGACGGAGAAGGATTTCGTGAAGGTGGACGGTCGCCACATGACCCCCATGGAAGAAGTCGTAGTGTTGCTGAACAAGCCGCGCGGGTACGTATGCAGCCGTGAAGCCCAGGGGGCCATAGGCACTGTTTACGACCTGCTGCCGCCGCGTCTGCGCCATCTGAATTATGTGGGACGGCTGGATGCGGATTCCGAAGGCCTCCTGATCATGACGAACAAAGGGGAGCTGACCCAGACCCTTTCCCACCCCACCGGCGGGATTGAAAAGGAATACTGGGTGACGGTAGATCAGAATTTTGACAATTCCGTGCTGATGCAGTTTTTGCGCGGAGTCCGCATCCCGGAAGGCAATGCCAAGGCCAAGTACGTCTGCCGCGCTTCCGCGCGCCGCGCCTGCATTGTTCTGGAACAGGGGTTGAAACGCCAGGTGCGCCAGATGTTCCAATGCCTGGGCCTCCGTGTCCGCAAGCTGGTGCGCGTGCGCATCGGTTCCCTGTGGGGGGGCGATCTGGAACCCGGAAGCTGGAGATTCCTGGATGATGCGGACGTAGCCCTGCTGCTGAAGAATCCTCCCCGCCAGCGCAAGTATCTGGGCGCTTCCCAGCTTGTAGCCGGGACTCCCGCCAAGGGCGAACAGAGCGGGAAGGACACTGGTTCCGATGAAGGTTATGTATTTAATCCGGAAGATTTTGAGGCTGGGGATTCTTATGAACCTACTCCGGAAATGAAAACCCGCTTTGCGGATACGGAGGACGAGGATGAAATCAAGGAGGGTGAAGACCTTCGGGATGATTCCGGATTCCGTTTCCGCGAACGCCGGGAAGATGGTTTCCGTGGACGTCGCGAAGGCGGTTTCCAGCGCCGTGAAGGCGGCTTCGGTGGCAGTCGCCGTGAGGGAGGATTCCAGCGTCGTGAAGGAGGTTTCAGAGGAGACCGCCGAGAGGGAGGATTTGGTGGAGACCGTCGTGAAGGAGGATTCAAACGCCGCGAAGGCGGTTTCGGAGGAGACCGCCGAGAGGGAGGCTTCCAGCGCCGTGAAGGAGGATTCAGAGGGGACCGCCGAGAGGGAGGCTTCCAGCGCCGAGAGGGAGGATTTGGTGGAGACCGTCGTGAAGGAGGATTCAAACGCCGTGAAGGCGGCTTTGGTGGAGACCGCCGTGAAGGAGGTTTTCAGCGTCGAGAGGGAGGATTTGGCGGAGACCGCCGCGAAGGAGGCTTCCAGCGCCGTGAAGGCGGATTTGGCGGAGACCGCCGCGAGGGAGGTTTTCAGCGTCGAGAGGGAGGCTTTGGCGGAGACCGCCGCGAAGGAGGCTTCCAGCGCCGTGAAGGAGGTTTTGGGGGTGACCGCCGTGAAGGAGGTTTCAAACGCCGCGAAGGCGGTTTCGGAGGAGACCGCCGCGAGGGAGGCTTCCAGCGTCGTGAAGGCGGTTTTCGCAAACCGGGCTTTGGCGGCAGATCTTCCGGCGGTTTCTCCCGCGGAAACAGGGGCCGTTAATGATTGACTTGTTCCGGTATGAAGAAGCAGTGCAAATGGTGGCTCCTTGCCGGATTGTGTGGGCTGTGCCTCGTTCAGCCTCCGCTTCATGCGTCTCAGGATGTTCCCTCCCCGGCTCCTGCCGGTGAGGGGGATTTTGGGACGTACCTGTCCAGTCTTCAGGAGAAAGCCCATAACGGGGATAAAGCTGCCGCCCGGGAACTGGCAGTGCATTATGATGTGGAGGGGAATGCCTCGGAGACGTCCAAATGGATGTCTGAATACGTTTCCCTGGCGGAGAAGGAGGCCAATGGCGGGGACGTGGATTCCATGCTGGATTTGGGCAAGCTGTTTTATACAGGCAGCCGCCTGTACCCCAGGAATCTTGAAAAGGCCCGGTACTGGTTTGCCCGCGCCGCTGACAGCGGCAATGCCGCGGCCCAGTACCAGGTGGCTGTAATGGCTTCCAAGGGAACAGGCGGTCCGAAGAATGAGGAAATGGCGGCCCGCTATTATAAAAAAGCCCTCCAAACATGGAGGAAAGAGGCTGACGCCGGCGATTCCAAGGCGGCGTTGTGGGCGGCCCTTGTTTATGAACGGAAGCTGGTTCCGGACAGCTCTCCGGAAAAGTCGGTTCCGTACCTCCTTCATGCGGCGGAAAGCGGCAACCTGACGGCACAGGGGCTTCTGGCGTTCAAGTACCGGGATGGCCTGGGCGTCCCGCAGGATGCGGCCAAGGCCGTGGAATGGTTTGAAAAGGCGGCCGGACGGAAGGATCTGGGTGCCGTAATGGAACTGGGCATGATGTACCGGGACGGCAAGTATATGCCCCCTGACCGGGAAAAAGCCCTCAACTGGTTTGAAAAAGGCGCGGAATGGAAGGATCCGTACAGCATGGCTGCCCTGGCGGACATGCTGATGGAAGGCTCTCCTTCCGGAGAACAGGCGGCGCGTGCGCTGGCCCTGTACCGTGAAGCCGCCGCCATCGGTTACCCCCCTGCCGCCCTGAAGGCCGCGGAATTGCTCCAGAACGGGAAGGGAGGGGAACTGGATGCGGATGAAGCCTACAGGCTGCTGCGGCGCGCGGCAGACGCAACGGGGGACCCCAAGGCCATGTACATGCTGGCCCAGGTGTATTATACGCGGGGTGATGATGCGCAGGGGGATTCTCTGATGAAAGCATCCGCCCAGGCGGCTTATCTGCCGGCCATGAACCGCATGGCGCGCCTCCATCTTCTGCCGGGCAGTACCATGTCCTGGAATCCGGTGCTGTCCTATTATTATTGGAACCAGGCCGGAGAATTGGGGGATGAAGGGGCGGCTTCCGCCGCGTTCTGGCTGCTGTGGGGCAGCATGGCGGCGCTTTCCCTGGTGATCTTCCTGGTCGTTTGGCGTTTCCACCGTTTTGCCGTCAGAAGGCTTGCGGAGCAGCAAAAACAGGAACAGCAATCCTCTGATGACGCATGAAGCGTATTATGAGGTATCCGGCATGAAAAAAATCTGTTAAAAAGACCGTAGCACTCCATGATGAACACGTTAGCTATTTTTGGACTGGGAACGCCGGAGATTATCGCCATTCTGGTGATTGTCTTCCTGCTGTTCGGCGCTAAGAAACTCCCGGAATTCGCCCGCGGCCTGGGCAAGAGCCTGGGAGAGTTCAAGAAGGCCAAGTCCGAGTTTGAAGAGGAGCTGTTGAAGACGGAGAAGGAAACCATGAGCGATGCTCCCGCCTCCAAGCCGGAGTCCCGCCCCTCTCCCGAGCTTTCCCAGCCCATTGACGTGGAAGCGGAGAAGCCGGTGGAAACCAAGGAAGAGAGCAAGTAAGTTTTTACTGCCTGACGGCAGAAGGAAAAGGGCGGGAACTCCCGCCCTTTTTTGTGCCTGGATGGTAGGGGGGCGCAGGAAGCGTGCGGGAAGATTTTTTACAAGGACTAGGAGGTTCCTGTTCCAGTAGCATGGCGCCGGAAGATAGGAAGGACAATATCTTTACGCTTGAACGGAAGACGGTCATTAAGGGAGAAAACCGCCTAGTCTTCATAGGCATGGCCCATCATGGGGGAAGTAAAGGGGCTAGCTCACGGACTGAACGGTTAACTCCCTTGAATTGCAAGCTTCAGGCACTGATTTCTTGCGTTGGCCGGGGGTTTGTTGTACACATGTATTAATGAAAATTCATTTTTGCGGCGCGGCGGGTACGACGACGGGGTCCCAGCATTTGCTGGAGGTGAACGGGAGCAGGATTCTTCTGGATTGCGGCATGTACCAGGGGCGACGTGAGGAGGCCTGGCACATCAACAAGGATTTTCCCTATTTTTCTCCGGCGGATGTGGATGCGGTTGTTCTTTCCCACGCGCACATCGACCATTCCGGCAACCTTCCCAATTTGGTGAAGCAGGGGTTTCAGGGGAATATTTACAGTACGTTTGCGACCCGGGACCTCTGCCAGCTCATGCTGGCGGACGCCGCCCGCATCCAGGAGCACGATTGCGCATTCATCAATAAGATGAACAAGCGCCGGGGCATTCATCAGCCGGACGTTTACCCCACTTATTCCGAGCAGGACGCGGAACGGTGCATGCGCCAGTTCGTGAATATCGGGTATGATCGGCCCATTCCCGTCGTTCCGGGCGTGACGCTCACGTTTTATGATGCGGGCCATATCCTGGGGGCCGCGCAGGTGTGCCTGGATATTGAGGACCGGGAAGACGGACGGAAGAAGCGCTTCCTGTTTTCCGGGGACGTGGGGCGGGGGGATAATGAACTCCTCCGTGACCCCGTGCCTGTTCCGGATGTGGACATTTTGCTGATGGAGAGCACCTATGGCGGACGTTTCCATGAGGCTCCCTCCCGTGATGACGAGACGTTTTGTCGGGCGATCAAGGAGGCTCTGGCGCTGGGCGGCCGCGTTTATATTCCGGCTTTTGCCGTGGAACGCACCCAGCAGCTTCTCTACCTGCTGAACAGGGCCTATCATGAAGGCTCGCTGCCTTTGCTGCCCGTGTATGTGGACAGCCCCATGGCCGTGGGCGCCACGGAGATATTCCGCATTCATCCGGAGTGCTTCAACAAGGAGGTGTACGATTTCCTGTTCCGGGAAAAGGATCCGTTCTGTTTTGAACAGCTGCGGCTTATCCGTTCCGTAGGGGAATCCCAGGAGCTGAACAAGATGAACGGGCAGGCTATCATTATTTCCGCCTCCGGCATGTGTGAAGCCGGGCGCATCCTCCACCACTTGGCAAACAACATCGGCAACCCGAAGAATACGGTCCTTTTTGTGGGCTATTGTGCGGAACATACGCTGGGCCGCAAGATCATGGACGGGTGGAAGGAGGTTCCCATCCTGGGCAAGCAGTACACCGTCCGGGCCAGGATACGGGAGATGGATTCCTTCTCCGGGCATGCGGACCATGGAGAGTTGCTGGAGTATTTTGACAAGACCGGTGGGCTCAAAAGGAACATCATTCTGGCGCACGGGGAGGAGAAAGCTTCCCTGGCTCTGGCGGAGGCGCTCAGGGAGCGGCAGCCCAATCCCGTTTCCATCGCGCAACTGGGAAGCGCCATGGTGCTCTGACGTTCCGGCGTGCCTGGCGGCTTTCCGCTGCGCCTGCACGCATTCCGGTTCCTCTTTCAGGGTACGCCATTTTTGCGGCGGATGCGCTCGGCGTGTTCCAATCAAGTCATGACGGCAGGATGGCTGTGCTGGCCGCTTGACCCGGTGTGTTTACGGGGCTAGCGTGCAGGTATGTCTTCCTTGTTTATTGAATATCCCAAGTGCACGACTTGCCAGAAAGCCAAAAAATGGCTTGATGAACAGGGCGTTTCCTATGAGGACCGCCACATTGTGGAGCAGAACCCCACGGAGGAGGAGCTCCGGACCTGGATTGAAGAGAGCGGCTTGCCGCCCAAGAGGTTTTTCAATACCAGCGGCCTGCTGTACAAGAGCATGAATTTGAAAGACAGGCTTCCCGGCATGAGCCTGGAGGACCAGGCGGCCCTGCTGGCTACCAACGGCATGCTGGTCAAACGCCCCATTTTAATCACCAACGGGAGGATATGCGTCGGCTTCAAGGCTGACGAATGGAAAGCCGCCCTTCATCCCTGATTCCCGCCATGCCCCTGATTACCCGCACCAAGCAAGGCGCAGCCAATTTCGGTCCCTGGGAGAACGTCGTCAGGGTGCTGATTCTGGTATGGTTCATGCTGTACACGCTGAATGCCATTCCGGACGTTCACCCGCTGGTAGGCCGCATTGCGGCCAAGGTGAATTACTGGATCAGCTATTTTTTCGTGTTTGAGTACATCCTGCGGGTGCTGTGCGCCAAGCCGCGGAAGGCTTATATCTTCAGCGGCATGGGCATTCTGGATTTCATCGTCTGCGTGCCGTTCCTGGGCATGTTTTTCGGGTTGGACTGGCAGGTTCTTTATTCCCTGCGGATTGTCCGCGTGCTGGCCATTTTCAAGCTGGCCCGGTTTAATGAAACCGCGGCCAGTTTTAAAAAGGCCTTTTACCTGATCCGGGATGAGTTTTTCCTGTTCTTCTCCGTGATCCTGTTCATGCTGTACGTTACATCTCTCGGCATTTACATTGCGGAGCATGAAGCCCAGCCGGAGAAGTTCCGTTCCTTTTTTGACGCCCTCTGGTTTGCCGTGGAGACCCTGAGCACGGTAGGGTACGGAGACTTGGTACCTATTACTCCCATGGGGCGCATTTTTACCGGGGTGATCATGTTTATTGCCGTGTCCATCATCGCCATTTCCACGGGCCTCATCACGTCCGCCTTTTCCCGCGTATGGCAGCAGGAGAACGTTTTTGCGCACCGCCGCAAGCGGCCCGCGGACAAGGCCGCGGCTGACGCCGGCGGCGAAGAAGGGGAGGCCAAATAGCCCCCCGGTCTTTTTTGAGGACTGCCCAACTCCAGTTCATGGATTTTTGAAACAGGCTTGAAAAGGAACGGCCGCCTTTCCACGGGGAAGGACGGCCGTTGCGTGAAAGCGGGAAAAGAGTTTTCCTTAGCTGTTGTACATTTCCGTGTAGTACTGGTCCGCCATGCGGTCGGAGTCGAATTCGGGGTAGATGTCCGTCATCGCATTGAAGACGATGTCCATCCACTTGTCGTTGTGATCGTAGTAGAGCGGCAGAATCTTGTCGTCCAGGATGTTGTAGAAGTTGTCGCGGTCGGAGCGGTCGCGGGCTTCCGGAGAGAGATGGGGCGCCGCTTCCGGAATGACGAAGCAGTTTTCCCCGTCCTTGGCGAATTCACAGATCCAGCCGTCATTGGTGGAGACGGAGATGGAGCCGTTCATGGCGGCGGACATGCCGGAGGTGCCGGAGGCTTCGCGGGTGACGACGGGGTTGTTGAGCCACACGTCGGAGCCGTTTTTCAGGTAGCGGCTCAGGCCCAGTTCATAGCCGGTGAGTACGGCGGAACGGGGGTACTTGGCCGTCATGTCGTTCAGGCGGTTGAAGATTTCAATGGCCCCGTGGTCCATCGGGTAGGGCTTGCCGGCCCAGATGAATTGCACCGGATAGTTGGTGCGCTGGAGCATGCGTTCAAACATGGTGGGATTGCCGGTGACCAGGTCCGGACGCTTGTAGGCCGCAAAGCGGCGCGCCCAGACGATGGTGAGGCAGTTCGGATCAAAGACGCGGCCCGTCTGTTCGCCCACCATGCGGAAGAGGGCTTTCTTCAGGGCGCGCTTGCGGCGGATGAAGGCCTCCTTGTTGCGGGCCTGGAAGGCTTCCGCCAGTTCCGGGTCCTGCCAGTATTTCTGGTTCTGGGCGTTCGTGATGTGGATGATGGGGCACACGCCTTCATAGTCCTTCCACATCTGGCGGGAAACTTCGCCGTGAAGCTTGGAGACGCCGTTGGCGATGTGGGAGAGGCGCAGGGCGGCCAGCGTGTAGTTGAACGTGTTGTCCGTCAGGCCTACGGCGGCGCGCACCTGTTCCATGGAAAGCCCGTCGAAGAAGGAGAACGTGTTCATGGTGTTCACGTCCATCTTTTCATTGCCGGCTTCCTCCGGAGTGTGGGTGGTGAAGACGAAGCGCTTGCGCACTTCCTCCACGCTGCCGGTTTTGGCAAGCACGTGGAAGGCGGCGGCCAGGCCATGGGCTTCGTTCAGGTGGTAGATTTCCGGTTCAATGCCCAGCTCGTCAAAGAGGCGGGCGCCGCCCTTGCCGAGCAGCACGTACTGGGCGATGCGGGTGAAGCCGTTGGCGTCGTACAGGCGTCGGGAAATGTTGCGGCTTTCCTCGTCGTTTTCCTCCAGGTCCGTGGAAAGGAAGAACATGGGGGCGGTGCCGAAGGTTTCCGGATTCAGGAAGTAGGCCTTCACCCAGACGGGCGCGCCGCAGACGTGAATGAGGAATTTGATGTTGTGGTCTTCCAGGAACGGGTAATTCTTGCGCATGTACTGCGTGGCCATGGAACCGTCTTCCGCCCGGATCTGGTTGTAGTAGCCGTAGCTCCACAGGATGCCGACGCCTACGAGGTTCTGCCGCAGGTCGTGCGCGCTGCGCATGTGGGAGCCGGACAGGTAGCCCAGGCCGCCGGAGTAGATTTTGAATGAATTGTCAATGGCGTATTCCATGGAGAAGTACGCTACGCTTTTTCCGTATTTGGGGTCGATTTCATACGGATGTTCGAAAATGGTGGGTAAAAATGATTTCGCCATGGTTCTGTAAGTAGAGTAAAACGTTCAACAGGTGAACCGTATGCCTTGGTATCATGATTCGTCCATATTGGAAAGGGCAAATTGCGTGTGTGTCTGAATTGTTGATTGAACAGGAATGCCTTTCCGGAGTTTGCTTTCCGGGGTTTTATCGGGCCGGGGAGAAGGGGATGCGGGGGTGCCCCAGACCTCCGTTCCGGAAGCGGTTTTCCGGTGCGCCTGAAACGAATTTTGGGCTTGCCGCCGCAGGGGAAAAAGAGCATGAATGAGGGGCATGAAAGCTCTTGTAAAAACGCAGGCAGGCCCCGGTTTGGAACTGATGGATGTTCCCATGCCGGAAGTCGGCCCGAACGATGTCCTGATTAAAATTCATAAAACAGCCATTTGCGGCACGGACCTTCATATCTGGAACTGGGACAAGTGGGCCCAGCAGACCATTCCCGTGGGGATGCACGTGGGCCATGAGTTCTGCGGCGTGATTGAAGCCGTGGGTTCCTCCGTGACGGAATACAAGCCCGGAGAAATCGTTTCCGGGGAAGGCCACATCGTCTGCGGCCACTGCCGCAGCTGCCGTTCCGGCCAGAAGCACCTGTGCCCGAACACGAAGGGCGTGGGCGTGAACAGGCCCGGCTGCTTTGCGGAGTATCTTTCCATTCCCCAGGACAACGTGGTGCGCATCCACAAGAGCATTCCGATGGAAGTCGCCTCCATCTTCGACCCCCTGGGCAACGCCGTCCATACGGCCCTGTCCTGGGACCTGGTGGGGGAAGATGTCCTGATTACGGGCGCGGGCGTCATCGGCTGCATGGCCGCCGCCGTCTGCAAGAAGGCCGGAGCCAAGACGGTGGTCATCACGGACATCAATGATTTCCGCCTGAGCCTGGCCAAGACGCTGGGCGCGGACCGTACCGTGAACGTGACCCGTGAAAAACTGGAGGACGTGATGAAGGAGCTGGAAATGACGGAAGGGTTTGACGTGTGCCTGGAAATGAGCGGCGCCCCGTCCTGCCTGAAAGATATCATCGACAATTCACGGAACGGAGCCAACATTTCCCTGCTGGGCATCCAGCCGGACGGCTCCAGCATCGAATGGAACAAGTTCATCTGGAAGGGGCTGAAGATGAAGGGCATTTACGGCCGTGAAATTTTTGAAACCTGGCACAAGATGGATTCCATGATCCGCAGCGGCCTGAACATAGCGCCCATCATTACGCACCGGCTGCCCTACACGGCATTCCGGGAAGGCTTTGAGGCCATGAATTCCGGCAAGTCCGGCAAGGTGGTTCTGGACTGGATTGTCTGATTCATCCGTTTTTTTACCGTATAACGAATGCCCCGGCTTCCAGATGGAACGCCGGGGCATTTTTTAAGAAGCCACAGGATAGGGGGTGCGGATTTGCTCCCGGAGCATCAAGCCGTCTTTCTGGGCGTGGGCGGCGTTTGGGCTTCCCGTGCCCGTGCTCGGCGTTCCTCCTTCATGCGGCGGGCGTAACTGTCGTCGTCTTCCTCAAAGGCGTCCGGATGGGTGAGTTTGAGCCTCCGCACCATCTTGTCATGGTCTTCCGGAGAAACCAGGTCCGTGAACAGTCCGCCGTGAAGATGGTCTGCCTCGTGCTGCAGGCAGCGAGCCAGCAATCCGTTGCATTTAATGGTCACGGTGCGTCCATCCATCAGGGTCAGGACGGCCTTCACGCAGGAGCGGCGCAGGATGTCCGCATACACCTTGGTGATGCTCAGGCAGCCTTCCCGGTACGGCACTTTCCTGCCGAATGGATGCAGGACGGGGTTGATGAAATTCAAGGGCATGATTTGTGCCAGCGTGGCCGGGCGCCCGTCCACTTCCAGCCAGGTGGTGGTGGCGTCCGTGGGCGGAATATTGATGGTGGCCATCTGAATAGGTCTTCCCACCTGGGGAGCGGCCAGACCTATGCCCCCCTGGGCCAGGGTTTCCTGCATGTCAGCCAGGAAGGAAAGAAGGTCTCTGTTGATATGAACCACGGGGTTGCATTCTTCCCTCAAAAGGGGATGTCCGTATTGAAGAATGTCAAGAATCACGGCAGATAAGATGGAGTTGGTAATAAGGTGTGACCTCCGGGTTCGGGGGAGTGTTCATGATATTAAAAGAATATTTCCTCACATCAAGAATGCGGAAATGTTTTTTCCGGATGAAATGAAAAGGCCTTGAACTTTGGGAACGCTTTCTTACGGTAACCATGTTGCCATGATGCGGGCCCGGTTTCAGCCCCCCCCCTCATCAGCGCCGCTTTCTCATGAAACTCAGTTCCCGTTTTTCCCTGTTCCTGAATTTGCCGCTGTTGGGAGGCGCGTGTTTGCTGGCGCTGTGTTCCTGCGGGGACAAGGAGGAGGGAGCCAGGGCTGCGGAAGAAAGGAATTCCGAAGAGCTTTCCCCGGTGGAATCCTATGAAGAGCTGCTTTCCCTGCGCTTGAAGGACGTGGAGCAGATGACGGATCTGGTCGCTTCCATTCAGGACCGGGCCGCGGGAGAGGCCGTGATGGAGGAACTGGCGCGCCTGGCGGACAGGCTGAAGGTTTATGACATGAATTGCGGACAGCTGGTTATTCTGAATCCGCGCGTGCATGAAAAGTCCCGGGAGACGCATCCCGCCTTTCATTCCATTCTCCGGGAGCGCGTGGACAAGGCCCGCGACCGGATGATGCAGGCCATGCTGAAGCTTCATGAACTCAAGTATTACGATTCCGCCGTTATCAGGAATGATCTGGAAAAGTACGGGCTCAGTCTGACGAACGAACGGATGGCTCAGTATTTGAACGACAGAATACTGCCGTTCCTGAAAGCTTATCTGGAGCAGTATTCCACCATGGTGGACATGCTGGAGGGGATTGACAACAAGGTGGCGGCAGAGGCTTATGCCATGTCCGTAGCCCTTCAGGGGCGCATGGTCAGGGAACAGATGGACAATATCACCCGGCTGGAGCAGGAGTACGGGGAATGGCTTCCCGGTTTTGAGCGGTACTGCCATGACGGGCTGGAGAAGATAAGGAGAAGGGCGGACGAGAACCGCAAACGCGCTTTCCGGGCGCTCCTGAAGCTGGTGACGGTCAGAATGTACGATTCCCCATCCATGCAGAAAGCGGTGGTGGGACTGGAGATGGAACAGCCCAGGCTGGTAGATTTTCAGGAGTTCTGGGCTGATCCCATCATGACCATGGAGGAGTTCTGCCTGTGTTTGGAAAGAATCCAGCATCTCCTGCGCGGCATTAGGGATACCGGAACGGCGGATCAGCGCGCCATGGAGCTGGTGGAAGTGGTGGCCAGGCTGAAAAGGCTGCGCTACGTCGTGGATGATTTTCAGAAATCAGGCCGCATGAACCAGGTAAAAACCAGGGACCTGGAACGCATCAGCCGCCGTGCGGAGGAAGCGGAAATGGCCGTTTCCAGTACCATGGCCCATCTTATCGTGGAGACAGACGTTGTGACCCGTTCTCCGCTTCTCTCCAGCGCCATGGGTTTTTACCGCTATGTGATGTACACGCACTGAGGGCTGCATGCCGGAAAGCGCCTATTGACATCCGGCGTCGGAACGGGACAATCGGTCCATGATGGATGTTGATTTTTCCGGAAGTGCCGTGGTTGTGACGGGAGGGGCCGGCGGCATCGGCCGCGCTATTGCGGAGGCTTGCGCCGCAGCAGGCGCACGCGTGGCGGTCCTGGATGTAAAGCATGAGGAAACGGCCTCCCTGTTGGAAGAATTGCCGGGAGAAGGCCATCTCTGCGTGACGGGTGATGCGGGGATGGAAGAGGACGTGCGTTTTTTTGCGGAAAAAGTGTTGGAGCACTTTGGCCGGGTGGATGTCCTGGTAAACAATGCGTGCATCACCCGCCACGGCATTCTTTCCGGCTGCTCTTATGAGGACTTTAATGAAGTTCTACGCGTGGGTGTCTCCGCCCCCTACCTGCTCAGCCTTTTGTTCCGCGATCATTTTTCCCGCGGGGCTTCCATCGTGAACATCACCTCCACCCGCGCTTCCATGTCCCAGAAGGATACGGAAAGCTACAGCGCGGCCAAGGGTGCCCTTGTCTCCCTGACCCACGCTCTTGCCATGAGTCTCGCACCCCTCGGCGTCCGGGTGAACAGCATCAGCCCCGGCTGGATTGATACGGGGGCCTTCGGGGCCTTGTCCCCGGAGGATAGCCTCCAGCACCCTGCCGGGCGCGTTGGAACGCCGGAGGATATTGTGAAGGCCGTCTTTTTCCTCTGCCGCTCCGGCTTCGTCAATGCGGAAAACCTGGTCATTGACGGCGGCATGACCCGCATGATGGTATATCACGGGGATGAAGGCTGGACGTTCCGTCCGGAACCGCCATGCGGCGTTCCCTCCTGATGTGGTTATGCCTCCGGTACGCCTTCCATCACGACTACTTCAAACGGTTCCAGCGTCATCCGGGCAACTTCCCCGGCCCGGAACCCGGAGAAAGGCAGCCGCTTCCCGTTGGGGGAAGTGACCGCGTAGCTGCGGGACGCTTCCAGCGGGAGTTCAAAGACGGCCCCGGGCTCAAAGCTCCAGAAGCGGCGTTCCGCGGAAGGATTGCGTACGGTCAGGATGGCTTTGGCCGGCGACCACGCCGCCCAGCCGTACACCTGGAGTTCCATGGGGCTGCCGCCCGCCCAGTGTGTGTCCATCAGCGTGGCGTTATTCTCCCTGGCCCAGATGGCCGCGCTGGCGAGCGTGTCCCACTGGTCTGGCGTGAGCAGCCGGGGCGAGATGTAAATTTCCTGCATCTGGGAGCCGGAGCCGAATGCGGACCAGATTTCATCCTCCAGGTCCGTTCCCTCCGCCGTATTCAGCCCCCGCGCCTTTTCCGTGTAAATGATGCCGTGGTTCATCAGGGAATTGATGGGGAAGAGCGGGGAAACGGCCACATTGTTATTGAAGATGCGGGAATCCCGGAAGGTCATCCACTTCTGGCGCATGGTCCCCTCACCGATGAATTCGTGGTCCCAGCCGCCGCGCCAGACGGAATCCGCAATGCCGAACCAGAATGGGGAAGCCCAGGTGCCCGTGGTCAGGTTGATGAACAGGTCCGCGCGTTCCTCCCGCAGTTCCCCCAGCAGGTGGATGATCGCTTCAAAATCGCTGCCGAAGCGGCTGCCGGGGATCTGAGTTTCTTCTCCGGAGGTCCCGTCCAGCTTAAAGTGGTTCACGCCATTCTCACGGATCATGTGCAGGCACATCTCCTTGAAATGGTCGTAATACTTCGGCCCGCTCAGGGCAAAGCCCCTCTCGTTCGTTTCAAAGCGGTCTCCGGCGGCCTCCAGGCGGTTCTGCTTGGGTTTTCCATAGCCTCCCCACGGGGACAGCCACACGCCCGGACCGCTGCCGTAGGAAGCCGCCAGCCTGTTCACGTTACGGAACTCATCCCGGAACCCTTCGTTGAACTCCCACAGCGTTTCCGGATTGTCCCAGCCGTCGTCAAACAGGATGGAATCCAGCACCGCGCCGCGTTTGCGGACCAATTCCTCCCCGTACAGGCGCACGGCCTCACTGGCAAAAGCTTCGTCATAGCGGTCAAACAGGGTGTCGTACCAAGTATTGTAATTCAGAAAGGCGCCGTAGGGCCGGGCGCGCTCCTCGTTCACGTAGCGCAGTTGGAAGGTGCGGCGCAGTTGTCCGGGAGAGGCGACGCCCAGCACGGCGGAAACATGGAGACGGGTGCGGGAGGGAATGTCCGTTTTCCGGGAAATCCGGGCCACCAGCTTTCCTTCTTCCTCCCCGTTGCAGGAAAGGGGGCTTTCCACGCCCGCAAATAGCCTGCCGCCGAATGCCGTGACTGGCGCGCCTTTCACATTGCCCTGGGTCTGGATATCCGGAGCGGAAAATTCCAGCATTTGCACCATGCGGACGGGAGAGGACCACTGCATCGGGCAGATGTCCAGCAGAATGCGGGCGTAAGGCTGCCCTTCACGCAGTTCCGCAGACCAGATAACGGCCAGTCCCTCCGTCTCCCAGGCAAAGGGGACGGTGATGCGCACGCCGGCACGGCGTTCCGCCAGTCTTCTGGCTTCAGAACGGGCGGGAATCCTCTCTTCCACCGGGCTTTCCGCGAGCAGATTGGCCGCTGATATTTTTCGGGGCCGGGGGAGGGGCGCATCGTCTGTGACGCCGTCTTCCTTGATGCCGTAATCCAGATGGATGCTGAAAATATCATCTCCCAGCCGGTAGGTACAGCCATTCAGCTTGTCCGTAAAGGTGACCTCCGCCAACCGTCTCCCCGCCATGCGGACAGTGAGTTCAATCCATTCATTGGCAGCGGCAAGCATACCGGGGACTTCCCGGGTCACGGAACAGGTGCTCATATGGGAAAAACTATGCCTGCCTGCGGAGGAAGTAAAGGCGGGAATGGCCGGAAAGCCGGGGTCCCCGTGAAAAACGTATCGAGCTGCTTGTTTCCGGAACAAAGGCTCTCCAGGCCTGGAAATGGCACGGCGGAAATTTTTTCCGGGCTGAAAAACGGCAGGGACGGAGAAATGGTGCTGCGTCTAACTTCCGGCCTGGACTCGTGTACCGCGGAAAGTGCGGAATTTCCCTGGTGCAAAAAAGACCTCCTTCCGGAAAAACGACGTTCCTCCTTCATTAAAAAAAGCTGTCCCGGCTTGTTGCAGCAGGACAGCCCTTTGGAAAAAAGTGAAAACCGGAAGTTTAGCGGATGGTGACGCGGGGGTCGTTCGCCAGAACCTCGGCCAGTTCGTCCCAGCCGTCTTCCGTCTGGAGCTGGAACATCTGGAGGTAAACGGACGCTACGCCGGCGGGGTACTTTTCAAACAATTCGTCCACGGCCTTGGCGAGTTTTTCCTTGTCCAGCGTTTCCGGCAGTTCGTTCACAATGCCGTTGCCGTCATGGGGGATGTCCAGCGTGTTCAGGAAGGTAATCAGCATGTCCTGATGCTTGCGCAGAAGCCAGACTTGGAGCAGGTGGTCTCCGATTTCATTGCTGGGTTTCCACGCCAGCATTTTCTGTATGAAGGAGAATTGCTCCTGAAGGGGCTTGCGCTGGATGAATTCCGGGCGCAGCTTTTTCAGGGCGCCGAGTTCACGCACGGCGGCGCGGTAAATGGCGCGTTCCTGGTTGCGCATCCAGTCCAGAATGTTGCTGATCGTTTCTTCGTCCGCCTGCTGGAAAATGTAATATGCCTTCATGATAAGTAGGGAAAGAGAAGCTCTTTGAGGACATGAACTCCACCATGTTTCTTCTTCCTATGCAAGCTCTTCTACTGTCACCTGCCGCACTTGGCTTCTATTCCGGATTCAAGGCGTAAAAAAACGGTCTTATTGCAAAAAAGACTTGCTAAAAAGGGGCTCTTATGGTTACTTGCTTCCGCGCTTCTCGCGATGCCACTGTAGCTCAGGGGTAGAGCAACGCATTCGTAATGCGTGGGTCGTCGGTTCAATTCCGACCAGTGGCTCCATCTTCAGAGTTGGAGCTTGTCGCGGGGAACTGCCGGATACATGCCTCGTTAGCTCAGTTGGTAGAGCAGCTGACTCTTAATCAGTTTGTCCACGGTTCGAGCCCGTGACGGGGTACCATCCGGCCGTTCCTTGCAGGAACGCCACCATTCCAGTGCCTCGTTAGCTCAGTTGGTAGAGCAGCTGACTCTTAATCAGTTTGTCCACGGTTCGAGCCCGTGACGGGGTACCA
>CANQLV010000017.1 GCA_947624785.1 Akkermansia muciniphila | reverse complement strand
AGGCGTTCGGGAGGAAGTTTAACATCGTCTCCTTCCGGTGGCTGTCTCCCGAGGAGGTGTAAAGACAAGGAGAGAAGATAGCAACCGGGTATAGATACCGGATGCACCGTTTCCCCCGCGCTACTCCACGCAGGGCCGTATTTCAGCACGAGTTTTTCACCGGCTCCCACTATGTTATCCTCAAAGGGCAACCACGCCATATATAATACAAGAATATTTCCCTCCGGTTTGAGCATACGCAAAAAACCAGGCATAGCCAGCTCATGATTAAAGTACCGGAAACACTAACAGGCAGTGACTACATCAAAGGAATGATCTGGAATACCTATATTTTCAGCAGGCAAAGCGTGGTAGTCAATATTCATGCCAGACGAAAGATTTTTTGCTTGGCGTATCTGGTTTTCCGAGATGTCCGTACCTGTCCATTTTGCTCCATAACGGTAGATATGCCTCGGAAGAACTTCCGTTCCCGTGCCTATCTCAAGTACATTCTGGCCGGTTACACATAGGTTGCGGTTAATGATTTTATCATAAAATTCCTGCGATAAATATCGCGGAATATCGCATAGGATGCCGAAGTTCTGCCCAGTCAAATGCTTCGCCTCCGTCTATGTTTTCATCCGCGATCTCCATTATTATATCCCTCCTCTGAATTTGCCTTTTCCTTATCTCACTTTTTCCCCCAAGAGGGCCCTTCCCGCAAAACGCACCTTATCCGGCCAAGGCGGACAAACAAGGTTTCATATCCTTTAAATGCAATTATCTTCCTGTGGAGATGCCACATGACTTGTTTTTCATCATCATTCCATGTACCTGCACCTAAGCCATTTTATTCATTCAGATATTATTTTACGCTGTGCAGATGAGGCCATGCGTAACAGAAATGCTGAATCCGCAGGCTTTCCCGGCTGGATAAGGGGTCCAATTACCGCTGGATTTTTCTATTTTTTATCTCCAACATCCCTACTTTGAGCTTGCACGGCCTTCCTCATTCCTGTACTTCACAAGGGATATAAAACCCATCAAGGCTTGCTCCGTACCCTGTTGCACGTCCTGATGGATTCAGCCTGCCGCATTCTCTCCCGCACAGTTGTCCGTCAAGAGTCCATGCGCCGGCCAACAGCCCCTTTTTTATTTTTCACTCCCCCGAATATATGCGCATTTTACCCATCCTCGCCTTTACCTGCCTTCTCGGAAGCGTTTCTTTCGTCCATGGACAGACCCGCACTCCCTCCAGGCCGGAGCCGGCTAAACCGGAAACGAACGCCCCGGCGGCCGATACCGTGGACAAGTCCCTCCCGCCCGCCGCCGTCAACGGCATCCGGTTTGTCCTTAAGACGCCCATGACCCTCCCCTCTCCCATTTACATGCCCATTGATTCCAAGAGGCTGGAGAAAGTGGAAATCCGCGCCGCCCTTCCCGGACGCCGCAGCGTTTATCCCAAGAGCAAGATCATTACCCTGTTCGGAGGCCTGGACCAGAAGGGGATGCCGACCAACAAGCTCGTCAGCAAGCCCCTTCCTACCGATCTTGGCCCCAAAACCCTGGCGCTGGTAGGCAAAAACAGCAGCGGGGAGTTTACCCTGGATTTCATCAATGAAGCGGAGCTTCCGCTTAATTGCGTTTACATTCAGAACCTGACCGGCCGCACCTTCACCCTGGAGCTTCCCAAGCCCCCCGCGGGAGAAAAGAGTGCCATTGAATTGCCCAGCAAGTCCATTTACATTTTCGGCAAGGATTCTACGGACAGCAACGTTTCCCGCACCACTGCCGCCAATTTGACGTACATGACCCGTTTGAAGAACGGCAAAGTCGTGAAGGTGAAGGACAGGGGCATGATGCTGACCACCTACCCCGGGCGGAAAGTAGTGATGATCATTTCCCCGGATTCCACAGGACGTACCGTGGTTCTAACGGAGCTGATGATTTTCAAGGAAAAACCGGCGGCAGCCTCTTCGGGCAAGTAAGCTTTCCCCCCTCAGCCTCCGGCAATACGAGGGCGAAAGATATTCAAGAGCCGGAAACCAATCCGGTTCATTCGGAAAAACGGGCATTACTGCCCGTTTTTTTACGCCATCATCTCATCCTGCCGCCATTCCCGGTGAATAAAGTGCACCGCATTTTCCTGGCCGGAGGAATGGCCGCCGCCATTTTAGTTCCCTCATGCGGCAGCCCATTCCTCCGGGACAACAACGGCACGATTCCCACAGGAGAAGGAAGTAAAAACAGCAGGTAAGGCAGAAAGTTCCTCCCGGCCAAAACCGGGCGGCATGAAGAGCACCAAGACGCCTCCAATACTTCAGGCTCCCGGGCGGTTCATCTCTTCACCCCCCGGAAACCAACCGAGCTTAATAGACCTTCGGCACCAGTCCCTGGCGGCTCATCTTGTCCTCCACCTTGCGCCGGTTTTCCTCCAGGCGCCGGGCGTCATAGGAGTCGTCCACAGGCTGGGCCTCCGGAATGTTTTCTCCGCGTCCGGCCTGGTACTGCTGCACCTGCGGAAGCACCCCTTCCACCAGTTCCCGGCATATCCAGGAGGGGAGAATGTAGGTTTCCGTACGTCCGGCGCGGCTCAGGGCCAGCCCCACAAATTTTCCGTTGACGTCAATGACCGGGCATCCGGCGCGTTCCGGGAACAACGTCATGTCCGACTGGATGACCAGCGGGAATTCATCCCGCTTCAGGCTCATCCGGTTGCCCATGGAGTTCATCATGTCCAGGCGCTTCTGGGGGAATTTCATCACTTTGGGTCTGGGGCCCGTGAGGAGCTTCCCTTCAACCACCTGGTCCCGGCGCTTCACTTCCACGGGAACCGTCTCACCGGGGCGCACCCCGACCATGGCGGCACGGATGGAGTACATGCCGTCCACCGGCTTCCCATTCAGCTTCATCAGCACATCGCCGGCCAGCAAACCGCTGCGGTGCGCTCCGCTTCCGGCCTCCACGCCGCCGATCATGACTCCCTCCCCGTCCCAGCGGGGATCGGAAACGATGCCCAGGTAAGGCTGGTCGTCCGCCCGCAGGCTGCGCTGCGCCACGGAAACAACCCCGAAGTCACTGACATGCCCCGTGGGGGACACGGCCGCAATCACGTCCCCTTCCTGCGCCTGCACGTAGGAGTTCAGGTCAATGGGGGGAGCGGGAAGCCCCGGCACGTCCATCATCAGCAGATCGTGTTCCGGCAGGGCAAAGAGCACCTTGGCGTCATACACCCGTCCGGAAGAGTCCACCAGCATGACCGGACGCCGTTCCTTCTGGAGGTCGCTCAATTTGGTGAGCACTTTCCCCTTCCCCACCACCGTTCCCAGGGCCACCTGGGTATTGCCGGCCACCAGCGCCACCACGGACTGACCCACAGGTACAGCCACCTTGTCCCATTCCCGGAAGATTTCCTTGGCCTGGCCATCCAGCACGATTTTGTCCTCCGGGGCTATCATCTGCTCCGGAGGGAGCGGGGATGCTATTTCCTGGGCACACGCGGAAGCCGCCGCGAATGCCGCCCATAAGTATTTCATGCTCATCCTTGAGTTTGTTCCTGGTATTTCAGGCCGGACATCAGATCGCCGCGCCTGCCGAATGTAAGATCCGCCTTGTAGGCCGTACCTTTCCTCACCACTACCACCGGAACGGTTTCCCCGGGACGGTGCCTGCCCAGCTCACGGAGCATGTCCCGCACGGAACGGAGGCTGCGGCTGTCCATGTGGGTGATGACGTCCCCCGGCTTGATGCCCGCGGTATCCGCCGGAGAGTTGACCACCACGTCTTCCACTACCACTCCGTCCACGCCCAGCACGTCCATCATGGCAAATCCCAATACGGGGGATTCCGGGTCAGCCATGGGATGAAGGCCAAGCTGGCCCCAGTGCCGCCCGGAGAGCAGCTTGTCCCAGTCCCTCCGGAAAACGGAGACGGGGACATGGTTGTTGATTTTCAACATGGGGCCGATGGAGGAATGAATACCCACCAGTTTGCCGGACAGGTCAAAGAGAGGGCCGCCGGAGTCTCCGCCGATGAGCGTGCATTCCGAGATGAGAAAACGCTGCTTTCCGTCCGTGCACAGCCTTCCCATGCGGATGGGTGCGCGGCGTTCCGGGTCAAAGCCCTTGGAATGGCCCAGGGCCACCACGAAGTCCCCCACATGCAGGCCGTCGGATTCCCCCAGTTCCACATGGGGATAGTTCCCGCCGTCCATGATCTGCACCATGGCGGCGTCCCGCGTAAAGTTGGCCCCCAGCACGCGGCCCTTGACCACGCGCCCGTCGGCAAAGACCACGCGCATGATTTCATCGCCGCCCACCACGTGGGCCGCCGTCAGGATGAGCCCCTGCGGAGTGACAATCACGCCGCTACCCGTCTCCCCCCCGTCGGAAACCAGCGCGACCGTAGCGGCCGTGACCCTGGAAGCCACCTGATGCACATGCTTCTGCAAGTCCGCCATGGAAGAGACATTCCCCGCAAGGCTCATTCCTCCTAAAAACAGGGACATAAGGCCCCCAACGACCAAGTAATAAAAACTCGTCATCCTGAATGCTGATATCATGAAATTATCGATAATCGAATGATAGGACATATCCTACCATATAAACGTTCAAACAGGTACGAATTTGTCTAAGGATTGCGACATGACGCCCCATCTTTTGCTTAGACCATTCCGATTGTTTATGATAAAATTCCCCTACGGATGGGTTTAAACGACAAATCACGGAAACGAAATGCCGGCTCCTGGCGGGAACGCATCCAGGACGGTGAAGCGGCTTCCCGTCCCCAAACGGAACGCAAAAAAAGGCCTGCGCCCCGTCCGTCCTATCCCGGTTTGCCGCAGGAGGATCCGGGTCCGGCAGTCATTCCCGGCCCCACCCGCAGAACGAGAAATTCCCGCAGCGATTCTTCCCGGTATGACACACCGCTCCCGCGCCAGCGGCGCGCTGCCCGTCCGGCTCCGCAGGAGGAGTATGAGGATTACCCTGAAGCGGAAGGAGAATCCCGTTCCGCACGCGCAGGAAGTCCGCGCAAACCGCGCTTCACGATTTTCGGCGCCCTGCTGTTCGTCCTGCTGATGCCGTTCCGCTTCATCGGCTCCCTGACGCGGAATATCCGCTGGTTCATCAGCTGGCCCCTGCGCATCCTGCTGGGGTGCTCCTTCGTAGGCATCGTAATAGGCTCCATCCTGGTGTTCCTTTACGGCACCATTTCCAACCGCTATGACATTTCCGAGGTCAAGAGTAATATTCCGGAACGCACGGTAATCCTGGACCGCAAGAACCGGACCATCGGCACCCTGCACGGGGAAAACCGCAAGCGGGTGTCCCTCCAGGAAGTCCCCCCCATTTTCATCGACGCCCTGATTCTGCGTGAAGACAACCGCTTTTACGACCACGGCGGCGTGGACTGGATAGGCGTGGGACGCGCCTTCGTGCAGGTGCTCAAGCACAAGAGGGCCACGCAGGGAGCTTCCACGCTGACCATGCAGCTCGCCAAGATCACTTACAACCACCGGGAGCGCAACCTGCATTCCAAGCTGACGGAGGTAGCCCTGGCAAAGCGCATTGAAGCCACCTACACGAAGGACGAGATTCTGGAGACCTACATCAACCGCATTTTCTGGGGACACACCTTCCTGGGGATTGCGGCGGCGGCGCGGGGATATTACGACAAGGAGCCCCGCGACCTGTCCCTGGCGGAATGCGCCACACTGGCCGGCATCATTTACGGCCCGAACGATTTTTCCCCCATCAAGCACCCGGAGGAAGCCAAAAAAGTGCGAGACATCGTTCTGGGCCTGCTAAAAAACGAGGGCAAGATCACGGAGGTGCAGTATCAGGCGGCCCTAGCGGAGCCCATCGTCACCCGGACGCCCCAGTCCCGGTCTGAGGAGAATTACGCCATGGACCTCGTGCGCCGGGAATTGGACGCCATTCTGGAAGAAGAAGACATCCGCCTGGGCGGACTGGTGGTCCACACCACGCTGGACCTGGATTTGCAGAACGCCACGCTGGACGCCATCAACAAGCATATGAAAGCGCTGGAAGCGCGCAAGGATTTCAAGAAGCACCTGGCGTCCCTGCAAGCCAAACGGGAGAAGAAGGGAATCCTGAAGAACAAGCTGACTACCAAGGCGGAATATGAAGCCGCCCTGGCCGCCTGGAAGGCGCTGCCCGCGGAACGGAAGGAGGGGACGCAGCCTCCCATGCCCAATTATATCCAGTCCGCCGCCGTAGTCATGGACAACGCCACGGGGGCCCTCCTCGCCGTCGTCGGCGGCCGGGACGCGGAGGAATCCAAGCTGAACCGCGCCATCCAGTCCAGAAGACAGACCGGCTCCCTGTTCAAGCCGTTCATTTACGCTACGTTCTTCCAGCAGGGCAATTCCGCGGACACCCGCATTTCAGACGACCGGATCGCCTACGGGGAGGTACGCGGAGCGGCCAGCTGGTCCCCCCGCAATTCGGACGGCACGTACCGGGGCATGAAGCCGGCCTCCTTCGGCCTCATCCTTTCCCGCAACACCATGTCCGTGCGCATCGGCAACCGGGCCGGGCTGTCCAACGTCATCCAGTCCGCCCAGCTGGCGGGCTTCCACGGGAACATTTCCCGCACCCCGGCCCTTTACCTGGGAACCTGGGAGGCCTCCCCGCTGGACATCGCCAGCGCCTACAGCGTCTTCGCCAACGGCGGCGTGCGCCCCACTCCGTACATCATTGACCACATTACGGATTCCCAGGGCCAGCCGCGCTTCGCCATCACCAAGAGCAAGCGCACCGTGTATTCCCAGCGGGCGGCCAATATTACCTCCTCCATCCTCCAGCAGGTCTGCAAGCCCGGAGGCACGGCGGGCAGGATCACTACGCTGGGCTTCAAGTCCCCCTGCGGCGGCAAGACCGGGACCACGAATAATTACACGAACGCGTGGTTCGCCGGATATACTTCCAACCTCACGTGCAGCGTATGGGTGGGGTTTGACACCTCCACCAAGATTCTGGAGAAAGGCTACGGCGGCACGCTGGCCCTTCCCGTCTGGGTGGACATCATGCTGGCCGCCCAGAAGGAGGGCTACCCCGCCAACGCCATCCGCACGCGGCCCGGTTCGGAAGGGCAGGCCGTGCTCGTCTGCCGGGAGTCCAACCAACTGGCCCATTCCGGCTGCCAGTATGCCAAGACGGCGTATTTTGAAACCTCCGCCGGCTACCAGGCCCCTACCAAGATGTGTGAAAAGCACATCCCCATGGCTGAACCGGATACGGAAGAGAATATTCCCTATGCGGAGCCGCTGGACGGCAGCGACGACAATATTCCCCTGGCCGAACCCGTGGAAGAAACGGACGCCATCCCCTACGCCACCCCCATCTGATTGCCCTACTCCTCCTCTTCTTATGATTTCTCCCCTGATTCCCTGGCTTCTTACCCTTCTGCTGCTGGCCGCCTGCGTGGCGCTGCTGATTCTGCTGCTGCGCTACCGGGACCGCTCCGTCCGGCTTGAAGCAGAATCCCGTTCCTGGCGGGAGCGGGCGGAGGACAGAACACAGATGCTCCACCGGGCGGAAGAGGTGCTGAAGGATTCCTTCGCGGGCATCAGCGCGGAAGTTCTCCGGAATTCGGAAAAGCAATTCCTGAACCTGGCGGAAACGCGGCTGCAAAGCCAGCGCCAGCAGGCCAACCATGACCTGGAATCCCGCAAACAGGCCATTGAGTCCATGCTGAAGCCGGTGAGCGAGTCCCTGAAACTCGTGCAGTCGCGGCTGGGAGAGATGGAAAAGGAGCGCGTGGGCGCCTATACAGACCTGAAAACGCAAATCCGCTACATCCTTTCCGGAAATGAAGCCCTGAAGAATGAGACCGCCAGGCTTTCCCAGGCCCTGCACCACAACAGCGCGCGCGGCCAGTGGGGGGAACTCCAATTGCGCCGCGTGGTGGAGCTGGCGGGAATGGTGGAATACTGTGATTTCACGACGCAGGAGACCCGTTCCAGGGAGGAGGACCGGGTGCGTCCGGACATGGTCATCCACCTGCCGGGAGGCCGTTCCATCATCATTGACGCGAAGGCCCCCATGTCCTCCTACCTGAATGCCGGGCAAACGGACAGGCTGGAGGAGCGCAGCCAGTGGATGAGCCGCCACGCCGCGGACGTAAAGAGGCATTTGCAGCAGTTGAGCGCCAAGAATTACTTTGCCCAGTTTTCCCCGTGTCCCGAATTCGTCATCATGTTCCTGCCGGGAGAAGCCTTTTTCCAGGCGGCCCTGGAAGCGGACCCCTCCCTGATTGAATTCGGCGCGGAGAACAAGGTGATCCTTTCCACGCCGTCCACCCTGATCGCCCTGCTGAAAGCCGTCGCCTACGGCTGGAAACAGGAGCAATTGGCGGACAATGCCAAGAAAATCTCGGAAGCGGGAGCGGACCTGTTCAATACCTGCTCCATCCTCACCGGCCATTTTTCCTCCCTGGGCAAGAGCCTGAACCAGGCGGTGACCCAGTACAACAAGACCGTTTCCTCCTTTGAGCACCGGTTCATTCCCCGGGCGCAGAAGTTGAAGAATCTGGGCGTCACTTCCACCAAGGACCTGCCCGGCTCCCTGGAAGACATCACCGTGCAGGCCAAATCCGCGGACATTCCGGATATTCCGTCCTAAACGCGCAGCAACAACACGGCGGTCATGCTCCTGTCCGGTTCCGGACCGGGATTGCCGCCAGCCCTTGCGTCCACTGAATTTCCTTGCATCCTCAGGATGCACTGGCGTTCAAGACACCGTCCTGTGGGCGGATGCGGGAAACGGCAGGCTGTCTTCATCCCGCAGACGGGCGGACAGTTCCGCCACAGTGGCGCACACCGGCACACGGAAGGCGTCCAGCGCGGCGCGGGAACTGTAGCCCCATCCCACCAGAACAAGCCGCGTTCCGGCGTTCACGGCCGTGTTGCCGTCGTGGGCGGAATCCCCCACCATGCATACCTGGTCCGGCTCCATGCCCCAGGAACGAATGATGGACAGCAGGGAATCAGGCTCCGGCTTGCGCGGGAAGCGTTCGGAAAAGCCCATTACCTCCCGGAAGGGCACCTCGGGCAGGATATGGCGCACCAGCGGTCCCGTGACCACATGCGGCTTGTTGGACAGGACGCCCAGGGGGTGGCCTTCCGCGGCCAGTTCCAGCAGCATTTCACGGATGCCGGGGTACGGCGCCGTGCCGTCCTGCCAGGTATGGGCGTATTCCCTCATGAATCCCCGGTGCACCGCTTCAAAGGCTTCCTCCGGCACTTCTCCGTTGAAACAGCCTTTCAGGGAAGCCACGCAGAGCTCCCGCGCGCCCCTGCCCACCATTCCCCGGATGGCGTCTACGGAATGCTCCGGATACCCCAGGGATTTCAAGGCCAGGTTCAGGCCGCGGGCGATGCCGGGAATGGAGTCCACCAGCGTTCCGTCCAGGTCAAAGACAAAACCTGTTTTCATGGAATCAGTGGCAGAAGCCCCGTTCGGAAGTTTCCACGAATTTGACGATTCTTTTCAGGCAGGCATTTTCCGCGTAGTCCGAGTTCCGGAGCTCTTCCAGCGCTTCATGAACGGTCAGCTTTTTGTTGACGAAAAGCTTTTTGTAGCACATCCGGACGGCCCGCAGGTCTTCCTCGGAGAATCCGCGCCTCTGCATGCCGATGGAGTTGACGGAGCGCGTCACGGCCGGATGGCCTTCCACAATGGTGTACGGCAGTACGTCCTGGCTCACGCGGGCCATCGCGCCCACCATGGAGTGCTCCCCGATGCTGACAAACTGGTGCACGGCGCAGCATCCCGCCAGAATGGCGTAATCCCCCACCGTGACGTGGCCCGCGGCGGTGGCGAAGCCGGAGAAAATCACATGATTGCCGATCTGGCAGTCGTGCCCGGCGTGGCAGGACACCAGGAAGAGGTTGTTGTTCCCTATGCGCGTCGTTCCGCCGATGTCCGTTGCCCGGTTGATGGTGGCGTTTTCACGGAAGACGTTGTTATCCCCCACTTCCAGATAGGTCGGTTCCCCCTGGTATTTCAAATCCTGGCTTTTCAGGCCGAGGACGGAAAACGGGAAAAATTCGTTGCCGCTTCCGAAGGAGGAAGGTCCTTCAATGACCACATGGCTGTGCAGCACGCAGCCCGGGCCCAGCTTTACATGTTCTCCGACAACGCAAAAGGGACCGATTTTAACATCATCCGCGATCTCCGCAGCAGGATGCACTACTGCCGTTGGGTGTATTTCTGGCATGGCTGGAACAAGTATGAAACAAATTCAGGTGATTAAAAGGCTAAATCCCGCGCGGCCGGTCTTTTTGTCACATTTGCCCGGAGGCGCCCATGTACGCCTCCATCTCCGGCAGCCAGGGAACCAGCAGCACATACATGACCTGGAGGCACAGGATGACAAGCACCAGCGTCATCACCACCTTGCGGAGGGTGAGGGAGTCATTCAGCACGTCCGTGGTGCCCAGCTTCCTGTCCCAGGGGGTGAAGCCGAAGCGGCGCACCCACCACCAGGAAAAGAACAGGGCCAGCAGCATCAGGGAGGGGGCAAAGCAGCCCAGTCCCAGCACCATGACGAACAGGGAGCGCCGGAACGCCGTGGAGAAGGAGAGGCGCTTCCCCCGGTAGTCCCTGACGGAGACGCCCAGCATGGCTTTCCCCGGCGTGGTGCCCAGCGTTCCCAGAAAGGCGGTTTCAATGAGCACCATCGGCAGGCAGAGGTAAAGGAGGGCTTCATAGGAGCCGGGAAGAAAATCGGGACTGAAGGGCAGGCCGAATATCCTGAACACGGCCAGATACAGCGTCATGTATATCATCACGTCCGCCATTCTTCCCAGGAAACGGACGTAGGGATAGGGAACCACCAGAGGAGTGCCTTCCTCCACCGACCCTTCCTCTTCTTCCGGCGGGGAACCCGCCTCCGTGGAACCAGGCGCGGCGTCTTCCGCCGCTTCATCCTCCAGCACCTCTTCCTCCACATTCCTCCGTTCCTCCTCTTCCTTGCGGACGGCGAACATTTCCTTCAGCGCCGGCAGGTCATGGATGCGCACCCATTCCGCGCATCCGGCGTGCCACGCCCGGGCGGTTTCCGGAATGAGGCCCGCCTCCAGCATGGAGATTACTTCCACCTCCGGCAGGGGGCCCTTCTTCTCATGATCCTGAATCCAGTAAATATCCATGGGCGGTTTCCTGTTACATGCTGCGCAGGGAGCGGGCCGGGTCCTGGCGCGCCGTGACCAGGGCCGGAATGATGGAGGCCACCACAACCATGACAAAGGCTTTCACCGCCTGCCACGCCAGCTCCGCCCAGTCAATCACCACCGGAATGTTCGCTGTTCCATGGAAGGCCACGGGGAACGGGTCAAAGCCTATTCCCGCCAGAAAGCCCTGAATCTGCATGCGGTATTCCAGCACCAGCAGTCCCAGGCCCACGCCCAGGAGCGCCCCCACAAAGCCGATGATGACCCCCTGCCACAGGAAGACGCGCACCACCTGGAACGGCGTGGCGCCCAGTGCCTTCATTACGGCAATCTCCCTCTTCCGCTGGATGGAGACGGTGAACATCACCGCCATGATGCAGAAGGCGGAAATCAGGGAGATGAAGGACAGCACAAAGCTCATCATCATGCGCTCCTTCTGCATCAGTTCAAACCACGCGTTAAAGCGGTCATGCCAGGTTTCCAGCGTCCACGCGGAAGAGGGCTTTTCCTTTTCCAGCGCCTGCATCACGGGGGCCAGCATGGTTTCCACATGGTAGGGATCATTCACGCGCAGGGCCACGGCCTGCACCACGTCATCCTCATAACCCAGCAGTTCCTGGCCGATGACCAGAGGAATGAACAGGTCCGGACTGGGCGTATGCTGGGAGGCCCGGTAAATGCCGATCACTTCCAGATCCTTCGGCATGACCAGCTCCTTGATCTTGCGGAAGCATTCCATGTCCGCTTCATTCCTGTGCCCCGCCTTGAAGCCGCCCAGAATGGTTTCCCATTCCTTCCGCGTGCCTTCCGGGAAGGCCACAGTACCGTTGTCCACGGCTTCCCCGTCATTCAGCACGGCGAGCAAATCCATCAGGCTGGAGCGCTCCGCATCCCTGCGGGGGACGGACAGCAGCCCGTTGAGCAGGGTGAATACCTTGTCCACGGAGGCCTTGCCGGCCACTTCACGCTCTCCCTCCCTTTTCAGGGATTTGCCCCACTCCCTCAAATCATTGAGCTCCCGGGCGTTCTTTTCCGCCAGCACCGGCAGTTCCGTCTGCTGGTAGGCGTGGGAAATTTCCTGAAAATTGCGGGTGGTGTACACCCGGACCACATCCCCCACGTTCAGCCCCATGTTTTCCGCCACAATGGAGGAAACCACGGCCTTTTCACCCATGTCCAGTTCCGCATTGCCGGCCACCACCAGGTGCTTCAAATCTTCCAGCTGGGAGGCGTTTTCCGTATCAATGGCCCGGAAAAAGCAGGGCCTCTGCCGTCCCTGCACGTCCACCAGCGCGTAGTCCTCAATCAGGGCGTAGGTAGACTGAACGCCGGGAACATGCCGAAGCTTTTCACTCAGGTCCATCCAGTCCGGAATCACCTCCCTCACGCCGAAGTCATTCCGGTAGCATACCTGGACATGCGGGGAGTGAGCAAACAGATTCCCCTGGATTTCCTTCTGGAGACCGCCCATGACGGACAGCACGACGATGAGCACCATCACCCCCAGCGATACGCCCAGCAGGCAGATCAGGGTGATGATGGAAAAGAAAGTCCGCAGCGGGTTCAAATACCGCAGCGCCAGGCTCAGGCTGATGTACCGGCTCAATAGGTTCTTCATGAATAACGCGGCACACCTTGCCTGATAGCGGCCCCCTTTCCAAGCTTAAAACATGTTCCGGGGAAGGCCGTCCGCTACTTGGCGGCGGCAGGCTGCCATTCCGTGCACAGCCAGCGGGCCATGGAGGCGATCACCTTCTCGCAGGCAGGGGCGGAATCCCTTGAATCCATGACGAACACGGAGACCGCCATTTTCCGGCCATTGGGGAGAACGATGATGCCGACGTCATTGACGGCGGTGATCACACCTTCCGGAGTGGTGAAGCCCGACCCGGTCTTGTGCGCCACCACATAATCCTGCGGCAGCTTCCCTTTCAGGCGCGTGGCTCCCGTGGAGCAGCCGGCCATCATGTCCCAGAGAAAGCGCTGCGTGTCCTTGTTCAGGATTTTACCCTCGTCAAACGCGCGCAGCAGGGCATTCATGGCTGACGGACGGCTTGAATTGACATACTGCAAGTCATGATTCCGCAGCATCTCGTCTTCCGTAAACCGGACGTTGATGCCGCCGATGCCCCATTCCTTCAAATCCTTCTGCACGGTCTCCGTCCCGCCGATGAGGGCAAACAGGAGGTCGCAGGCGTTGTTGTCGCTCTCCTGAACAGTCACGCGCAGCAGTTCCTTTAAAGAAAAATCACCGCCCTGCGGAAAGCGCTCCCGCAGGGGACTCCACGTGTCCTTTACCAACTGCTCCGGGCGTATATGAATGATCTGCTCCAGATTCAGGGTTCCCTGGTCCACCCGCTTGAGCACGGACAGGGCCAGCACGAATTTGAAGACGCTCTGCATGGGATAGGCAGTTTCATCACCCACCGCCACGGCCTCCCCCGTGTCCAGCATTACTGCGGCCATGCCCACACGGGCTTTCAGGGAATGCGCCAGCTTCTGCACGGCGGCGAAATCAGCCGCGGGAGACGCAGCCAGCGCGGGCATAACACCCAGAGAAAGAGCGCAGTAGCACACCATGCAGCCACGCAGAAAAGAACCGGTAAAAGTCATGGGCGCCATTCCATACCACGCCCGCAAAAACCGCAACAGCAATCCATGCATTCCCCCCCCTTTTTCCGTCATCCGCAAGCCGGGCAGAATCCTTGCTTCCCGCTCCCCTTCCTGATAAGAAGGGAGGCATGCCACCCGTCCTTTCGGAAACCCTCGTCTGGTGCGTCACCCTGCTGCTGTTCGGCATGGGGCTGATCGGCACGCTTATTCCCATGCTCCCCGGCATCATCATCATTGCGGCCGGGTGCATCTGGCAGGGAGTGATGGGAGCCAGGCACCTCGCGTGGTGGGAATGGGCCGTCCTGGCTCTGATGGTTGCGGGCGGCCTGGTTATTGACAAGCTTTCCGGAGGCATGGGAGCCAAAAAATTCGGCAGCACCGCCGCTGGCATCTGGGGAGCCATCATCGGCGCCGTGGTGGGCGGCATCCTTTTCACCCCCATCGTGGGCCTTCTGTTCATGCCGTTTCTGGGGGCGCTGCTGGCGGAACTCATCTTTGCCGGAAAAGACATTCTGGCCGCCTTCAAGGCCGGCTCCGGCGCGGCGCTGGGAATGCTCACCGGGCTGCTGCTGGAATTTACCTGCGGCCTGCTCATCATCGCCTGGTTCTGCTCCTGCTACTTCCTTTTTTAACATCGTCCATGCGCGCCAGACCAGTCCGGATTCAGAAGAGCGCGACAAAGAAGGAAAATCCTATCATCATGGGGAAATAATAAAAAATGCAAATAATATTCGCACCGCTTTTGGCTATAAGCATTTTTATAATTACATTCCATGAACGCAATGAGGATTTGCCAGCTAATTTGGAAAAACGCTTCAAGTACGTTTCCGAGAAGGAAACAACGTTAAACAACCATCCGGAGCTCCACCGTTTTCCCATGTCCTCCCAAATTTGGATTGATAGGGAACTGACATCTCTTGAAGAACATAACATCCGTTCAAGACGCCTCGGATATTCCATACGGAGCAAACATCCCGAAGTTCAGGAGAAAGTGAGAGGAGTTTTTGCTCATTCCACTATCCGCATCATGCCTCCAAGAAGAGGTATTCAGTTAAAAGCAAATCCACAAGGAGATCAAAACTCCAAAGAACAGATCAGACGTATCCTCAAAAGAATCAATTCCGTCTACCAGTCGTTGAATTATCCCATGATTTATCCGGATGACATAGAGGCGTGGTGGGAAATCACCGATTGGAAAGAAAAAGAGGAAGCGGCGTATGACGGATATCGGATTAGTTCCTTAATTTTAAAGAATGGATATACGTTGTTCATTTTTGACCGCCGGCCTTTATTGTCTGCAGAAGAAGTCCGTTATTTGTGAGCTGTCCTCCGGAAAAAAATCAACCATGAAAGTTAGGACGCCGGCCTGCCCGGCAAAGATGAAGAAAAAATACAAGGTGGTAAAAGCTCTCGATAACAGGGACGGGGCCTGCCCTAGGGCGCCTTCCGGCGGAAAAACAGACGCTTTTTTCTCCTGAAAAAAAACCATTTCCCTAACGTATCTCTTTAAAGACCACTCTATTTACATGCTCGCGCGGCGGAACCGCGGCAGATTTCCCCCATTTTCCGGCTTATGGATGCGCCTATTCTGATACCTATTGCCATGATGGCAGGCTTCATCATTCTTGGAGTCATTCTTTCCATGGGAAAATGTTCCTTCCTGATCGCAGGCTACAATACGATGAGCAAGGAACAGAAGCAGAAATATGACGAACTTGCGCTGTGCCGGTTCATGGGAAAAATCATGTACTGCCTCGCCTTCGGCATGCTGCTCTGGCTCACCAGCATTCTCCTCCAGAACTCCGTGGTGATGTCCGCCGCCCTGTGCTTCCTGGTAGGCAGCGTGGCGTTTGCCGTCATTTACGCCACTACCGGCAGCCGGTTCAGGAAATAGAGGCTTTCCACCTCCCCCATTCCTTTTCAAAAAACGTTCAATCTCTCTCATGACCCTATCCAAGACCGTAAAACATCTCTCCCTCCTCTGCCTTCTCCTGACTCCCTCCCCTCTCCACGCCGCTCCCGCGCCCATGCAGGTCACATCCACTGAACCTGCGCGGAAATGGACGGAGAGATACGGCACGGGCAACGGAAGACTGGGCATCCTCTCCTTCGGAGTCTTCCCGAAGGAGACCATTGTGCTCAATGAAGGGAGCATTTTCGCGAAAAAGGATTTCCGCATGAAGGAAGGCGCCGCGGAAGCCCTGGACAAGGCGCGCCGGCTTTGCAGGGAAGGAAAATACCGGAGCGCGGACCAGGTGTTCCAGAAGGATATCCTGGTCGGCACCATTGCGGGGGACTACCAGCAGGGAGGGCTTCTCCAGGTGGAATTCCAGGGACTGCCCGCCCAGACCTCCTACCGGCGCACGCTGGACATGCAACGGGGAAAGGCCTCCACGCGCGTGCAATTCGGCACGGGAGAACTGTCCACGGAAATTCTGGCGGCTCCGTCCAGCGATTGCGCCGCGTACCACATCACCTGCACTCTTCCGTCCGGGTGCCGCATCGCCATGGACTTGCAGCATCCGGACCCGTCGGCCCAAATCACCACACGGCCAAACGGCTGGGTTCTGACGGGACAGGGCAGCAACGGAGGAACCCGGTTTGAAAACGCGGTGATGATCTTGGCTCCCGGAGCATCCGTGACCCTCCAGGGAAAAACGGTCATGCTGGATTCCGCTAAAGAAGTGCTCGTGCTTTCTTCCACATCCACGGATTACAACATCCGGAAACCGGCATCGCCCCTGACTCACCATCTGGCGGATAAAAACACGCAAATTCTGGAGAAGGCCCGAAAGAAAGGCTGGAAGAAACTGGAGGAGGAAACGGAAAACTATTTTTCCCGGCTCATGATGCGCTGCCAGGTGGATCTGGGAGATTCCCCGCCCCAGGTCTCCGCCATGACCACTTCCCAAAGACTGGAACGGGTCAGGCAGGGAGAAACGGACCCGGACCTTCTGGAACAGCTTTTCCAGTTCGGCCGTTTCTGCACGATCGTCCATACCAGACCGGGGCAGCTTCCATGCGGATTGCAGGGATTGTGGAATCCTGAGATGAAGGCGGCGTGGATGGGCTGCTATTTCCTGAACATCAACAGCCAGATGAACCAGTGGCCGTCCCATGTCACCGGGCTGGGGGAATTCCAGCAGCCCTATCTTGAATTCGTCCGGAGCCTGCGCCCCTACGGGGAGGAGTTCGCCCGCTTCATCAAACGGGACGGCTTCTGCTTCGGCCATTATACGGACTGCTGGAAACACACCTATTTTTCAGGCAGCAGCCCGGAATTCGGCGCCAGCCTCATGAACGGAGCCTGGGCCTGCGCCCACCTGGTGGACAGCTACCGCTTCACCGGAGACAGGGAAGACTTGAGAAAATCCCTTCCCATCCTGGAATCCAGCGCGCGTTTCATCATGTCCTGGTTTGAGGACGACGGACAGGGCCGCTTTCTTTCCGGACCGGGAGTCTCTCCGGAGACCGGATTCCACGCGCCCGACGGCACAGGCCCCAACGTGCTTTCCTACGTTTCCAACGGCACGGCCCATGACCAGCTCCTTGGCCGGGAGGCGCTCCGCAATTACATCTACGCCTGCCGGGAACTGGGCGTCCGGACTCCCACCCTGATTAAAGCCGTTCAATTTCTCAGGAACATCCCCCAGCCGGCCATAGGCCCTGACGGGCGGGTGCAGGAATGGCGGAGGCCCTTTGAAGAAATGCAGAAAGGGCACCGCCACATCAGCCATCTTTACGGCCTGTTCCCCGGCATGGAATGGGACGTGCTCAACACGCCGGAATACGCCGCGGCCGTCCGGAAGTCAGCCGATTTCCGGCGCAAATACGCGGACATGGGAAACAACGGCATCAGGACCGGATGGAGCACGGCATGGCTCATCAACCTTTACGCCACGCTGGGCGACGGAAACGCCGCGGAGGACAGGATGCACATCATGCTGAGACATTACATCAATCCCAATCTTTTTGACCTGCATCCCCCCTTCCAGATTGACGGCAACTTCGGCTTTACCTCCGGGGTGGCCCAGTGCCTGGTCCAGAGCCAGATCACGCAGGACGGCTTCCAGGTCATCCTGCTGGCTCCGGCCCTGGCGGACCATTGGAAGAAAGGCTCCGCCACGGGACTGCGCACACGGGGAGGGCTGAAAGTAGACCTCTTCTGGGAAAACGGCCGGGTGCAGGCTACCGCCACGGCCAGCCGCCCCGGCAAATTCCGGTTCATGCACCAGGGCCGTAAAAAAGACCTTGCCATGAAAAAAGGGGAGACGGTGCGGCTTGATTTCCAGCATCTCTCCCATTAACGTCCACCATGCCTCCAACACCTGCCATGAAACTCTCTTTCATGCCTCTCAAATTAGGGCTGCTCGCGGCGGCTTTCCTCGCCCTGGGCTCCTGCACCAAGCTTTTTTCACCCTGCGGAAGCGGGAAAATTCCGGAAACGGACCAGACAGAAACGCTCCTGAAAACACACGTGTTCCATCTGGCGGACACCATCGGGGAGCGCAACGCCTATCAACCGGGCACCATGGAACGTTCCGCCCGCTACATTGAAAAAACGCTGGCGGACATGGGCTACACCGTCACGCGCCAGGCTGTGGAGATTCCTCCTTCCACGGAATTCGGCGCGGTGAAGGACCGGACGGTATATAACGTGATTGCCGTCAAAAAAGGAACCTCCCCCCAGCCTAAAATGCTCATCGTAGGCGCCCATTACGATACCAGGGTGGGCATGGACAACTGGCACGGCCACGGTCCCGCCAGGCCGGCCCGCACCGGAACGCCGGGTGCCAATGACAATGCCTCCGGCGTAGCCGCCCTGCTGGAAATAGCCCGTGCCCTGGCAGCCGTACCCACCCTTCACGACGTCTGCCTGGTGGCGTACGCCAACGAGGAGCCGCCCTTCTACCAGACGCCCTCCATGGGAAGCGTGGTGCACGCCAAATCAGCCGCCGCCGGCCTGGGCAGGGAGCGTATCACCGGCATGATTGCACTGGAAACGCTTGGCTGCTATTCCCCTCGGGTGAACAAAAAACGCAAATCCGCCATGGCCGCCGGACTGGCAGGACTGCCGGACCGGTGCGATTACGTGGCCTTCATGTCCACCAACACGGGCCGGAAGCTGGCCCGCTCCTGCGCGAAAGAGTTTTCCGCCCTGAACCGCTTCCCGGTGCGCTCCGCCGTGTTCCCCTATTACGCCAGGGGCGTTTCCTGGTCCGACGACTGGGGGTACATGAAGGAGGGCATTCCCTCCTTCGCCGCCACGGATACGGCCTTCCTCCGCTGTGACGACTACCATGAAACCAGCGATACGGCTGAAAAGCTGGACTATCCCCAGTTCGCGGAAGTCGTGCAGGGACTCGCCAAACTCATCATCTCCCTTTCCAATAAACCATGAACATTCCGTCCCTTTTTTGCGCTGCCGCGCTTATCCTCGTTCCCGCTTCAGCCAGCGCAGACTCTTTTTCCGACGCCCTGAATAAACTGCCCGCGGCATCCGGGAAGACAACCTTCTCTTCCGGCTGGATTCCGCTGGGACTCAAGGCAGCGGACATGCAGGAAAAATACAATGATCCCACCAGAGTCACGAACGTGGGGGAAGCGCAGATGCAGTTCCATTTCCCCGCCGGATGGCGGCCTCAGGATAAACGCCCGGCCCTGTGCATTTTCCCGGGAGGAGGCTATATACTCCTGGCCATTGAGAAGGAAGGTACTCAGATCGCCCGGTGGGCGGCTGAGCACGGGATGGTGGGCATCGTCGTCAAATACCGCGTTTCCCAGCAGAACAATGCCATCGGCAAATTTCCCGGTCCCCTGCTGGACGCCCGGCAGGCCGTGCGCCTGACGCGCAAGCATGCCGCAAAACTCGGCGTCAATCCCCGGAAAATCGGCGTCATGGGCTTTTCCGCAGGCGGTCATCTGGCCGCTATGACTGCGACCTTGTGGGATAAGACGCTCCCGGAGGAAGAGGGCAATCCCCTCAACTCCGTTTCCGCCCGGCCGGACTTCTCCATGCTGATTTATCCCGTCATCACGATGACTCCCAAAGCCGTCCACCATGGTTCGCGCAACAAGATCATAGGGGCAAAACCGGACCCGGCCATGGAAAAACTGTGCTCCCCGGAACAACAGGTCACGCCGCGCACGCCGCCCGTGTTCCTCGTCCACGCGCAGGATGACGGCGTATCCTGCGCCAACAGCCAACTCATGGAGAAGGCCTGCCGGGATAACGGCGTTCCCGTGACCCTGCGCCTTTATTCCAGGGGAGGGCACGGCTACGGCATGGAGAAGCGCGGCAACCCCACGGACGCATGGCCCGCAGCAGCCGGACAATGGCTGAAGGAACAGGGATTTTCCGCTCCCCCGGCGGCACCCCGCGGGAGCGCCTTTCCCGGAGAGGGCGCCTCCTCCGGAACCCGGCGGGAATGAACGCGCTAGGCCCTCTGATTGTGCCGCACCACAGGGTTGACCGGAACGGGGGCGGGTGATACCTTTTCCGGGCATGAGTGCGCCCGAAAAGAATTATAAAGACACCATCCTGTTGCCGGAGACCGGCTTCCCCATGAGAGGGGACCTGACGAAAAACGAACCCGTACGCCTGAAAAAGTGGGAAGACACCGGGCTGTACGAACGAATTTTGTCCCGCAGGATGGAACAGGGCGCACCCCGGTTCCTGCTCCACGACGGCCCCCCCTTCGCCAATGGCGACGTGCACATGGGCACGGCCCTGAACAAGATCCTGAAGGACCTGGTCCTGAAGTCCAAGACCATGGCCGGTTATGCCGCCCCGTACGTTCCCGGCTGGGACTGCCACGGGCTGCCCATCGAATTCAAGGTGGTGCAGAAGGCCCGCGACCTGGACGCGGCGGAAATCCGCCGCCGCTGTGCGGAATTTGCGGAAGGCTTTATTGACATTCAACGGACTTCCTTCCGCCGCCTGGGCGTTTTCGGCGATTGGGAGCATCCCTACCTGACCATGAAGCCGGCGTATGAAGCGAACATCCTGCGCGTGTTCGCCAAGCTAGTGGAAGACGGCGCGGTTTACCAGAGCCGCAAGCCCGTGCAGTGGTCCTACGGAGCCTACACGGCGCTGGCGGAAGCGGAGATTGATTACAAGGAGAAGGTCAGCCCCTCCGTGTTCGTGCGCTTCCCCTTGCTGGACAACCCGCTGGGACTGAAAGCCTCCATGGTGATCTGGACCACCACCCCGTGGACGCTGCCCGCCAATGTGGGCATTGCCCTCCATCCGCGCTTTACGTACGTGGCCGGCAAGTTCATGAAGGACGGCCAGACGGAAACCCTCATCATCCTGAAAGACCTGCTGGACGCCTTCGCGCAGAAGACGGGCTGGGCCCTGGCGGAAACCATCCGCGAGTTCAAGGGCACCGAACTGGAAAACTGCGAAGCACAGCACCCCTTCCTCTCCCGCACGTCAAAAATCATTCTGGCGGACTTCGTGACCACGGATACCGGCACGGGGGCCGTCCACATCGCGCCCGGCCATGGCTCGGACGACTATAACGTGGGGCGCCAGTACGGCCTGCCCGTTCTCTCCCCCGTGGATGACGACGGCAAGTACACGGAAGAAGTGGGCGTTCCGGCCCTTGTAGGCAAGCACGTGTTTGACGCCAACAAGGATGTCATCGCCATGCTGGAGAAGGATAACAACCTTTTCGGCGTGGAGGAATACCGCCACCAGTACCCGCATTGCTGGCGTTCCAAGACGCCCATCATCTTCCGCGCCGTGGAACAGTTCTTCATCTCCATGGACAAGCTGCGCCCGCAGGCCCTGGAAGAGATCGACAAGGTGCAGTGGCTGCCCGCCTGGGGCCGCAACCGCATTTACGGCACCGTGGAGGCGCGCCCGGACTGGTGCATCTCCCGCCAGCGCACCTGGGGCGTGCCCCTTCCCGTCTTCTTTGACGAGAACGGGAAGGCCGTTCTGGACGCCGCCCTGGTCCGCAAGATCGCGGACATGGTGGAGGCCCACGGCTCCAATATCTGGTTTGAACTTTCAGACGAAGACCTGTGCGAACGCCTCGGCCTGCCGAAGACCTGGAAGAAGGGCAAGGATACGCTGGACGTCTGGATCGATTCCGGCAGCTCCCACATGGCCGTCATGGACGCCCGCCCTGGGCTGGACGCCCCGGCGGACCTGTACCTGGAAGCCACGGACCAGCACCGCGGCTGGTTCCAGAGTTCCCTGATGCTTTCCGTCGCCTGGCGCGGCAAGGCCCCGTACAAGGCCGTGATGACCCACGGCTTCGTGGTGGACAAGGATACCGGGAAAAAGACCTCCAAGTCCGACGCCAAGAGCGGCAAGCCCATTGACGCCGCCTATTACTACGACAAGTACGGCGCGGACATCGTGCGCCTGTGGGCCGCCTCCGTGGACTGGCAGAATGAAGTCCCCTTCGGGGAAGACCTTTTCAAGCAGGTCACGGAGCCCTACCGACGCCTGCGCAACACCCTGCGCATCCTGCTGGGCAACATCAGCGGGTTTGACTTCGCCACGCAGGCGGTAGCCCCGGAACACATGCCCATCCTGGACCGCTGGATTCTGGAACGCCTGAACGCCGTCATCAAGGAAACGCTGAAAGCCTATGAAGCCTATGATTTCCGCAAGGCGTTCAGCGTCATCAACCAGTTCTGCACCAGCGACCTTTCCGCCCTGTACGTGGATACCACGAAGGACCGCCTGTACTGCGATTCCGTCACCTCCGTGCGCCGCCGCGCCACGCAGACGGCCATGACCATCATTTTCAAGGCCCTGTGCCGCCTGCTGGCCCCCATCCTGGCCTTCACGGCGGATGAAGCCTGGGAATACGCCGGCTATGAAGGCAGCGTGCACGAGCAGGATTTCCCGGCCCCGATGCCGGAGTACGACACGCAGGAGGCCTCCTCCTCCGTGTCGCGCCTTCAGGAAATCAAGTCCGTCATCCAGGTAGCCATTGAAGAGCAGGTGAAGGCCAAGGCCTTCTCCAAGAACAATGAAGCCTCCATCACCCTCACCGTTCCCGCGAATGAAAGCGAGGACGTGGTGGCTCTGCTGGAAGACCGCGCCTTTGCCACGGAATTCTTCATCATTGCAGATATGGACGTGAAGAGCGGTCCGGAACTGGCGGCCACCGCCGCCAAAACGGAACACGCCATGTGCCCGCGCTGCCGCCGGTATGAACCCGCGGCGGACGGCGGCGACGTGTGCGAACGCTGCGCGGAAGTCCTTTCCTGAACTGAACCATTCCCCCATCTTTTATGGATACCCCGACGGAAAAGGAACCCGGCCCCCATAAGAAAACGCTTCCCGGCTGGCTCTGGTGGAGCCTGCTGGGCGTGGGGCTGTATGTACTGGACCAGGTGAGCAAGCTGTGGATCGTCCACAGCTTCCCGCTGAACTACCTGAACGAGAAAGCCCAGAAGTACGCGTACCTGCCTGATTTCCCGGGCTTCCACCACGTCAATGCGGACGGCACGCTGGACTTCGCCACGAACGCGCACGTGCCGGCGGTGGACCTGGCGCAGTTCCAGGATCTGAACCCGAACACGGTGGAGGCCCTGAACAAGCTGAGGGAACTGGAACCCATTTCCTTCCTGGACGGCGCCGTGAACATCACCCGCGTGCACAACACGGGAGTGGCCTTCGGGCTGGGGAACGGAACGGCGTGGTCCAGCTACCTGTTCCTGGCGATTCCCGTGCTGGCCATCGTGGCCCTGATCGTGCTCTACCGGAAAAATTTCTTCCATACGGCATGGCTCAAGCTGGCCTACGTGCTGCTGCTGGCGGGCGTGGCGGGCAACCTGACGGACCGCCTGATGCAGGGCTTCCTGATTCCCTATGAACAGCCGCACGGCTTCTTCACGAAGCTTATGAACGGCTACGTGGTGGACTTCATTGACGTCACCATCCCCCTCTTCAACTACCGCTGGCCCGCCTTCAACGTGGCGGACTCCTGCATCTTCGTGGCGGCGATCATCTTCTTCATCGCCAGCATCTTCTCCGCCAGGAGGAAAGAGGAAAAACCATCCTGAAACGACCATGACCATCCGGACCATTATTCTGTCAGGGCTGCTGCTGTGCGGGGGCCTCGCCTCCGGCAGGGATGAATTGTCCTTCAAGGAAACGGTGGTTCCGGTAAAGGTGGCTCCGGACCAGGACAGCATCACGGCCTCCTTCCCCTTCACCAATACCTCAGGCACCCCCGTCACCATCAGCAAAATCCACGTCTCCTGCGACTGCACCACCGCGGGGGCGAAGGATAACAAGCTGACGTACGCTCCGGGGGAATCCGGTGTCATCAGCGCCGTGATGAAGACCGGCAACTTTTCCGGCACCGTGGACAAGGACATGATGGTGCACGCCAACGGCTCCGCCTACAAGCTGGTGATACGCGCGCAAATCCCGGACATCATCCGGATGGAACCCCGCAAGCTGGAATGGACCAGGGGAGAAGCCCCTGCCCCCAAGACCATAAAAATCACCATCTCCAAGGAACTGCCCGTCAACCTGACCACGGTGGACCTGACCGGGGACGCCTTTGACTATGAGCCCGTGACCGTGAAGAAAGGCAGGGAATACAAAATCATCGTCACTCCCAAGTCCACGGCCAAGCCGGCCTTCAACACCATCTGGGTGCGCACGGATTCCACCGTGCCGCGCTACAAGCGCCAGATGGGGTTCCTGGCCATCAAGGAAAACTGACCTCCCGGCCCCTTCCCCACATGAGAGACGCCCTTTCCACCGCCCTGAAGCTCCTGCTGGCCGTATTCCTGCTGGCCGTGGGCATCGCCGCGCTGGACCTGCGCGTCATCCAGCCGTTCCGCACGCCGCCCTGCAACCCGGAGACGCTGGAGGAAGGGCATGTGTGCCTCTCCCAGGTATTGAAGGAATGGCCGGGAAAAGTCATCTGGATAGACGCCAGAAAGCAGGACGACTTTGAACGCCACACTGTCACGCAGGCCCCCGTCTACCCCGTCCGTCCGGCGGACGCCAGTTACCAGGAACTCCTGGCCAACGCCATGGAAGCCCTGATGACGGCGGAAGACAGGGGATACTGCATCGTCATCTTCTGCAGCAGGGACTGCACCTCCAGCGCAGCCGTGGCCAACGAACTGAAAAAGCCGGAATACGGCATCCGCGCGCCCATCTTCATTCTGGAAGGGGGCTGGGACGAACTGCGCAAAGAACCCTCACTCGTACCATAGCCATGCTTGACACAGCAACCATCCGCCCGCAGTTTCCCATTCTGGAAACCAGCGTGCACGGCAAACCGCTCATTTACCTGGACAATGCGGCCACCACGCAGAAGCCCCTGGCCGTCCTGGACGCCACCCGGAATTATTACGAAACGCAGAACGCCAACGTTCACCGCGGCTCCCACTACCTGAGCCAGCTTGCCACGGAGGCGCATGAGGAGGCACGGGAAACGGCGGCCCGCTTCATCAACGCGCCGGAAACGGCGGAAGTCCTGTTTACCTCCGGGTGCACCATGGGCATCAACCTGGCGGCGGACACCATCGCTAGGTCCGGCATGGTCAAGCCGGGGGATGAAGTCATCCTGACCGCCTCCGAGCACCACTCCAACATCGTCCCCTGGCAGATGCTCTGCGAACGCACGGGCGCGGTCCTCAAGGTCGTCCCCCTGACGCCGGGCCAGACGCTGGACATGGAGGCCTACCGAAACCTGCTTTCCCCCCGCACCCGCATCGTGGCCGTGGGCCACGTTTCCAATACGCTGGGAACGGTCAATCCCGTGCAGGAGATCACCGCGCTTGCCAAGGAAAACAGGCCGGACACCATCGTGCTGATTGACGGCGCCCAGGCCGTCTCCCACATGAACGTGGACGTGCAGGAACTGGGCTGCGACCTGTACGCCTTTTCCGGCCACAAGCTGTACGCCCCCACCGGCATCGGCGCGCTGTGGGGAAAAAGGGAGCTGCTGGAAAAACTGCCGCCGTGGATGGGCGGCGGGGAGATGATCAAGGAAGTCACCTTTGAAAAAACCGTCTACAACGACATCCCTTTCAAATATGAGGCGGGAACGCCCAACATCGGCGGAGCGGTGGGGCTGGCGGCGGCCATCCGCTACGTCTCCGGGCTGGGGCTGGACAACATTGCCGCCCATGAACAGAAACTGACGGACATGGCCGTGGAAGGCCTCAAGGCCATGCCGCGCCTGACCGTGCTGGCGCCGGACGTGCCGCACAGCGCCGTGGTCTCCGTCCTGGCGGACGGCATCCACCATTACGACCTGGGCACCCTGCTGGACCAGATGGGCATTGCCGTGCGCACCGGGCACCATTGCTGCCAGCCGCTCATGTGCGCCCTGAGGACCACGGGAACCACCCGCGCCTCCTTCGCCCTGTACAATACGGAAGAGGAAGTGCAGACCTTCCTCAAGTCCATGAACCGGGCGCTGGACATGCTCTCCTGACCTTTCCGCCCGTTCCGTCCCTTTCTTCTTCCTGTTTATCATGAAAACGGCTTCCGTCCTTCTTCTAGGCCTTGTGATAGGCCTTTCCGGCTGTTCCCTGCACCACCAGCAGCAAGAAAGGGCATACGCCCATTACCAGGATGACGCCGCAGCCATCCGGGAAGCCCGCGCCGCATGGCTCATCCTCTCCTCCCCCCACCGCAGCAGGGAATGGCCGGAAGCCAGAAAAAAATACAACGCGTGCATCCGGAAGCTGGCCTCCCACCTGAAAGAGGCCAGACGGGAGGGAGGCATGAATGAGAAAACGCGCCAGAGCCTTCCCTTCATCATTGAAAAATCTCCTTACGCCAGGGACAGCAACCCCTGGTTCTACGAGGCCATCTTCATGTCCGACGAAGTGGACCCCACCTTCCGCCTGCGGGAAAGCGTAACCGTGGAGGGAATGGGCATTCCCCTGGCGGGACTGGCGCCCCAGGGCGGTTCCCGGCCCCATGCCAATGTGCTCAAGGACAACGGGAACGTCCACACGCTGACGGCCATCCTGGACTTTGACCGCCTGGTGGACGGGAAGCCCACCCTCCGCACCATTCCCCGGCTGATGAATGAACACGTCTTCATCGGAAAAAACAAGGTGCGGCAGCCCTTGGCGGCCAATTTTTCCGTACCCATCGCCCTTTTCTGGAAACTTTCCGACGCGGACGGAACAGAACTGCTGGGCGCGTTCCGCCCCAAAAAGGCCATCAATACGATGGGACTTTATTTTTCCGAACCCTATGACCCCCGGAAAATTCCCGTGGTCTTCACCCACGGCCTGATGTCCGGCCCCGCCACCTTCGCCAACCTGACCAACCGCCTCCTAGCGGACCCCGTCATCCGGGAAAACTACCAGTTCTGGTTCTTCGGCTATCCGTCCGGGCTGGCCTGGACCATCCCGGCCAGCAGGCAGCGGAAGGCCCTGGAGGAACTCATGCAGGAATACAATCCCCGCGGCTCCTCCAGGGAAATGAACAACATCGTCATGGTGGGGCACTCCATGGGCGGCCTCATCACCCGCTTCAATAATTCCACCAAGCCCTGGACGCTGATGAAGGGCCTTTTTGAGCTTCCCCCGGAAACCTTTGCGGGAATGACGCTGGAGAACTGGAAAACCGGGCTGGAGCCCCTGCACTGTGACGCGCACACGCTGGAACAGCTTCAGAACAATTTCATTTTCTCCCCGGCCAGGGGCGTCACGCGCATCGTGTACATGGCCACCCCGCACCGCGGCTCCACCTTTGCGGACAACTGGATAGGGCGGCTGGGCCAGCGCCTGATCGACCTCCCGGCGGATATGCTGGAGGAAGTCACCCGCATCGCCACCCTCAGCCGCGGCATGTTCCTGCTCAATCCCCTGCAACTGAAGGACGAGCTTACCAGCATCCGCCAGCTTTCCCCGAACTCCTCCCTGGTCAAGTACATGTCGGAGCTGCGAGGGGACCCGAACGTTCCCGTCCATTCCATCATCGGGGACAGGGGCAGGAACGATACGCCCCACTCCTCCGACGGCGTGGTCAAGTACCGCTCCTCCCATCTGGACTGGAGCGCCAGTGAAAAAATCGTCCCGTCCGGGCACAGCGTGCAGGATGACCCGGCCGCGGCCGTGGAATTGCGGCGCATCCTCCGGGAACACCTGTTGAAGGTCAAGGGCCGCCAGGCGCTGGAGGAAGCGGACGCCCGGGCCGCCACCCCGGTATGGCAGACCAATCCCGCTCCGCCCGTCATCCTGAAAAGGCCGTAATGCAGGGAGGCATCTCCCCGCCGGGCCGCCGGAAATAACCCGCTCTTTCCGCATGCGTGGTTTCCTGTCCCGGCTGCTGTCATCCACCATGGCCGGCCGGGCCGCTTCCAACACGAAAAAGGAAGAACGGGTCCTGAGTAAAAAGGAAATTCGGGCAATTGCGGACAAATACAAACTACCCGCTGAATTGGACGGTTCGTCCTTCCTCCTTCTGCTATTCCTGCTGGCCGGAGCCGCCATTTTCCAGTCAAGCGGATATGCGGTTGTCACCCTGTTCCAGGGCTCCCTTTACGCCCTGGCCCTGATAGCAGGGACGGCGGCGCTCATTCACCTTTTCTGCCGCATCCGGAAAGACTGGAATGAAGATGATTTTACATTTCCCTAGCCGGCCGTGCAGGAATGTCTCCCTAGCGCCTGAAGCAACTGAAATGCTTCCTGCTGGTTGCGGCCTGCTCGGCCTTCCGGCTTTCGCCTCTCCTGTTTTAACCGGACGGCAGGGAAAAAGTCCGTCTTCCCGCCGCGGAAGGAAGCGGAAGCAACCCTTCCTGAAAACGGAGGGGGCATCCGGCTTCTCCAACAAACTTCCCCGTCAGGAAAAACCATCCCTCCAACGGAAGGAACAGGGCCGCCGACAGCATGGATACGGAAGGAACGGCCCCCTGGGAAACCTTCTTCTTCAAAGGAAAGCGTCCGCCGCACCCGGAAAGGGGCGTTCCGGCTCGGCACGAGCGCGTTCCGTTCAGCCCCGGAGCATCCCGCCAGCAAAATATGCCCGCTTATAGAGTTGCTTCCGGCAGGGGATTTAAGGTAAATTATTTGCCAATACTATTCCACCTCCCTTTTCCATGCCTGCCGACGATTCCCTTTCCATGGACCAGATTTCCGCCCTCTTCCCCCAGTTGGAAAACATCCAGCTTGTCGGGGCCAAGGGCCCCCAGCAAATCTTCACCGCCACCCTGAAATCCAACTTCGCTCCCGTCATGCTGCGGGTGGTTCCTACGGAGGAAGCCGGCGTCTTCGGCTGGGACCCGGAATTCATCGTCCGTTCCCTCACCATCGTGGAACAGGCTCACCAGGGCCTTCTGCGCGTTTATGAAGTGGGGCAGGCAGGGCCCTTCACCTTCATCATTTCAGAACACTCCCCCTATCCGCGCCTGGCGGACCTGGAAACCCTTCCCCAGATATCCCCCCAGGCAGCGCTCAACCTGGTGCGGAACATGGCGGAAGGCCTGCTGACGCTGCACCGGAAAAACATCTTTCACGGTGGCATCACGCCCAAGCTGATTTCCCTGCGCGCGGACGGCGGAGACGCCCTGCTGCTGCCCATCAACATTTATCCGGCCCAGCCCCCGGTGGACATGGGGGACTTCGCCTCTCCGGAATGGGTCACCGGGGCGGAAGCCGCCTTCACGCCGGGCATGGACATTTACGCCCTGGGGCTGACGCTCTACATCCTGCTGACCCGCAAGACGCCTATGGAAGCGGGCTTCGCCATGCCCTCCACCCTGATCAAGTGCAGTGACGCCGTGGACGCCGTAGTCTCCCGGGCCATCAATCCGGATACCCGGGAACGCTACCGGAACCTGGGGGACTTCATCACGGACCTGGACAAGGCCATCGCCAGCCCCACGGGAAGAAACGCGGCAGCCATTCCCGCCCGCCCGTCCTCCCCGGCCGTCCCTGCCATGAATATGCAGAAAGGGCAGACCAATATTTATTACTATCTCATCCCTGCCCTGATCGTGGGCATTGTACTGACCTACACCAGCATCCTGTACAAGAAGGATGTCGTCAGAATGCGCAATGACTACAATGAACAGGTACAAAAGGAAAACAACGCGAAGGCGGACGCGGCGAGAAAGGCGAACAGGGAAGCGCGCCGCCATGCTCCGGCAACGCCTGCGTCCGCAGCCCCGGCCATCGCGGAAAACATTACTGCCGCCCCTGCGGTTCCCGCGCCAGCCCCGGCCCCGCAGCCGCCTGTGCCGGCGGCTCCCCGGCTCTCCGCGGAACCCGGCAAAGTCAACTGGAGCCTTCAGCCCGGTGCCAAGGTGCGCCAGAGTTCCAACCGCAACATGCTGGACGCCTACGGTCCGGAAAAGGCGGTGGACGGCAATACCAGCTCCGAGCTTTCCGACGTTTCCATCAGCGCCACCGGCGTGGCGGAAGGAAAAACCGCCTGGTTCGGCATCGACTTCGGCAAGGAGACCAACCGCACCATAGAAAAAGTGGTTATTTACACGCCAGCCAACCTGACCCTGCTGGGCACCATGGAAGAATTCAAGGTGATTCTGTACGATAATGACAAGAACGTGCTGGCGGAAAAAACCTTCAACACCACCCCCTCGGAAAAATCCACCAACGTCACCACGTGGAAGCTGGACGCTCCGGTCAAGGCACGCGCCCTGCGCGTGGAATCCACTGATCCGGCCCATCCGCTGGCGCTGACGGAAGTGGAGGCATACGGCCCGGAAGAAGCGGCGGAAACACCGGACCCCGCACCTGCGGAAGAATAATGCCTGCGGAACCGTTTCCAGCCGGAATTCCGCCCCTTCGGAACCTCGGCGTCCTCTTGTTCCTCCTGTGCCTGTTTGCCCTGGCGCTGGCCGGGGGCACCCTCTACCTGCTTTTCCACGACCTTCCCCTGATTCAGCAAGCCATCTCGGAAACGCTGGCCCAAACCATGAAGGAACTCCAGGAAGGGGAGCGCGCCTCCCTTTCCCTCTCCCTCACCACGGCGGATGCAGGTTCCGCCGCTCCGTTTACGCTGGACGGCGGCCTGTTTTACCTGTCCATGGCCGGACTGGTTGCCTGCTGGCTGATGCTGGTTTACCGGCTGGCGCAGAATGCGGAAACGGTGAAGAAAGGAGCCATGCGCGCCTCTCCCTTGCTCTGCGTCCTTTCCTTCTTCCTCCCCGTGGGCAATATCTGGATGCCCCTTCAAGCCATGCTGGACGTCAACAAGGCCCTCTCCTTCCCCGGCCCTTCACGCGGAAAAGGCTGGATATGGCTGGCCTGGGCCGTCAGCGTGCCGGGCTCCCTGCTCGTCTTCCTGTATACGCTGTTCCAGCCCCTGTTCCATTTCTCCGAGACGCTCCGGGCATGGGCGGAAGAAAACCCGGATAGTGTGCTTGCCCTGGACCGGGAGCTGGAAGCCCTGCTGAACGGCATGGCGCGCCCCGTCATCATGTACAACGGAACAGCCTTCCTGGTGAGCCTGGCAAGTTCCGTGCTGATGATGCTCCACTTCTATTTCCTGCAAAAAAGGCTGGCAGGCCGCCTGCCATCCTGATTCGCACCTTCTCCCGGCAAAGTCCCGCCGGAAGGAACGGAAAAGCCGGAGGGCTTGTTCCATCCCGTTCCTTTTCCTTGCCGGCTTTCTCCCGGCCTCTCTATACGGCCCTCCGGAACTTTCATCGGGAAAACCGTGCTGTCCGCTCAGGGGGTCTCACGGAAATTTCTTCAAGCCTTCCTTTCCCGTCCGGCCCCTTCTTCCTCCGGATTGGAATGAAACCTTCCGGGCATAGAAAAACCCGGCCTCGCCTCACGGCGGGCCGGGCCAGCAAAAATAGCAATTTTTCCGATTACCGGTTGGCGGACTTCACGATCATGGCGTCCTTGCCGATACGGCCGCGCAGGTAGTGAAGCTTGGCACGGCGGACTTTGCCGCGGTTCACGACTTCAATCTTGGCGATGCGGGGGGTGTGCAGGGGGAATACGCGTTCCACGCCTTCACCATAGGAAATCTTGCGGACCGTGAAAGCTTCATTGATGCCGGAACCGCGCTTGGCGATCACGATGCCCTGGAAAATCTGGATACGTTCCTTGCCGCCTTCAATAACACGAGTGTGAACCTTGATGGTATCACCTACGTTAAATGGGGTCACATCCGCCTTGAGTTGCTCTTGCTCGATTTTGTTGATAATGTTCATCTTGTGTTATCTATTGCTGGTGAATATCAGTAAAAGGAAAACTTACGGGACGCAGAATATGGGCCATAATCCCCTAAAAGGCAATCCAAATTTGCCGTACGGCCTTAATTTTATTTTTTAGGCGGGGGCGGAGCTATCCTAGCATGCCACTCCTCCAGCGCCGGAAGAAAGGCGGAGGAAGGCATGAGGGCGCGGACGCTGTCCATCCGCAGCAGGAAGGCCTTGTCCCCGCCCTGGGCGCGGTCCGCCAGCAGGGATTCCAGCAGAAGGCGGGCGCGGGTGCGGGCGTCCGGCGCTCCGTCAAGGGCGGAGAAAACCAGCTCCCCGGCCCGCGCCGGCTCCTTCCGGTACAGGTATTCCAGCGCCAGCGCTTCATAAAGGCAGGAGGAGGGAGCCTTTCGGGCGGATTCCAGCAGGCGCGCGGAACGGTCCCGCCAGCGGTCCCCGAACTGTACGGAGGAAGCCCACCAGCCCTGGAAATAGCGGTCCTCTTCCGTCGGCTTCACGTCCATGTCCTTCATGCGGGCGTACGGACGGTACAGGGGGTCCCCGAACACCACCCCCTGCCAGGACAGCACGGGCATGCTCATCCAGGAGGCTTCCGCCACGGTATAGCCGTCCAGCAGGCGGTCCACAAAAATGTCAAAGCGGTGGCACGCGCCCAGGAACGGCTCATACACGTTCCCCACCGTCACGTCCGCCCCCTTCTCCAGCAGGGAGGAACTCCACCCCCTGCCGGGAATCTTGAAATCGGAGGCGCTGAAGGAATGCAGGTGCATGGCTACCGCTCCGGGCCGGAAACGGAAGGCCGGGTCCGTAAACGGGCCATTCGCATTCCCGGTGTACCAGCCGCAGTAAAGCGCCGTGTCCCGGCTCAGCGGGAACTTCTCCGGAAGGGTCTGGGGCCAGTCATCCAGGTAAACGGGAATGCCAGCTTCCCGCACGCGCCGGAACACGGCGTCCAGCCACTGGTCCCCCTGGGCGTAGGGGCCGCCGCGGTCCACCACGGCCCAGCCCCACAGGCCCTTCTTCTCCACCTCCGCGGGTTCCGTAACCAGCCGCATGCAGGTATCCGCCGTCAGGCCGTCCAGGCGGCACACCAGGAACGTGGGCAGGCCGGAGCCCACAAAATCCTCCTTCCTGTCAAAATAGGGGTTCCCCACCCAGGACTTCCTCTCATAGCCGTCCACCGCCAGCAGAGCCAGTTCGGAATCCACGGCGGCGCGGTCCGTCTGCATCTGGTTGATATCCTTTCCGGGCGGGGGAACGGGAGTTTCATGCCGTATCTTCATCGGCAGGTCCGCCATCAGCACCAGCGCAAAAATCTTCCGGTCCATCATGGGGGAGGAGGCAATGCCGGACGGCACCCACCACCGCTGCTCCCGCGCCGTCCGCAGCAGGGGCGCGCGGATCAGGTCTTCATACTCCTTCCGGGAAATCTCGTTGGCCACGGGGCAATCCAGGGAAACCAGGTTTCCTTCCGGCACGCCGCGCACCCGCGCATACTCGCTGGCCATGCGGCGGCTCAGCTCGGATTTTCCGTTGTAAACCACGGCCACATGGGCGGGCAGCAGCTCATAGGCACACGCGGCGGAAAACCACGCCGCCAGCAGGAACAATACGGCTAATCCCCTGTTGAACATGCCCCTACCATACCTCATCTTCCGGGGCAATCAAGCAGGTGAAACGGAGCGGGCGCGATTTCGCCATTTTTCCGCTTTTCGCTTCACATCTAAAAAAAATCCGCTTTAATGGCTCCTGATGTATTGCAGGCTTCCACCTGCATTCCCTACAACCATCATACGCATATGATTCAACAAATTGACCATATCGGCATCGCCGTCAAGAGCCTTGACGCCACCGTTCCCTACTACCGTGACGCACTCGGCCTCGGAGAGCCCCACATTGAGGAAGTGCCCACGCAGAAGGTGCGCGTCGCCATGTTTGACGTTGCCGGAGTCCATATCGAACTGCTCGAACCCACCTCTCCGGAAAGCGCCATTGCCAAGGCTATTGAGAAAAAAGGGGAAGGCATCCACCACATCGCTTTCAAGACCAACGATATTGCCGACAACATTTCCCAGGCCAAGGACGCCGGTCTTACCGTGTTGAACGACCCGCCCGTCCCCGGCGCGCACAATACGCAGGTCACCTTCCTGCATCCCAAGTGCACCTTCGGTGTGCTGACCGAATTCTGCCAGCACCCCGGTGGCTGCGGATGCGGCAAGTAACATTCTCCGAATCCACCATACCACTATACCAATGGCTATTGATCCCAAATTGATTGACGATCTGAACAACCGCCGCAGGAAGGTTATCCTCAGCGGCGGTCAGGAAAAGATCGACAAGAGACACGAAAAGGGCGAAATGACCGCCCGTGACCGCATGGGGTACCTTTTTGAAGAAGGAACCTTCTCGGAAATCGGCATGCATGTGCGCCACAACTGCCACAACTTCGGCATGGGCAAGAAGGAAATCCCCGGCGACGGCGTCGTTTCCGGCTTCGGCCTGGTGAACGGCCGTCCGGTCGCCTGCGCGGCCTCCGACTTCCTGGCCCAGGGCGGCTCCCTCGGCTACATGCACGCCATGAAGATTGCGGACGCCCAGAAGTACGCCCTGAAGGCCGGCATCCCGATGGTGACGGTGAACGACTCCGGCGGCGCGCGCCTGCAGGAAGGCGTGGCGGCCCTGTCCGGCTACGCCCAGGTGTTTTACAACAACGTGCTGGCTTCCGGCGTGGTTCCGCAGATCTCCATGATCCTGGGGCCCTGCGCAGGCGGCGCAGCCTATTCCCCCGCCCTGACGGATTTCATCATCATGCGCAATTCCGGCAACGCCGGCATGTACATCACCGGCCCCAAGGTGATTGAACAAGTCACGTATGAAAAGTGCACGATGGACGACATCGGCTCCGCGGCCATCCACGCCTCCGTATCCGGCAACGTCCACTTCGTGGCGGACAGCGACGCACACGCCTTGGACATCCTGAAGAGGCTCCTTTCCTTCCTTCCCGCCAACAACGCGGAAGAACCGCCCCACAAGCTGGACACCCCGCTTGACCTGAGCGCGGACGAAGGCATGAGCGACCTGATCCCCGGCGACAACCGCACGCCCCTGGACGTCCAGCCCATCATCAGCCGCCTGGTGGATGACGGGGACTTCCTGGAAGTGCACAAGGACTTCGCCAAGAACGTCGTCGTCGGCTTCGGCCGCATCTGCGGCGTGGTGGTCGGCATCATCGCCAACCAGCCCAATGTGAAGGCCGGCTGCCTGGACATCGACTCCTCCGACAAGGCCGCCCGCTTCATCCGCTTCTGCAACGCGTTCAACATCCCGTTGGTGAACCTGGTGGACGTGCCCGGCTTCCTGCCCGGCAAGAACCAGGAACGCGGCGGCATCATCCGCCACGGCGCCAAGCTCATCTTCGCCTATTCCCAGGCCACGGTGCCCAAGGTCACCCTGATCATGCGCAAGGCCTACGGCGGCGCCTACATCGCCATGTGCTGCAAGGACCTGGGCGCTGACGCCGTCTTCGCCTGGCCCGGCGCGGAAATCGCCGTCATGGGCGCGGAAGGCGCCGTTCCGGTGCTTTACGGCCGCGAGCTGAAAGCCGTGGAAGACCCCGCGGAAAAGGCCAAGCGCCAGGGAGAACTTCTGGAAGAATACCGGGAGGCCTTCTACAACCCGTACGTGGCGGCCGGCATGGGCCAGATCACGGAAGTCATCAACCCGGAAGAAACCCGCGCCAAGATCGCCTTCGCCCTGCGCACCCTCATGAACAAGAAGGAAGTGCGTCCGGCCAAGAAGCACGGCAACATTCCGCTCTAACATCCATCTTAACGGATTCATATGTTACTTACGACACTCGCCTTTGCGCAGGGCATGGCCAACATCATGGAGAATCTGGACTACCAGATCGTCGGCATCCTGGTGGTCATGATGTGCCTGGGTGGCCTGGCCGTCATTCTGACCATCAGCGGCTCCATCGCCGCCGCCATCCAGAACAAGGCCAAAGCCAAGGCCGCAGCGGCCTCCGCCGCTCCCGCTCCTGTGCCTGCCGCCGCTCCTGCGGCAGCGGGCAAGCCGGGCATGACTCCGGAAATGCTCGCCATCCTCTCCGCAGCCGTGGACTCCGCCATGACGGAGCTCACGCCGGAAATGGTGGCCGTCATCTCCGCCGCCGTGGACGCAGGCCTGGACGGCATGAGCCACCGCATCGTGGAAATCAAGCAATCCCCGGGCTCCGGCTATGCGGCCGCAGGCAGGGCGGAAATCTTCGCCTCCCACCGCATCCGGCCCAGCCATTGAACCACTGCATTATTCACCCTTACCCCCGCCCCCGGCGGGAATCATCTAACTTAACATTCCATACCATACATTATTATGAAGAAACTTCGCATCACCGTAGACGGCAAGGTATTTGACGTATCCGTAGAACTCCTGGACCAGGTGTCCTCCACCACCTCGGCCCCGGCTCCGGCCCCCGTTGCAGCCCCGGCTCCCGCACCCGCAGCCTCCGCCCCCGCCGCGGCACCCGCTCCGGCTCCTGCACCCGCCGCCGCTCCAGCCGCCGCAGGCGCAGGCGACGTTCCCAGCCCTCTTGCCGGCAAGGTCGTTTCCCTGGACGTTGCCCCCGGCACCGCCGTGAAGGCCGGTGACCAGATCCTGACGCTGGAGGCCATGAAGATGAATACCATCATTTACGCTCCCTCCGCCGGCACGCTCACCGCTTTCTGCGTAAATGCGGGCGACACGGTTCAGGAAGGACAGGCGCTGGCCAAGATCGGTTAATCCCGGCGGCAGCCGCCCGGAACCGCCAACAGTTCCGGACTCCGACTCAGACTACAAACCGCTACAAGAATATTCCATATGAGTCTTTTTGATTCATTAATCACCTTTTTACAGGGGATGGGCGTCTTCTCCCTATCATGGCAAATGGTAGGGATGTGGGGAATTGCCGTTCTCCTCCTGTACCTGGGTGTAGCCAAGCAATACGAACCCCTGCTGATGGTTCCGATTGCCTTTGGCGCATTAATCGCCAACATTCCGGACAACGGAATGCTCATCACCCAGCTGAACCAGCAGGTCATTTCCTCCAATAAAGCAGGGGAAGTAACCGCCACGTCCCTCAACAACGTGGGCTACCTGCGCGTTCATGTGGCTCCGCTCCAGCAGGCGCCTGTCAAGGTGCCGGCCAACCTGACCACGCCTGAAGCGCGCGCCCAGTATCTGGCAAACATGGAGCAGCCCATGCAGGTTTACCCCGGCAGCCCGCTGACCGTTTCCCAGATCAAGCCCGTGCGCGAATCCCAGGAAAAAGCCAAGGCTGACGCCGCCCTTCTGGGAGACGACAGCCTGACGGTGGATCCCAACCTGAAGGACTTCCGCAACGTGACGGAAGCCGACGGCAACGATCCGGTCTACCTGCTCACCAACGGAGGAACCACTACCGTTCTGCGCCAGAAGGGAGTCAACTACTTTGACACGGAAGGCAACCAGGTTCCGGTGAACCTGGAAACGCAGAAGCTGGAACCCCTGGTGGTATCCGCCGCTGGCAAATACGTGGCCGTGGGCCAGCACACCCAGGAATTACTGGTCACCTCCATCCACGGCGGCCTGTACGACTGGATCGGGCTGGGCATCAAGGCTGAAATCTTCCCGCCCATCATTTTCCTGGGCGTGGGAGCCCTGACGGACTTCGGCCCGCTGCTCGCCGCACCGCGCACCCTTCTTCTGGGCGCCGCGGCCCAGGTAGGCGTGGCCGCCACGTTCTTCATGGCCCTGTTCATGGGCTTCACCCCGAATGAGTCCGCCTCCATCGGCATCATCGGCGGCGCTGACGGTCCCACCTCCATCTTCCTGACGATGAAGCTGGCCCCGCACCTGCTGGGCGCCGTGGCCGTGGCCGCGTACACATACATGGCCCTGGTCCCGCTGATACAGCCGCCCATCATGGCGCTGCTGACTACGAAGAAGGAGCGGGTCATCCGCATGAAATCCCTGCGAACGGTCAGCAAGAGTGAAAAACTATTCTTCGCCGTGCTGGTCACCATTGTCACCATCCTGCTGATTCCGGACGCTTCTCCGCTGATCGGCATGCTGATGCTGGGCAACTTCCTGCGCGAATGCAAGGTAACGGAACGCCTGGTGCAGGCCTCCCAGAATGAAATCATCAACATCGTCACCATCTTCCTGGGGACCTCCGTGGGCCTCACGATGCAGGGTGACCGCTTCCTGCAGAAGGAAACACTGCTGATCATCCTGCTGGGCATTGTCGCCTTCGGCGTAGCCACGGCGGGCGGCGTGATCGCCGCCAAGCTGATGAACCTCATCTGGCGCAAGAATCCGGTCAATCCCCTGATCGGTTCCGCAGGCGTCTCCGCCGTTCCGATGGCGGCCCGCGTCTCCCACAATGTGGGCCAGAAGTACGATCCCTCCAACTACCTTCTCATGCACGCCATGGGACCGAACGTTGCGGGCGTGATCGGCACCGCGGTTATCGCTGGCTACTACATCGCCACCCTGGCGAGATAACCTAACAGAAATTATTCCAGGCCTCGGCCCATCCCATGAATTCCACAGCCTCATTTTCCACTCCTGCAGAGGAGGAAGGACCATGCGGCGACTGGACCTATCATGAATGGGCCGAGGCTTTTTCCACCAACGACCTGGCCCGTTCCCTGCCCCCAAGGCATATTGCCGTCTGCCGCGTGCAGACAGGCGGACGCGGCAGATTCAACCGCAAATGGATCGGGGAGGAAGGCGGCCTGTGGGCCTCTTTCACCATTCCCCTGGATATTCCCGCAGACGCCGCGGCCCAGGTGCACTGGGGTCATCTTCCCCTGGTTGCAGGGCTGGCCCTGCTCAACATGCTCCACGGCATGGGCATTACCTGCGCACGCCTGCGCTGGCCCAACGACGTGCTTGCAGGCAAATCCAAACTGGCGGGAATCTTGGTGGAACGCCCCGCAGAGAACATGGCCGTCATCGGCATCGGCATCAATGTCTTCAATGACGTGGCTTCCCTGGCCGGAGAAATCAAGGACCCTCCCGCAAGACTGGCGGATCTTGTTCAGGACTGCCCCTCTCTGCACGCCGTCATGGTTTCCCTCAGCAGTCATCTGGACCGGATTCTCTCTACCTTTTCCCATGGCGGCATCCCTGCCCTTCAGAAGGGACTGGCGCGTGCATGGGATGGGCAAAGACCGGTTTCCATTCTTACGGATGACGAAACCATCCGGGGAATTTTTACAGGGATTGACGATCAGGGCAATCCTGTGTTATCCCTTCCGGCCGGCGCCATCCGGACCGTTCCGGCGCACCTGATCAACAGGCTTATTGAAGAGTAAGCCTGCCCGCTCCGTTGAAACGGAGTTTCTTTCTTTTTCATCCAACAAAAATCACTGACATGAGTTACAAGGAACTAACACCAGAAGAAGCAGCAAGCCTGATTAAACATGGCCACCACATTGGCCTGAGCGGGTTCACTCCCGCAGGGACGGCCAAGGCTGTTACGGCTGAATTGGCAAAAATTGCAGAAGCGGAACACGCGAAGGGGAACCCCTTCCAGGTGAGCGTCTTCACCGGCGCTTCCACGGGCGATTCCTGCGACGGGGTTCTTTCCCGCGCCAAGGCCATTCGCTACCGCGCCCCCTACACCACCAATGTGGATTTCCGCAAGGCGGTGAACAACGGGGAAATCGCCTACAACGACATCCATTTGTCCCAGATGGCCCAGGAAGTCCGTTACGGATTCATGGGCAAAGTAGACGTTGCCATCATCGAAGCATGCGAAGTCACGGCGGACGGTAAAATTTATCTGACGGCCGCCGGCGGAATCGCTCCCACCATTTGCCGCCTTGCCGACAAGATCATCGTGGAATTGAACGCCGCCCACAGCAAAAATGCCATGGGACTGCACGACGTTTACGAACCCCTGGATCCCCCCAACCGCCGTGAAATCCCCATTTACAAAGCCAGCGACCGCATCGGGAAACCCTACATCCAGGTGGACCCGAAGAAGATCGCAGGCATCGTGGAAACCAACTGGCCGGACGAAGCCCGCTCCTTTGCCGCGGCAGACCCCCTGACCGATAAAATCGGGCAGAACGTGGCGGATTTCCTGGCAGCCGACATGAAACGGGGCATTATCCCCTCCACCTTCCTGCCGCTTCAGTCCGGCGTAGGCAACATCGCAAACGCCGTGCTGGGAGCCCTGGGCCGCGACAAGACCATTCCCGCCTTTGAAATGTACACGGAAGTCATCCAGAACTCCGTCATCGGACTGATCCGGGAAGGCCGCGTGAAATTCGGCAGCGCCTGTTCCCTGACCGTGACGAACGACTGCCTGGAAGGCATTTACAGGGACATGGACTTCTTCCGCGACAAGCTGGTGCTCCGCCCCTCGGAAATATCCAACAGCCCGGAAGTAATCCGCCGCCTCGGCGTCATCTCCATCAATACCGCCATTGAAGCCGACCTCTACGGGAACGTCAACTCCACGCACATCGGCGGCACAAAGATGATGAACGGCATTGGCGGGTCCGGCGACTTCACGCGCAACGCTTACATTTCCATCTTCACCTGCCCGTCCGTTGCCAAGGACGGCAAGATCAGCGCCATCGTCCCCATGGTCTCCCACCATGACCATACGGAACATGACGTCAACATCATCATTACCGAACAGGGTGTTGCCGACCTCCGCGGCAAGAGTCCGAAAGAACGGGCCCAGACCATCATTGAAAACTGCGTCCATCCGGATTACAAGAACATCCTTTGGGATTACCTGAAACTGTCCGGCGACAAGGCCCAGACTCCGCAGTCCATCCGGGCCGCCCTGGGCATGCATGCCGAGCTGGCCAGGAGCGGAGACATGAAGAATGTCGACTGGGCTCAATACCAGTAACTCCTGCCTGCCGTCATTCTCATTGACGCCCATGACTCCACGTTAACCCTACAGGACCGCTCCCGCACAGAGGGGCGGTCCTTTTCCTTTTTCCCGGCCTTCATCATTGCCCGCCCCTCTCCCATGAACTGGATGATTTATCCCGCAGCCAAGGCATTGATCAAAACCTGCGCCTTCCTCTTCGGCGCGGGGAGCATCCTGACGGCGTTCATCCACATGGCCCTCCCCGTCCTGGCCGCCTCTCCGGAGCAGATGCCCGGATGGCTGGGCGCGGGAACCTGGGCTGCCCTTCTCAGCATCCTTTCCCTGGCGTGCATCTCCATGTGGGGGAGCAGGGTTCTGCTTGCCTCCCGCGGCAACCGCGTCACCCGCGTGCTGAGCATGCTGGCGGTTCTTCCAGCCCTGTACGCCGTGCTTATCCCGTTCACCGGGCAGGCCGCCGCCTTCCAGTATGCGGAGATGGAAAGAACCTGGGAGATGTTCCTTCTTCTGGCCGCAGCCACCGCCTTCTTTGCCTTTCCCTATACCCGCGGCTATCCCCCGCGCGCCAGAAAGAGGTTTCTGGCCTGGGCTATCCTGGCCGCATGCAACGGATTGCAGAGCGCCCTGTTTTTCCTGTTCCTCCTTTTGTGGAACGTGCTGTCCGGCCCGGCCCCGTCCATAGCCGCCGCACTGCCCTATGCGGCCCTCCTGCTTTCCTGCGGGCTGGAAACAGCACTGGCCGCGCTTTCCGCCATGCTGGCCCGGACCCTGTTCCGGGATGTAACGGGAATAGCCTCCCTTCCGGACCTTCAGGACCCGGAAATGCCCGGCAGCCGCTAACAGGCAGGGGGGATTCCCTGGTCCATAACGGCGTTGAAAGAAAAGGGTCCGGAAAGAAGTAACTTGAGTATGCCCTTTACCATCCACTGGACGGCATTCCTTTTCCTGCTTGCTTCCGCATGGGGAGGAGAGCCGTTCTCCGGTTTTGAGCGGAACGCGAACGGGTGGGCCGCCTCCCCCGGCAGTTCCCTCAACCGGACGAACCGGCACTATAAGGAAGGAACGCATTCCCTTCAATGGACATGGGACACGCCGGGCGCCTCCCTCTCCCACACGTTTGTCCCGTGCAGCACGGCACGGACCCGGACAACGGCCACCCACTTCGCCTTCTGGGTTTATCTGGAACAGGAGCAGAAGGAACGCCTTTACGTGGACCTTTACCATGGGGACACCCTCATCACCACCTGCTGGTTCAACATGGACTACCGGGGATGGAGGCCGCTGGGAATTAATCTGGAACGGCTCGGAATCCCGCCGGGGACAACATTCAGCAGGGCCGTCTTCCGCCCTGCCATCCCCTCCGGCACCCTCTGGCTGGATTCAGTCAGCCCCGCCCTCCTTTCCAGCCCGGTCCGGCCGGACGACCAGCAGCCCTGGGCGGATCATCCTTCACTGCTCCAGGCGCCTCCATCACAAACCCGGTACAGCGGGCATGACATCCGCCTCAACCGTCCCTGGCTGCCTCCCTTCCTTCCGGCGGAGCGGATTGGGGCCAAAAGCAGAGCTGACATGGAGCGGCTGGAACGCCATTTTTTCCAGGGGAAAGGCCACGGAGGCGTTAATTACAGGTCTTTTTCTGAATTGGAGCAGGATTTCAACCTGCTGGATATCCGTGAAAACGGAGATGCGGTAACGGGAAAACCACTGATCCTTTCCGGCGACGGGTTCCATACGGTTCCCGGTTCCGTTGATTTCAAGAAGACGTTCCTGCCCCTGTTCAGAAATCTGGCCGCCGCCGTACAGCGGGAAGAAGGGGATAACCGGAGGAAGGCGGAACAGATGTACATCCTCATGTGCCGCCATTTTCTGGACCAGGGGTTCCAGGAGGGGAACGGCAATTACGGCTGGATAGGCAACGGGTACGATTACCGCCATTTTTCACCGGCCGTCTTCGCCCACCGGGATTTGCTTTCCCGTGCCGGAATTCTTGACCAAATGGCCAAAAGCGTCGCCTTCCTCAATATGGGCCAAGCCATGCTGGACGAGCATCCGTACAGCTCCTGCGACCAGTTTTACAATTATTCCTCCCACCTGCCGGCGGCCATCCTGATGATTCCGGATGAAGCGGAACGCTACCAGCGGCTCCGCGCCTACAAGCGCTATCTTGACCTCGTCATCGGAGCAAACGGACTTCCCTTCGGCAGGGACGGAACGGCCCACCACCATACCGGGCACCATTTGTCCTACGGCGGCTATACGCCCCCGGCCCTGCTTCACACCCAGATTCTGCCCTTCCGGGATACGGAGTTCCGCATTTCCCCGTCAACCCAGGAAAAACTGCGCGCCTATGTGCGCGCATGCGCCTTCCAGCTCATGCATGGCCAACTGGCGCCCAATCTTTATCTCCGCAGCGGAGCGCCCATGGATCTGAACATTGCGCCCGCCGCCCTCCTGATGGCCCAGCTGGGCAGTCCGGACCAGCCCTCCTCGCCGGACCGGGAGATGGCCGGAATTTACCTGGCCGCGCTGGAACAGGAGCAAACGCCGGAGGCTAAAACGTACCGTTCCATGGGCATTGCGCCCATCCTGCCGGAAGGCCACATGAGCCTGAACCTGGCAGCAACGGGTATCCACCGCCGGAATGGCTGGCAGGCGGCAGCCGTGGGAATGCTTCAAAAGCACAGGGGGCTGGAGATTTACGGCTGGACGGAGTCCAACAATTACGGACGCTACAGCAGGAACGGCACCATGTTCATCACCATGGGGCGGGAAACGGGCTGGCGCCGCTCCGGCTGGAACTGGAACCACTGGCCCGCGGGGACCAACCCCGTCAGGGAGAGCCATGAGCTTTTTGAGGGGTACGCCCTGTTCAACAACCGCAACAACATGGCCGGAGGCGTGGAGATGGACGGGAACGGCGTCTGGGGGAATGATTTCAATTGCCGGGACATTGCCTTTAAAAAGAGCGCGTTCTTTTTTGATAACCTCATCACCGTCATCACCACGAATATCAGCCCTTCCCTGCCTGACGGCAGGAACATTGTCACTACCCTGTTCCAGCAATCCATGGAGGCGCTGAAAACGGAACTCCTAGTCAACGGAAAGCCGGCCGTGCATTCCCGGCAGGACGGAAACACCCCCACCCTGTTGCGCGATTTGATGGGAAATTGCTATTATATTCATCCCGGCGTCCCGGTCGTCTGCCGCATCAGTGAACAGGAGTGGACATATTTCAATACGCGGGATCTTAAAAATCCGCGGGAAAATCCGTGCCTGGACATCCGGAGAAAGCTGTTCCGTGAATCACCCCTGCCCGCGAATGCCGACTATTACGCCCCCACCCGCGGAACCTTCGCCCTGGCCTATCTGGACCACGGCAGAGACCCGGCAGCGGCTTCCTGCTGCTACACCATGTGCATCTCCCCCGCTCCCGGGCAGGAAAGAGCATTCGCCGCCATCTCATCCGAACAGCCGCCCGTGGAAATCCTCAGGAAAGACACCGCGGCGCATGCCGTAGCGCACCGCTCCACCGGGACCACGGGATACGCGGTTTTTGCACCCTGTTCCGATCTTCCGGCACCGCTGAAGAGCGTGGACAGGCCCGGGTTTATCATGGTCCGCGACCTGGGGGACAGGTACCGCATTTCCCTGGCTACGGGAGACCCGGAACAGAACCGGGAATACCATCTGGAATTTTACGACGGAACGCAGGCCGCCCTCTCCCCGGATTATCCCCTTTCCGGCACGGTGGAAGCTGTAAAAAAGGGCACCGCCCCATCAGCCGGGAAAAGCGCAGCAGCCGTGCGCGGGAGGCAGGCCACGGCGGGAAATTCCTGAAAAAAAGGGGGGATTCCCCTATTTCACCAGTTCATCCAGATAACAGCCGTAGCCGTTATTTTTCATGGCTCCCGCCTGGCCCTGAAGCGTCTCCCGTGAAATCCATCCGTTGTTGAAGGCTATCTCCTCCAGGCAGGCCACCTTGAAGCCCTGGTGGCGCTCCAGGGTGCGCACGAACATGGAGGCCTCCAGCAGGGTGTCATGCGTGCCGGTATCCAGCCACGTGTAGCCGCGCGCCAGCTTTTCCACATTCAGAAGGCCCATTTTCAGGTATTCCTGGTTCACGGACGTGATTTCCAGTTCCCCCCGGGAGGACTTGGGAATCCTTTTGGCGATCTCCACCACCTGGTTGTCGTAAAAATACAGGCCCGTCACGGCCATGTCGGACTTGGGCTTGAGCGGCTTTTCCTCAATGGAGACGGCCTTCCCCTCCTCATTGAATTCCACCACGCCGAAACGGTGCGGATCGTGCACCTGGTAGCCGAAGATGGTCGCCCCGCTTGTCAGTTCGGCGGCGCGCTTCAGCTTCTCCGTCAGGCCGCGCCCGTAAAAAATGTTGTCCCCCAGCACCAGGGCCACGGTATCCTTTCCAATGAATTCCTCCCCGATGATGAAGGCCTGAGCCAGTCCCTCCGGCCTGGGCTGCTCCCGGTATTCAAAGGTTACGCCGAACCTGCTTCCGTCCCCCAGCAGGTCCTGGTACAGAGGCAGGTCCCGCGGGGTGGAAATGACGAGGATTTCCCGTATCCCGGCCAGCATCAGCACGGAAATGGGGTAATACACCATCGGCTTGTCGTAAACGGGCAGCAGTTGCTTGCTGACGGAAAGCGTGACGGGATGCAGGCGCGTGCCGCTTCCCCCGGCCAGAACAATACCTTTCATATCAATCTCCTAGCCATTGGTTCCCAGACGTTCCAGACGGTATTCCCCGGACAGGATTCCCCGCCACCATTCCTCATGGTCCAGATACCACTGAATGGTCTTCCTGAACCCGGAGGAATGGTCTTGGCGCGGCGTCCAGCCCAGCTCCTTCCGTATTTTGGACGCGTCAATCGCATAGCGCAGGTCGTGGCCCGGCCTGTCCTGCACAAAGGTGACCTGTTCCCGGTAGCTCCGGCCGTCCGCACGGGGCCGCAATTCATCCAGATGGGAGCACAGCAGCTCCACCAGCTCCAGATTCGTTTTCTCGTTATTGCCGCCAATGTTGTACGTTTCCCCGGGTTTTCCGGAGGAAACAACCGTCAGCAGGGCTTCGCAGTGGTCCCCCACGTACAGCCAGTCCCGCACGTTTTCCCCCTTGCCGTACACGGGGATGGGCTCTCCGGCCAGCGCCTTCAGGACGACCACGGGAATCAGTTTTTCCGGGAACTGGTAGGGGCCGTAGTTGTTGGAACAGTTGGTGATCAGCACGGGGAGCCCGTACGTATCATGCCAGGCGCGCGCCAGATGGTCGCTGGACGCCTTGCTGGCGGAATAGGGGGAATGGGGGCGGTACGGCGTGGATTCCGTAAACAGGCCGTCCTTCCCCAGGGAGCCGTACACTTCGTCCGTGGAAATGTGGTGGAAGCGGAAGCGCTCCTTCTTCTCCCCCTCCAGGGAACGGTAATATTCCAGGGCGGCCTGGAGCATGGAAAAGGTGCCCATGACGTTGGTGGTCATGAAATCCCCCGGATCGTCAATGGAACGGTCCACATGGGATTCCGCCGCCAGGTGCATCACCCAGTCCGGTTCGTATTCCCGCAGAGCGCGCCGCATCAGGGCGGCGTCCCGAACGTCGGCGTGCAGGAAGCGGTACGCCGGAGAGTCCGCCGCGCCGTCCAGGGAACGGACATTGCCGGCATAAGTCAGGGCGTCAATATTCAGGACTTCATGGCCGCGCTCAAGCAGCAGCCTGACCAGATTGGAGCCGATGAATCCGGCGCCGCCCGTAACGATAACTTTCATAACACTGTTTGCAGGGAAAGATGCGGCGCCATCATACAGCAGCGGCAGGTTTTTTCAAAACAAATCCGCCCATGCCGCCGGGAACATGGAGGCATGGGCGCGGAAAAGCGGGGCTGGGAACCGCGGAACCAGCTAGCAGCTCAGTTCCCGGCAGAGGTTGATGATGTCCGGATTCACGGAATACTGCTGCCCGGCCACAGCGTCCAGGGACGCATAGCCGTACTGGCCGTCATGGTACACCATGATCTGGTTGATGTCCCCGTTGTTCAGGGCTTCCACGGCGCGGGTGGCAAAGCGGGTGCCCATCAGGCGGTCGCGGGCGGTGGGTGAGCCGCCGCGCTGCACATGGCCCAGCACGGTCAGGCGGGTGTCCATGCCGGCGCGTTCCGTCAGCCAGCGGGTCAGGTACTGCGCCACGCGGGTGCCTTCCGCCACTACGGCGATGATGCAGCTTCCTTCCTCGTTGATGACGGGCTGAAGGCGCTTGTAAATGGATTCCAGGTCGTACGGGATTTCAGGGACGATGCAGATGTCCGCCGCGCTGCAAAGGGCGGTGGTCATCGCCAGGTAACCGCAGTCGCGGCCCATCGTCTCAATCACGAAGGCGCGGTGGTGGGACCGGGCCGTGTCGCGGACGGAGTCGATGCAGTCCAGAATCACGTTCTGGGCGGTGTCCACGCCCAGGCAGTAGTCCGTACCGGCGATATCGTTGTCAATCGTGGCCGGAATGCCTGCGAAGGGCACTTCAAAATCATTGAAAAAGTCGTTCAGCGCGCGGAAGGAGCCGTCGCCGCCCATGATGACGAGCTTGTCGATGTTGCGGTCCTTCAGGTGGTCGTAGGCCTGCTTGCGGAATTCATAGTCGAAAAAGCGCTTGGACCGGGAGGAGCGGAGGAGAGTGCCGCCCCTGTAAATCATGTCGCTGGTCAGTTCCCGGGTGGCTTCCTTGATTTTTCCATCAATCAGTCCTTCCAAGCCGTCATAGACAACGTACGGGTTCATTCCAAGCTGGCGGGCATGATCCACAGCCGCCCTGATCGCCGGATTCATTCCGGCGGCGTCACCGCCTGATGTCATAATGGCTATTCCACTCATAAGTAATAAGGTTAACTTGTCCGGGGGGAAATGTTACCGGGCCGGACAAATAATGCAAGCGCGGAGTTTTTGCTGGCGCAATAAACGGCAACGCTCCATGATGCAGTGGCATGAACGACACCGCAACAGCCATTCTGAAGGCCACGGCCGCCCTCCGGGACGGCACGGAGCGGCTCCAGTTCGGAGACCCGGTCCATTTTACCTACAACCCGCTCACCTACGCCTGGGCCCCCCATGAACAGTACGTGCGCGCCTACGGGAACGGGGAAAAAAGCCACTTCTTCCTGGGCATGAATCCCGGCCCCTTCGGCATGGCCCAGACGGGCGTCCCTTTCGGGGAAGTGGACGCGGTCGTCAACTGGCTGCACATCCGCGGAGAAGTCGGCAGCCCGGAGCACACCCATCCCAAACGCCCCGTGGACGGCTTCAGCTGCCCCCGGTCGGAAGTCAGCGGACGCCGCCTGTGGGGACTTTTTGCGGAAGCCTTCGGCACCGCGGAAAACTTCTTCCGGCACAATTACGTGGCCAATTATTGCCCGCTGATCTGGATGGGAGCCACGGGGGCCAATATCACGCCGGACAAACTGCCGGCGGAACAGCGCGCCGCCGTGGATGCCGTGTGCATGGAGCACCTGGTTTCCCTCATCACCATCCTGAACCCGCATACCCTGGTAGGGGTGGGAGCCTACGCCACGCAGAAGCTGCGGGACGCCGCCGAACGGCTTCCCGGCAAAAGCTTCACCATCGGCACCCTGCTCCACCCCAGCCCCGCCAGCCCCATCGCCAACAAGCTCTGGCCGGAACGCCCCATCCAGCAGCTTAAAGAGCTGGGCATTTTATGAAGGGTTGAGAGTTCAGTGACATGGAAGGAATCACCGGAGTAAAAAGCCGCAAATTTGCGGTTCTCATTGTCCGCCTGTACCAGTTTTTGTGCAATGACAGGAACGAGTTCGTACTTTCAAAACAACTGCTGAGAAGCGGTACCGGCATCGGAGTCAACCTGGCGGAGGCGGAATGCGCCATCAGCAAAAAGGATTTCCTTTCCAACATTTACATTGCCTTGAAGGAATGCTCGGAAACCCTCTATTGGCTGGATTTGCTTAAAGACACCTCTTTCCTGACGGAAGAAATGCACGCCAGCATTTACCGGGATGGAGAAGAACTCAAACGCCTCCTCACCTCCACCACAAAAACCGTCTCCCTCCAAATTAAAAATAATTCTTAATCTAAAATCACTCTCCACTCTCCACTCTCCACTCTCCACTCTCCACTCTCCACTCTCCACTCTCCACTCTCCACTCTCCACTCTC
>CANQLV010000016.1 GCA_947624785.1 Akkermansia muciniphila | reverse complement strand
ACGACGGGAACGGTGGCGCTTGGGGGCCGGTGGATGGGGCTCATTGGGAGCAACATCTTCGGGCGAGAAGCGCTGGCGGAGTTCCGGGTGAACGCGGCCCAGGACATGGGCGACCGCCGCGGAGAAACCAATGTGGGGCTGCTGGGCAACCCCGGCTTCATGCAAAGCGTGCGTGGTGCCAAGGTGGGAACGACGGCGCTGCAAATCGGAGCGGGGCTGAGCGTGCCGGTAGGGACGCAGGGAACGGTCTTCGTGAACGGGAACGCGGACTTCCGGGACGGAGCGAACTCGGTAAACGGAAGTATCGGCTACCGGTATGACTTTTAAGGAGGGTTGAGAGTGAAGAGTGGAGCGTCAAGGCTCCGCGCTCTTCATGACTAACAGGGCCGTTGCGGACAAGAGCCGGAACGGCCCTGCTATGTAAGGAAACGGCATCCTCCGGAAAAGATGGACGCAAGGGACCCAGCGGACAGAACGGGCTTAGTAGAGAAGAAAAATGGTATCCATCCTGTCCATCAAGTCCAAATCTGTCCAATCTCAACTCTGCCCCCTCAACTCTCCCTTATCCCATCCTCTTCTATAAAAACGCGCAGAATACTTCCGGAAGCCTTTTCCGCTGTCTGATGTCAGAAAAATCCGGAAGGCGGGAAACAGGGCCTTTTTTATGCGATTGCAGCGGCTTTCCATTCCAGCACTGCTTCCGCCCGCAGTTCGTCTCCGTGCATGAGGTGGTGGGAGGTGAGGGCGTCCTGGCGGAACAACAGGGATTTCATGGATTCTCCCGCATGGGTTTCCTTCTTGAAATGCAGGTGGATTCCCGTCAGTTCGTGGTTCTCCAGCCAGGATTCCGGCAGGGATTCCAGCGCCCAGACCAGGTAGGCGGCATTGTTGATATGGCGGTTGAAGTCCGTATCGCGGCGTTCCGCCATCCATTCCCGGATGGTCGGCAGAAGGCCCGAGGTATCCATGGCCACCGGAGCCACCGTTTCTTCACACGGGGTGTCCGGGAAGGCGTCAATGTGCCTGTTTAACGGCACCGGGCGTCTGCGGCGTACGTCAATGACGGCCCACAGGCAGCTTGCCATGACAATCCGGTTTCCCCGGGCGTCCCTTATTTCCAGATTACGGCGCGCCAGCAGCGGCGTTTCCTGCGCGGTCCAGGTGCGGAGTTCCACCGTTTCCTTCCACCGGGGAAGGCGGCTGATGGCCGCGTCCAGGCGCACTTCCACCCAGGCCAGGCCGCGGGACATCACAAAGTCATAGCCGAAGCCGAGGGAGGAGGCATGGGCTTCCGCTATTTCCTGAAACCAGTGCAGAACCGTTTCCGGTTTCATGAGGCCGTCCGCCCCGCTTTCATAAGTGCGGACGGTGGCTTGAGTGGAATAGATTCCGTGGGCGTCGGCATGTTTCATAACAATTCATTGTAGCCAAACCGTTTTACGGCACCAGCCAAAAACGGGTAATGAACCTTTCGGCATGCCGGAGTTCATGGACCCCATGGGAGTCCTCCCGGAATTTCCGGATTGCCTTCTTGGCGCGCCGCATGCCTGTGCGGCGACCGGAAGGAACGCGGCTGTAAGCCACGCTTTTTAATAAAATCAATTTGCCGGCGCTCAATAATTATTCGATTGCCGCATAGGCATGCGGCATTCCGAAAACGCTACAGAATGCTCCGGAAGTAGGCGATGGTTTTTTCAAGGCCTTTTTCCAAGGGAATATTGGGCTTCCATCCCAGTTTTTCTCCCGCCAGCCGAATGTCCGGCTTGCGCTGGGCCGGGTCGTCCAGGGGCAGGGGACGGAAAACCGTTTTGGAGGGGGAACCCGTCATTTCAATGACTTTTTCCGCCAGTTCCAGCATGGTGAATTCCACGGGATTTCCCAGGTTCACAGGGCCTGAAAAGCCTTCCGTGTTCATCATGCGGACCATGCCTTCCACCAGGTCGTCCACGTACTGGAAACTGCGGGTCTGCTTGCCCGTTCCGTAAATGGTGATGTCTTCCCCCTTCAGCGCCTGCACGATGAAGTTGGAGACCACGCGGCCGTCGTTCGGGTTCATGCGCGGTCCGTAGGTGTTGAAGATGCGGATGATGCGGATGTCCACCCCGTTCATGCGGCGGTAGTCCATGAACAGGGTTTCCGCGCATCTTTTGCCTTCGTCATAACAGGAGCGGACGCCCACGGGGTTGACGTTCCCCCAGTAGGTTTCCGGCTGGGGATGGACCATGGGGTCGCCGTACACCTCGCTGGTGGAAGCCTGGAGGATTCTGGCCTTGCACCGTTTGGCGAGGCCCAGCATGTTCAGCGCGCCCAGCACGGAAGTTTTAACCGTGTGGATGGGGTCAAACTGGTAGTGGGGAGGGGAGGCGGGGCAGGCCAGATTGTAGATTTGATCCACTTCCATCACGCAGGGAACGGTGACGTCATGGCGGATTATTTCAAATCCGGGATAGTCCGTCAGGTGAAGGAGGTTTTGCTTGCTGCCCGTGAAGAAGTTGTCCATGCAGATGACTTCATGGCCTTCTTTCAGAAGCCGTTCGCTGAGGTGGGAACCGATGAAGCCGGCTCCTCCGGTGATCAAAATCCTTTTACTCATGATAGCGTGTCCATGCGTTTTGCGCTCCGCCGCGCCGGAAGGGAAGGCGGATATTCCTGCGTGGAACGGGAATTTTTCGTCCCGCCGTGCGTTGCGGTTCAATGTCACATATCCGTCACGTGAAGGCAAGCGCATAGCATACCGGACGGGATTTTCCCGACCGGGATGTTTTGTGGAGCGGCCGGGCAAGGGAAGGGGATGCGATGGAAGAGGAAAGATGCTTCCGTGCGGGCCGGGAAGCAGATGCAGGCGAGAAGACCCCCTGGCGGATTCAGGATTTGGGAAGTGTCAGCAGGAAGCTGGCTCCCCCCAAGGTGCCGAATTCCAGTTTCAGGTCCCCCCCCAGGGAGCGTGCCGTATCCTTGGCCAGCGCCAGTCCCAGGCCTACGCCGGGCTTGCGGCTGTCGGAGGCGTCCTTCGTGCGCCGGAAGGGCTTGAACACCAGCTTGCGGTTTTTCGGGGAGATGCCCGGGCCGTTGTCCCGGAAGCGGATGACGATGTTGTGGCGGTCCGCCTGGACGGTGAGCTGGACTTTGGCGTTTTCCCCCTTGGCGTATTTAATGGCGTTGGAAGTCAGGTTGTCCATGATCTGCTCCACGGAGACGGCATCCGTATGAATGGGCAGGATGCGGATGGGCTGCGCTAGGGCAAAGGAGAAGCTGATACCCGCCTCCCGGAGCCGGCGGTCTATTTTTTCCGCAATGGGTTCAAAGAGTTCCTGGCAGGTGAGCGTATCCCGCGTGCGGCGGATGGCGTTCCGCTGGAGCCGGGAGTAGGAGAGCACGTTTTCAATCAGGTGTTCCAGGCGGCGGCATTCCCGCTGCATGTTGGCGTAGTATTCCGGCTTTTTCTGCTCCGGCACCATGCCGTCCTCCAGCATTTCCGTATACAGGGAGAAGGAGGTGAGCGGCGTCCTGAGTTCATGGGTGACGGCGGAGACGAAGTCCCCGCGGCGCTGCTCCAGGCGGAAGGTGCCCAGCATGAGCCAGATGACTCCTGCCGCGCCCAGCAGCACCATGCTCCAGATGAGCGTGAGCGTCCAGGTCAGCATTTTTTTGTGGTCCTGGAGGGGGACGGCTCCGGTGTCTCCCGGCAGAAAGACCAGGGGGGCGTTGGCAAAGGGGAGCGTACCCGTCTGCCGCGCTTCTGCGGGAGGCGGGGAGGAGGGGTCGAAGGTAGCCAGGCGGCTGTGGGGAAGCAACAGCTTTACCTGGCCGGGCAGCCGCCGGTTCAGGTTTTCCATGTTCATCAGGGCCCCCTGCAAATAGACGCCGCGGCTGGTGTGCACCTGGCGCAGGATGTAGAGGTTCCCCCCGTCTTCCACGGGGACGAAGGAGGTGACGGTTTCCACCTGGGCCGGCGTACCGGATGCCGTCGGCTCCGGTTCCGGGGCTTCATGCAGGATTTCATTCCGGATGTCCGTCCAGAGGTTGCCGCTGGACGGCACGGAGGTGAGGGCGGAGACCTTGCCGTTCAACCGTTGATAAAGGTCCTTCTGCTCATTCAGATGTTCGGCAAGCTGCGGGTCCAGCGCGGGTCCGGTTACGTGGCCGGAAGGGGAAATCTGGATGTAGGCCGTGACGTAGTCCGGCAGGTAGGAGGAGAGGTTGGAGCCGCGGGCGGCCTCTCCGGGTTCCGGGGAGCCCATGCGCTGGTCATAAGGGCGCTTGTAGGCGTAAAAGGGCTGGTATTCAAAGTAGCCGCGGGCTTGTTCAAAGGTGATGAAGGAGGTCAGCAGGCGGTCCATTTCCAGCTTGGCTTCATGAGCCAGGGCCTCCACCCTGATGCGCTGTTCGGAGTGGCCCGTTTCCTCCGCCTGCACCAGCAGAACGTGGGTAAGCCATCCGAGCGTGCCGATGACCAGCAGCAGGCTGATTGCCAGCAGAGTGATGCGTATGCGCCGGTTCACGGGTCAGGAGACGAAGGATGAGTTCCAGCGGTAGCCCTGGCTTCTGAGCGTTTCCAGCGGGGCGGCCGCGACGGTCCCCAGCTTGTCCCGGAGGCGCATGACGGTCATTTCCACGGAACGCGTATCCGTCAGGCGCGGGTCCACGTCCCACACGCGCCGGAGCAGTTCGTCCCGCGTGATGACGCGGTTGGGATGGGTGGCCATGTACGTGAGGAATTCGAATTCCCGTGCGGTCAGGGAGGTTTCCTTTCCGTCCTCAAAGGTGAGCAGGCGGTTGGCGCTGTCCAGGGATGCTCCGGGGATGCGGATTTCCCGGAGCTGGCGCGGCCGTTCCGGGGACCTGCGCAGCACGGCCTCGATGCGGGCGAGCAGCTCCCGTATGCTGAACGGCTTGACGATGTAGTCGTCCGCCCCCAGCTTGAGTCCCTGCACGCGGTCCTCCTCCTCCCCGCGCGCCGTGAGCATGATGACGGGCGTGCCGGGGCGCTCCGCAGACATGACCTGGAGCACCTGGAAGCCGTCAGCTCCCGGCATGGCTACGTCCAGCAGGGCCAGGTCGAAGTTGCGTTCCCGCACGGCGCGGATGGCGGCCAGGCCCTCTTCCAGCGCCAGCACCTCGTAGCCGGATGCGGTCAGCACGTCCGTCAGGGCGTGCCTGATGCTGTCGTCATCCTCCGCAATCAGAATGGTATAGGCTGAATCACTCATCGTTTGATTCTATAAAACCACAATGTTTCCCCGTTTGTATAGAGAAACCTGCGCCCTTTCAGTAACAATGCCATAACAGGGAGGTTCCCGGTCCGGAGGTTTTCTTTTCCGGGGCTGCCCATGTCAGTTCTGCTGGAGCGCCTGGAACTGGGGCGGAAGGCTCCCGGAGGGAATTTCTATGGCCTCCATGGGGCCGGGGACGATGCCTTCAAAGAACGGCGTGCCCTTGTAGGAAAGGATGATTTTGGAATGGACCATGTTCCCCGTGGTCTGGCGCAGGAAGTCCGTATCCCGGAAGACCAGGAGCGTCTTCCCGTTTTCCGCGGCCACCGGGCGGCACTGGAAATTGCCCAGCGGGGCGCCGTCCGCCGTCGTCATCTGTACGGGCAGTACGTAGGCTTCCGAGAAGGTGGGGGCATAGACGCCCCAGAGGGAGGTGAGCGCCATGACGACGACGATCACGATGCCGACAAATATTTTTGTGGAGGTAGACATGCGGAGAGCGGTATTCTGGACCGTACGTCCACCTCCGGTGCGGAGGCCGTGCGGCGTCAGCGTTGTTTAAGCCATTCGGCGGCCTGGGGGGCGTAATACGTGAGGATCATGTCCGCCCCGGCGCGCCGGATGGAGGTTAGAGTCTCCAGAACGGTTTCCCGTTCATCCAGCCAGCCGGAAGCCACGGCGGATTTGATCATCAGGTACTCCCCGCTGACGTGGTAGGCGGCGATGGGCAGCGTCACGTGCTTCCGCATGGCGGCCATCACGTCCAGGTACAGCGTGGCGGGTTTCACCATCAGGATGTCCGCGCCTTCCGCTTCATCCAGCTGAGCTTCCCTCAGGGCTTCACGGATGTTGCCGGGGTCCATCTGGTACGTTTTCTTGTCCCCCTCCTTCGGCGCGCTTTCCAGCGCGCCGCGGAACGGCCCGTACAGGGCGCTGGCGTACTTGGCGGTATAGGCCATGATGGAGACGTCGTCCAGGGCCTCGGAATCCAGGGTGGCGCGGATGGCGGCCACGCGGCCGTCCATCATGTCGCTGGGGGAGACGATGTCCGCCCCGGCGTCCGCGTGGCACAGAGCCTGGCGGCAGAGAACCTCCACGGAGTCGTCATTGAGGATTTCCATCGTGCCGTCGGAGCGGAACTCCACCAGGCCGTCGTGACCGTCTGAATTGTAGGGGTCCAGCGCCACGTCCGTCATGACGGTGATGCCGGGAACCTCGCTCTTGAGCGCGTAAATGGTGCGCGGAATAAGGCCGTCAGGGTTGCAGGCCTCACAGGCGTCCGGGGTTTTCTTCCCGTCCGGGATGGCCGGGAAAAGGTCCAGCGTGCGGATGCCCAGGTCCATCAGGCGCTTGGCTTCCTCCACCAGGCCCTTGACGCTCCAGCGCGTGCAACCGGGCAGGGAGGAGATGGGCTGATTTCCGGTTCCTTCATGAACGAAAACCGGGTAAATGAGGTGTTCCGGGGAGAGGGAGGTTTCCCGGATGAGGCCCCGGATGTTGGCGGATTTTCTGTTGCGGCGCGGCCGTATCGGTAGATTCATCATGATGTGATAATGGAAAAGGTTGTTTGCTAGAGGAGCGGGCGTTCCCCGGGCGGTTCTCAGGGTTTCTTTTGTTCGTCCAGAGCCAGCGGGTTCTCCGCATCTGCCCCGGTGACCATCCAGCCGCTGTCCGTTTTGGTGAGGTACAGGTTGTTGACGGAGAATCCGTTCCTGGAAGCGGGCCGCACGCCGATGGTGGCCTTGATGCCGGGGGCGCCGTCCCTGGTGACGGCAACGTAGGCCGCCTTGATGGCGGGAACGCCTTTTTCCTTCACCTCGGTCCGGGGGGCGGGAATCCTGCCCATGACCGTTTTCAACTGGGAGAGAGCGTCTTCAAATTCCTTCACGGAGGCGAATTTGGCCGGAGACAGCATGCGTATCATGGCCAGGCTGTCCCGGTTCGCCAGGGCGCGCCCGGCGGCGGTCACGGCCTCTTCCGGCGTGGGAAAGGCCAGGGGGGGGTAGGTCCGGTGAAAATCCGCCATGATGCGGGCGGTGGTGGATTCGTCCGCTTTCAGGTTCCATGAAGTGAAGGCGTCCGTCAGATACATCTTGAAGACGGGGAAGCCATCCGTGGGATCCTTGATTTTCTCCAGCGCATAGCGGTAAATGAGAGCGGGCTTGTCCGTGTCCGGCATGCTCATGCGCGGCGGCAGGATGGTCATGGCCGCAATGCTGTGGATATCCTTGCCGTTCTTCTTCGCGTTGTTTTTATTGGCCTCCTCCTGCTGGTCCTCATCCCGTTTGTTCGGGTCCAGCTGGTCGTCCGGATGGGGGCGCAGGGGAACAAGGATGGTGTTCGGGAAGGTCATGAAGCTGAGGTTGGTGGGCTGGATGTAGCGGTTTTCCTCCCTCCTGTCCTGAAGGCGCATGGCTTTGACCACGGGGGTGAGCCGGGCGCTCTGGGTGATGGCGGATTCCATGTAGTACGGGGAAACGAGCAGGGCGGCGATGCGTGCCGGGTCATCCCCCTTCACGGTGCGGATGAGCAGCTTCTTGAGTTCGTCGTCCGATTTTCCCTTCACGGCTTCCACGCGGAACCGCTTGATATGCTCCAGGGCGGCCTTGACGGCGGCCACGGAGTACTGGTGGGCGAGACCGAAGATTTTCTTCTTGGCTTCCGCGGATATTTTTTTCGCTTCCTCCCGGATTTGGTCGTCAAACGGAAGGAACGTGTTGTCAAAGCTTCCGGGGGTCAGGGAAGCCTTCCACTGGCCGCCCTTTTTCACCAGGGCCACCGCAGTGGCCGCATAAACGTACGGGTTTGTCTTGTCCGGCAGCATGATGTAAGCCATCGCCAGGTCTCCCTGGGTGATAATGGAGGCTTCATCTACAAAAGGGGGGCGTTCCGGAGCCGCTCCGGTCACATACGCCTGGACCGCCTCCATGCGGGAAAGGATGCTTTTCAGTTTGAGCTGGCCTACAAAAGGGGAGGTGGCGGGCAGGGATTTGTACGGCTCGATTTTCCAGTCCGTTTTTTCCTGAAGGGCGCGTAGCAGTAGCCGGGCCGCATTGAACGGCGTGCTCTGGTCCGGAACGGGGCCCGGGTCCGGAGCCTTGTGTTCCGCGGCCTGGTTCAGGCTGATCTGGAAGCGGACGGGCGCGCTGTCAGGCGGCTGGTCGCCCCGGGAGAGTCCGCAGGGCAGGCAGAGGCAGAGAAGGGAGAGGGGGAGGATGTTCATAACCGCTGGCCGCCACTATGGCATAAACCGCCGCAGGTGTAAATCACTCGTTGAGGGAGGGATAGCGGATGGAAGGTAAATGGTTGCATTCCGTTTTTTCCTGTTCTCCCCGCGATGGTGCAAGATGAGAAAATGTTTATGGGGAACGACGAAAAAGAAACTTGAAGAATTGTTTAACCAGAGGGACGCTGTGTACGGGATAATACCGGAATCTAGAAGGATGGGAAGCCATCGAATGCCCATTTCTCGGGTAGGAGGAAGAAGCCGGAGAGCGGAGCAACCGAGGATTCCTCCTGCGAATGGTGTGAAGGAAAAGCTGTTCCATCGTTCAGACTTGGTGAAATGAAAGGAGATGAAAACGTACCAGTCTGGCAGAATGATCCATATGCCGAGCAGAAGAAGAGCGGCTCCCAAGGTATGGCAGATGACATTCAGCATGAATTTCTTGTTATACCGGATTTCCCAGTGCGGCAACCGTAAAGAAGAAAAAGGGGAAAGTATTCGTTCTCTTCCGGAAAGTCTCCGCGGCGTTCATGCCTTGAATTTTTGGAGAGGAGGGTTTTTTGCATTTGCCAACAGTGCCTGGGGGAGGTTAACTAATGCGCGTATGTCCGAACACAAGGAAAGAAAGACTCTTGAAGAACGCCATCAGATGTCTGATCTGGAACGGCTGCGCCACTCCTGCGCGCACGTTCTGGCTACGGCCATTTGCCGCCTCTGGCCGGACGCCCAGCTGGCCGGCGGCCCCGCCGTGGATAACGGTTTTTATTACGACGTGGAGCTGGACCACCGCATCAGCACAGAGGATTTTGAGCGCATTGAAGAGGAGATGAAGAAGGTGGTGAAGGAAAACCAGACCTTCCAGAAGGAAGTCATTTCCCGTGCGGAGGCCTTGAAGATGGCGGAATCCGGGGAATTGGGCGCCCTTGGGCCGCGCAATACGCCTTCCCGGTTTAAAATTGACCTGCTGAACGACATCCCGGAAGACGAGGAGATTTCCCTGTACCGCAACGGAGATTTTACGGACCTGTGCGCCGGCCCGCACGTGGGCCGTACGGGCAACTGCAAGGCGTTCAAGATCATGAGCGTGGCGAGCGCCTTCTACAAGGGGGACAAGAACCGCCCCATGCTCCAGCGCATTTACGGCACCTGCTTCCCGAACCGCACCCAGCTTGACGAGCACCTGGAACGGCTGGAGGAAGCGCGTCGCCGCGACCACCGCAAGCTGGGCCGTGAACTGGGCCTGTTCTGCATTGACGAGGCGGTGGGCCAGGGCCTGATCCTCTGGAAGCCCAAGGGGGCCCTCATCCGCCGCTCCCTCCAGGATTTCATTACGGAAGAGCTGGACAAGCTGGGTTATTCCCAGGTGTACACGCCCAACATCGGCAAGCTGGACCTGTACCGCACGTCCGGCCACTTCCCGTATTACCAGGAAAGCCAGTACGCGCCCATCCCGGAACGGGACGCCATGGAAAAGCTCAGCCAGGAAGGGGCTTCCTGCGCGGAATTGTTCAACGGGCTGGCTGACGGCACCATTGAGGGCTACATGCTCAAGCCGATGAACTGCCCGCACCACATCAAAATTTACGCGAATGACGCCCATTCCTACCGGGACCTTCCCGTGCGGCTGGCGGAGTTCGGCACCGTGTACCGCTGGGAACAGAGCGGTGAGCTGGGCGGCATGACCCGCGTACGCGGCTTCACGCAGGACGACGCCCACATTTTCTGCACGCCTGACCAGCTGGCCGGGGAAATCCGCCAGTGCCTGGGCATTGTGAAAACCATCTTCGGCACGCTGGGCATGACGGACTACCGCGTGCGCCTTTCCATGCGTGACCCGGAAAGCGACAAATACGTGGGCTCTCCGGAAAACTGGGACAAGGCGGAACAGGCCCTGCGGGAAGCCGCGGAATGGCTGGGCGCGGACTACAGCGAGGAAGCCGGGGAAGCCGCCTTTTACGGCCCCAAGATCGACTTCATCGTGCGCGACGCCATCGGCCGTGAATGGCAGCTGGGCACCGTGCAGGTGGACTACAACCTGCCGGAACGCTTTGACCTACATTACACCGGAGCGGACAACAAGCCGCACCGCCCCGTGATGGTGCACCGCGCGCCCTTCGGCTCCATGGAGCGCTTCACGGGACTGCTGATTGAGCACTTTGAAGGGAAATTCCCCACCTGGCTTTCCCCTGAACAGGTGCGCGTCCTCCCCATCTCCGACAAGGTGATGGACGTGGCCGCCGCGCACCGCGCCGCCCTGGCCGCCAGGGGAGTGCGCGTGACGGTGGATGAAACGCCGGACAAGATCGGCGCGAAAATCCGCAACGCCCGCCTGGACCGCGTTCCCTACATGCTGGTGCTCGGCCAGCGTGAGGCGGAGGAAGGCACCGTTTCCGTCCGCCACAGGGACAAGGGAGACCTGGGGGCGATGCCCTTTGAACAGTTTGCGGACGTTGTGGTCAGGGAAATTGCGGAACGTCATATTTCCCCCATGATTTGAGTTGCCAAGTTATTTTATTTAGTTTAGTAGTATCCGGACGTGCCAATCAAGCCAACGAAGAATAATGATGGTAATCGCCGCCGTGAGCGCGGTGATCAAACCCGTGTGAATGAACGCATCCGCGCCCCCCGCGTGCGCGTGGTGACCGCCAACGGCGACCAGCTCGGCGTCATGAATACGCGCGACGCGCTGGAAAAGGCCAAGGCCCTGGGCCTGGACCTGGTGGAAGTGGCGGGCAATGCCGATCCGCCCGTGTGCCGCGTGGTGGATTACGGACGGTACAAGTACCAGCAGTCCAAGCTCCAGAAAAACAACAAGAGCCGCACGATCAAGCTTAAGGAAGTCAAGCTCCGCATCGGGACGGACACAAACGACTACAACGTGAAGCTGGCCCGTGCGGAAAGCTTTCTGGACCACGGCCACAAGGTCCGTTTCCAGCTCCGCTTCCGCGGCCGTGAGAACGCCCACCAGGAACTTGGCTATGACATGTTCAACAAGGTCATTGCGGACTTGAAGACCATGGCGCAGGTGGACCAGGCTCCGCGCCTGGCCGGCAATACCATGCACATGGTGCTCTCTCCGCTTCCCGTCCAGCAGCGCGTGAAGAAATTCACCGCCCACCTGGATGAGGACTTTGATTCCGAAGATTCCGCCTTTGACGCGGAAGACGGCGAGTAAAACGCTTTTTTCCTCTTTTTCAGGCTTTCCGCCCCGCAGGGCGGAAAGCCTTTTTTACGGACTAAATACCTTTTCCCGTGGTTCTTTCCTACAGTGACACCAAAGAATTCTCTCCGGCGGCGGTGGAGGAATTGTTCCTTTCCGTCCAATGGGAATCCGGGCGGCATCCGGAACGCCTGGCGGAAGCATTGCGTCATTACGGGACCGTGTTTTCCGCCTGGGACGGCGGCAGGCTGGCGGGACTGATCGCCGCCATGGATGACGGAACCATGACGGCGTATGTCCATTACCTGCTGGTGCATCCGCTGTACCAAAAGTGCGGCGTCGGTTCCCGCCTGCTGGAGCTGTGCAAAAGGCGCTATGCCGGGTATTTGAACGTGGTGCTTACTTCCTACCGGGAAGGGGCGCCCTTTTACGAAAGGAACGGCTTTATCCCGGACCGGACGCAGGAGGCCATGCGCTTCATTCCCCCTTCCTGCGGGGAAACCGGGCTTTAACGTGCACAGGGGGAAGAGAGCAGCCCTTCCTATGGCATGCGCTTGCGGAACGGCTGCATGCGGCACATGGTGGCGGTGCGCCAGAGCCATTCCAGGGGGCCGTACAGGAAGCGGGTTAGCCAGAGGCGGCAGGCCCAGGCTTGAAGCAGGAAGACGGCAACGGCGGCGCACAGGCATGCCCACGGCCCCATGTCCTGCGCCAGTCCCAGCCCCCACCCGAAGAACAGGAACGTGAATACCAGCGTTTGGGTGACGTAGCACGTCAGCGTGCATTTTCCGGTGCTGCTGAGCAGCCTGGATGGCAGGAGAAGGCCGGGATGGGTGAACAGCAGGACGGCGGCGGAGACGAAGGCCGCGGTATAGGCTAGGTTTTCCCATTGATGCAGGAGGTGCCCCGCGTCCGCTCCCAGCGCGGAGTCCAGCCGGGAGGGAAGGAACAGGCGCGCGGCCAGGAGAGCCAGAAACAGGGTTCCGGAGATTCCCAGCATCCGCAGGAACAGGCGTCGCTTGTTGGGCGCGTCTTCAAAGGTTCGCCATCTGCCCGCCAGCATGCCCAGGATGAAGAGGCCCAGCGTTTGCCAGATACGGCCGCTGAGCAGGAAGAACTGCCATTTGCCCGCCTGGCCCTGCGTCAGGTTCCACAGGGCCGCTTCCCCCCAGCTGCCGTGGGCGTACAGGAATTCACGCGAAGGGCCTGCCGCCGGGGAGGCCGGGTGGAACCAGCCGGAGGAATGCGGCCACAGGTCCGCCAGCCCGGCGCGGGACAGCGTGTCCATGAAGGCGACGGGCTGCATCAGGCACAGCAGGCAGAGGATGACCAGAAGCGCGGTACTGCATCTGTACAGGGCCACCAGGGCAAAACCCAGAACGCCGAAGATGGTGAGGATGTCCCCGTCGTAGAACAGGGTGTGCGCCAGCCCCAGCAGGAACAGGAGCGCCAGACGCCACATGAAGCGCTTCCGGAAGTCGACGCCTTTCCGTTCCTGCCTGTCCAGCTGGATGAAGAAGCTGAGGCCGAACAGGAAGGAGAAGAGAAGGAAGGATTTGCTGACGAAAAGGTGTTCGTAGGCCCAGTCCGCCGCGCTGTTGGCCGCGGCCTGCCATCCCTCCGCCGGGGGCATGGGAAGGTACAGGTTGAAGTGGTCATGCGCGTGGACGATGACGATGCCCAGCAGGGCCAGCGCCCGGAGGATGTCCAGGATGGTGATGCGCGCCGCCCGGGGGGGCGCTCCGGCGGGAGTCCGGGCGGTCATGGCGTCAGGAAGGGCGGGAAAGGGAAGGAATCAGTTCCGCCGCGCGCCGCCTGGCCCACTGGTCCGCTTCCAGGATGGGGGCCAGCTCTCCGCGGGGATCTGCCGGGGTGTGGTCGTTCATGACGGCTTCCACCAGTTTCCAGATGCCGGGGAAGGTGAGTTTTCCTTTAATGAAGGCATCCACCGCCACTTCATTGGCGGCGTTGTAGACGGCGGCCAGGGTGCTGCTGCTGGCGCCGGCCCTGCGCGCCAGGTCCAGGGCGGGGAAGGCGTCCGGACGTGGAGCCTCGAACACCAGTTGGCCGATTTCCGCAAAGTTGAGCTGCCTGAGGGAGTTGGGAACGCGGTCCGGCCACGTGACGGCGTACTGGATGGGGAAGCACATGTCCGAGCTGCTCATCTGGGCCAGCACCGTGCCGTCCCGGTATTCCACCATGGAGTGCACGATGCTCTGCGGGTGGACGATGACGTCCACCTTTTCCATGGGGACGTCAAAGAGCCAGCGGGCTTCAATCATTTCCAGCCCCTTGTTGAACAGGGTGGCGGAGTCGATGGTAATCTTCCGGCCCATGCTCCAGGTGGGGTGCTTGAGGGCCTGTTCCAGCGTGACGTGCTCCAGGTCTTCCTTCTTCCAGGTGCGGAAGGGGCCGCCGGACGCCGTCAGAATCAGGCGGGAGACGGCATCCGGTCCGCCGTGGCTGCCGTTCAGGCACTGGAAGATGGCGTTGTGCTCGCTGTCTACCGGAAGCACCTGCACACCTGCTTGGCGCGCCTTTTCCATGACGATCTGGCCGGCCATGACCAGAATTTCCTTGCTGGCGATGGCGAGGTCCTTGCCTGCTTCAATGGCGGCCAGTGCGGGCTTGAGGCCGGCGGTTCCCACGATGGAGATCAGCACCATGTCCGCCTCCGGAAGCTGCGCCAGGCGGCACAGGCCTTCCTCTCCCGTTTCCACCTGGGCGCCGGGAAGGGCGCGCGCCAGCTTGCCCGCCCCGGACGGGTCAAAAATACATACGTTGCGGACGTTGAATTCGCACGCCTGGCGGGCCAGCGCCTCCACGCTGGTTCCGGCGGCCAGCCCCACGATTTCCATTCTGTCCGGAATGTCCCGGGCGACTTTCAGGGCGCTGGTTCCGATGGAACCGGTGGAACCCAGGATGACGACGCGTCGTTTCTGCATAACGGAGAAGCATGATGCAAAAAATACGGCTCCTTGACAAGCCGGGGAGATGAAAATCTTCCCCGCGCCGCAGGGACCGGTTCCTCCGTCAGTTCGGCCTCATTCCGGTGGGCCGGGAGGAAGGACGCCACGCATCCGTGCCGTAGGTGGCTTGTGCCGTGGGTTCGGGAAGCTGCCGGAACCGCATCCTCTGCCGGTCCCGTCTCCATTTCCGCAGGTTGCGGGAACGCCAGTTCCAAATGCGGCTTTCGGCATGGAGAGCTTCCCGGGTCATGGCGTAAACGTTGGCTCCGGCTTCCGTATCCCCTCCCAGCCGGCGGTAGACGGCCATGGCGAAGGGGATGTTGTCCCGGAGTTCAAAGCGCGGCAGGTCTCCATCGCTGAAATACCAGTCCGGATGCCTGTCCATCGTCATCAGGTTCAGGTCTCCGCTCAGTTGGGACGGACTGCGGAGCCCGGTCAGGGCCAGGAAAACAAGGGCTATGGCGCCGCAGAGTTTTCCATAACGCAGCCAGTTTCCATGGCCGGCCATGTAGCGGAAGAGAAGGTACAGGAAGCAGGCTCCCATCAGCAAATAGACGCCGGCCGTGACGCGGTTGGGAGAAAAGCCGAAATCTTTTATCTGGAAATACAGCCTCATGCCCACGCTGGCGGCGAGCAGTCCCGTCTGCGCCGCCAGGATGAAGCCCAGGACGATTCCCGTTTTTGACGCCCGCACGGAGCCTTCCGGACGGAACAGGACCAACAGCACGAGGGCGGAAAGAAAGGCCGCCAGCATGATGGAGTCCGCTCCGTCGTGCAGATAGGCGGTTTGGGAGATGCCGTCAGGCACGCTCCCCCTCCATAAAAACGCCACATCCGTTCCATTGTTGACCAGAAAGGCCAGGTTGATGAACAGCAGGGACACGGCGGGAAGATGGGGGAGCCACGGCTGACCCGGACGCACGGGATGTTGTTCCGGAAAGGAGGTGCATGGGCGCGGCCGGGCTGCGATGCCGAAAGACAGGGCTCCCAGGCACCACAGGAGGATGTCCGCTACCGTCCCCATATCCGGAACCAGCCAGGAGCAATAGCTCCAGAACCATTTGTTCATGGTTGTTCTGACGGCGGCGACCACGGGGTTCCCGTCCGCAAAGATGGACAGGAAGACCAGGAACAGAATCACTCCGATGGCGACGCTGCCTGCAAGCGGAATTTTCCCCAGGACGTTTGCGGCCGCCTCTTTTGCCTGGGTCATCCGGAAAAATTTATAGCTCCACCAGGTGACGTACCGTTTGGCAGGGTCAAAGCTGTTGCCCTCTTTCCGCGGCAGGAACGTTATCACCACGGGAAGCCCCAGGCCGATGAGCAGATTAAATTGGGTAAAGGATGTCAGGTTGGCGCCTGCCGCCGCAGCGTTCAGAACGGCCATGAAGACGAGGAACACCTGCTCCTTCCGGCTGAGGTCCGTTCTCAGTGCCAGAAAGGCCGCCGTGTACAGCAGAAGGCCCAGCGCGGTACCGGTGCCCAGGCCATCCAATGTGCCGAACATGAAATCCGCGGCAAAGCCGCTGGCAATCAGGGCAAGCAGCGGAATGTGCCCGTGCCTCCACCAGGAAGGGGAAAGCCGGGGCTGCGGGTCGCCGCGGACGGAGGTGAGGCAGGAAGGCGGAAGGGGCGGACGCTCCGGAAAGGAAGAGGAAGGTTCTGTCATGGGAGAAAGGCCGGATAGTTGCGGAACAGCCACCCGCACGCGGGGAGTGAGGCGCTGTCCTTTCCTGTTTAGCCGTTATTGCAGGAGTGTCAAGCAGGGATGTCCGGAAAAGAGGGGGCCTGGGCGGAAAGGGCGGGTCCGCCGTATGGAAAAGGATTGTATTTTCCGCAGGAGGGCGTATAGCATGGCACGAATGAAGCGCATCGCCGTGTATGCCGGTAGTTTCGACCCTCTGACCAATGGTCACTTATGGATGATCAAGCAGGGGGCGAGGATGTTTGATGAGCTGATTGTGGCCATAGGCGACAATCCCGACAAGCACTACACGTTTTCCCATGAGGAACGCATGACCATGCTGCGGGTGGCGCTTTCCGACATGCCGGACGTGCGCATTGCCGAGTTCCACAACCGCTTTCTGGTGGATTTTGCCAACGAACACGGGGCTACGTTCATGCTGCGCGGCATCCGTTCCACGCAGGATTACGAGTATGAACGCGTGATGCGCCATATCAATGCGGATATGGCCCCCAAGGTCTGTACGGTGTTCCTGATGCCTCCCCGGGATACGGCGGAGTTGTCCTCCAGCATGGTGAAAGGGTTGATTGGGCCGGAAGGCTGGGAGAGCCAGGTGAGCCGCTATGTCCCCCACAATGTATTCGCCATGTTGAAGGAGAAGTACCGGGAGGTTTTCCCGCGTTACTAGCGGCTTTTGGATCCGTTATTCGTTGTCCGGAGCGGGAGCCGGAGGATTGGAACGCCTGCGTCTTCTACGGTCTTTCTGCCGGCGCATGCGCTGGATGACGCGGACTCTGGCGGCGCATCGGCCCGTCTGCACCTGTTCCACGGCGTCGCACAGTTCCCTGCGCGCCAGAAAGCGGTTGAGCTCGCGGGACCTGTCCACGTGGCATTTGACGGCGATTCCCGTGGGGATGTGCTTGAGATAAACGCAATTGTTGCTTTTATTCACCTTCTGGCCGCCGCGCCCGCTTCCGCGGACAAAGCTTTCCTCCAGATCCTGTTCACGGATGCCCAGGGCTTCCATCCGCTCCTTGAGAGCGGCCAGTTTTTCAGGCCTTACCATGACCGGAGCATTGCAGGGTGTTGACGCGCTGCCGGACCGCATGGACCAGCATTTCCCGGCTGGCGGCCGTCATGGGGCGCAGGCTGACCGCGACGGTTGAGCCGTCCGTCAGGCGGAGTTTCAGGAGGCCGCCTTTCCGGTCCGCAGAACGTATCTGCTGCCAGAAGCACCATTGCATGGCGCGGCGCGCCCGCAGGAAGGGCAGGATTTCCACGCCCACCGGGGTGACGATGACGGCCGCGTACTTCAGGCAGCGGCTCCCCGCAATCAGGCAGAGGACGGCGGGAGCGAGCGCCGCAGCCTGCATGGCCCACAGGGGGGCGGGCAGGTACGGGGTGATCGTATCGTAACCCGTGAGCTGGAGGAAGGCGGCGATGGCGATCAGCAGGAATCCCGCCGTCAGAAGGATGGCGCCCGCGCGGTTGCGGGTGAAGCGCAGCTCCCTTTCCCGGGCGGGAATGTGCCGGATGTCCTCCACGCCCAGCCCGGCTTTGAGCGGACGGGGGGCGGAGGCGGAAGAATGGAGTTCAGGCTCCGGCATAAACGCCCGGGAGGATTTCCTTCGTTTCTTCGGAATCGTTTTCCATCAGCAAGATGCCCCGGAGAACGGCTCCGTCCTGGAAGTGGAAGCGGCCGCGCAGGGTCAGCTTGTCCAGGCCGATCAGGGAAGGCAGGCCCAGCCCGTCCAGGGAGTCCACCAGCTTGTACAGCTTGGAATCCAGGTCCACGACGGGAGTTTTCCCTTCCCGTTCCGGAACCAGGGCCACCTTGCCGTCTTCATCCACGGCGATGGCGTCCGAACGGAGCAGAAGCAAGTCGGACGTGGTCTTGACGGGGAAGAACCGGGAACGCGGAACGTTGACGGCCCTGGCACCCGGGAAGCACTCGATGCCCGCGCCCATGGCCGTTTCCAGCTGGTACACCGGGGCGGATTCCGGGTCGCGGGGGTTGAGCGTCTTGCTGTTCCGGATCATGGGCAGCGGGAGCACGCCGCCGTTGGCGTCCAGGATTTCCTTGAGGGCGTCCAGGCGTATCCAGAGCGTGTTGGTATTGAAATAGAGGTGTTTGGAGATGTTCTGGAATTCGGGGATGTCCGCATCCGGGCACTGGGCAACTTCCCGCAGGATCAAGTGGCCGTCCGCCTTCCTGACCGCCAGGTGGCCGCCTTTCCTGTCCGCCTCCGTGCGGCGGGTGACTTCCATGACGAAGGGGGCTCCGCTCTCCGCAAACCAGCGCAGGAAGTTCATGTCAAGCTGTGCGCCCAGATTGTCGGAGTTGGAGACGAAGGCGTATTTGACGCCGTCCGCCAGCAGGCGGTCCAGCCAGCCGGAACCCAGCAGGGCCGGGTACAGGTCTCCGTGGCCGGGCGGGCACCATTCCAGTTCCGGCTGTTCCGGGCAACTGGCCGGGGCTAGGCCGTCCGCCAGGATTTTGGGAACGCGGTTCTGCATCAGCTCCACCTGGGCCGGGTCCGCAAAGCCGTCCGCCGCGTATTTCTCCAGGTAGGCCAGCGTATCCGCGCTGGTGGAGAAGGAGTTCATCAGCAGAAGGCGCACGGGCGTGCCGGAGATGGAGCGCAGGTGCTTCACCTGCCGGACGATCAAGTCCAGGAACGTATCCTCCCCCTTTACCTTCAGCAGGCTTTTCGCCTTCTGGAGACCCATGCTCGTGCCGAGGCCGCCGTTGAGCTTGATGCACACGCACTGGGAAATCAAGTCCTTGTCCGCCGCGGGGGTGGAGGCCGTGATGCCCTGCCAGTCCTCCACCTGGTCGGCGGGCAGGATGTCCGTTTCCGGAATCATGCCGGAGTGGTTGGAGACGAGAGCTTCGTAACAGCGGGAGAAAGCTTTGACGGCTGCGGCCGGAACGCCGGCGGACTCCATCTTTTCTTCAAAAGGAGTGAACATACTCATTGGCGGCTTTTGTACAAAATGCCTGGTGGAGGCTCAAGCATTATCAGCGTATCCGGCACGCCCGCGCGCCTTTCCCCCTGTGGGGGCCTTCGGCTTATTTGGAGGCTATCACCCGGATGCGCCGGTAGTCCGCCACCCATTGGGTGCCGTCCCACAGTTCGTCCCGCAGGGCCTTTTCCATTTCCTCGAAAATCCGGACGCGCCGTTTTTCGTGGAGGCACTTCAGGTCCGCCCAGAAGAACTGGCGCGCCCAGTTGCGCAATCCGTCCGGCCCGTCTTTCAGCGGCGTGGGGCGGTCAAAGTCCATCACCACTTCCGGGCGCAGTCCCGACTGTTCCAGCATGCTGCGGTATTCTTCCACGGTGGGGAAGTAAAAACGTGTCTTGTACGGGAGGTTCATCCGCTCCAGGCTGGGCCGGAAGGCCTCCCTGATGCGGAGGATGTTGCGGTGGGCCCCAAATTCGCAGATCAGTTTTCCCTGCGGTTTCAGGACGCGGGAGACGGCTTTCAAAAGAGTTCCGTGGTCCGGTATCCAATGAAAGGCGGCATTGGAAAAAATGACGTCAAACCAGTTGTTCCAGGGCATCAGGCAGGCGTCCAGCACGCGGAAGTCCATGCCGGGATAAAGCTGCCGGGCCTTTCCAATCATTTCCGTGGAGGCGTCCAGTCCGACGACGGAGGGCGATTTTTCCAGCAGGGCGTGCGTCAGCGTGCCGGTTCCGCAACCCAGGTCCAGAATGGCCTGGCCGGGGTTTTCCGGCACGCTGGAGAGCAGGTCCCTGCCATATTCCGCGACAAAATCATGCTTGTTTTCGTACAAATCAGCGTTCCAGTCCATCACTGATCCAGCATAGGAGGAAAGGGGTTTTTTACAAGAAAGACCATGTCTTTTTTCAAGGGAATTTCCCTCAATTGCCGCCGTGGTCCGTTTCTCCGTGCCGTTCCGGGATTCTGCTTGCGTTGGCGGGGCTGAAATGATTAAGATAAGCTTACTATGAAAGCAACAGCCCTGTTCATGGCGGCCTCAACCCTGGCCGCGGTTTCCGCCGGCGCCTATGACGGATACGGTTATGACCCCCGTCCCGCAAGTTCCTACAATGATACGGTCAGCGGCGCGGCCCATATCGGTTATGATTCCCGGTATGCCTACAAGGACGTGGTGGCTTCCTCCCTGCTGAACCGCAGCGGCGTGTTCAACATCGGCGGTGAGCTGAATCTCAACCTGGCCCGGGACTGGAAGCAGGAAATCGGCGCGGAATACATGGCCTTCTGCGACGGCCTGCTGAGCGACAAGGATGCTTTTGACGCCAACTGGAAGGCCGTCAAGGAGCTGTTTCCCAACCTGTCCTTCCGGGGGGGGTACGAATTCAATTACGGCGGCCTGCCGGGCTATTTGAGCAAGTACATGGGGAAGGCCCCCCATTCCTTGGCCCAGTCCGTGACGGCAGGACTGGCGTATGACGACCCGGGCCACGGCTATTTTGGCTCACTGGACGTGCAGTACGGCTTTTACGGCATGATTGGCTGGCGCATCGACCTGAACGCGGGCAAGCGCTGGAGCGGCCTGATTCATGAGAAGGTGGACCTGGAATTGAGCGCCGGAACCGGCTATTCCTCCAGCTACTGGGGTTCCGGCGTGGCCGGGTTTGATCAGGTAAACATCAAGCTGGCGGCTCCCGTGCGCGTAACGGGCGTGGACGCCAGCCGCGGGTTCCGAGTCATTCCCTTCATCCAGCTGGACTGGGCCGGAAACACCCGTTCCGAAATCCGCCGCTATACCGGCATGAGCACGATTGAGGACTTCCGCATCCGCGTGGGCGTGGAAGCCGTTTACCGCTTTTAAGCGGAAGCCTCCGCGGCCCTCTCCTCCTGGGAGCCGCGGAGGCGTTCCTTTTTCTCCGGAGCCGCCCGGACTGCCTCTGACTCCCTTGAACAATCCCGCCATGTTGAAAATGATTCTGCTGCTGGCCCGGCGCACGTTTATACGGCTGCTGCTGGTGCTGCTCCCTCTGGGCCTCTTTGCGTTCCTGGCGCAGGCCATTCCCCTTTCCCCGCTGCAATCCCTGGTTGTCCTGATTCCGGTGATTGCCTTTGAAGTGTGGCTCGTGGTCAAGTACCTGCTGCCCGTGATGGGAGATCTGGTGACCAAGACGCTGTATTCCTCCAACATCACCACGGATGAGGAAGTGCTGGTGGACGCCGCCCGGCGCATGCTCAATTCCGGGGATCCGCAGGGAGCCCTGGAACTGCTGGAGCGCTACCGGAAGGAAAATCCGGCGCTGGTACGTTCCTGGCTCATGGAATCCAGCCTGCTGAACGATATGCGCCGGTATGCGGATTCCGTTGAAGTCCTCCAGGAAGGCCTGGAATCCAGAAGATGGCGCAAGGAGGACCGGGCCCTGTTCCTGTACAAGATAGGAGTGATTTACGACTCCCAGCTCAACAATCCGGACAAGGCCCGGAAATACTGGGAGGAAGCCGCGGACAGGTATCCCAATACGGCCTACGGCCGCTCCGCCCTGGACAAGCTGTAGATGAACCCGTGCTGAAGTAGCGGCATTTGCTGCGGAAAGATTGCCTGGTTAGGGCTGTGTAGCTGAACGGCAGCGCATGGTTTTTCCCGGCTGCGGAGTGTCTTTGTTCACGCGGCCTGTTATTTTTCACGGCGCGGTTGCTCCAGTAATTTTTAATGCGTTCCAGAAAAAAGGAAAAAAGAATTTCAGGAAAGCTTTCCTCTTTTTTTTCTTTTCAGGTAAAAGTTGTATTTTCAAGCTTCTAGCCAGAGTGAAAGAAGCTTTTTATTGATGAAAATCAATATAATAAACGTTGCATAGCTGAGAGGTTGCATTATACTGATTCCTCTTCAATGATTAAAGGCCGTTCGATTTCGGCGGATGGTTTAAATTTTTTAAAACTGATTGAATATGATGAAATTAAACCATATAAAATATATGGTTCTCTGTAAGCTGCCTTATTATGGGCGGAAAATCATCAATCGGTTTATGAATGGTTTCAGGAAAAGAAGAAACGAATCTTTGGCGTCAAAGCTGGAAGATATCCGCAATCTTCTCATTTACAACCATCCCGTTTCCCAGGTTCCTCCGGCTACGGGCAAGCTGAGGCTGCTTCAGGACGGCAATACCGTTTTGCTGGCTCTTTTTGCGCGGAAGTGCCGGGAAAACGGCCTCCGGTACTGGCTGGATTACGGAACGTTGCTGGGCGCGGTGCGGCACAGGGGCTTTATTCCGTGGGACGATGATCTGGACGCAAGCATGATGAGGCCGGAGTACGACCGCCTTCTGGAACTGCTGCCCTCCCTCTTTCCCCGGGAGGAAGGTTTTACCTGGAAAAGGCATGCCTTCCTGCAAATAGGGTATGAGGGCACTCCTCTCAACATTGACGTGTACCCTTATCATTTTTATTCGGAAAGCCTCGTATCCCCGGAACAGCACGGCAGCCTGGACGGGCGGCTTACTGCGTTTAAAAAAGACGTGGTTCTGGTGGATGGCCGGATGAACATGACCGATGACCAGATTCAGCAGAAAATCCGCCGGGAGGTTCTGGAAGGCAAGGAACCGGCGGCGGAGGAGGATAACCCCGGAATTTTCCTTTCCCCGGCCATCACATTTACGAAAAACACTCATCTGCCCTATGAGACGTTCTTTCCGCTGGGGGCCATGGAGTTTGAGGGGCTGAAATTCTCCGTGCCCAACCAGGCGCGCCAGTACCTGCAATTTTTTTATGGCGATTACCTGTCCTATCCGGACCGCATCCAGTTCAAGCACCCTTCCGTAAAGCACATGATGGAACATGTCCCCTTTGAGACGGCGGTGAACCGTTTCATTGACGTCTACGGAAAGCAGATTGACACGTTCCAGTCATGAAAACGGTTATCACCTACGGCACTTTCGACCTGCTTCATACGGGGCACGTCAACCTTCTGAGAAGAGCCCGGGCGCTGGGGGACCGCCTCATCGTCGGCGTGACCACGGACAGCTACGACCAGAGCCGGGGAAAGCTGAATGTGCTGGAAAGCCTGGAGGAACGCGTGGAAAATGTCCGGAAGACCGGATTGGCGGACCTTATTATCACGGAGGAGCTGGAAGGGCAGAAGCTGCACGACATCCAGAAGTATGGGGCGGATATTTTCGTGATTGGTTCCGACTGGACGGGCAAGTTCGATTATCTGCGCGAACATTGCGAGGTGGTTTACCTGGAGCGCACGAAGGGCGTTTCTTCGACCGACCTCCGTTCCGCCCGGAATTTCATTGTCCACATGGGAATTGCCGGCCACGGGCGCATAGCGGGCCGTTTTCTCCAGGAGTCCAAGTACGTCAGCGGCATTGAAATAACGGCCGTTTACGGACGCGACGAGGAAAAGGTGCGCCGGTTTGCGGAATCGTATGAGCTGCTGGAATATTACACGGAATACGAACGGTTCCTGGACAAGGTTCATGCCGTTTACGTGGCCGTTCCGCACCATCTGCATTATGAACTGGTCAAAAGAGCCCTCCTGAAAGGAAAGCATGTGCTGTGTGAAAAGCCGCTCGCCCTTTCCCGGGAAGAGGTGGAAGAGCTGTTCCTGCTGGCCGCGGAGAGGGGATGCGTTTTACTGGAAGCGCTGAAAACGGCCTTTTTCCCGGCTTTCCAGCAGTTGATAGGCGTGGCGGAAAGCGGAGTCATCGGTTCCATCAAAGCGGTGGACGCCGCGTTCACCAAATTGATTGAGGATGATTCAAGCAGGGAGTTCGATCCCATGCAGGCCGGGGGAGCGTGGACGGAGCTGGGGGCTTATCCCGTTTTCGTCATCGGAAAGCTGCTGGGGACGGAAAGCCGCCGCGTCCGCTTCACGACTTGCAGGAAGCCGGAAACGGGCGTGGACCTTTTTACGCGGGCGGATTTCCTTTATCCCAATGCGGCAGCCTCCGCCACGGTCGCCATCGGAGCCAAGCGGGAGGGGGACCTGTGCATCACGGGAACGCGCGGCTATATTTACGTGCCCTCCCCGTGGTGGAAGACGGAGATGTTTGAGGTGCGTTTTGAAGACCCCCGGCAGAACAGGAAATATTTTATCAGGTTTGAGGGCGACGGCCTTCGCTATGAGCTGGCCGCGTTTTTGCGCCTGATTCACGGCTGCCGTCATGAGTTTTCCCTCATGTCCCGGGATGATTCCCTGTTCATGGCTGACGTGACCTGCCGGTTCCGGGAAGGCGGGGATGTTGAAGAGATCAGCTGAAGAGGAAAAATGCCGTTCCCGGGCCGTTGAACCCGCCGGACGGAATGAGCCGGTGCTTTCCGGGGAGCTTGTCCGGTATGAAAGGCCTGTCTTGAGCTGCGTTGTCGTCAGCCGTTTTATGATTTTTCCTGCAACGGAGAAAACCTGTCCAGCATGGAAGTGTTCCATTCCACAAAGGAATGGAGCGTGGGGGACGGAACGCCCAGTTTTTCCGCAAGACGGCAGATCGGCCCGGTGCCCAGGGGAACGTCTTCCGTAAAGTAGCGGGAGGCGAAGTCCGGCGCCCAGCCCTGTTCCCGGAGGACCATGGGCGCCTTGACTCCGCGGAACGCCGGGATGGAACGGATTTTCCCGGTTAGTTCCGCGGCATTCCGGGATTCATAGTAGTTCAGAACGGGAATGATGTCCCTGCCGATCTCCATGCCGGGACAGCGGGAGCAGATAGCCAGAAGTTCCTGGTCTGCCTGGATGTACAGTTCGCTGGCTTCCTCCGTCCATTCTTCATAGAACAGAAATTGCCTGTCGTAGAAGGTTCCTTCCCTGTAATGGCGAAACAGGTTCATGCAGCGGGAGGGATGCAGAAGGGGATTGGAATTGTTCAGCAGGAAAGGCCATGGGGAGGAAAGGAGTTCCAGCGGAGTATCAAACAGAGTTTCCAGCAATGCGGACCAATGGCCGGCGTCGTTTCCGGGGGCAACCCATATCCTGTTGAGGAGGCGGCTGCCGAGAATAGCGACGGAATGGCCATATTCAAGCGTACGGCAGATCAGGGGAACCTTGTATATTCCCATCAGGCTGACGGAGGAAGTCCATGAGGCGTCTTCCGCCATGTCCATGAGGTCCGGAGTGCCCGGCACGATGGCGAGCCCCTGATCACGGCGCAGAAAAGGCTTGATGCGCAAGCATATTTCCCGGATGCCGAAACGGGGGACCGCCACCAGCACAAGGCTGCATTCCTCCAGTATTTCCGGATGATTGCTGATTCGGCCCAGGGGGGCCCGGAGCGCGGTTCCGTCCGGAAAGGAGGCGGAGATGGTTTTATTCCATTGTTCGGGCTTCCGGGTCAGGATATTGACGCGCAGGCCACGGGCCCCCAGCCACCCGGCCATGGCATGGGCCAAGTTGCCGCCGCCGCAGATGCCTATGATGGGCGCAGAAGTAGCGTTCATGAAAAAGCAGGAATGGAGAAGGATGAAAAAGGGAGGTTTCCGCCAGCGTGGTCAGATGGAAAGCGGTTCCGGAGCGGCTTCCGCGTGCATGGCGCGTACCAGGGCGTCGTTATCTGCCTTGTTCCTGACGGCGATGCGGATGAATTCCCTACCCTCAAAGCCCTTTTTCCGGCTGCAATCCTTGATCAGGATGGAGTGGTTTTTCAACAGGAGGCCCGTGAGGGTACGGGCTTTCATGGGCGGCGTTACCTCGCACATGAAGTAGTTGGCCTGGGAGGGGAGGACGTTCAGGAAGGGAACGCGGGAGAGTTCCTGCATGAAGCGGTCCCTTTCCTCCATGAACCGGCGGCATGCGCGCACGTAGGATTGTTCATATTTCCCGAAGATCTGCATGTAAAATTCGGCAATGGAGTTAATGTTCCAGATGGAAACGTCCTTTTTTATCCATGCAATCAGCTTTTTGTCTGCGGAGGCCAGAACCCCCAGGCGGAGGCCTGGAACGCCGTAGGACTTTGAAATGCTTTTAACTACCGCCAAATGCGGGTACTCCTCAAGGAGATTGTCCCTGAGCAACGTGTTGTCCGGCATGCCCTCAGAGAAATCCACAAAGGATTCATCTACGATCAGGCGAATGCCGAGCTCCTTCGCCCACAGGCAAAGGCGCAGCACGTCGGCCTTCGGGAGGAAGAAGCCGGAAGGATTGCCCGGATTGACAAGGAGCAGGGTGCTGATGTCCTTGCCAGAGAAGAATTCCATCAGGTCGTCCGCCGTGTAGCTGAAATTCCAGGAAGCGGGATGGAAGGGCACCACCATATCCGGGGCCGCCCGGTTGGGATATTCCTCAAAGGTGGGGTAGACGACGCCCATTTTCCCTTCCATGCGGGACATGAGCGCCTTGATGAGTTCCGCCGCGCCATTGCCGATGCAGATGTATTCCTGGCTGACGCCGAAGTATTTTGCGGCCAGCAGGCTGTTCACCCTCATGCCGGACGGGTATTCCCGCACCAGGTGCTCGAAGTTCGCCTTGAGTTCGGACATGAGGCGCTTGTTGGGGAAGTATGGATTGACCAGGTAGCAGAAATCCCTGATGCGGGGGTAGCGCCAGTAGCCGCCGTACCGGGACTCCATCAGGCGCAGGTGTTCCTCCTGGTCTGGTGTGAACATGGAAGCCGCTATATCCAGGTCCTGGATGTCGTCTATTTCATACCATGCTTCGCTGCCGAGACGCAGGGCCTTGATTTCCGGTTTGTCCAGCAGGGCGATGACCCGCAGCACCTGCTCGTAATATTCGTTGTTGCCCAGGGCCTTGCTGTAAGCGGTGAGAAAGGGGACGTAGTGGGTACGGGAGAAATCCCTGTTGAATTTGTAAATATTGACGGTCTTGAAGTATTCCGTTTTTTTCTTATAGGAGAATTTGCTGCCGGGAATGAATTGCTTGATGTTGTCGTCTTCATCCAGCGTGACGACGGTGCCGTCCATCCAGCTTTCAAATTTGGCGACGAGGGCCAGGCTGGGGTAGGGGTGGTGGAGCAGGGCGTCAATGACGGAGTCTTCAAAAATCAGGTCGGATTCAAAGAGCAGCGTATCGTCCTGAAGCAGGTGCTCCTTGGCCAGGTAAAGGGAATAAATGTTATTGGTGGCGGCATAAAGGGGATTGTCCACGTATTCCACGGGCGTGGAAATGTCCAGAAGAGAGATGAAGGATTTAAGTTTTGCTCCCTTGTACCCCGTGACGACGACGATTTTCTCCAGGGAAGGGGAAAGGTTGTCCAGTTGCCTCAGCATTCTCTCAATCAGCGTTACCCCGTTCACTTGAATCATGCATTTGGTGTTATCCTGGGTGAGATGCCCCAGTCTTTTTCCCATTCCGGCCGCTAAAATGATCGCCTGCATAAATACTCTAATTTGTCTTCAGAACTTAAAAAGAACCAAGGACAATGTTTAACGGATTGATCATCCGCCGTCAAAGTAAAAATTTCTGCAAAAACATGTTAATGGAAAGTACATTGGTGAAAAAGGAAAAGTACGTAATTCATTTTCCTTCCCTGTTTTCCCGCTTTTCATTGATTTAACTTCAAATGGAGATGGCGATCCGTTTAACGGATGATCAATCCGCATGCTATGGAAGTTGGGGAAAAGAGAATTGAGGTTTTTTTCAAAAGCCGCATCTTGGAGAAAATGGTTTTAATATACGGAAATGGTTGTTTTCCATTAAAAAGCCGTATTGTTTTTCATTGACTTATGGTATCCGGTGGATAAGGTCCGTTTCAGGAAAACTCCGTTGTTCGCTTACGGAAAGATTGATGTTTTCCCGTACTCACTGCCTAGATTTGCCCACCATGAGATTGCCTTCGTTCATCACTGCCGGAAGAACCGGAAAGCTAATGAAAAATAAACATCTGTGGGTGACGGAAGTACGCTGCTGCGGCCTGACGGTGCTCTCTTCAATCACGGATAGAAAGAAGCGTACCATCAGGTTGTTCGGCATTCCCTGCGCCCGGTTCAGGGTGGGGAAGGAAAATGAGCATGCGCAGATGAGAAAGCTGGTGAAATCCACCGTCCGGGCGGAGGAAGTTCCGGCGGCGTCCGGCGTGCTGAGGGTTGTGCAGCAGGCCATGGCATTTTTTTTGAAGGAAGTGGGCGGTATTCTTGAAGAAAACGGCTACCAGTACTGGCTGGATTTCGGCACCCTTCTGGGGGCGGTCAGGCATAAGGGGTTTATTCCCTGGGATGATGATCTGGATATTTCCATGCTGCGAAGCGACTATGAACGACTGAGGGCGGGCGCTGCCGGGTTGTTTGGTTCCCGCGGCTTTTCCGTCAGCCTGGAGCCGTTTATCCAGATTGGGCTGCCGGGCACCTTGTGCAATGTGGATATTTTCCCGTACGATGTTGCTCCCGGCTCCTGGTCTCCGGATGATCCGGAGGAGCGGGAATGGCTGCTGCGTAATTACAAGGCTTCTAGGCTGATTGATTATGAAGCCAACACGTCGCGCCGTTACCAAACACTGTGTTCTTATGAGGATAAAATGAAGATCAGGGATGAGTTGGTGATGGAAGGGAAGGAGCCTGTGGAATGTGGAAACGTCTGCCTGGGGTTTGAAATTCCCTTTGCCGGACCGTGCCGCCATTCCTTCCGTCATGAATGGATGTTTCCCTTGTCCATCGTCCTGTTTGAAGGAAAGACTTTTCCCGGGCCCCGGATGCCTGAAATGGTTTTATACGGGCAATATGGAGACTGGGGCGTCCTTCCTGATTCGCCGCCTGTGCATTTTGACCTGAACCGGATTTCCAAGGAAGTGCTGCGCAGGATGCTGTACATGCGGGATACCGGGCGTTTGCCGGAATGTGACTAGGGGCGCACGGGAGGAGGTGCGTGGTTTCGGCGTTCCGCCGCGCCGTATTTTCCGGAAAGGAGGTGTTCCTGCCGCTGCGGGCGCAGGCCATGCGCGGGGAGGGCCGGAAGAACGTCTTTCTCCTTGACCCTGCTGATTGCGGCGGAGTATCATCGGATAATGAGAAGACCCCCGATTCCCGGTTTGGTGATGGCGGACGGCTGGCTCCAGCCGTATTCCCGCCAGATACGCGACCGCCAGCGTTTGTTTGACCTGAAAATGAAAAGGATCAGGCAGCGTTCCGGCTCTCTGGAGGGGTATGCGCAGGGGTACCGCTATTACGGTTTCAACCGTGATCCGGAGACAGGGGCGTGGACGTACCGGGAATGGGCTCCCGCGGCCCGCGGCCTGTTCCTGACGGGGGATTTCAACGGCTGGGACCGGGAGAGCCACCCGCTGGTGCGGAATGAGCGCGGCGTGTGGGAGATAACGCTGCCGCCTGACGCGCTGGCCCACGGGCAGAAGGTGAAGGTGCACGTGATCGGCGCGGACGGCACGGGGAAGGACCGTATTCCCGCGTGGATCACCAGGGCCGTGCAGGACCCCTCCACCTATGATTTTGCCGGGGAGATATGGATGCCGGAGCATCCCTATGAATGGAGGAACAACGGCTTTGACCCTTCCCGGATAGAGGTGCCGTTCGTTTACGAAGCGCATGTGGGCATGGGCGGGGAAGAGCAGCGCGTACATACGTACCGGGAGTTTGCGGACGAGGTTCTCCCCCGCATCTCCGGACTGGGCTACAATACCGTCCAGTTGATGGCCGTTCAGGAGCATCCCTATTACGGCTCCTTCGGCTATCACGTTTCCTCCTTTTTCGCTCCTTCCTCCCGTTTCGGCACGCCGGAGGATCTGAAGTACCTGATTGACCAGGCGCACGGCCTGAACATCGCCGTGCTGCTGGACGTGGTGCATTCCCACGCCGTGAAGAACGAGGCGGAAGGGCTGAACAATTTTGACGGCTCCGGCGGCATGTATTTCCTGCCCGGGGAGCGCGGCCATCATCCGGACTGGGATTCCTGCTGCTTTGACTATGGGCGGGACGAGGTGATTGAGTTCCTGCTGTCCAACGTCCGATGGTGGCTGGAGGAGTTCCGCTTTGACGGATTCCGCTTTGACGGCGTGACGTCCATGCTGTATTTCCACCGGGGCCACGAACCGTTCGGGGATTTGGGCGCGTACTTCGGGCCGTCCGTAGACCTGGACGCCGTGGCTTATTTGCAGCTGGCCTCCACGCTGATCCAGCGGGTGAGGCCGGGCGCCGTCGCGATTGCGGAGGACATGTCCGGCATGCCGGGGCTGTGCCGCCCGGTGGACGAGGGGGGGCTGGGCTTTTCCCACCGGCTGGCGATGGGCATTCCAGATTACTGGATCAAGCTGCTCAAGGAGAAGAAGGATGAGGAATGGAGCATGGGCGACATGTGGCACACGTTGACCAACAGGCGTTATGGCGAGCCGCACGTGGCTTACTGCGAGAGCCATGACCAGGCCTTGGTGGGGGATAAGACCCTGGCGTTCCGCCTGATGGATGCGGAGATGTACTGGAAGATGGCCGTGGACCAGCAGAGCCTTGTTGTTGACCGCGGCATGGCGCTGCACAAGATGATCCGCCTGGTGACGCTGGCAACGGGGGGGGAAGGCTGGCTGAATTTCATGGGCAACGAGTTCGGGCATCCGGAATGGATTGATTTTCCGCGTGAAGGCAACGGCTGGTCTTACGAGCACTGCCGCCGCCAGTGGTCCCTGGTGGACAATCCATCCCTCAGGTACAAGTTCCTGAATGCCTTTGACCAGGCCATGGTTCGCCTGGCCTTGGACGCCCGGCTGCTGAACAATCCGCCGCCGTTCCCTCTGAATATTGATGAAAACAACCAGGTCATGGCGTTTCACCGCGGCGGCCTGCTGTTTGTGTTCAACTGGTCCGGAGACAGGGCGATCATGGATTACGTGCTGCCCGCTCCCCAAAAGGGGGAATGGAGGGTCGTGCTGGATACGGACGGCGCCCGCTTCGGCGGCTTTGGAAGGCAGGACGATTCCATGCCGCATTTTACGGATGAAGACGGGAATCTTTCCCTGTACCTGCTGCCGCGTACGGCCCTGGTTCTGAAAAGGGTGGGTTCCGCCGTCATGGCCCGGCACCCGGGGCAGGAGGAAGAATAGCAATTACCGCGAAAAACCGGCGCTCAAGGAGGGATGCGGAAAGAACCCACGGGGCGCGCGGCACGGGCCGCGCGCGTCAGGGAAAGGACTGGAGCCGTGCCTGGGGGGAGGCATGGCCGGGGGCCGTTACCACCGCGCGGGCAGTTCCCGCAGGGGAGGCGCTTCGGAGTCCGCCTTTTTCAGGCGGATGGTCAGGGTGTCCGTCTTGAAGTCTTTTGACTTCTCGTTGTTGCGGCCCCACAGGATGGCCCCCTGCGTGGTCATCTCCGGATGAAACGTTTTTTCCGTGGAAAGGAAGCCGGGCTTGTCCGCCGCCACGTGCACGGGCTTGTGCCTGTTCAGGGAGAGCGTGACGGGGGCCTGCCCCGCATAGTCCCCGTTCACGCGCAGGCTGGCCCCGGAAGGGACGCTGCGGATAGTGATGTCCCTGGAGGGGCTGCTGCATGAGAGGCACGCGCAGCAGGCCGCGGACAGGAGGAAGAGGTGCGGGAGAAGGCTGTAGGTCATCGTACCGAAAAAATCAGTGGTGTTCCACCATGTCCATGGCGGCCTGCTTGATCTGGGCGGCCATGGAGTTGAGGGCGTTTGCCCTGGTGGGAGCCAGGTGGTCCTTCAGGCCGGTCTTGTCCAGCTTGGACATGTCCGCCTTCAGGATTTCTTCCGGGGGCAGCCCGGAGAGCAGCCGGATGAAGACGGCAATGAGGCCCTTGGTGATGAGGGAGTCGCTGTCCGCGTAGAGCTTCAGCACGCCCTTGTCCGGCTCCGTGTGCAGCCACACGCGGGACTGGCAGCCCTTGATGAGGGAGTCCTCCGTCTTGTGGGCTTCGTCCAGCTTCGGGAGCTTCTTGCCCAGGCTGATGATGTATTCGTAGCGTTCCGTCCAGTCCTGGAACAGGTCCAGTTCATCCAGCAGGTCTTGCAGGCGTTCTTCGTAGTTCATGGCTCGGATTTTGTTGAGGGAAGGCCGTTTATGCCCGGTTGGCGTCCGCCAGCGTGGCGAGAACGGCTTTCTGGGCGTGGACCCTGTTTTCCGCCTCCCGGAAGATGACGGGGGCAAAGTGCTCCAGCACGTCTTCCGTGATTTCCTTGCCGCGGTAGGCGGGCAGGCAGTGGAAGGCGGAGTGGTTGGGGGCGGCGTGTTCCAGCAGCTCCCTGTTCACCTGGTAGGGGTAGAAGTGTTTTTCCTTGGACAGGCCTTCCGCCTCCTGGCCCATGGAGAGCCATACGTCCGTGTTGATGACGGAGGCCCCTCTGACGGCTTCCACGGGGTCCGTGGTAAAGATGACGTTGTCGCAGTCCAGGTGCCTGCGGAAGTCTTCCAGGGGCAGGTAGTTGGTCGGGGCGCCGATGGCGAGGGTGAAGCCCAGCCTCTTGGCCGCCCACATCCAGGAGCGGGACATGTTGTTGTCCCCGTCCCCTACGAAGGCGATCTTCATGTCCTTCCAGGAGCCGGGGCCGTAGATTTCCTCAATGGTGAGCAGGTCCGCCAGAATCTGGCAGGGGTGCTCCTCGTCCGTCAGGGCGTTGATGGTGGGAATGCCGGAGAAGCCGGCGAATTCCTCCACTTCCTGCTGGCCATAGGTCCGGATGGCGGCCCCGTGGATCATGCGGCCCAGCACGCGGGCCGTGTCCTTGATGGGTTCCCCTCGCCCGAGCTGGATGTCATGGACGGAAAGGAACATGGGGCGCCCCCCCAGTTCGCTGATGCCCACTTCAAAGGAGACGCGGGTGCGGGTGGAGGATTTGGAGAAGATGAGCGCCCAGGTCTGGCCTTTCAGGGGAAGGCGTTCGTGATGGCCGCGTTCCGCCTTGAGCTTGTGGCCCAGGGCGAGCAGGTCCCGGATTTCGTCTCCGGTAAGCTGTTCGATGGAAAGAAGGTTTTTCATGGCATTGTAAAGAGAATGGAGAAAGGGAATAAAAACGGGAAAGCCGCACCATACTCCCTGTTTCCTTAAAAGAAAAGGGAATAATGCGGCTTTCCGGGGAGGGGTGGAGATGCCTTTACAGCCTGGCCGCCGCCTGGTCCGGCCACGGCACGGGGGAGTTTTCCCGGGCTCCGGCGGGGTTGTCCTTCTTGTAGGTGGGCATCTGGGCCTTGCGGTCCTTGAGCAGGGCGGTCATGGTTTTTGCCATGGCTTTCACGCGGTCCGGATACTGCTGCGCCAGATTGTGCTCCTCACTGAGGTCTTCCCGGATATTGAAGAGTTCAAACTTCTGATTGGGGTGCCAGTAAATCAGCTTCCAGTCTCCCTGGCGCATGGCCGTGCTGGGGGAATAAAGCGCGTTGTTTCCGTTCCCTTCCCCCCAGACGTTGGGCGTGTGGAAGAGCAGGGGACGGTTGGGGTTCATTTTGCCGCCCTTCAGCAGGGTGACGAAGCTTTTGCCGTCAATGACCTGGGGAGCCTGGATTTTTTTTGCTCCCGCCATTTCCAGAATGGTGGGGAAGAAGTCTTCAATGATGACGGGAGTGGTGCAAACGGTTTCCGGCTTGGTGACTCCGGGCCAGTAAACGATCATCGGCTCCCGGATGCCTCCTTCCCGATTGGAGCCCTTGCCGAAGCTCAGCGGGTAGTTGGATTCCTTGTTGCCCATGCGCCCGCTGATGGCGAGGCCGCCGTTGTCCGCCATGAAGATGATGACGGTGTTTTTGTCCAGATTGTTCTTTTCCAGGTATTCACGGATGTCGCCCAAGCTTTTGTCCATTCCCTGGATCAGGGCGGAGTAGCGCTTTTCGTTGTCGGACCACTTGTGGCCGTCGTTGGGGTTGGAATAGTCTTCCGCAAAGCGCTTGTCATAACCGCGCATGTCAAAGGGGGCATGGATGGCGTAATGGGACATGTACAGGTAAAAGGGCTTGTTCGCTTCCCTGGGGTCTTTCCGGATGGCGTCCAGGCGTTTCAGCGCTTCCTGCGTCAGCGCTTCCGTCAGGAACACGTCGTTTTCATAATAGTTGTTCTCGTCCAGGCCGCGGACGTGGAAATTCCCCGTGCCGTATTTCTGGGCGCCCCGGTAGTCCGCCGGGCCGCCTATTTCCGTGCCGGCGATGTTGTAGTCAAAGCCGAAGAGCCTGGGATTGGCCCCCGGAGTGTTTTTGGAGCCGAAGTGGGCCTTCCCGCAGTGGATGGTGGTATAACCCTGTTTCTTGAGCAGGGCGGGCAACCCCAGCACCTGGGTGAAGGGCTTTTCCATCTTGTACTGGATTTTCTCTTCCGTGAGGGGGAGGCGGGTGGTGCCGGAAGACTTGGTGCCCAGCGGCTGCACGCCGTTGACGCTCCAGTCCGCGGGGGCTTTGAGCGCCTTGTGGCCGGCATCCGTGGTCTGGTCCCGCAGGAGCGTCCAGTTGGTGACACGGTGCCGGGCGGAGTTCATGCCGGAGATGAGGCTGCACCGGCTGGGGGAGCAGATGGGCTGAGCATAGGCGTTCGTGAAGACCATGCCCTGCTTGCCCAGGGCCTCCATGTTGGGCGTGCGGTAGCGTTTGTTCAGGAAGGTGGGCTTGGGCGTGCCGTCCGCTTCCCTCCAGAAGGGCAGGGAGGTATCCTGCCAGCCCATGTCGTCCACCAGGAAAAGGATGATGTTGGGGCGCTTCTGGGCTGCCGCGCGGGGCGCGTCTGAGGGTGCTGCGGAGGCGGACAGGGCGCTTCCCAGCAGGAACGGGATGAGAGAAAATGCAATGCGGAAAGTTTTCATGATAAAAAGACCAGTACTCATATAACGCATGAAACGGGCGATTCTGTCAAGGATTCATGTCCCCGCGTCGGTTTGCCGGGGATAAGAGCCGTTTTTTCCGGTACGGCATGTGCCGGAAGGGAAGACCTTATTCAAACAGGGCCGGGTAGGATTTTCTGGCCAGGGCCGTGCTCAGGTCCACGATAGTCCTGCTGTTGGGCGCCTGGAGCGCCTTTTGCGCCATGTCCCGGCACTGGCCGTAGTCCAGGTTGCGGATGGCGTACCGGATGATGGGCACCAGATGGACGCCTACGGAGATGGAGGTGGCGCCCAGCCCGATCAGCAGGGGCAGCAGGGTAATGTCCCCCGCCATTTCCCCGCAGATGGCCGTGGGGACGTTTTCCCGTTCTCCGGCGGTGATCGTCATGCCGATGATGCGCACCACGGCGGGGTGGGTGGGGCGGAACATGTTGGCTACGCGGTTGTTGACCCTGTCCACGGCAATGGTGTATTGCGTGAGGTCGTTCGTGCCTACGGAGAAGAAATCCACCTCCCGGGCGAGCACGTCCGTCATGATGGCGGCGCTGGGCACTTCAATCATGATGCCCACCTTCAGGTCCCGCGCATGCGGAATGTTTTTCTTTTCCAGCTCCTCCCTGCATTCCTGGAGAATGTGCTTGGCCGTGACCACCTCCGTATAGCCGGAGACCATCGGGAACATGATGCCGCAGCCGGGGGTGTCCGCGCAGGCGCGGAGAATGGCGCGGAGCTGCTGCTTGAAGAGTTCCGGGCGGCTGAGGGAGACGCGGATGCCGCGCCAGCCCAGGAAGGGATTAGGTTCCGGCGTGCGGAGCCGCTCGCACGGCAGCTTGTCGCCGCCGGAGTCCAGCGTGCGGAAGATGACGCCATGCGGGGCGCAGCCTTCCGCCAGCTTCTTGTAATAGCGCGTTTGTTCCTCCTCGTCCGGCATGCCGGCGGGGTTGCCCAGCAGGAAGAATTCCGTGCGGAACAGCCCCACGCCTTCCGCCCCCACTTCCTTGATGCCGGAGTATTCATGGGGGAATTCAACATTGACGGAAAGGCGGATTTTACGGCCGTCCCGCGTGATGGTGGGGAGGTCCCGCAGGGCTTCCAGCGCCTTGTAGGCCTTTTCCTTTTCCACCTGGAGGCGGTTGTAGTATTCCACCGTCTCCTGCGTGGGTTTCAGGATGAGCACGCCCTTGTAGCCGTCCAGGATGGCGGGGGCGTGGCTTTCCACCCTCAGGAGGGCCTGGTCCAGCCCCACCACGGCGGGAATGCCCATGGAGCGGGCGAGAATGGCGGTGTGGGAGACGGAGGAGCCTATTTCCGTGGCAAAGCCGTGAATCAGGCTGGCGTCCATGGCCGCCGTGTCGGAAGGGGTCAGGTCGTAGGCCACCAGCACCTGGGCTTCCTCCACGTCTTCCTCGTCTTCCAGCGGTTCCGTGCTGCGGAGGTTGTTGATGACCCGCTGCATGACGTCCTCCATGTCCGCGGTCTTGGCGCGCAGGTAGGGATCGTCCACGCGGCGCAGGACTTCCATGTAGTTCTGCATGACCACATAAAAGATGTGCTCCACGTTCTGGAGGCGCTTGAGCAGTTCCGTCTGGACCTGCTGGAGGATGACCTTGTCCTGAAGGAGAAGGATGTGAGCGTCAAAGATGGAGGCGTCCTTTTCCCCGGATATCTGGATCATGCGCTCGCGCAGCGTCCGGATCTGATCCGCGGTGGTTTGCAGCGCCTGGTGGAAGCGCACCAGCTCGGCGTCCACCTCCTCCGGGGAAATTTCATACGCCACGGGTTCCTTGGAACCGCTGATCTGAATTTTAATTTTGCCCAGGGCGATGCCGGGGGAAACGGGAATGCCCTGAAGCCAGGTCTCTTCCGTTGAAATGGGTTCCTGAATCATCTGCGGGCTTGATGGCCCGGTCTCATGTGGCCGTGAGCCGGAGTGTTCAATCTTCTTCAAACTTGCGGGAAATCAGGTCTTCCAGCGCGTTCAACGCTTCCTGTTCATCCTTTCCTTCCGCCGTGATGGTGATCTTGGAGCCATGGCCTACCGCCAGCATCATCAGACCCAGAATACTCTTTCCATCAACTTCCTCGCCATCCTTCTCCACGACAATGTCCGCGTCAAATTTACTGGCCAGTTTGACGAATTGAGCAGCCGGACGCGCGTGAATGCCGAGTTTGTTGATGATGGTGAGTTCCTTGGTAACCATGGAATTTGAAGTAAGGGGTGATAACGGTTGCTAGAACGGTAAGTACACTAATTGAAGTTTTTTTCCAAGAGTTTTTTGTCAGTCCTGGGGTTCAGGGGGCTGGAAGTTTGACATGAGGCGGCGGTTGAACTCCCCGGCCATGTCGATGCCCATGTCCTTGAGATGGTAGTCCATGGCGGCCACTTCCACCAGGCGGGCGATGTCCCTGCCGGGGGCCACGGAGAGCTGCACATGGAGCACTTTTTCCCCGAGAACGTCCAAGCCCTCCCGTTCCAGCCCCAGCCTGTCCAGGGCTTCCTGGTCCTTGGCGGGGATGAGCGTGACGATGAGGTCCAGCCGCTTGTTGTGGCGGATGGATTTGAGGCCGAAGAGGGTGGTGATGTTGACGATGCCCAGGCCGCGCACCTCCATGAAGCCGCGGCTCATTTCCGGCGCGCTGGCCACCAGTTCCCCGCCCACGTTGCGCACGTACACCATGTCGTCCGCCACCAGGGCCGCCCCGCGTTCAATCAGGCCCAGGGCCGTTTCACTCTTGCCTACCCCGCTTTTGCCGCGGATGAGGACGCCCACGCCGCGCACGTCCACCATGCACCCGTGCAGGGTGAGGCTTTCAGCGAATTCGTTTTCCAGAATGATGGTGGCGGAGTTGACGAATTTCATGGTGACCAGGCTGGTGCGGAAGACGCAGACGCCGGCCTCGTCCGCCAGCTCCACGATTTCCTGGGGCGGGTCCTGGTCGCGGGAGAAGACAATGCCCGGCACCTCGCACCGGAACATGCGCTGGATGCGTGATTTCCGCATGCCCTCCGGCAGTTTTTGAAGATAGGCCAGCTCCGCGGAACCGAAGACCTGGATGCGCTTGTTGGCAAAGTAGGAGTAAAAACCGGCGATCGCCAGCCCGGGGCGGTTGAGGGCGGGTTCGCAAATGTGGCGGCTGAGGCCGGCGGGGCTGTTGATGAGCTCCAGTTGGAGGGCTTCCTTGTATTTGCCGTAAAATTTGGACAGGGTGACGAAATCCACTTTCTTCACTTTGGATTTGCTGAACATAATCCTATATAAAGGAACAAATCTCGCGCGAGGGCAATCAAATATTGTTCCCGGACCCGCGCGCAAGCCCCATTTTTTTGAAAAAAGGCCCGTTCCGGCGCGGAATGCCACACTTTACCGGTTGATTTGAAGCCTCAGGCGTGGTCTGATGGCGCCATGAACAGACTGGACCAATTGGCAACCTTGTTGAGATTCCCCAGTATTTCCGCCCAGAAGGAGCACGCCCAGGACGTGAGCGACTGCGCGGACTGGCTGGTGGACAAACTGTCCGGCATGGGGCTGGAAGCCGCGGCCCACAAGACGCGCCTCCATCCCATCGTGATGGCCCGCAGCCCGCGGGAGGAAGGCAGGCCTACCGTGCTGATTTACGGCCATTATGACGTGCAGCCCGTGGACCCGATTGAGCTGTGGGAGTCCGACCCGTTTGAACCGGAAGTGCGGGACGGAAAGATTTACGCCCGCGGCGCCACGGATAACAAGGGCCAGTTGTTCGCCCATATTCTGGGCGTGGAGGAATTGCTCCGCCAGAACGGCGGCCACCTTCCGGTGAACGTGATCTTCCTTCTGGAGGGGGAGGAGGAAGTAGGCAGCGGAAGTCTTTCCCAATTCATCAAGGACCACAGGGAAGAACTGGCCTGCGACGTGATTGTGGTTTCCGATACCGGGATGGCCGCTCCGGACACTCCCACGTTTTCCTATGGCCTGCGCGGCCTGGCCGGGGCGGAAATTATCGTAAGAGGCCCTTCCGCGGACCTTCATTCCGGCGTGTTCGGCGGCGCGGTAGCCAACCCCATTGCGGCCCTGGCGGAAATAATCACTTCCTTCCATGACGAGGACGGCCGCGTGGCCGTGCGGGGATTTTACGACGGCGTGGAACCCATCGCCACCTGGGAGCGCAGCATGTGGGCCACCGTGCCCGGCATGAGCAATGAAGAGCTGGCGAAGCTGACGGGCGTGGAAACCGTGGTGACGGAATCGGGTTTCACCGGGGCGGAATGTATTTTCGCCCGTCCTACGCTGGAAATCAACGGCATCGGAGGCGGTTACCAGGGAGAGGGAAGCAAGACGATCATTCCCAGCCATGCTTTCGCCAAGATTTCCTGCCGCCTGGTTCCCGGCCAGCAGCCGGAAAAGATTGAAGAATTGCTGGAGGAACATGTGAAGAGCCATATCCCCAGGGGCGTCACGGTGGAATTCAAGCGGGGGCACGGCGGGAACGCCTACGTGTGCGACCCGAATTCCGAGTTCGGGCTGGCCGCCCAGCAGGCTTTGGAAGAAGCCTTTGGCAGCAAGCCCGTACTGGTGAGGGAAGGCGGCAGCATCCCGATCATTGAGGAAATGAAGCGCGTGCTGGGGGCGGACGCCCTGATGCTGGGCATGTGCCTGCCGGATGCGCGCATCCACTCCCCCAATGAAAACTTCCCGGTGGACCTCTTCTCCAAGGGCATCGACATGAGCCAAATTCTTCTGCGCCGCCTGGGGCAGATCAAGCATTGACCGCGTTTTATGGACCAGCCTGCCGCCGCTGAAATAGTCAACCTGCACAAGACCTTCAAGACGGGTCTTGGCAAGCCCGTGGTGCATGCCGTGAGGGGGATAGACATGAGCATCCGGCGGGGAGAGGTGTACGGGCTGATTGGCCCGAACGGCTCCGGCAAGTCCACCCTGATGAAGGCCCTGCTGGGGCTGGTGAGGCCCACGGAGGGCTCCTGCGCCATCTTCGGCAAGTCCAGCCTGTCCCCGGACAGCAGGGAGGAGGTGGGCTTCCTGCCGGAAAACCCCTACTTCTATAAATTCCTGACGGGGGCGGAAACCGTCTCCTTTTACGGCAAGCTGTGCGGCCTGAGCGGCAAATCCCTGAAAGAGAAAGTTCGGGAATTGCTGGACCTGGTGGGGCTGGCCGACGCGGCGGACAGGCGGCTGGGCGGCTATTCCAAGGGAATGCTCCAGCGCGTCGGCATGGCGCAGGCCCTGGTGCAGTCCCCCCGCCTGCTGGTGCTGGATGAACCGACCGCCGGCGTGGATCCCCTGGGTTCCCGCGACATCCGGAACATTATTGAGAACCTGAAGGCGCGCGGGATGACCGTTTTCCTGTGCTCCCACCTGCTGGAACAGGTTCAGGAGGTTTGCGACCGGGTGGGCGTCATCTTTAAAGGACTGCTCATTGCGGAAGGCTCCGTGAACGAGCTGACACGGGATTCCGACAAGCAGGAAATCCTGCTGGAGCACGCCTCTCCGGAACTGCTGGAACAGTTGAAGGAGCTGGTGCGGGAAGACGGCCGCGCCGCATGGCTGGAAGCCGGACACCCGCGCAACTCATTGGAAAGCGTATTTTTAAAGAGCCTGTTGGAATGGAAGGAAAAGCACCCCAATCCGGAACCGTAAGCGGTCCGGCGGCTTCCAAGCGGGAAGTGCGCCGCATGGTACGTGAAAGGATAGGCGGATTGGACGCCGCCTCCCGGGAAGCGATGTCCCGTTCCATCTGCCGCCGTGTGGAGGCGCTGGTACGGGAAAAGAATTTCCGGCGCGTGGCTGTTTTTGCCGCCAGGCCGGGGGAAGTGGATTTGCTGCCCCTGCTGGACATGCTGCCGGACCGGGAATGGTTCTTCCCGCTGGTGCATGAGGGAAGGACGCTGAGCTTCCACCGCGTATGCCACCACGGGGAGTTGGTGACGGGCTGCTGGGACATTCGCGAACCCGGCCCGGGTTGCCCGGAACTGCATGCGGGGGAAATGGATTTGATTGTTCTTCCGGGAGCCGCGTTTACGCGAGACGGCAAGCGGCTGGGCTACGGCGGCGGATTTTATGATACGCTGCTGGCGGGTCCGGCTGCGGGAGTTCCCTTGGCGGGAGTCTGTTTCCCTTGCCAGCTTCTGGACGACCTGCCCATGGAAGCCCATGACAGGCATGTGGACATGGTGATTACGCCGGACGTGGAGTGATGCTTGTGGGAGAAAGCGGATGCGTTTCCGCCGCAGGGAACAGGAAGCCGCGTCTCCCGGCGGAAAGGAAGGGGGCTAGATGCGGAACCGATGTTTCTGCACGGTCAGTTTATAAAACAGGTCATAGCGGGCGTTCAGCAGGGGCTGGAGATGTTCCACGCCGCCGGCCACCTGGCCGCGGATGTCCGCGTACAGTTTGCGATAGTCGGAAAGGCCGCTGACCATGGCTTCATACAGGGGCGTCCGCAGGCCGCATTCCACGGCAATGTGCATTTCCGCCGCCGCGGCTACAATCTGGCGCGACAGCCGGAACTGCATCCAGGCCAGTCCCAGGTTGCCGCCCACCCAGACGGCCAGGGCCGCGGCTACGCAGGCAAACCCCGCCGCATGTTCTCCAAAGCACCCCAGCAGGGCTCCCAGAATCACCAGGATGAGCATCAGCTTGATTTCCGTTCTCATCACGTCCTCCTGGTCCAGAAACAGCTTGCTGAGGCACGGCTTGATGCCGAAATCCTTCAGGGGCATGTAAATGGAACGGCCCAGGCGTTCCTTGTACACCTCCAGGTCCGCCTGGAGCTTTGCGGCGGGAAAATCGCCTATGTCGCAGTCCCACTGTTCCTTCACGCGGGGGCGCACATGGTTCCAGTGCGTCTGGCAGATATTCAGGAATTCCTTGTTGTAATACGCGTGCCGTTCCTCAATGCCGGACTTGACCAGCTCATAAAACCATTCGTCAATGACGGGAGGAAGCTTGTGCAGGATCATCGTGCGCCGGATGGAAAGGAAGCGCCCCATCTGCCGGGCCGATTTCTTCCCCAGCCGCGGCACGCAGTCCTGCACGTACTGGGCGTACGCCCTGAGCCGGGCGGGCATTTCATCCTCCATCTGGAACTGGATGCGGTCGATTTCCCGGTCAATGGAGGTCAGGAAGCCGGAATCCATCTTGGAAAGGCGGTGCAATTCATTGAGCACCTTCCCCTGTTCTTCCAGCAGGCGGTCCGTAGCCAGAAGCAGGCGTTCCACGCGCTTGTCCGTCAGCGGGCTGCGTTTCAGCACCTCCTGCACGCAGGTTCTCAGCGCTTCCACGCCTTCCCCAGCCTGGTCCCCGGCGGTCGTGACGGGGTACAGGGGAAGCTGCGCGCCCAGGCGTTCGCGGGAGGTGGAGCGCAATTCCTCCTTCAGGGACTGGAGCTGGTCAAAGGATAGCAGCTCCGCGTGGGTGATGACGAGCACCATGCGGGAATGGAGCCGTTCCTCCAGCGTCCGGAGGTAGTCCCACAGGGGGGGCTGGTTGCCGTCCCTGGCGGAAATGACCACGAGGATGGCGTCCGATTTGGGGACGATGTGCTTCAGCTTCCGGGGGGCGTCCTCCTGTTCCAGGCCGATGGTGTCCCAGAATTCAAGGTTCAGCAGAGCGTCCGACGGGTAAAAAAGGTCCAGCACCCATTCATGGGTGTGGGGCGCGGGATGGGGCCTGTACTGCCAGCGGACCAGCGTGGCTTCGCTGGAAACGCGGGAACAGAACCGTTCCCCGGCCAGGGCGTCCAGCGTGGAGGACTTGCCGGAACCCGTCATGCCTATCACGGTGACATTCTGCGGAGAGCAGCATTCCGCCAGGGCTTCCTCCACGTTTTCCTGGGAGTTAAAATGGCGGTCCGGGCCAATGCGGGCGGAAAATGCCGCGGCGGCATCCGCTACGTCCCGCACCGCATGCGGAATCACATTTTTTCCTCCTGTCAGCATGGGGTGATGAAATCAGGGCTCCGGCCGGGCCATTCCGTTATTCCGGAACAAACCTACACGCCGCTTTTCCTTCTGTCCAACTAAAATCACGGGGCCGGCGCATAGGAGCGGCCACCGAAAATGGCGGTGCCTACGCGGACGAGGGTGGCGCCCTCCTCCACGGCCGTTTCAAAGTCATGGCTCATGCCCATGGAAAGCTCCGTCAGCGGGGCTCCCCCCTTGCCGGAGAGGGTTTCCTTCAGCTCCCGGAGGCGGCGGAAATAGGGACGCGCTTCGTCCGGATTTTCCACCGGGGGAGGAATGCACATGAGGCCGGCTATTTCAAGGTGGCCCAGCGCGGCCAGCTCCGGCCATTCCCGTTCCAGAATCTCCGGGGAAAAGCCGAATTTGCTGTCTTCATCCCCTACGTTCACTTCCAGCAGGATGCGGGGGCGTTTGCCCGTCTCCTGCGCCACGGCGTCCATGAACTGCGCCAAGCGCAGGGAGTCCACGGCGTGGATCAGCGTGAAATGTTCCAGGGCCTTGCGCACCTTGTTGCGCTGCAGGGGGCCGATGAGATGCCATTCCGTATCCGGAGGAAGAGCGGGAATTTTTCCCAGGGCCTCCTGAACCCTGTTTTCTCCGAAAATGCGCTGGCCCGCATCATGGCACGCTTTCACGTCCTCCGCGGGAAAGGTCTTGCTGACGGCGACGAGGCGGGCGGACCCTGCCGGGCGCCCGGCGCGGAGTTCCGCGGCGCGGATGCGGGAGAGAATGTGTTCCAGATTCTGTTGGATGCTCATGATGGATGGTTCAATTCAGGGAAGGCTGTGCGGGCGCGTGGCTCATGATGTGGTGCAGGGGGGAGAGGCGCCGCATGGCCATGGCCCATACCTTGGAGGAGTCCGGCTCCAGGCAGATGTCCGGCACCATGGGGGAAACGTACCAGGCGCGGTCGTTCAGCTCCCGGCGCAGCTGGGAGGGCGTCCATGCGCTGTGGCCCACGTAGGCGCGCAGGATGACGTGGGGATCCTCAATGTATTCCAGGGCCTGTTCCTCCTGTAGATGGAACTGGACGCGCAATTTGTCCTCCGTACGGATGAAGGCGGCGAAAATGAGCTGGTTGCGCTCCACGGGGCCTCCCTTGAAGATGGGAACGGGGTAAAGGGATTCCGGAATGTCCGTATGGCGCGCCACTTCCCCCACGTTCATGCCGGCCGGATGGTTCAGGATGTGGCCGATGACGAATTCCTCCTCCTCCCGGCTCAGAAAAATCACGGAGTGGTAAAAGCCGCCTCCGTCCAGATAGGGGGCGGAAACCAGAAGGTGGCCCGCCAGGTTTTCATTGCTGATATCTTCATGTTCCATCATGGCCATAAGTCTACGTTAACAAATGTGACGGACGCAGGCAACCATGCGTTCAAACAGCCATGTCAGGAGGCGGAGGAACGGGAATGCCGGAAGAACGGCGGGGAAGGGAGGTTCAGCCGAGGGTGTAGCGGGTCCCCCTGGCGGAACGGGCGGAAGCCTTGGTACTCTTCGCCGTCTTGCGGGCTGCCGTCTGCTTGGAAGGCGCGGCCTTCTTCCCGGCGGAGGCCGTATGCTTGCGGGAAAGGGCTACGGCGGGAGGACGGGAGGCCCGGCGGCGGTGGGAAATGATGGATGCCGTGTTGGCATCCTCCAAGAGAGACGGTGCGGAAGCCATGACCAGCAGGGAGGAATCCTGCGTTTTTTCTGCCTGGGCCAGAGCTTTCAGGGAAGCGTCGATGGAGCAGCGTTCAATCACGACGGGGTCCCCGGTCCGGAGCAGGTTGAAGGCTTCATACACGTCATTGCTCTTCATCCGCACGCAGCCGTAGGAGGCGGGCGTGCCGATGGTGCGTTCCTCCGCCGTTCCGTGGATGTAAATCAGGCGGGAGTGGGCGTTCCGGTTGCGGCCTTCCAGTCCTTCCAGCCACATGATGCGGGTGACGATCGGGTCGCGGCCCGGAGAATTGGGAGCCACGCATTCCCCGGTGGGCTTGCGGCTTTTAAACACCATTCCCTTGGGCTGTCCGGTGCCGATCTTGGAGGCGATGCGGTGGGCGCCCAGCGGAGTGCGGCAGCTCCCCTTCCTGTCTCCCAGACCGAATTTGGACGTGCTGACGGGGTAGGTTTTCACGACGTGGCCGTTGCGCATGACGGCCATTTTCTGATCCCTGACGCTGACCACGGCGCCATCCTTGACGATGGCGGTGGGCTGGTAGTCCGGACGGGAGCAGGATACCAAGGCGCCGAGCACCGCGAAGGCGGCGCCGGCGAGTTGAATCAGGCGTACTGCTTGCGAGAGAGGCGCAGGCATAGGAAAGGTAAAGGTGTCAGTTCTTGGCTTTGGCAGTTTGTCTGGCGGGCAGCAGGTTGGAGATCATGCGGCCCAGGGAGCAGAATCCCGTGTAGTAGAAGCCCAGGAAGGGAATCATCAGGATGGGGGAAATGTAATGGCCCTGGCGGATCATGAGGATGATCAGGTTCAGGAAGAAGGTGCCGCAGGCGATTTCCAGGACGGGGATGACGACGGACTTGATGGCCCTGTACCCGTTGCGCTTGAGCTGGGAGACATGCTGCCTGTTTTCCTTCTGGTCCACGCCGTACTTGGGCGTGCGGACGAAGGCGGACTGATGACCGAAGATGGCCTCCAGAACGGCCTTGGCGTTGTTGACCGCCATGCCCACGCTCAGCGTGAGGAGAAGCGGCAGGTAGGGCAGCTCCTTCCACCAGGATTTGGGGCGCACCACGATCTGGGCGCTCATGTAGAAGATGCAGACGGCCACGCTGGTCATGAAGAACAGGGCCACGTTCACGAACCACATGAAGACCGTTTCATTTTCCGGAATGCGCTGCGTGCAGATGGGGTACACCAGGAAGCAGAGCAGGGCCAGGAGGAGATAGGAATAATTGCAGGTGAGGTGCGTGGTGGCCTCCACCTTGGCCTTGAGGGGGGCCTTGGAACGCCAGATGTCCAGCAGGATTTTCTGGCAGACCTGGATGGAACCCTTGGTCCAGCGGTGCTGCTGGGACTTGAAGCCGTCCATGTCCACGGGGAGTTCCGCCGGGGTAACGACGTCGTTCAGGTAAATGAAGCGCCAGCCCCTGAGCTGGACGCGGTAGGAAAGGTCCATGTCTTCCGTCAGGGTATCATGGGACCAGCCGCCTGCGTCCCCGATCACGCACTTGCGCCACATGCCGGCGGTGCCGTTGAAGGTGAAGAAGCGCCCGGAACGGTTGCGCGCCGTCTGCTCCATGGCGAAGTGGCCGTCCAGGTACATGCCCTGCACGCGGGTGAGAAGGTTGTATTCCCGGTTGATGTGGCCCCAGCGGGTCTGGACGAGGCCCACGCCTTCATCCGTGAAGAAATGGATGGTCTTTTGCAGAAGGTCCGGTTCCGGAACGAAGTCGGCGTCCAGAATCAGCAGGAATTCGCCCTTGGCCACCTTGGTGGCCGCTTCCAGCGCGCCGGCCTTGAAGCCCGTGCGGTCCGTGCGGTGGATGCAGACGGCGTCAAAGCCGCGGGCCTTCAGTTCCTCCACCTTGCGGTAGCACTGTTCCGTGGTGTCGTCCGTGGAATCGTCCAGAATCTGGATTTCCAGCTTGTCCTGAGGATAATCCAGGGCGGCTACGGATTCCAGAAGGCGGTCCACGACGAACTTTTCATTGAACATGGGGAGCTGGACCGTAACGACGGGCAGCTCCTGGAAGCGGGACTTGGGCTGGGGCTTGTTGTTGCGGTTCTTCCAGTACAGGTAAACGATGCTCAAGCGGTGAAAGCCGTATCCGGCCAGGCCGACGAGAACCAGAAGATAGCACAGGAGCCAGATAAAATTGTAATTTAAAGACATGCGGGGCTTGCAAAGGGTGTTTGGTATCTTTTTGCGTCAGGCGCGGGGGATTTCCTTGACGTGACGCCCGTATAAGACACCATAGGGCGAGAGTCAAGACATATTCCGTTTTGCTTAACCTTTTTGAGTGTTGTTATGAAGAGATTGTATGTGCTGGCAGCGGCTGTATCCGTCACGGGGGGAATGGCGTTTGCCGCCCCGAAGGAAAACGCCCCGGAGAAGGAGGAAGCCGTACTGGATGTGCAGACGCCGGCGCCCGGCAAGCAGGACAGGCAGGGCCAGCCGGCCATTCCGGAACGCCTGCTGGACGACTCCCACATGAATGAGGAGCTGGGCATCAATGAATTTACCGCGCCGTCCATCCGCAAGATTTTTGAAGACCTGGAAGGGTTGCCGGAAATTCCGGAGAACGTGGCGCTACGCGCGCGGCCCGAACGCCCCCCCATGGACCGCTGCTCCCTGGCTCTCCAGCTGGGCGGCATGATGGCGGACGGCTTTGTGATTGTGCAGTGCGGCAAGATGAACGAGGTGAAGCCCATTGCTCTGGACCTCTCCAGCTATGCGAAGGCCATCGGAGCCGGGGAACGGGTGAACCGCCATGCCGCCAGCCTGCTGAAAAACGCGGAGGACGGGGATTTGAGCAGTTTCAAGAATAATCTGGCCCTGATTCAGTCCGACGTGGAGCAGGAGCTTGCCTCCCTGCGGGATTCCGACATGGCGAACCTGATCGGCCTGGGAGGGTGGATACGCGCCCTGGATGCCGCTACCGCGGCGCTGGATAACAAATTTGCGGAGGACAAGGCGAAGGTTATCTTCCAGCCGGACGTGCCGGAATACTTCCATTACATCCTGGACGGGGTGGAGCCGGAAATGAAGGAACGCCGGGACATTGCAAAAATCATGAACCTTCTGACGACCTTGCAGGAGCAGATGACGCTGGCTCCGGACGCCAAGCCCGCCAAGGCGGGCGTGGAAGCCATCCGCAAGACGACGCTGGAGCTGATGAAGGCGGCTCTGGCTCCCGTGGAATCATAATTGCTCCCCGGCTCCCGTATGGTTCTCCCCCTCCTGACCAGCCTGCAAGTGCGGCTTACGCCGCGTAGCCTGTATTCACGGGATGAAAAACTGGAGCGGATGGTCCGTGATGACGGGCGCATTCCCGTGCCCTACAATGTGAGCATCCGCAATACGGGGGAAGGAGCCGTGCGCATCATCGGCAAAAAGTGGACCGTCCGTTCCCATGAAGACGGCACGCAGGTGATTGAGGGGGATGAACTGTTCGGTTCCCGCCCCCTCTTGTGCCAGGGGCAGATATTTGCATTCAACGGGCTCCAGATGCTGCGCCTGCCGGCGCGCATCCAGTTAACGCTCCTTGTCCGGGACGAGGCCGGAATTCTTTATCATACGGACCCCGTCAGCCTTAAATGGTGAAATAAAAAAAGCCCTGCAATTTCATGCAGGGCTTTTTTATAGCGATTAATGATGAGAGATCAGAGAGTAGGGAAAAAATGAGCGGACCAATGTCCGGAAGGTGAAATAATTAATCTCTACTCACTACTCACCGCCATCGGCTTTAGCCTTCTTCGTCGTCCCCGTGGTTGAGGATGAAGTTCAGGTCGTCAATGCCCAGGCTGGAGGTGAAGCCTTCGTCGCCCAGCACGTTGGCGACGAGCTGGTTCTTCTGGTGCTGGAGGATGCGGATTTTTTCTTCCACGGAGTCCTTCGTCAGCAGGCGGTAGGCGATCACCTTGTTCTTCTGGCCGATGCGGTGCGTACGGTCAATGGCCTGGCTTTCCACGGCCGGGTTCCACCACGGGTCATACAGGACGACGTAGGAGGCGGAGGTAAGGTTGAGGCCGGCGCCACCGGCTTTCAGGGAAAGCAGGAAGACGGAGGGATCCTTGGTGGTCTGGAATTTTTCAATTTCCCCGCGGCGGTCCTTGGTCTGGCCGGTAAGGTAGTTAAGCGGCCTGTTTTCCGCTTCCAGCCGGTTCTTGATGATTTCCAGCATGGAGACGAACTGGGAGAAGACGAGCACCTTGTGCCCTTCCTCCCGGAGCTGGTCCAGCAGGTAGAACAGGGCGGTCATCTTGGCGCTGTCTTCCTTGGCGTATTTGGGATCCACCAGGCCGGGGTGGCAGCAGATCTGGCGCAGGCGCATGAGGCCCTGAAGAATGGCGAAGCTGTTTTTCTTGACGGATTCGTCCGAATCCAGGCCGAGCAGGGCCTGCTGGATGCGGCGGAGTTCCGCCTTGTACAGCTGGCTCTGGATGCCTTCCATCTTGGCGTACACTTCTTCTTCCGTCCTGGGGGGCAGGTCCTTCGCCACCTGTGATTTGGTGCGGCGCAGCAGGAAGGGTTTCAGGCGCGCGGCCAGGCGGTTCTGGCTCTGCGGGTCCTTGCGCTTGTCAAAGCGCTTCTTGAAGTAGGAGCGGGAACCGAGAACGCCGGGCATGGAGAAGGCCATGAGGGACCACATGTCCAGCAGGCGGTTTTCAATGGGCGTGCCGGAAAGGACCAGGCGGTTGTAGGAGACGATTTCACGGGCGGCCTTGGCGGCCTTGGAATCCGGGTTCTTGATCTGCTGGCCTTCGTCCAGGATAACCGTGAGCCACTTGATCTGGTTCAGGGTTTCCCCGCAGACGCGGAGCTGGGCGTAGTTGACCACGACCATGTCATAGTTCTTCCTGATGTCGTCCAGATTGGCCTGGTCCTTGCTGCGGATGACGAGGACGCGCACGCCGGGAGCGAATTTCTCCGTTTCCCCGGCCCAGACGTCCAGCACGGACTTGGGGCAGACGATGAGCACCGGCGGAACGGCAACCTTCTTTTTAGATTTGTTCTTGCGCGCGAATTCTTCACGCAGCCAGAGGACGTAAGTGATGGACTGGATGGTTTTGCCCAGGCCCATGTCGTCCGCCAGAATGCCGCCGAAGCCGTTCGTAGCCAGATAGGCCAGGAAATGGAAGCCGTCCACCTGGTACGGGCGCAGGGTGGCTTGAAGCTGGGAGGGGACGTCCGGCTTGACGTCGATCTTGATTTCCGCGGTGCGGTCCTTGATGCGTTTCCAGGCCTTCGGGTCGAACACTTCCGCGGCCTTCGGGTCCGCAAGCTGCATGGCGTGCATGCGGTGGGTTTCCCCGGAGAGGTCGAAGGGGTCCAGGCCCAGGCGCGTGACGGCGTCGCGCTGGTCGTTGTCCAGCTTGATTTCCAGGCGCATCCAGCCTCCGTCGTCCATGCGGACGTAGCCGCCTCTGGCGGCGACCAGGGCGCGGATTTGTTCCTTGGAAAGCTGAACGCCTTCCACGTCAATGACGATGCGGAGGTCAAACCAGTCAATCTCCTGGTTGACTACTTCAAACCGCACGGCGGCTGCCACCGGATCCGCCAGCAGCGTCTTGAGCTTGTCGTCCATGTTGACGGTCAGCTCTTCCGGGAGCTGCTTGGCCCACTCCGCAAATTTTTCAGGGAACTGCCGGGTGACGCGAGCCTTGAAAGCACCCACCTGGGGATCATAGGAGAAGCCCATTTCTTCCAGAAGGCCGGGAATGGGGTAAAGGTGTTCCCGGATAAAGCGCAGCAGGGCCTTGTTCTTCATGGGCTCCTGGTGGGCCACGTCCCAGCCGTCCTTGCCGAGTTTTTCCGTGCGGTAGCCGGAAGCGTCCCTGGCGCTTACTTCACAAAGCACGTGCTCCGTTTCCGCGGAGGTGAGGCCGCGGACGATCTTCATGTCAAAGGTGCCGCGCAGGTCGATGTCCACCACGCGGTCCTCCATGCTGGGAGGCAGGGAAGCGCCGATCTTCCGGAGGAACTCCACCCCTTCAAGGCTGTCAATGACCTGCTTGGGAATGGAATAGCGGGGTTCCACTTCCGTGCTCTCCAGCCAGCGGGGAGGGCCGGGAAAAACGGTTTCGTCAGACTGGTACAGCTCCTGCTGGCCGGGAAGCTGGCGGACGGAGTGGGAGACGTTGATGCCGGTGGACGTGGCGAGCTGGAGGGCGTAGCAGTCCGGCTCAATGGGGTCGTCCTGGCAAATCCACTTGAGCGGTTCGTCCACCACCTTGAAATAATTTTCATCCAGGTTCACCAGGTAGCCTTTCAGGGCGGGCTGGTGGAAAAGCTTGTTCATCAGGGCGCACGCGGCTTCCTGGTCCAGGTCCAGCGTCAGGGCGTCTTCCGCACGGGCGTAGTCGGACAGGGATACGAGAAGGATTTCCGTCTGGGCGTCCATGCGCACGGCGGCGCGTTCATGCAGGTTTTCCAGATGTTCCAGATCCTGCTTTTCCCGGACGGGAATCCAATCCTGTTTCAGGGAATGGCGGTATTCGAAATGGCCCTCGTTGATGGTGGAAACGAGCCTCATGAACAGCTCTCCGCGGGGCGGCTGCGGGGGCCGTTCATTCACGGACTGAATGCGGTCATACCAGGTACCTACTTCACGGGAACGCTCCCATTCGTGAATCTTGCGCTGAACTTTTTCCAGATCCGTGATGGACTCCATGAATTCCGGGTAGGGCAGGCGCCTCTTGTTGAAGGCGTAGGCGATGTAGTTCCAGAATTCGAGGATGTTCGTGGGAGGCACGGGCCACAGCTCCAGCGGGTCATAGCTGACGATTTCCCAGCGGGGGTTCAGGCGCACCATGTCATGGTCATGGATTTCCTGCTCAATGGCGAAACGGCGGTAGCGCTTCTCCAGCTTGCTGACGTAATCCGCCTCCTTGTCGTCCAGTTCGCGCCCCAGCTTCTCTTCCAGAATATCCAGCAGGGGAACGTCGTTAAGTTCGTTCGGGGACTCCGGAAGATCCTGGCCGCGGTACATGCGTTCCAGCATGGCGGCGTACATGGCCGCTCCGGCCAGATCCTCGTCTTCCGTGGAGCATGCCCCGAACCACCTGTTGCCCTGGAGGCGGAGGTTCACGCGGTGTACGCCGTGCGCATCTTCCACACGGCCCTGAATATACAAATGATTGCCAAAGATTTGCGTGACCGCTCCGTCTTTCTGGAGCTTTTCGCCGCGCAGACGGATTTCTTCCGGAAAGGCATTGAGAAAGTTCAGGGTAGCCCTATCCGGGTTAAGTGCCATACTCATAATATCAGACTGTCATATAAAATTGGAAACAAGCGTTCCTTGTAAAAGGACGCTACAGGTCTATGCACTTTACTATGGCACAAAAGGCGGATTAGAGCAACTATTCTCTGAAAATAATTCCAACGGATGTTTGAAATAATGGTTATCTTATTGAAGTCAATAGCATTATATTCTCGGAACGGCGGCTGTTTTTTGAAGAAAAAGAACGTATTTTATTATGTTGGAAAGAACGGATGTCAGCCTTGCGTAACATGTATTCTTGACACGTTCGCTATAAAAGGGTCTTTTATGCCTGAAATTTTATGTCCACTGCATCACTTCTACAGTTACTGGCGACTCAAGCCCGCTTGAGCGATGGCGAATTGGCCGAACGTCTTGACATGACTGAAGAAGCCGTTCGAGCCCAGCGGGAGCAGTGGGAAAAGGAAGGCGTGATTCTGGGCTACCAGGCGGTAGTGAATGAGGAATACGAACACGACAGCAGGGTGGCGGCCTTCATTGAAGTAAAAATGACGCCCGAACGCGATGGTGGCTTTGACCGCCTGGCGATGCGCATCTCCCGTTTTGACGAAGTCTCCTCCTGCTATCTGGCGAGCGGCGGCTTTGATCTGCTGGTGCTGGTGGAAGGAAAAAGCATGCGTGACATTGCCCGGTTTGTGGCGGAAAAGCTGTCCACGCTGGAAGGGGTGCTGTCCACTTCCACGCACTTCCATCTGAAAACCTACAAGAAGAACGGCTGTGTGTTCGAGGCCCCCGCGCAGACAGAACGCCTGGCTGTTGCTCCGTAAGCCCCTGCCGTCACGAAAGGAATCATCATGAACTGGCAGAACAAAATTGCGGAGCAGGTAAGCTCCATTCCCCGTTCCGGGATCCGGGAATTCTTTGACCTGGTCACGGGACGGACGGACATCATCTCCCTGGGCGTAGGGGAACCGGACTTCGTCACCCCCTGGAACATCCGGGAAGCGGCCATTTACTCCCTGGAAAAAGGGCACACCTCCTATACCTCCAACTATGGGCTGGAATCCCTGCGCCGTTCCATCGTCAAATACGTGGACGGCTTCTTCCATGTGAACTACGATCCCCTGCGTGAGGTGCTGGTAACCGTGGGCGTGAGCGAAGCCATTGACCTGGCGCTCCGTGCCATTCTGAACCCGGGGGACGAAGTTCTTTACCATGAACCCTGCTATGTCTCCTACGCTCCCAGCGTGAACATGGCCTATGGCGTGGCTACTGCCGTGCCCACGAGCAAGCAGGATCTTTTCGCCCTTAATCCGGCGGTGCTGGAAGCCGCCATCACGCCGCGGACCAAAGTGCTGATGCTCAACTTCCCCACCAATCCGACCGGAGCCGTGGCCCCTGTGGAAACCCTTCAGGAAATCGCCCGCATCTGCATCAAGCATGATCTCATCGTGCTGACGGATGAAATCTACAGCGAACTGCGCTATGACGGCAAGCCGCATGTTTCAATAGCCTCCCTGCCGGGGATGAAGGAACGCACCCTGCTGCTGCACGGCTTTTCCAAGGCGTTCGCCATGACGGGCTTCCGCCTGGGCTATGCCTGCGGACCGGAGCCGCTTATCTCCGCCATGATGAAAATCCACCAGTACTCCATGCTCTGCGCTCCCATCACCTCCCAGGAAGCGGCTATTGAAGCATTGGAAAACGGAACCTCCGCCATGCTGAAAATGAGGGAAAGCTACCGCCAGCGGCGTGATTTTCTGGTGAAACGCCTCAATGAAATCGGCATGGACTGCCATTTGCCCGGCGGCGCCTTCTACGTCTTCCCGGACGTCTCCAAATTCGGCCTCACCAGCAAGGAATTCGCCACGCGCCTGCTGATGGAAGAGCAGGTGGCCGCCGTGCCCGGTACCGCTTTTGGTGCAAGCGGGGAAGGCTTCCTGCGCTGCTGCTATGCGACCGCCTTTGACCAGATCAAGGAAGCCTGCAACCGCATGGAGCGTTTCGTGAAAACTCTTTCCTGACCCCTCCGCGTTCATGAACTCCGTCCCGGAGGCCCTGAAAACAAGGGCGTATGTAGCGCCGTTTGCGGTGTTCATGGGCTTTACCCTGCTGTGGCAGTTTGGCTGCCCGTTCCTGGAATGGAACCACCCCGCCGCCTCCTGGTGGAGAAGGGCTCCGGAACAATGGCTGTACCCCGTGCAGGCCATTGTCTGCTTTGCCCTGGTCCTCTGGTGGAGAAAGGCTATTGACTGGGACTGGAAATGGAAACCCGCCGCATGGGGCGTCCTCTTCGGCGTGCTGGGCATCTTGTGCTGGCTGGCCCCTACGATGGTGGCGGACCGTCTGCCGGGCGGTCCGGATGCATGGTTTGGCCACCCCTCCTGGCCCTGGTACCGGTACCTGCTGGGAATTGACACGCGCCCGGAAGGCTTTGATCCCGGCGTCGTCTTTGCCCCGGATTCCTGGAGCTGGCTGGCGGCGCTGGCCCTGCGCTTCTTCCGCGCCGTGGTGGTGGTGGCGCTGGTGGAGGAACTCTTCTGGCGCGGTTATCTGATGCGCCTGATGGTAAACCTGGACCATCCCTGGAAAGTGCCCTTCGGCACCCACACCTGGAAAGCGTACTGGGTGACCACCCTCTGTTTCATGGCCGTTCACCATCCTGTGGACTACTGCGGAGCCTTCATTTACGGTTCTCTGGCGTACCTGCTTGCCGTCTGGCGGAAAAACCTGTGCTCTGTCATCGTCATGCATGCGGTGGCGAATGCGCTGCTGGGATGGGCCGCGCTGGAATGGGGCAAATACGGACTGTGGTGAATCCGGCGTTTACAGGAAGGAACTTCTTGGGTACACAGGGACGATGACTCCGGAGGAAGCGATAGAAATATTATGGGACTACCATCATGTGAAGCAGGAGCTGCGCCCGGCGGACCTCATCTTCATCCTTGGCAGCAATGACGTGCGGGTGGCGGAATATGCGGCGGAACTCTATGCTCGGAAGCTGGCTCCCCTCTTGCTCTTTTCCGGCGGGATGGGGCGTTTTACAGGGGAATGGGCCGTGCCGGAAGCGGAACTCTTTGCGGAGGCGGCCATGAAAAAGGGAGTGCCGGAAGACTGTATCCTCATTGAAAACAAATCCACCAACACCGGGGAAAACGTCCGCTTTTCCCGTGCAATCCTGAAAAAGGCCGGCATCCCGGACCCTGCCAGCCTCATTGCCCTGCAAAAACCGTACATGGAGCGGCGTACGCTGGCTACGCTCCAGGCCCAGTGGCCGGAAGCGCGGGTGGCGGTCAGCTCCCCTCCCGTCACTTTCCGGGAATACTTGACCCCGGAACTGCCGCGGGAGCTGGTTGTCTCCGCCATGGTGGGGGACTTCCAGCGGATACTGGAATACCCCAGGCACGGTTTTTCCACGGAACAGCCTGTGACTCCGGAGGCGATGGAAGCCTTCCGAACGCTGGTGGAAGCCGGATATGACTCCCAGCTGCTCAAGGATGTGCCTCTCCCCTGGAATTCTTGAGAAGACACGCTTTTTGCTTTCACTGGCCGCTGATTGCGGGCATCAATACAACCCGCATAGCCAACCCAATTATAGATATTATCATGGCAGACAGAACCAATACAGATCCCGCCCGAATGGAGAAAATCGTGAGCCTCTGCAAAAGGCGGGGATTCATCTTCCAGGCAGCTGAAATCTATGGCGGTCTGAATGGTTGCTGGGACTACGGTCCCATGGGGGTGGAACTCAAGCGCAACCTTAAGGAATACTGGTGGCGCAAAAACGTGCAGGAGCGCGACGATGTGGTCGGCATGGACGGTTCCATCCTGACGCATAACTCCGTACTGGTGGCATCCGGCCATGTGGGCGGATTCTCCGACCCGATGTGCGACTGCCTGCTGACCAAGGAACGCCTGCGCGCCGACCAGGTGCCGGCCCAAAGCGGCATGGGATTTTTCTACACCGGAGCCGCTAAAAAGGACGGTTCCCGGAGCATGGAAAAGGAATACTCCGTGCTGGTGGACTCTGAAAAACAGGCGGACAAGGCCCGCAAGACCGCGGCCCAATACTATGCCCAGCTGGCAGGCAAGGACGTCTCCCACAAGGAAATGGAACTAAAGGGTGAGCGCATGGAAACCGTGACGGACTCCACCATGTACAACCCCGCCAATGGTTCCCTGCTGACGGAAGCCCGTGAATTCAACCTCATGTTCAAGACGACCATCGGAGCCACCTCCGATGAAAACGATCCCAGCGCCACGGGTTGGCTGCGCCCGGAAACGGCCCAGTCCATCTTCTGCCAGTACAAGAACATCCTGGACAGCTCCCGCGTGAAGCTCCCCTTCGGGATTGCCCAGATCGGCAAATCCTTCCGCAATGAAATCAACCCGCGCAACTTCACCTTCCGTTCCCGCGAATTCGAACAAATGGAAATCGAATACTTCTGCCGGCCGGAAGACGGCCTGCGCCTGGTGGACGAATGGCTGGAACACCGCCTCTGCTTCTATGACGAAGTGGGCGTGCCGCGCGAACACATCCATATTCTGGACGTGCCGGACGGCGAACGGGCCTTCTACTCCAAGAAAACCTACGACCTGGAATATGAATTCCCGTTCGGCATTCAGGAACTGGAAGGCATTGCCTACCGCACGGACTATGACCTGAGCTGCCACCAGAAAGGTTCCGGGCGCCCGCTGGAATACTTTGACGAAGAAACGCGGGAAAAATTCATCCCCCATGTGGTGGAACCGTCTGCCGGTTGTGACCGCACCATTCTGGCCATCATCTGCGAGGCTTACGATGAAGAAGAACTGGTGGATGACAAAGGCAAAAAAGACGTCCGCACGGTGCTTCGCTTCGTGCCCAGGATGGCCCCGATCAAGGCAGCCATCTTCCCTCTGCTCAAGAAAAACGAGGAACAGGTGCGCATCGCCCGGGAAATTGAAAAAACGCTCCAGCCGTGGATGCCCGTCTTCTATGATGAAACGGGAGCTGTCGGCCGCCGCTATCGCCGCCAGGATGAAGTCGGCACGCCCTTCTGCATCACGGTGGACTTTGAAACCCTTGGAGAAAACGATGCCTCCCTTAAGGACACGGTGACCATCCGCCACCGCGACTCCATGGAACAGGAACGCGTTGCAATCAAGGACCTGCTGCACTGGCTCATTGCCCGCGTGCGTTAACGGTTTCTTTAGCGGTATTTGATACTGGAGAACACTTCAAGGCCGCTCCGTTGGATACGGAGCGGCCTTTTATTTTTGAAATGACCGTGAAGGAAAAAGTTGCTGGACGGAGAACGGCAGACCGTCTAGCATAAAAACAGGTTGATGAAACGGGTAGGAATTGGTAACTCCTGGATGGAGGGCAGAGCCGGCAATCTGTTTGCGCCAACCCCAAGCTCACAGAAATTTCCCGGGAGATCGGCGATTGCTGTAAGTCGTTGAAATCAGTAGATTGACATTTCCTGTAATAAACTTTAAGGCGTGAAGGATATCCATTTGGAAGGAGGTTGGCGCAAAAAGCTGTTTGCACCATTAACTTTCAACGCATATTCCCTTCCGCCGTCGCACCCTCACGGGTGCGTGGATTGAAACAAAAATTGACTTATGGAGCTTGTGGCTGGGAAGTGTCGCACCCTCACGGGTGCGTGGATTGAAACTATTCGCATCCCAAAGTATTTTGGTCCTTGCTCTGTCGCACCCTCACGGGTGCGTGGATTGAAACGAAAATGAGCATACAGCACAAAGAACAAACACAAGTCGCACCCTCACGGGTGCGTGGATTGAAACTTGTTGTTTTTGTTTTTGTGCTATGTTGTTTCGGTCGCACCCTCACGGGTGCGTGGATTGAAACGCCGTGCAAATAAGATGTTGCGCCCACCGGGCATGTCGCACCCTCACGGGTGCGTGGATTGAAACGGCAGCGACCGCGTGCACTGTATGGTACTGATTGTTGTCGCACCCTCACGGGTGCGTGGATTGAAACTTGCCATCACGCCTATGCGCATGTGCCCACTTGCTGTCGCACCCTCACGGGTGCGTGGATTGAAACAAGCTTGACGGGGGCGCCTATGGGTTTGAGTCCAGTCGCACCCTCACGGGTGCGTGGATTGAAACTGTGAAATGTAACGTCGCAATGCTTTGTAGAAAAATTATCAAGCATTGTGGAAAAACGCCCTTGAACGTCTGTCCGCTGCATCCCCATTGCAACCTGGTTGCACCTCCCTTGAAAACGGCTTGAACTGCCCTCTACTCCCCGATCACGTCCCTGGCGGCCAACTCGTCAAATACGCGGATGAACTCTGCTGCGTCCATCTGCTGCCGGGGCATGTGAAGAGTGCCCAGCGTCACCACGTCCAGCCGATCATATTTGGCTACTGCCGGCATCGTTGGCCAGCGGTAGGCCGCCCAGCGCCCCTCCGGCCGTGATGCCGCCCAGGGCCGCTCTATGTGAAGCGGAACCCCTGCGGCCATGGCCAAGCGTCCCGTTGCTATATCCTCCGGATCGTCACCCCCAATGGGCAGACGGTCCAGAACTGCCAGCATGCGGCGCAACGCGGAACCCGTGAACCCGTAGCACAGGCCGCACATGATCCGGCCGTCGCAGCAGCTGCCGAAGCCTTCCGTACCCGCCGCCAGCATCCGGCGCACAGGTCCGTCAGAACGCAATGCCGTGTCGGCATCCAGCTTGATGGCTACATCGTCATCGGCTGTGCCGTCCAGCAACGTTTCCAGGATGCCACGCACGCAGGAACTGCCGTTGAGGTTGCCGCGCCGTGGAAAATCCGTCTGCACATACATGGCGCCCAGGGCTTGCATTTGGGCGGCCACATCTGCCGTGACCGGATCGTGTCCATCATCGGCTACCGTTACAGCGGCATCCGGCAAACGCCGGCGCACGCAACGCAATGCCGCCAGGGATAGCGCCGCATCACGATTGAAGGTTAAAATGGTAATTCTGATCATCGTTATTTCTCTCTTGTTTAGGCGGGGCCGTAGGGATAATTGGAACCGCCATGAACGGGAATCTGGATGGAACCCAGTTCATACTGGATGACTTCATGATCGGCTGTAATGGTGGCCAGATGGAAGGAGTAATAAAACTCTTCCCCGTCCGGTTCCTCCGGTTGGAGACGAAGAGGACTGACAGGCCCTTGTGAATACGCTACCGTGCTGCCCTGGTACTTCCCTTTGCCGCTGAACCTAACATTGAGCCAAATTTCCCCACTGGTAACGGCCCCCTTGTACCAGTCTCCTTCGGTAGGTTCCGGGGCGGCGTTGCAGAACGTCGTCCCGTTGAGCAGCAGCAGCCCCGGCCGCAACCGATAGCCGGTCACGGTAGTATTATCGTCATCCCAATCCAGGACAACCTGGAACCCAAAACCCGCTGGACGGTCGGGCGCCTCGGTCCAGACGACTTCCCCTTCCGGCCCGAAAGTGGGAGCCTCCGGAGATTTACGGGCATCATCGTCATATTGGAGAGTCTGGACCGGGTTGTCCTGCTGGTCATCCTGGTCCAGATCATCTTGGCCGGATTGCAGGGACTTGGCGCGGTCCATCATATCCTGCAACGATAAATGCGCCGGCACCCCTGTGTTAATAGACGTTCTGTTACCGGCTAAATCTACGTTTACCCCTTGCACCACAGTGGACATATCCACCCATTCCGCGCGGCCGCCTGTAATGGATAATTGACGGCCTACCAGCCCGGCAGGAGACAAGGCCCGCAAGGACTGCAACGTCCCCTCCCAGGGAAGCTGCCGGGTAATCTCATAATAATCCCGCAGGACGCCGGTATAATCCGGCCATTCTTGCTCTGTCCCTCCTGTGTCCGGCTTGTCCGGTATTGAGGAACCATCTTCCGGCCCCGTTGTCCCGGACTTGTCGGCCCTGTACCAACGCCTGGGAGTGTTGACCGTGCGCCCCCTCCATGTCAGTTTGCTGTACCAGCGTTTCTGGCCGTTCACGATCTTCTGCTTGCCAAAAAGCAATTCAAACCCCGGACGGGGCGGCACCGTGATATAAACTTCCTGCGTCAGTGATACATAACACCACTTGATCAGTTTGCATGCCGGCGACAAATCCCCTTTGATCAACTCATAAACCTGGGCGCTTTCCGCCGTGCTGTAATTGCTGGCGTCGCTGGCCTTGTTTTTCAGAACGGTTTTCTTCACAGCCCCGAAACGCGCCCCCCGGAACTTCCGCCAGCTTGGGAACTTTCCCCTGCCACCACTCGGCCGCGTCATCAGGTCCGGTGGGCAGCTTGTCTCCAAGCACCAGTATCTCGGGCTTTAAGAAAGACCAGATGGGAGATTCGGAGCTGGGCGGTTCGTCTTCCGTTTCCGGTGTGGTTCCGGGCATGGCCAGCTGCACGGTTACGCATCCCTCCTGGCGCAGGGAAGCCCCGCGCGGCCAAACCTGGGATTGACGGGCCATGTTCCCGGCCGTCAGTACCACGCCCACCGCAGGGGGAACCAGGTCATGGCGCGGGTCCAAATCGATGGCCGTCAGCAAATTCCCGGCGCGATCCAGCGTGACCGCAGGAAGGACGGCACCATCCGCAACCCTGATCACGGGAGAAGAACCGGAATAATCAACCCAGCACACCATGCCGGGGCGTGCCCCCAACAGCTTGCGCAACACGCCCGCGTAAGTATCGCATGCCAGGGCCGTGTTCCACACCCAGGCCGCGGGGGAAACGTCCACCTGAATTCCTACATCCGCCCCCAGCAATCCATGCTTGCGGGCATCTTTCAGGATGCGGTTCAGCGTCCCGGCAATAGACACTTTGCGCGGAGCATCCGCACCGCTGCCGCCCTCCACAGCGGCATACAGAGCGCCTTTCAGGCTGCCGGAGGCGTTAAAGCAAAGCGTCCCTTCCAGAGGTTTGAGGATGTCATGCACATCTATTTGCCACGCCCAGCTGTTGCCGGAAAAGGAGGGACGGCAACGCCGGACTGTTCCTTCCATGATGGTGGAGCCGTGCCAGACAATGCGCGCCGGCTCTTTATATAGATAGGGAGGCGGCTCATCGTTGCGGCGGATTATCTGCCGCCAGGAAACGCACATCGGCGTAAAATTCTGCCAGCTGTAAGACGCGTCTTCCAGGGCCTTGTCCGTAAGTTCAACAGTCTTCATCTGCGTGGTCCGAATTTCCCCTGGGAATCAATCTTATCCAGCCGCGCCTTGAGGCGGGCCACTTCTCCGGACAGTTTGCCCTGGGCGGACTGCGCGGAGGAATACCTGGTTAAAATCTGGTCAATCAGTCCGATCATCTCATTAAACTCATTCCCTGCTTCCAGGCGGCGGTCATCATTTTCCAGCCTGCTTTTAAGATGCTCCAGCAGCTTGCGCTCGCCCTGAGTTACAGATGTTCCCCCGTCGCCCTGTTCGGAAAGAACCTTCTTCAACATCTCTTCGGCGTACGGAAGCGCTCCTATCGGCTCCTTGTTGGCGATCTCACCGGAGCGTCCCAGCACCTTACGACGCATTCTGGCCAGCCAGTCATCCAGCTCCAGCACCTTCTCCTGGCCATCGTGCAGCTTGCCGGACAAATTGGCCACATCCTGGGCAGTGCGCTCCAGATCGCGCAACTCCTTATCATTTTTCTTGATGGCCCGTTCTTTCTTGAGGGCATCCTGCCAAGCCTTAATGGCCTGCATAGCCGCCTGGGCAATCCCCTTTTCATCCTGATTGGTTGAATGCTTGGCAGCCTCAGAAAGTTCTTTGGCGAATTTCTCGGCCGCCTTGGCATCCATCAAATCCTTCTTGTTCCAGGCGCTGCGCGGCAGTGCTTTCAACCGCGCGAAAATATCGGAAAACTGCTTGAGCTTGGCGGCCAAGGCGTCATTGCCCTCAAATCTCTCCGCATACTGCTGGAAGCGTCCCATGCTGGCATCCAGCCGTTCATTGGTCTTGGACAGGGCATCCTTCTGTTTTTCCTGGTTCCGTTGCTTGGTTTCAATCTCTTTGCGGAGCCGGTCTTCCAAGGCTGAGGCCATCACATCGGTATGTTTCACGGCATCCTGCTGGGCGTTGGTCTTGGCCGTCTCCTGGTTTACGGCCTCGTTGGCCGCCGTCTGGGCCTGGTGCTCCGTCAGTACCCCCCTCAGCCTGGAACTGGCTTCCGCCGCCTGCTGCCTGGCGTCCTGCATTTCCCGGAGGGCTTCTTCCAGGCGGGATGCGTCATCCTTTATAACTGATTGCGCCAGCTGTAAAATCCGAACATACTCGGCCAGCCGTTCATCGTCATTCATCCCGTTCAAATCTCCTACCAGCCCCGTTTTGCTGATGTGCTCATATGATTTCCCCAGCGCTTGCCGGTGCTGATCCACCTTCTTTTTCAAAAGCTCCTCGTTGCCCTTGTCCGTCTCGTTAAAGCTCATCCCTTTGGATCGCATGAATTCATGCTGGGCAGCCACAGCGGCCTCATAGTCCTGCCGTGCCTGGTCTTCATCCTGTTTGCGTGCCAACGCGATCGGAGCGCCTGCCAGGGGCAGCATGGTAGCGGCGCGTGCCTGGTCTTTAATGGCCTCTTGTATTTTCTTTTGAGCATCCTTCTGGCGTTGCTGGATTGCCTTCCAGCGAGCAAGATCTTCTTCTGCTCTCTTGGTGGCATCGGCCTCTTCCATGACCTGGATCGGCTTCAACCCTTCCACCAGTTGCTTGGATTGAGAAGAACGGGAAAACTCCAATAGTTTACGGTAGCGTTCCTCGGCGGCATCCGCCCTGGCCTGGGCCGTCTGTGCCGCCTGGTCAGCCTGCTTGCGCTCAATATCCATGCGCTCGTTGGCGTCTTTGGCATCAATCCTGGCCAATTCATCCCGCGTCTGGGATTCGGTAATCTCACCCCGGATGCGGCGCTGGTTGACAATGCTGCGGTTCTTCTCGTTTTCAATTTGGAGCAGTTTCTTCTGCATTTCCAGCCCGGCCATGGCCTTGCGGTCAATGGCCTCAATGGTGCGCAGCCGGGCGGCGTAGGCGTTATTGACCTGCTTGACGCCTGCGGCTTCTTGTTTAAGAAAGGCGTCCTCGCGGTGCTGGGCGCGGGCGGAATTGATACTATCCTGCCAGCGGGCCAGCTTGTCCTGGGCAGCCTGGATGATGCCGGCCAGCTTGGCGTCAATCTGCTTGGCCTTGACGCCAAATGCCTCATTGAGCGACTCTCCTATGGACCAGCCAAGGTCCCATGCCTGCTTACCCAATCCGATCACATTTTTGAGGTTTTGCAGGCCGCCGTTGAATTGGTTCCAGGACTGCATTGTACTGCTGCCCCAGGCTTGCAGCTTGCCGGGCAGGGAAGTAAGCGTGCTGATGCTCCGGGACAACAAGGATGCACTCCTGTCCAGGCGCTGGGAGGTCACGGTGAAATTCTTGCCCGCCTGCCTGAGGGCGCCGTCCATCGTCTTGACGGCATTGGACAGTTCCGCCGCTCCCTCCAGCCGCCAGGTCATACCGCCTCCGGTGGCTGCCCCGGTATAAGCCGGGGCAGCAGTACCGCCCACGCCTCCGGAAAGTAAACTATCCGGCACCTGCTTGGCAGCCTTGGCCAAATCCTGCACCGCCTTGTTGGCTTTGGTCAGGTCTCCCAGGTTGGCCGTGGTTCCGATGCTGATGCTTACGTCATAATCCATAGGTCAATCAATGTCTCCTGTTAAAAAAAGTTGAATTTCCAGTACACCCCAAAACGCTGCGGCCCCATATCGTTGATCATTGGTCGGCGGCAAAGGCTGCACATGGTCAAGGGTGGCGTGGTATTCCCGCGTGCGCTGCGGGATGCCGGCATGATAGGCGGTCATCCAGGTGATCATGCCCTCCGGGTACAGCGCCAGCAATTCCGCTATGTCCAGTCCCCATGCCCTGGCGGCGGCGTAAGTGCTGAAAGCCCGCGCCAGGGAAAAAGACATCTGCAACCCGGCATTGCCGCGTGCCGCCTGGTGCATCCAGCGGCTGCCGATAACGGCCTCGCGCTGCACCTGGACGGAGGGAACCACAGTTACCAGGGACGGCATCACATCCCCGTAACTGCACAAGGCCACCGCCTCCGGGGCATCGTCTCCGATTGGGCGGTAGATGACTGTATCCTGCGAGCGGTAAGCGTCCATAATCGTTAAAGATTGCTGGTCGTGAAAAACTTGAAAAACTCCACGGCGGCGGGGTCGGTAATGACGAACTCCGGGTAATCACGGGAAGTGAACACCCTCCGCCCGCC
>CANQLV010000015.1 GCA_947624785.1 Akkermansia muciniphila | reverse complement strand
TTGACGCCCATGAGGGTGGTGCGGTTGCGGATCCAGCCCATCTGGTCGCGCAGGGCGTCCCGCTGGGCCGTTCCCAGTGCGTTGACCGTGCTGCCCGCTACGGCGGCCATCACCCGCTTGGCTTCCGAGGGGTTGGAAGACGTCAGGGCGCCCACGGCGTCATCCACCTTTTTGAGGATGGAATCCGCAGCAAGGTCGCCGGGCAGATTCCAGAGAAGTTCCGCACCGGCCCTGGAGTTGACGGTATCCGCAAGACGGGCGTATTTGTTGTCCCTGGAAGCCGTAGCCACCAGTACGAGGTTGCCGTTTTCCATCACCAGGTACGCATCGTTTTCAAATTTCTTGAAGGCGGAGGAGGAGGGATCCAGCAAGATAGCCAGCCTGTCGCTTCCACCCAGGTCGATGGTCCCATCCGCATGCATGAGCGTGTAACTGCCGTCCGCGCCCAGCGTCAGCTCATTCTTGCCGGTAGAGCTGAGGGTGATTTCCGCTCCCTGGCTGATGCTGATGTTTCCGGTCACGCTGATGATGGGTCCGGCGTAGTCCGTGTTGAAGGTGAGGTTCGTGCTGGAACCGTCACCCAGCGTCAGACTGCTGAGGGTGAGGGCCGTATTGGCTCTCGGGTCATCCACCGTGCCACCCATCTTGATATTGAGGCGGCCCGTATTGTTGATGGCCCAGTTGCTGCCGGCGGCGGTGATGACGTTTTCAAGCGTCTGCCCCGCATTGCCGGAGACGTTGAGCTGTCCGCGGCCTTCCAGCGTGCCGCTGAAGACGGAACCGCTGCCCGAATTGCCGGTATTAACGGCCAGAGCGCCGCCATTGCCCTTCAAGGTTCCCTGGCCGCTGATTCCGGCAACGGTGTTGCCGGTGGTCGAACCAAGGTCAAGCGTTCCCGAGGAATCGCCGTCCTTCACCAGGTCCAGCAGTACGCCGCCCTGGAGGGAAGCCGTTCCGGAAAGAGCCAGCGTATCATGAAGGGCAAGCGTGCCGCTGCCCTGGATGGTGCTGGAGGAAAGGCTGCTGGCACCGTTCAGGGTGAGGGTGGCTCCACTGCCGATGTTCAGGTCCGCGCCTTCACCGCTGTCCGTCAGGTCTCCCATGACGGTATTACGGTTGACGTCCAAAACCACGCCTTCCGCCGCGCCTGCCAGCACCACATGGTTGAAGCTGCTGCCGTCACCGTTCAGGGTGAGCGTGCCGCCTTCCATGCGGAGGGTGTCCGTTACAAAGGAGCCGTTGACCGTGAGCTTGCCCGTGTTCTGCTTGATGAAGGTGACTCCGTTTTCCCCGACGATGCTGCCGCCCATGATGGAGTCCGCCCCGGCGTAATCATCCGGTGCGGGCAGTCCCGTTTCCAAGCGTTCGTTGTTGAGGATGACAACGGCGTTGCCTCCGTCCGCATTGGTGTTTTCCACTTTCAGCGTGCTTCCCGTCGCACCCAGCAGGTTGTTGATGACCGCGCCGTCACCGTCCGTATCGCCGGGGGCTCCCGCCAACTGGACGGTGAGCGTCTTGCCCTGGGCGATCACCACGCCGGCGTACATGCCCAGCGTTCCGTAGTTCGTGACCGTATCGGGATCGGAGGAGGCGGTGCCGTCCACCATGTAAAGGCCGTTGACCTGTCCGCTGAGGACCAGGCTGCCGCCGTCGGTGCCCGTCACGCGGATGCCGTAGTTGGAAAGGATTTTGCTGAACTGGATGTCGCCCAGATTGGCGCATTCCAGCGTTCCGGTCGTCAACGTCAGCCAGCTTTCCACCCCGGCCTCCTTGTGGGCGACGAGGGTGTTCACAATGGCGTCAATATCCAGATTGACCGTGGCGGAATCATTGATGACGAGCCTGCCGTCTCCCTGCTCAATGATGGCCGTACCGGCCGCGCCCTGGTTGACGTTGTCCGCACCCAGGGTAAGGTTCAGCGTTTCCGTAGCTCCCGCGCCTACCGTAATGTCTCCGGAGACGTTGGTGAGCTTGCCTCCGGCAGCCAGGGTGATGCCTTTCAGCATGTCGCCATTGGTGCCGCCCAGGTTGATGGCGGCGGCGGAGTCCACCACGATGCCCGCGGTGGCGCCTTCTCCCCGCGTCATGGCGGAGGCCAGCGTTCCGTTGACGATTTTCAGCGTTCCCGCTCCGTTCAGCACGGTACCGGCCCATTGGCCGGCCTTGTCCGCCGTGCCAAGCTGGACCACGGCGTCGGCATTCGTGATGCCGAGGGCTCCCGTAGCGGTATTGGCCTGATCCAGGATCAGGGCGCCCGTGCCTGCATGCGTCAGGTTGGAGTTGCCCTGCACCAGCGCATTCAGCACCAGTTCCGCGTTGTTGTAATTGACGTTGTACTGTGCGGCCAGCCCGGCGTCCGCAGACCCCGTGTTGCCCGCCAGGATGGCGCCGTCTCCAAAGATGGCATTCCCCGCACCCGTGACGCTCGCGCCGCCGTTGCCGAAGTTCCAGACCTGGCGGCTGTTGTTGGTGGAGGTTTCATCGGTGGACAGGGTTCCCGTGAAGTCCTTGAGGGAGCCCGTGAGGATATTGGTCATCCGTACGTTCGTAGCCATGCCCCACGCGCCTGAACCGGAAAGATTACCGGAGAAGGTGTATGTGGCGGCGGAAGAACCGTTCTGCACCGTGCCGTGGGTTGCGCCGATTTCAAAGTTGGCCGCCGTCGTGCCCGCGGAGAAATGGAAGCCCTTGCCGTCGATGAAAATGGTGCCGCCTCCCAGCGTATTTCCCGCGCCGAAAGCCGCCCAGTTGGCATTGGTACTCATATTTTCCCCGTTGCCGATCAGTTCCAGACGGCCGGTGAAGTTGGTATTGCCCGTATTGGAGATGTTGACCTGTCCCGCGGTATCCGCCGTCCCAATGGTGATGGTGCCCGCGCCATTGAGCTGGGCATGCAGGTTGACGGTTCCGCCGGAAAGGGCCAGGAAAGCGCCCTCATTTACGCGGACGATGGTGGAATTATTCGGATTCACGCCGATGGTCGCGCCGCCCGTGAAGGCAAGCGTTCCCTCTTCCACGGTGAGGTGGGCCAGGGTATTCCCGGAATATCCCAGCGCCAGCGTGCCGTCTCCCGTCTTGGTCAGCGTAGTGTCCGCGCCCATGACGCCAGCCGTCAGGCCGGCCCAGGAAACGGTGTCCCCCGCTCCAAGCACGGAAACGTTCAGGGCGCCTCCGTCCCCGACCTTGATGCGGCTGGAAATGTCATATCCCGTCACATCCGTACCTGCGGCGGAGTCCGCATAAGCCAGCGTACCGCCGTTGAACGTGATGTTCCCCGCCGTTCCCAGCGCGCCATCCGCGCCGATGGTAAGCGTGCCGCCGTTGAGCGTCGTGCCGCCGGTATAGGTATTCGCCAGGTTCAGGGTGACATCAGATGTTCCGTTCACGGTGAGCGTGGTGGGAGCCACGGAGTCCGCAATAGAGCCCGCATTGTCAGGATCACTGACCAGCGTGTAAGTGCCGCTGTTGAAGATGACGCTCTTGGGCGTCACGATTCCGGAGACCTTCACTTCACCCGCTTTCGCAGCGGAGAAGTAGATTTCCTGGTCGTTCAGCGTGTCCACGCCCGTCAGCTTGGTGTTCCAGCCGTCAATGCTGGTGTTGATCCATTTGCCGTCCGTTCCGCCGTCCCAGACAAAACCGTTGTCTCCGCTGACGTCCACGACTTTCAGCACGAGCTGGTTGTTTTCCACCACGACGGAGTATTCAAAGCCTTCCCGGGTGATGTCCGGCGTCCAGGTGAAGGAATCCGTAGTCAGGCTTCCCGCCGCAGCCCACTGGGCCAGGACGTAGTCGGACGCTTCCAGTTCACCATAGTTGTTAATGGTCAGCGTGCAGTTGGCGTCCGTCAAAGCCAGGGCCCCCGCCTGGATATTGATGATCGGGCCGTTTGCCACGACTCCGGTCATGTCAAAGGTCAGCGTAGCGCCGCTGTTCAGCGTCAGGGCGGAGGCCGTGGTCATTTTGGCGCCCGCGCCCATGGAAATGCTGCCCAGGGCCATGGCATTCGCATTCGTGAATGCCAGCGTGCCGGCCTGGACGTTCGTCAAGCCCGTGTAGGTATTCTGCCCGGAGAGGGTCAGCGTGCCGGAACCGATTTTCTTCAAACCGCCGGCGCCGGAAAGGACGCCCCCCAGGGTGATGCTGGTGGACGCCTGGTCATTGTATGATTTGGTTCCCGCATCGTATTGGCGCGTATCAACCGTCACGTTGCCGGCAAGATTCATGTTATAGGCGGAGGACCAGCCTTCCGCCGCCGTCGTTCCCAGCGTCCCGGAATTCATGTTCAGGACAATCGTATTGGTACTGCCGGACGCAGTCATGCCTCCCGCTCCGAGAAGCAGGGAACCGCCATTCAGATTAACGGTGGCGCCCTTGGCGTCGGCTCCGGCCCAATTCTGCCCCAGATCCAGTGTCTGAGCCAGGACCATGCCGCCTTCATCAATATTCATGACCCCCTTCCCGTCACGGGAAATCCGCAGGGTGCCGGTGATGTTCATGAAAGCATCCTTCTTGACAGTGAGCGTCGTCGTCCCGTTGTATTCATTGCGGCCGATGAAACTTCCAGCCGTCAGGGAAGCGCCGGAATCCAGCGTCCAGGAAGCAGCCGCATTCACACCCGCCATCAAATTGTAGCTTCCCGTAATGTTGACGCTACCCTTCAATACAGAGGTTCCCGCAGCAGATACCAGGTTCCCGGCCCCGGTAATCGTATTCCCGTAGGTTCCTGCGGAGAGAGTCAGGGTAGTTCCCGTCCCCAGGTCATACTTGACGCCGGTCAGCGCGGCCGTCGTCGTGCCGGAGGCATTTCCACTCAGCTTCAGCGTACCCGTGGAATTGGTATTGAGGCGCGTGCCCAGCCCGTTCCACGTGCCCGTGGTCAGCTCCAGCATGGAATTGCCCTGGAGAAGAACCGTGCTGGAGCCCAGCGCGCCGGCATTGCCGACGACGAGCTTGCTGCCGTTATATAATACGGTGTTTCCGCTATAGGAGTTGGCGTTGTTGATGGTCAGGGAAGATCCGTCCAGCAGATTCAGCGTCGTATCCCCGGTAATGGAGCCGTCACCAGAAAAAATGAAATCCGTGCCGGAAACATTAATTTTGCCCGGAGCAACATTCCCGACGATCGTCACAGTCTTGTTCACGCCGTCACCATCGGAGAAGTAGACGGTCTGTCCATCGGCGTAAGCCGTGGGAGTGCCGTCGAGGTCCCAGGCGGTATTGGCGCTGTCCGTGTTCCAGTTGCCGCTCTTCCATCTCAGCAGGCCGTCCTTGTCGGACAGGGAGACGTACAGCGTATCATTGCTGACGGTGAATGTAGCCTTGTACAGTTCAGCCGCGGAGCCGCCGAGCGTGAACATGGACGTATCCGTCATGCCCGTTCCGTGCAGGAGGGCATATTCCGTATTGGCGGTGACGGAGGAAAGGCCTATCTGGAGAGCCGTAGCGCCGGTGCCCGCCACGGAATTGACGGTCAATGCCGCGGTATCCGTGCTCAGGGCTCCAAAGCTCAGGGAGCCTCCGTTCAGGGTCAGAGCCGCCGCCAGGGTAGCGGTGCCCCCGTCAAGACTGACGGTTCCCAGCGTAGAGCCGGCATCCAGGGAATAACCGTCTGCGGAAGTCACGGCCACGGTCAGGCCGCCGTTGATCAGCAGGGTCCCCTGCCCGATGACGCTGGAGTCCTTCACGGTCAGCGCGCCTTCCCTCAATTCCACCGTGCCGGTGAAACCGGGAACGGCGGCGGTTTCCCCTTCCGCGGGAACCGGAACCTTGGCAGCACCATTGAGAACCAGGGTGCCGGCGCCGATCTTCGTGAGCTTGCCGCTGCCGGTCAGGCCGGTATTAAAGGTAATGGTTCTTCCGGTGGTCTTGTCCCCGGCGTCCAGGGTATCCACATAACTGCCGTTGGAAGCCGCCAGCGTGATATAGGAAGGAGTGAACGCGTTATTGTACGTCACGGACCAGTTGGCCGTGGCGCCCAGCGTTCCCATGCCGAGCGTAATTTCACTGCCGCTGGCAAAGTTAACAATGTTGCCGCCAAAGTTGACGCGGGCCGTTCCGGCCGTTGCATTGCCCAGCTGGAATTTCCCGCGGAATACGCCGTTGCCGTTGCCCCAGAAATCCAGGCCGCCCAGATTGGCCGTGCCGCTGGAAGCAAGGAAGGTCCCCGCTCCATTGTACCCGAGGTTCAGCACAGCGGAGCCGGTAAGAAGCCCCCCGTTAAGAGTGAGAGTGCTGCCGTTGTCTACGATGAAGCTGCGGCCGGTTCCGTGGTCGCTGTTGGTGCCCGTGACATTCAATTCGGCGCCGGTATTGATGGAAAGGGCCCCGTTCTTGAGGAGCCGCACGTTCGTAGCGTTGACGACGGAACCGGAATTAACCTCAATGGAACTGCTCGCCCAGTTGCTCGACATGCTGAGGGTGCCGATGGTGGCCTGCGAATTGGTGAGAGTGAAGCCCCCGATGCAGTAATTGACGGCCAGGCCGCCCAGATTGACCGTGTTGTTCAGGAAGGTCACACGGGGACCGTAGCCGCCGGAAGCCTGGTCCAGCTGCATGGTACCTGCATAGTCAACGTTGCCGGAGATATTCAGGTTAAGGTTTTCACTGCGGCGGAAGGTGATTGAACTATCCGAGGTGACGCCCGCTCCTCCTACGATGTCGGAGGCGATCGTTACCGTATCCGCGGCATTGTGGTTCATCAGGACGTACATGCCGCCTTCAACGACGATGCGGTCCGAAGGACGAATCGTTCCTGCTCCGGGGCGGATGATGAAATTGGCGCCGTTGCCGATATGCAGGGTCGCTCCGTTGAGCGTGTCCGCCGCAGGCTGGCTGGCCGCATTGGCGGCGTAATTGCCATATACGGTGATGTCCTTCAGCGTGGATCCGGGAGAGAGGGTGACGCTCCCGTCCGTATTGCCGAGCCAGACGGAGAGGGAGGAGTTCGTCCCGCCCATGACGGTGGAAGAGAAGGATTCCATGAGATGCGTGGAATTTCCCAGCGTCAGGGAAGCGTCGTTCCCCAGCGTAAAGGTATTGCCCGTGCCGAAGGCGATGGAAGAAGCGATCGCTGCGGTCTTCCCTTCGGAAACGAGGATGCCCGCATTGTTGCCGAGCGTCAAGGTTCCTCCCGTGATGGAGGCGTCCCCAAGCGTAAGCGTCGCCTGGCTGCCGAGGGAAAGGGCTTCCGCCTGAAGGGAGTCCCCGGCCCCCATGTTCAAGGTGTAGTTCGTCCCGTCCTGGAACGTTACGGTACCGGCGATAATGTTACCGGTCAACGCAATGGTTTTAACCCCTTCCGCAGCCGTGAAAACAACGGAGTCATTGTTCAGGAAGGAAGTATCCGTCTTGCCGCCATCCCCACTCTTGTACCAGCCTGTTCCGGTGTTGCTCCAGGTACCGGTAGTGGAATTCCAGACAAGCGTTTCCGTATTGTAGCCTGTTCCCTGATACTGCACGGACATGCCGGAGCCGTTGGAGACAAGCACGAATTTGCCGGCTCCCAGCTGGTCGGCGGAATCGACTCTCGTCAATGCCTCATAGGCATCCTCCCCGGTTTGCTTCCAAATAAGAAGGGAATCCAGGGATGCGCCCAGATCAGCCCCGGTGGACATGAAATAGCGGGTCAGCAGAGCATCGTCTACCATCTCGCGATTGGTGACCGTCAGCGCTTCCATGGCGCCCGCAACCACTACCTCCACATTCCATGTCCGGTCATTCTTGGTCACCGTAGTGGTATTTGACAGGTTGATCATCCCGTCAAGCCCGATGTGCCAGGAATGGCTGCCGGAACCGGTGCCGTTGTCAAAGTTGAGATTTCCTCCCGGAGTGGTCAGATTCAGCGTTCCGTCCACATAAATATTAGCGTGTCCTTCCGCTTCCATGCTCTTGATCTGGTTGCCGAAGGTGGTGGAGAGGGTGGATCCGGCGCCTACGTAAATACTGCCGCCCCATTGTCCCAGGCCAACGGACACATTGCTGTTTCCCGTCACGGAGATGCCGCCCCCATCCGAAGTATCGGGAGGAGTGCCCGTAACCGTGACGTCTACATCGTTAAAAATCAAATGCGGGCCCTTATTCTCCTGACGGGAGGGAGCGGCGCCCCCCTCCCAGTTGCCTGCCGTACCTACGGCATCGCCTTCCCCTGCCCCCGTCCACGTAAAATCAGGACCGCCAAACGTGGGAGCCTGCCAGAAATCCGCCGATGTGGCGGCATGGGAGTAAGAGTAAAAACCGGAGAAGGAAACCAGGGATGCAAGAAGGGCGGAACGCAAGGAAGGAGGGAGATGAAGTCTCATATTGTATCAATGATATTATGACCAGTAATACCCGGATTTATAATCCTTCTTCTTTTTTTAATTTCCATATATTATTTATATTAAGAATATTGTATTACTAATTACTGAAACGGATGAGAAGATAGTTTAAAGGGGTCTGTTTTATTCTCCTTCATGATTTGCTTAAGGAGAGTCATTAACGAAAATAGGCTTGCCAACGGATTATAAATTCCCAAGTTGGCCGACCATCCTCCTGATAAAGGCAGTACCTGTAAAAACAAAAAGGCCGTCCCCTCACGGGAACGGCCTGGACTTGGAAATTTTACCTTATTGCTGCTGGGCGCCGCTCTGCTTGAGCATCTCCTGGAGCTGTTCCGGAGAAATGTTCATGGGGCCGCCCTGGGGAGCCGGGGCTTCCGAAATGCCGTCCAGTTCCAGATCAAAGATGAGCGGGGAGTTGGGTTCGATCGGCGCGCCGGGGGTGTTTTCACCGTAGGCCAGCTCGGAGGGAATGTACACGATCCACTTGGAGCCGACGGGCATGGTGGTCAGCGCCTCGGCAAAGCCGGGGATCACCTGGAGGGGAAGCTCCACGGACTTGCCCTTGGTGTCGTCAAACACGGTGCCGTCCAGCAGCGTGCCCTTGTACTTCACCTTGAACATGGGGTTCTTGAACTTCTTTTCGTCAAACTTTTCTTCGCCGCCCTTGTTCACCACCTTGTACTGGAGGCCGGACTTCGTGGTGGTCACGCCTTCTTTCTTGCCGTTTTCCTCCATGAACTTCTTGCTGGCTTCCAAGTTGGACTTGGCCTTGGCGGAGATGCGTTCGTCAATCTGCTTCTGGAACGCGTCCAGGGCGGGCTTCAGCTGTTCCTGGTCCTTGGCGGGCTTGCGCACCATGCCGTCCTTGATGCCCTGCAGGAAGGATTCCTGGTCCAGGTCGTCAAAGGTAAGGGTGGGAATGGAGCCGAGCTGCTGGCCGCTCTGGAAACCCAGAAAATAGCCCAGGTCCTTTTTCATCTGTTCGGGAGACACAGTAATTTCTTTCTCTTGTTTGGGTTGGTCGGCCGCCGGAGTTTCAGCAGCCTTTTCTTGCGCGCCCGCCACGCCCGCCAGAAGGGCGGAAACGGCAAACAGGGCGATGGAAGGGTTCATCTTCATGGTTGTTTTTATCCTTTGTTTGAAAAGAGGACACCTTTTTAACGGATTCCGTTCACAGCACAAGACAAGAGAATCAGTCATCCTGTCATCCGTTCCTCCAAGAGCGGCGGAACGTCCTCCGGTCAAAAGGCGCAGCGGGTTATGCCAGCGTTTCCAGAACGCGGGCGATCATGGCGGGATAAAGGGCATGCTCCTGCACCTGAATGCGGGCATGCAGGCTTTCCGGCGTATCCCCCGGCAGCACGGGCACGCGCGCCTGCCCCAGGATGGGGCCCGTGTCCATGCCGTCATCCACGTAGTGAACGGTGCAGCCGCTTTCCGCGGCGCCGGCGTTTACGGCCTGCTCCCAGGCATGAAGCCCGGGAAAGGAGGGAAGGAGGGAAGGATGAATGTTCAGGATGCGGGAAGGAAATTCCTTCAGCAGCGGATGCTTCACCAGGCGCATGAATCCGGCCAGGCACACGCAGTCCACGCCGTATTCCTTCAGGCGCGCGGCGACGGCGGCCTGGGATGCCTCCGGGAATTTGGTTTTGAATCCCCCGCAGTCGATCACCTCCGCCGGAATGCCCCAGGAACGGGCGCGTTCCAGAATGTAGGCGTCCGGATTGTCAGACATCACCACGGCAATTTCCGCCCGGAGGGAGCCGGACCGGATGGCGTCATGAATGGACTGGCAGTTGGAACCGGAACCGGAACCGAGTATTCCTAATTTGGGCAATCTGGACATCCGGGGGATGAAACCACAGTTTTTTGCCCGTGGCAAGTCTCCGGCTTGACAAAAAGGACCTGGTATTCGCCTAATAAGGGCATGAGAGACACCCGTTTCCAGGCCCTGGCGGCCCAGCTGGCAGGGTATTCCACCACCCTGCGTCCCGGAGACCGGGTCCTGCTGGAGTTAACGGATATTCCGGAGGAAATGGGAATAGCCCTCATCCGGGAGGTGCGCGCCGCGGGCGCGATGCCCTTCCTTCGCCTGAACCAGTCCCGCCTGAACCGGGAAATGCTCTCCGGAGCCACGGAGGAGCAATACGGCATCATCGGCCGCCACCGCCTGGCGGAAATGGAGGAGATGGACGCCTATATAGAAATACGCGGCGGAGGGAACGCCTTTGAATTGTCCACCGTTCCCCAGCAAAACATGGCCGCCGCCATGAAGTCCCTGAACCCCGTCTCACAGAGGCGCATCCGCCACACGCGCTGGTGCGGGCTGCGCTGGCCGTCAGAGGGGATGGCCCAGCAGGCCGCCATGAGCACGGAAGAGTTTGAGGATTTCTATTTCCGCACCTGCCTGATGGATTACGCCGCCCTGCGCCCCGCCATGCAGAAGCTGGCCGCCATGATGGAGGCGGCGGATTACGTGCGCATTACCGGGCCGGAAACGGATATTTCCTTTTCCATCAAGGGGCTGCCCGCCATCCCGTGCTCGGGGGAATGCAACCTGCCGGACGGGGAGGTATTCACCGCCCCCGTCATTGACAGCGCCAACGGCCATATTTCCTTCAACACCCCGAGCCTGTTCCAGGGCATTCCCTTTGACAACATCCGCCTGACGCTGGAAAACGGCCTGGTGGCGCGTGCGGAGGCGGGGGACAAGACCGCGGAGCTCAACGCCATTCTGGACACGGACCCCGGCGCGCGACGGCTGGGGGAATTCGCCTTCGGCGTCAATCCGGCCATCACCCGCCCCATGCGCAACATCCTGTTTGACGAGAAAATCTCCGGCTCCTTCCACCTGACGCCGGGGCAGGCCTACCACGTGGCGGACAACGGCAACGAGTCCCGCATTCACTGGGACATGGTATGCATCCAGACGGAAGCGGCCGGCGGAGGCGACATTTACCTAGACGGCGCTTTGGTGCGCCGCAACGGCTTGTTCACCCTGCCGGAACTGGCTATTCTCAATCCCGCCCAATCATGACCACGGACTCCACCCCCTCCAAAAAACGTTCCCCGCTCCGCAAACTCCTGTACGCAGCCGCGGCAGTCATTCTGCTGGGTTCCCTGCTGGCCTCCTACATGAATTGGGAGGCCAACCATCTGGAATTCAGTGAAAACACCGCTCCCGCGGGCTGCGTTCCGGGTCTTTCCGGACTGCGCATCCTGGTGCTGTCAGACGTCCACACCAACCTTCCCCTGCTGGAAAAAGCGGCGGCCATGGCGGAACAGGCCAGGCCGGACATGATCGTGTTCCTGGGAGATCTGTACACGGATTTTCTGCGGGCCACCCACGCAGGAGACTATATCACGCAAATGAAACGGCTCTCCTCCATCGCCCCGGCCTACGCGTGCCTGGGCAACCATGACATGGCCCTGGCGGACAACGTGGAGCGCATCCTGAAGGAAGGCGGATTCACCCTGCTGAGGAATTCCGCCGCCTTCGTCACCATCCCCAGGCTGGGGAACGCGGAATTCAAGCTGGCGGGGCTGGGAGACCTGCGCGAGGGGGACTTCTTTCCGGACCGGTGCATGAGTCCGCGGGAAGTGGGGGAAGAATCCGTGATGCCCACCATCGTCCTGAGCCACAACCCCAAGGGGAGGGAACTGCTGGACGGCTATCACTGGAACCTGATGCTCTCCGGCCATACGCACGGCGGCCAGATCAAACTGCCCTTCTTTTCCACCCCTTTGCTGACGTCGGAGGGGGAAACGATGTACTCCGGCTTCCATCCCTATGAAGACAAGCAGGTCTTCGTCACCCGCGGCATAGGCTACATGGGGCCGGGCCGTTTCAACTGCCCTCCGGAAATCAACCTCATCACCATTCCGTAGCCCCTTTTTCCAACTGCCATGGTTTTCTCTCTGCTGGCTTCCGGAGGCCCCAACGCCGCGCCTCCCTTCTTTACCCTGCTCACCGTCGTTTTCATGGGCATCATTGCGATTGCCCTCATTCTGGCCCATTTCCGGCAGTCCCTGCTGGCGGGCTATTTCATCTGCGGGGTGATTCTGGCCAATTGCGGCATCCTGGACCACATCCCCAATTCCGACGTCAGCATCCAGGCCCTTTCCGAGGTGGGCATCATCCTGCTCATGTTCACGCTGGGCCTGGAATTTTCCATTGACGAACTCAAGCACCTGCGGAAAACGGCCCTGGTCGGCGGCGGCATCCAGATGTTCATCTGCACCGCCGCCTTCGGCCTGGGGCTCCATTACGCCACGGGCATGGACATGAGCCACTCCCTGACGGTCGGGGCCATCATGGGCCTTTCCTCCACGGCGGTGGCGCTGAAATCCTTCCAGGAATTCGGCCTGAGCGGCACCTCCGGGGCGAAAATGGCGGTAGGCATCGCCCTGTTCCAGGACATTGCCGCCATCATGCTGGTGGCGATCATGCCCCAGATTTTCGCCGCCACGCCCAATTCCTGGGAAACCGCGCTCAACATCGGCATGGCCGTACTGCGGGGCCTCGTCTTCCTGGGGGCCGCATGGCTGATCGGCCACTACCTGCTCCCGCGCATCATGCTGGCCGTAGCCCGGACCAAGAGCCGGGAGCTTTTCACCCTGATGGTCTTCGCCATCTGTTCCGGCATCGCCATGCTGGCCAGCCTGCTGGGCCTGAGCATCGCCCTAGGGGCCTTCACCGCCGGGCTTTTCGTCAGCAGCTCCTACTACAGCCACCGCGTCCTCAGCGAAGTGCTCCCCTTCAAGGATCTTTTCCTGACCATCTTCTTCGTTTCCGCCGGGCTGCTGATTGACATTGACGACCTGTGGGAGCACATCGGCCATGTGGCGACCTTCGCCGCCTTTGTCCTCGCGATCAAATTCGTGGCCTGCATCGTAGCCGCAAGCTTCCTGAAAATCCCCGGCCGCATGGGCATCATGGCCTCCACCGCGCTGACCAACGTGGGGGAATTCTCCCTGGTGCTCATCCCCTTCATGCAGGAAATCACCCCCATTCCGGCGCTGGTGACCACTAATGTATACGCCATTGCCGCCGTCTCCATGGGCATGACGCCCCTGCTGATGAAGGCGGCGCGGAAGCTCACCCCCCTGCTGGTGCGCATTCCTGGCCTGAAGACAAAAAGGGAGCGCCTCAGCGTGGAAACCATGATCACGCGCGTGGAGGGAATCAAGAACCACGCCATCATCTGCGGCTACGGCCCCGTTGGCAGGAGGCTGCATGAAAGCCTGTCCCAATACGGCATCCCCTGCATCATCATCGACCTGAACGCGGACACCGTCAAAACCCTGCTCAATGACGGCCATCTGGCCTTCCTGGGGGACATCCAGCACCAGATCACCATGGACCTGGCGGGCATCCGCACCGCGCGGCTGATCGCCTTCACGTTCCCGGACCCCGCCCCCGCCCTGTCCACCTACATGCAGATCAAGGGAGCCAACGCGGATATCACGGTGATAGCCCGCGCCAAATTCCGTTCGGAAGTGGCTTCCCTGCATCATGCGGGCATCGCCAACGTCATTCATGATGAAATGGAAACGGGCGCCGCCGCGGTGCGCCTGGCGAAGCTGAGCTTTGATATTATTGAACCCGCAGACGCTCCCACGCTGTCCCATTAAACAATGACGAATCTGCCGGACGCCCACACCCACCCCGCCCCTGCCGCCCCCGGCACAGCGCCGCGCTTCATCTGCGGCACCTCCCCGGCGGACTGGGAGCAGGTAGCCCTTCTGGCGGAACGGAATGAAAACGTCACTCCCTTCTTCGGCATTCATCCCTGGCGCCTGAACCCGGCTGCATGGAAGGAGGAAATGCGCCTGCTGGAATCCTTCCTGAAAAAATTCCCCCGTGCGGGCATTGGGGAAACAGGGCTGGACAAGTGCCGCCGCGGCATTCCGGGGCTGCCCCTACAGCGGGAAGCGCTGAAACAGCACCTAGAGCTGGCCGTGCGCCTGAACCGTCCCGCCGCCCTGCATTGCTGCCGCGCGTGGGGAACGCTGGCAGGAATGCTGAAGGAATACCCCCGGCTGAAAGCCGTCCTGCACGGCTGGACGGGTGGCCTGAACCCCGGCGCGCAGCTCCCTTCCGCCAACTGGCTTCTCTCCGTGGGGCCTCGTGAAATGGAGCGCCCGGGCCTTCTCTCCTCCATCCCTCTCCATCGGCTGGCGCTGGAATCGGACGAACAGCCGGAGGCGTTGCCGGAGCTTTACCGGAGCGCCGCGCAAGCCCTCTCCATGAAGGAGGAAGAACTGGCCGCCCTGGTTGCGGACAATATGGAGAAAATCTCCGCCCGCTAGCCGCCGGAAGGCGCAACGCCCTTCCGGAACGCGGGTGGCAGGAAACAGCGGCTTTTTTCCTTGGCAGGCTCCTGCCGCCGGCTATCATGCGGGCATGGGCCTTTTTCAGGATCAAACCAGTTCTTTGTCGGAAATCAAGCGGCTTGCCGCCCTCGTCATGGATCCCTCGCGCAGGGATGAAATCGGCCCGGACCAATGGCCTCTGGCCATGATCGCCTATGGGCTGGTCACCTGCAATGAAACGGGGAGGGAAGAGGAAGGCGTCACCATTTACAACATCTTCCAGTCCTGCTGCGCGCCGGACGCACGGCGCAAATGCGCGCTGCAGCTGGCCTCCTTCATCCGCCAGCGCAAAGGGGACGGATGGCGGGCCCTGCTGCCCTTCGCCATGACGGACGCAGCGCCGGACATCCGCCGGCAGGCCTCCTTCCTGATTTACACGCTGGCCGCCCCCAAACCGGAGGAACGCTTCCCCGGAATCGCCGGACTGGCGGACATCATCTGTGCGAATCCGCTACCTGGCCAGGCGAGCATGGCCCCGGCGCTGGACGCCCTGATGAGCCTGGGGGACACGCGGTTTGCCCCTTATCTGGCCTCCATCTCCAAAAAACTTCCTTCCGAACGCCTCGCGGACCTGCTGGCCGGAACGGAAGCCATTCCCACGGACCTGGGCTGCGGATGGCTGCTGGACGTTCTGGACGAACGGCCGGAGCTTTCCTCCGCCATTGCAGCGGTACTGGCCGGAATGCCGTCCCGGGCCGGAGAAGTCCTGGATGTGGTGGTGCCCGTGCCCTCCTGGCAATTCACCAACTCCGCCGTTCAACCGCTCCATTCCTGGAGCATTCCTGAATACCGGCTGCGCATGAGGGAACGGCTCTCCAAATGCCTTTCCCCGGAAGAACAGGAAGCCGTTGACCGGGCGTGGAGCTGATTTCTCCCCTTTCCCGTGTGGCCTTGCGTGCCTGCCCAGCTTACCTACAGATAAAAAGAGCCGTTCCGCACTTCTGCGGAACGGCTCTTTGATTCGGAAAATCCAACCTTAGGCGCGCCTGCGGCGCGCCAGGAGGGCCGTCAGCCCCATCAGCCCCAGCGTAGCCGTGGCCGGTTCCGGAATGGTCAGAGGCATTTCATGCGCATTCAGATAGGCGAAATCACTTCCGCTCAACACGCCGTCGTACACAGCCAGGTTATCAATAAAAAGGCCGTTAGCCGCGGTATTATGATCCCCGCTTCCCTTGATGCTTGTCACCTTGGAGATATCGGAAAGATTCGTCGTGACCGTTTTGACAAGCTCTCCATCGTGGTAAACCTGCATTTCATTACCCTTGAACGTAAGGCCAAGGTAGTTCCATTCGTTATCGTTGGCCGAAAACAACTCGGTTCCGTCCGCGATTCCGATGCTTGCCCCGTTGTAAATCACCCATCTGTTTGCCGATGTCATTTCCACCCTGATCGTCGTGCCCGCTATCGTCATGGAAAAAGCATCCTTCCAGTCCGGATTGGAAGAACTGTAATACATGTGGATGCCCACGCTGAAACCGGTGGAAAAATTCAGGCCGTCAATGCCGTTGGTGCTCGTGATGTTGAACGTTCCGCCATTGGGGCAATGGGAATAGCCGCCGTCCGGAAGGGGCGTAATCGCATTGCTCCAGTTAATGTAACCGGTTGTTCTTGATATGGCGGTGGAACCACTGCCCAGATTGATGAAATTCTGATTGCTTCCAAGCTGGTTGAAATCCAGTCCGTACAGCAGCGTAGAAGCCTGTACGCCTGAAACCAGACACAAGGCCGCGGCAACCGCCGTTCCCTTGAAATTTAAATGACCATGGGAGGAGAACATGCGTTCAATGAAGCGGATAACAAATCCGGTATTTGAAAAAAACAAGCAGTAAATGATGAAATAAATTGAAATAGAACAGGAAACTGTCTGTTCTCTTTTTTAAAGAAGCGGTTTTAAGGAATGCCGCCGCTCTATTAAGAGAGAAATATAAATCTTTATTTATCAAAATCCACGCTTGACACCGGATTTGTTATCCGTTGGCAAATCATTCCACATCACACTCAATCCTCCCTGCACTTTGAACGCATGGAAACGATGTGCCAGAATCAGGAAATAAAAACCAATACGCTAAGAAAGGAAAGGAAGCGTACGGCTGATTCAACAGGATTTTTTTCGGAAGGGGCCTTTCCCCGGGAATGCGCCTATCTTGCCACCACGTGATTGTGGTGGAAATCAACAAAGCTCCGGTACGTTCCCTCATCCAGCAGGGCTTCATGCGTCATCAGCAGGAGGGGGAAAGGTTTCCCTTCATCCGTATAAGGGGGATGAATGTAATCAAACTGGGGATTGGGCACAAAGCCGTGCCGCTGGTAAAACCCCAAGCGGCGGCGAGAAATCTCGTCCTCCGGAGGATCAATCTCCAGAATCACCTTTCGGGGGAAAGCGTCCCTCAATTCCTCCAGAATCCTTTGACCGGCGCCCTGGCCGCGCAGGGAAGCATCCACGGCGAAATATTCCAGATACACGAATGCCTCACGCTGCCAGCTCACCAGCATGGCAACCACCCGGCCTTCCCCGTTTAAAAACACCTCATAACAAAAACCCGGGTCTTGAAACGCCAGCGGAAAGTCCTGAACGCGCCGCTGTTCGTGCACCGGAAAACTTGTCCGGTAAATATCCAGGGAATCCAGGAATAGAGGATCATCCACTCCCGTCACACGGTGCTTGGTCAGCGATTCAGGCTTCATGCCCCATATCCAACCACACCCGTCTTCCCTCGGCAAGGCTCCCGGAAAGACTTCCCCAGTCATGCAACAACGTGGACAGACTTAACCCATTCACCTTCCAGACGATTCACGATTTTTCTAACATATTATATAAACCGTTGACAATAAATAAAATAAGAAGATAGAGTAATAAGAGTGCAGAAATAGTTCATCCATCCTCCATGTTTACACCAATTCGCCGCCTTTTATTTCTTCTTCTGTTCCTGGTATTTCCGGGAGGCGCCAATACGGTTCTTCATGCGGAAGAAACTCCAGACATGGACGGCTGCTCCCTGTATATTGAATCAAAGACGGATGTGGCGTCCGCCCAATGCATGATTGACGGAGGGAATCAGGAGGACGACAAAAAACGGACTGATGTGGGTATTGGAGAAGAAGTTGAACTGACCTTGACCGGGAAGCGGTTAAAAGAGGTGGATTTGGATTCCATAGAATGGACCATGGAACCGGATAATCTGGCCACCGTTGAAAAATCGGAGGATGGAGACAATCAGGCAATTCTAACCATCAACAAGGATATTACTGAAAACAAGGTTCTTACAATCCGAGTCAAAACAAATCTCGATGAAGAACTGCCGGAGAGAGCCCCTCTGATTCTTCATATTTTTATTCCATCTGAAATCATGGCAGTACATACGGGGAAACGAATGCCCAAGTGTGCAGCAGATGGAGAAAAAGACCATGCGGGAGCATCCACCGTCCTGGATTTAACCCTGCATCCATTAAAAGTGAGTTTCAGTAATATCGCCTTCATTGAACGGGCGAATGATCCGGAAGGGTTCAAACCGGAACATGATCCCGGCGCCGTTTTGTTCCGCCCCAACGCCAAAAACAAGGCAATTCCCAGTGACTATATCGGATGGAAGTTTAAACCCGCAATTCGATTGCCCCAATTGCAGGCTTCCAATCTTCCCAAGCCCTTTTCATGGGCATGCGGCTGGCATGTCCGTTCCGATGACAAGGACTGCCTTCTGATTCATGGCAAACCCTATCTCCAGGATTTTAATTTCACTTATGACGGAGAAGAAACCGATGAGAATTCTCCAACCAAAGGATTGCAAAACGTCAAAGTAACCGTCTCCAAATTCCGCCGCACCGTGACACGCAGTACGGCAGGCAAAGCGCTTCATACCAACTCATAAATAATCCTTTTCCATATCATTCCATGAACCCTGTTTATGTACCTATTCTCCTGGCTTGGACGGCCCTCCTCTTGTTCCATTCTCCCGCTTTCTCCGATATGCGCCTGCCCATTCCCTCAGCCACCAGGAATCTTAACAAGCAGAACACGAAACTGCTCCAACTTAAAAGACTGCTCGACGAAGACAACATCATTCCCTTCTACCAGGAAGCCGACAAAATGTTGAAGGAGGCCAGCCTTTACAGAAAAAAAAATGTCACTCCACAGGAATTGACCGACGGCCTCTTCCTGTGCCGCCTGATTGCGACCGCGCCATTCATCGACGTTAACCGGCACAGCAACGTCGTGTGGCTGATGAACCACACTAACCTGGACTATCAAGTTAAAGATTTCATGTCCCGGAGCATGCCGCTAGCCGCCTTAACGGACAAGCATTCCACCTTGCCGGAAAAGGAGGAAGCGCTGCGGTTCTTTCTAACAGCGAGAGCACTGGTTCTCCAGCAATTCCGGAGCAGTTTCGATCACGCCTTTGAGGCCGCCTGGATCTGTTCGGAAATGCTTCTGGACCATGCCCCCCAGCTCACCAGCGACCGGGAAGCAGCCGGCGAATTCGCCAACAGGCTCGCGACCAACGAGGCAAGAAACAATAAACTTAGGAACATCATACCCAGAAGAGAAAGAATATTCGTCCGCGAATTAATGCAGTGCTTCCCGACCAAAGCGGTGGAAGTCAAAAAATACCTCCGCATGGCCGGCTACGGCGACAAGGATATCCCCGCCCTGCTTGACAGAACCGTCGGCAGGATTCCTGAAGCCCAGTACCTGTACAAGGGTTTGCCGAAACGGAAGGATTGAACGCTTCCCCTTCATCTCCATCAAATTTACGTTTTCCGGAAATATATCATGTATCAAGAGAGGCGCCGCGCTTCATGAAATCCATTTGAAGTTCCATTCCGGAAACATCAGGGTTAAATTCAGCCCATGATGCCGGGTATAAAATTTTTCCTGCTGCTGTTTTTCACCTGGGCGGCTTTTCCCTGCCCTGTCCGGGCGCAGGAAGAGGCGCACGGGGAAAGCCCCTGGCCTCGCTGCGCCCCCGCACGGCCCGGAAGCCGCATCCTTTTCCTGGGAAACAGCTATACGTTCTTCAACCGCATGCCCGCCATGGTCAAGGCGATGGCTGATACCAAAGGATTGCGGCCGGACGTGCACATGCACGCGGCTCCGGCAGCCTCCTTCCAGTCCCACTGGAATGACGGGCGCGCCCGTGAAAAGCTGAAAGGAACGGCCTGGGACTTCGTCATTCTCCAGGACCAGAGCGCCACTCCCGTCGTGGCCCCGGAGCGGACCATGGAATTCGGCGGCAAATGGTGCTCCCAGGTACGCGCCGCCCAGGGAACGCCCGTCCTGATGCTGACGTGGGGAAGAAAGGACGCCTCCGGCGTTCCGGACCCGCAGGAGCAAAAAGCCCTCCTCGCCACGTATTTGAATCTCGCCCGGAAGGAAAAAGCCGCCGTGGCTCCCGTGGGCATCGCCTGGGAGAACTGCCTCAAACGCCATCCCGGAATTGCCCTGTACCAGGCGGATGGGAAGCACCCAACGGAGGCGGGAAGCTACCTGGCGGCCTGCGTGATGTACTGCACCCTGTTCGGAAAGTCTCCGCTGGGCCTCCCGGCCAAACTGTCCCTGAAAGGAGTGCGGCTGTGCAGCCTTCCCGCAGACAGGGCCAAAATACTGCAAACCGTCGCCAGGGATACGTGCAAACAGCTCTTTTCCGCTTCTGCCGGAAACCGCCCCGGAGCCGCAGGTCCATAGGCCGCCGCGCTGCTGCCGCATAGCGCAAAATCTACTCGCAAAACGGGCGACGTTCCTTTAACCTTGCCACGATCACTTACACATATTATGAGCGAACAAGTCATTATCATCGGCGCAGGCTGCGCAGGCTACACGGCGGCCATTTACACCGCCCGCGCCAATCTTTCTCCGCTTCTCATTACGGGCTCCCAGATCGGCGGCCAGCTGACCACCACCACGGAGGTGGAAAACTTTCCCGGCTTTCCGGACGGCGTGATGGGGCCGGACCTGATGTTCCTGATGCAGCAGCAGGCGGAAAAGTTCGGCACCCGGTTTGCGTATGAGGACGTCAAGAGCGTCATCAGGGATGAAGCCACCGGACTGTTCACCGTGAAGACCAGCGGCCAGAATTACGAGGCCCGCAGCATCATCGTGGCTACGGGGGCTTCCGCGCGCTACCTGGGCATACCCGGAGAGGAAGGGCTGGTAGGCCACGGCCTCACCGCCTGCGCTACCTGTGACGGAGCCTTTTACCGGGACGTGCCCGTGTGCGTGGTGGGCGGCGGAGACAGCGCCTGTGAAGAAGCCATGTTCCTGACGCGCTTCGCCTCCAGGGTGTACCTGATCCATCGCCGCGATACGCTCCGCGCCTCCAAAATCATGGCGGAGCGCACGCTGTCCAATGAAAAGATTTTCCCCATGTGGAATTCCACCATCGTGAGCTACAAGACGGACGACAAGGGAGAACTGGAAGCCGTCATGCTGAAGGACCTGGTGGAAGGGGATGTAACGGAACTGCCCGTCAAGTGCGTCTTCATGGCGATCGGCCACACGCCGAACACCTCTTTCCTGGGGGATCTGGTAGACCGGGACGACGCCGGCTACATCATCCGGGACCCCGGCCTGATGGCGACCAAGACGCCGGGCCTGTTCGCCGCCGGAGACGTGGCGGACCCTCATTACCGCCAGGCCATTTCCTCCGCCGGAATGGGCTGCGGCGCCGCCATTGAAGCGGAACGCTACCTGCTGGGGCTGTAGGCCCATCTTCCGGAACGGGCCGGAGTTTCCCGCGGGAAACTCCGGCCCCGCCCCGCTACAGGAAAACGGACATGCACCATTACAGCATTTTTGAGCTTTTCAGCATCGGGATAGGCCCATCCTCCTCCCATACCGTAGGCCCCATGCGGGCGGCGCACCGTTTTCTGGAACAGATACGCCATTCTCCGCGACTGCCGGAAATTACGGGCCTCCGCTGTGAATGCTACGGCTCCCTGGCGGCCACCGGCCACGGGCACGGCACGGACACGGCCATCATGCTGGGCCTGCTGGGGGAAGAACCCCACACGGTGGAGCCGCGCAGCATTCCCGGAAAAATCGCCCGCCTGCACCAGCAGGAAACGCTCCCTGTCACGGAGGAAAAAACCGTCCGTTTCTCCCCCACACGCGACCTGGACCTTTCCCACTACCAGCCCCTGCGCCTGCACCCGAACGGGATGCTGTTCACCGCAGTCAACCAGGAGGGAGAGCCGGTGGAAGACGCCGTGTTTTATTCCACGGGGGGCGGCTTCGTCGCTTCCGAGCAGGAGCTTCTGCATCCGGAGGAACCGGACCGGGAACCGTTCCCCCTCCCCTATGAATCCGCGGAAGAACTGCTGCGCATGGCGGACGAACGGGAATGCCCCCTCTCCTCCATCGTCATGGCCAATGAATGCGCCCTGCTTCCGGAACGGGAAGTCCGTGAAAAGCTGGACCTGATCTGGACCACGATGAAGCAGTCCATTTCCAGCGGCATGAGCGCGCGCGGCAACCTGCCGGGCGTCCTGCAAGTGCCCCGCCGCGCCAAGACACTCCGCAAATCCCTTCTGGTGCATGGGGAATCGGCCTTGAAAGACCCTCTTTCCATCATGGACTGGATCAACCTGTACGCCATTGCCGTGAGTGAGGAAAACGCGGCGGGCGGCCGCATCGTCACCGCCCCTACCAACGGAGCGGCGGGGATTGTTCCGGCGGTTCTCAACTACGCCACCAAGTTTTGCGTTTCACCGTATCCGGACGCCGTGCACCGCTTCCTGCTCACTGCCGGAGGCATCGCCATCCTGTACAAGAAAAACGCCTCCATCTCCGGCGCGGACGTCGGCTGCCAGGGGGAGGTGGGCGTAGCCTGCTCCATGGCCGCGGCCGCTCTTGCGGAGTACCTGGGAGGAACGCCCCACCAGGTGGAAAACGCCGCGGAAATAGGCATGGAACACAATCTGGGCCTCACCTGCGACCCGATCGCGGGGCTCGTCCAGATACCCTGCATTGAACGCAACGCCATCGCCGCCATCAAGGCCATCAACGCCGCCCGCATTGCCATGGGCGGCACGGGCGCCCACTTCGTCCCTCTGGACAAGGTCATCCGCACCATGCTGGATACCGGGAGGGACATGCAGTCCAAATACAAGGAAACCGCCCAGGGCGGCCTGGCCGTAAACGTGGTGAATTGCTAAAGGGAAACGGAAATCATCCCATGGGATTCCATGTGCGTCTGTTCCGGTAAAAAACACTCCGGCGGGTTGACAGACACGGGGAGCAAAGGTAGGGTGCGGGCATGTTTTCACGCCTTTTTCTCGCTCTGGCCCTGCTGGCGGGCGGCACGGGACTGTCCCAGGCCGTCCACGTCGTCATGTGCGGCGGTCCCGCCCTCAGACAATGGGAAGGACTGAGAATACAGCCCGACAGGCATGACAACTGGTGGGCCAACTTTGTAAGGGCCTCCACCATCCGCATCTCCCATATCCAGCAGAAGGATCCCTCCGCCAGAATCACCTGGATCGTCTACCGCCCGGGCTATGCGGCACGGGGAAGGGAGGACGGCAAGCCCTATACCCGCTGGATTGCCGACCTGGCTTCCAAGTACAAGATCAAGCTCGTCTGGGTGGACAGCGCGGACCAGGCCATCCGGGCGCTGAATTCCTCCCCGCGCTTCCGCGGAGACTTCGTGGAATCCTTTTACTACTTCGGCCATTCCAACAGCTTCGCGTGGATGCTGGACTACGGCAACAACATCATGGCCGTCTCCACGGAATGGATTCATGAAACGGACCTGAACCGCATCCGCCGGGATATTTTCACCCCGCGGTCCGACTGCTGGAGCTTCGGCTGCTACACGGGGGCCAGCATGTCCGGCTGGTGGAAGCGCATCGTGGGCGTGCCCCTCTGGGGAAACATGGAATCCACCCGCTACGGCCCCGTCTCCGACGGCAGGCTGCCGGAAGGCGTGGGCAAATGGGTTAAATGAACAATTAATAGTTAACAGTGAATAGTTAATACTGCTTTTGCCATTGTATTGACCCGCACTGTTCACCATTTGCCGATCCCGTATTGCTTTTCTGAGAAAAACCTTTATCATCATACCCATGCGGAACGAATTCCGCCATTTTCTGACACAACCATGAACCAAGCACCCCATGTTGCCATCGTCGGCGCCACCGGAGCGGTGGGCGTTGAGATCCTGTCCTGCCTGGAAACACGCAACTTTCCCGTAGGCTCCCTGAAGCTTCTGGCCTCCGCCCGGTCCGCCGGAAAACAGGTCGCCTTCCGGGGAGAAATGCTGACTGTGGAAGAATTGACGGAAAAATCCTTTGACGGCGTGGATATCGCCCTGTTCAGCGCAGGCGGCGGCATCTCCCTGAAGTTCGCCCCCATTGCCGCGGCCGCGGGCTGCGTGGTCATCGACAATTCCTCCGCCTTCCGCCAGGACCCGGACGTGCCCCTGGTGGTTCCGGAAATCAACCCGGAAGCGGCCCTCAACCACCCCCGCAACATCATCGCCAATCCGAACTGCACCACCATCATTACGCTGATGGCCCTCTTCCCCCTGCACCAGCGCTTCGGGCTGAAAACCGTCATCGCCTCCAGCTACCAGGCGGTTTCCGGAAGCGGGCAGCACGGCATTGCGGAACTGGAATCCCAGGTGCGCGCCGTGGTGGACGGCCATCCCGTGGTGAAAAACGTTTATCCGCACCAGATCGCCTTCAACCTTCTTCCCCAGATTGACTCCTTCACGGAAAGCGGTTACACGAAGGAAGAGCTTAAAATGCTCAATGAAGGCCGCAAAATCCTTTCCCTGCCCGACCTCAAGGTGACGTGCACCTGCGTGCGCGTGCCCGTGTACCGCTCCCATTCCATTTCCGTGACTGCCCAGTTTGAGCAGCCCGTGGATGTGGAAACGGCCCGCAGCGCCTATGACGGAAAACCCGGCGTCGCCTTGATGGACAATCCCTCGGAAGGCGTGTGGCCCACCCCGCTGGACAGCACCAACGGGGACACCTGCTACGTGGGGCGCATGCGCATGGACATGGCAATCGACAATGCCCTGACCCTCTGGGTCGTGGGCGACCAGGTCCGGAAAGGGGCAGCCCTTAACGCCGTACAAATTGCGGAACTGCTGGTCAACCGCTGAACCATCTCCACCACACCCCGCACCCAATTCATAACGCCATGTGTGAACAATCCCTGAACGATTATATTACAGAACAGTGCGCCCTGATTGACGCGGCGCTGGACAGGCTTCTGCCCGCAGAGGACGAAAGCCCTGAAACCATCCACAAGGCCATGCGTTACAGCATGTTCGCGGGCGGCAAAAGAATGCGGCCCGTGCTTTGCCTGGCGGCCGCGGAAGCCTGCGGAGGGCTGGCGGTGAACGCCCTGGTGCCCGCCTGCGCCGTGGAGATGATGCACACGTATTCCCTTATTCATGATGACCTGCCGGCCATGGACAACGACGACCTGCGCCGCGGCAAGCCCACCAGCCACAAGGCCTTCGGGGAAGGGGTAGCCATCCTGGCGGGAGACGCCCTGCTGACGGAAGCTTTTGCCGTGATCGCCCAGGTGGACGACACGGAACGCTACACCGTCCGGGATTACGTCCGGGAACTGGCGGCCACCGGCGGCAGCACGATGCTCATCGGTGGCCAGATTCTGGACCTGGAAGGGGAGCACAAGCAGCTCTCCGAACCGGAAGTGCGCGCCGTGTACGAAGGGAAAACGGCGGCCCTGCTGACCACGGCCCTCCGTTTCGGCGCCATGTCCGCGAACGCTACGGAAGCCCAGCTGGAAGCCGTCACGGATTTCGGTTACAACCTTGGCCTCGCCTTCCAAGTGATTGATGACATTCTGGACCTGACCGCCTCCACGGAAAAGCTAGGCAAGACTGCCGGCAAGGACGTGAACGCCCAGAAATCCACCTGCCCGGCCCTGATAGGCATGGACGGAGCCCGTTCCGAAGCGAAATGCCGCACCCAGGCGGCCCTGGACGCCCTGATGATCTTCCCGGAAGAACGCCGCACCCGCTTGGTGGAACTGGCCAACTATCTTCTCAACCGCGAATATTAAGCCGCATTTTTTCATGCCAGCAGAAACCGTATCCGACAACGTGGAGACCCTGATCAATCTGGCGCTGGCCGAAGACTTCGGCCCCGGCGACGTGACTTCCACGTACTTCGTCCCTGAACACCTGACCGCCAGAGCCATTCTGACGCCCCGGAAAAAGGGCGTTCTTTCCGGCGTCAACGTGGCGGCGGAAGTCTTCCGCAAGGTGGACCCCTCCCTGAAGGTGGAAATCTACCTGCATGACGGGGAGGCCGTGGCGCCCGGCGCCGTGGTGATGCTCATTGAAGGGTCCGCCCGCTCCATCCTGGGAGCGGAACGCACCGCGCTCAACTTCATCCAGCGCCTTTCCGGCGTAGCCACGCTCACCAAGAAATACGTGAAGGCCGTTTCCCACACCAGCGCCCGCATCCTGGACACCCGCAAGACCACTCCCGGCTACCGCCTGCTGGAGAAGGCGGCCGTGGCCCACGGCGGCGGCACCAACCACCGCATGGGCCTTTACGACCGCGCCATGGTGAAGGACAACCACCTGATGACGGACGGCGACACGGAACACCTCCAGCAGTGCATCAACAGGCTGCGGGCGGAAAAGCCCGGCGTGGAAATCCAGCTGGAAGCGGATACGCTGGAACAGGTGGAAGCCTTCCTCAAGCTGGAAGGAGTGGACCACATCCTTCTGGACAACATGACGCCGGAGACGCTGAAGCAGGCCGTCGCCATGCGCGGCGACCGCGCCACGCCCCTGATGGAGGCCAGCGGAGGCGTCAACCTGGACACGGTGGCCGCCATTGCGGAATCCGGCGTGGACTTCGTCTCCGTGGGCTACGTCACCCACTCCGCCCCTTCCCTGGACCTGGGGCTGGATTTCAGCGTGGAATAACACTTGCTTTTCAACCCATCATGGACCTGTCCAATTTCAGAGAAGAATACCTCAAAGGCCAGCTTCACAGAAAAGACCTGGCGGAAAACCCCTTTGAACAATTCCAGACCTGGTTTGAACAGGCCCTGAAAGCTGACATTCCGGAGCCCAACGCCTTTTCCCTGGCTACGGTGAACGCCCACGGCAGGCCCTCCCTGCGTACGGTGCTGCTCAAGTACTTTGACCAGACGGGCTTCGTCTTTTTCACCAACTACGGCAGCCACAAGGCCCATGACATTGAAGAAAACCCGCAGGTCTGCATGATGCTGCCCTGGGTCATGCTGGAACGCCAGGTCATCATTTACGGAAAGGCCGTCAAGGTTTCCCGTGCGGAGTCCCTGAAATACTTCCTCACCCGTCCCAAGGAATCCCAGCTCGGCGCGTGGGTCTCCCGCCAGAGCTCCGTCATTTCCGGAAGAAAACTGCTGGAAATGAAGCTGATGGAGCTGAAAAACAAATTCTCCAAGGGAGAAATCCCCCTGCCCTCCTTCTGGGGCGGCTACCGGATCATTCCGGACACCTTTGAATTCTGGCAGGGCGGTCCCGGCCGCGTGCATGACCGTTTCATGTACAAACTTCAGGAAGACGGTTCCTGGACGATCGAACGCCTCCAGCCATGATTACCCGGCGAGCAACAAACCAAGGAGTCACTTTCCTGGACGTGGAAACACCGCTCTGCACAGCCACCCTGTGCCTGCAAGGGGCGCACCTCACGTCATGGAAACCGGAGGGGCATGAAGAATGCCTCTTCCTTTCCCCCAAGGCGGTCTTTGCTCCCGGCAAAGCCATCCGCGGCGGCATTCCCGTCTGCTGGCCCTGGTTCGGCCCGCGGAAGGGAGAACCGTCCCACGGCGTGGCTCGCACCTCGGAGTGGCGGCTCCACCACCAGGAGACGGACAAGCGGGGGAACGCCCTGCTTTCCCTGGCCTTCTATCCGGAAGACGAATCCTATCCCGCAGCCATCCTGCGCCTGACACTGGGCCGCACGCTGTCCATGAAGCTGGAAACCACGGCCCGCATGCAGCCCTGCAAGCTCACGGAAGCCTTCCACAACTACTTTGCCGTCGGCAACCTGACCAAATGCCGCGTGCTCGGATTGGACGACGTGCCGTTCCGGGAAGAAGCCGCCCAGCCCATGAAGCACGGAGAACGCCCGCTGGCCCCCCTGGGGTGCCTGGACCGCGTTTACGACTGCCCGGACTGTTCCGGAAAAATCGTGCTGGAAGACTTCGTGCTGAACCGCGCCATCACCGTGGAACGGGAACACGCCTCTTCCGTCATCGTCTGGAATCCGGGCCAGCAGGGAGCCAGAAACATGGCGGACCTGGGCGCGGAATCCTGGAACAAATTCCTGTGCGTGGAAATGGGCAATGCCATCCCCCGCACGCTTCATCTTGCTCCGGGGCAGTCCCATACCATGTGCCAGAAGATTTCCGTGGCGCCCTTCCCTTGGTAAAACGGCTCCCGGAAGTTTCCCTGGACGCTGTCCGCATGACAGCCGCACCCGGCGAACTTCTTGTTTAAATGTTCATTTTAATGAACTTATCTTCCTGATAAAAAGGAGCCTCGGATTTCTAATCCGAAGTCAACGGAAAAAATCTGTGGAAAAGCTGGTTAGGGATAATAGGGCATCTAAGGATGGCATCAATAACAGGAGCCGGCAAAATTCCCCTATCGCCCCTATTATCCTTATGTTCCCTGTCAATAGGCCTTCTTGATGGCGGCATTAATTGATCACGGATTAGAAATCCGCATAAAATATCCCTATTATGAAGATTAAACTTCCGTTGATTCTCCTAACCTGCATCCTTGCCACCCTTCCCTCTCTTGCTGAAACCTCCGCCCCGGAGGATGGAGGAAGCGTATCCATCACTCAAGACATCCATTATGAACTCAGCACTGACATGGAATATAAGGAAACCGTATTCCGGGTAGAACCTTCCACTTCACAAAACCTGCTTGAAGTCTCATTCAAAGGGGATGGCGGGCAAAGCCTCACCCTGAACAAGCAAGATAGCAAGGACGGGCACGGGCAATTCTTTTTCGAAAGTCTGGCAGGCACCCCTGCCGTTGCCAACCTGTTCACCCTGTCCATTTCCCAATTGGACAACCTTCAACTCGGGGGAACATACGGAGCCGTTGAGTTAGCCAATAATCAGGGAAGTTCCATATTTTCCATCACCGGCATCCACGGAAACGTCTCTCTGGATAACAACACGATTGAATACGGAAGCAACAGCTCGGACGCCCTGGTGTCCCTGCACTCTTCCGGGAATAACACCATTTCCATCAACAACATCGGGGGGACCTTGTCCATCAGCAATAACACAAAAGATCAAGGGAGGGGACAATCCGGACTGGGATTGCTTATTTACGGCCGCAACAGCACGGACACCAGCATCGACAATTTGATCCAAATTTCCCATGTCCGGGGAGGGATTGACATCCGGAACAATACCTTTTCATCCGGCCAGGGCGTTATTGCCATTTTCAATGACGTGAAGGCAGGAAACGCCGTTATCACGGTGGACAACATCGCCGGCGGCATCCGCTTCGTGAACAACTCCGGCTCCTATTCCTTCGGCGCCTGCCTGAGCGCAGGCTGCAAAGTTGACTGGGGCGGAGAATTATTCAGCGGCCATGCAACCGTCCAGCTTTCCAACATTCAGGGGGACATGCTTTTCCAGAATAACAGCTCCTATGCCGGATCCGCCATTTTTGTCAATGGCACGGAAAGCATGCTTTCCATTTCCGGCGTGGAGGGCAACGTATCATTCATCGGAAACCGGGCGGACCTAGTCGGCGGCGCCATCTATTTTGAAACGGGCTGCGTCTCTGAAAACAATGTATTGTCCATCCAGCACGTACGGGGGAACGTCCTGTTTGAAGGCAATTCGGCAAAAGAGCTTGGAGGAGCCATTTGCAGTTCCTCCCCCATAGAGGATGAATATGGCAGCCCCACCGGCCCTGCCGACGCCCGGATCATCTTATTGGCTGACGGGGGCGACATGATATTCCAGAACAACGTCATGTATGCGGGCGGGGCAACCGCCATCGCCAACGCCATTCTGGCGGACGGAAAACACAAGGTGGAGCTGGGAGCCGCGGCCGGACGCAGAATTGCCTTTTACGACCCCATCGTCATGCAGGATGAACAGGATAACGCTTCCTCCCTGCATTTGAACGAAGGGAAGGACTGCCAGGGGGAAATCCTGTTCTCCGGCAGGGATTATGCAGACTCGGACAACGCGGCCAATTACACCTCCACCCTGACGGGGGATGCCATCCAGTATAACGGCATCGTCCGCCTGGACCAGAGGGCCGCACTGCAACTGGTCAACTACGTCCAGGAAGGAGGAACGCTGGCCATGGGCCGCCGCACTTCCCTGACCGCTTCCGGGAATGTTTCCCTGAAAACGCTTGCGCTTGACCTCAGAGAGCCCGGAGAAGCCGTTTCCATCACGTCTGCGGGGTCTGTCTCCGCCGACCGGCTGGCCGTGTACGGCTCCCCTTCCGGCGTAGCCGCGGGAGAAACCGTACTGACCATCAAAGCCGGCTCTTTTGGAGGAATTCTTGAGAAAACAGGTGACTACAAGGCGACCATGACGGATGACCAGGGCATGAATTTCCTTCTGGGAATAAATTGGGAGCTGAACGGGGAAGGCGCCCTTGTCTTTACCACCGGCAATATCATTGAGGAAGGAGTCATCGCGGAACTCAAGGGAAGCAATATCGCCAACTCCATGCTTTCCTCCGCCTCCACCCTGCGTTCATTCTCCGGCACGGGGCTGGCGCACCTGGATACGGCGCGCTTCCTCTCCCCCCTCAAAAGCAATGTCTGGACCAGCGGACTGGGAGATTTCCAGATGCAGAGAACCAAGAGCGGCGTTGAAGGGTTTGACTACCAGGGCGGCGGCTTTGCCGTAGGGGGAGACTGCAGGCTGGGAAAACAATGGCTGGGAGGTGTTGCCTACGGCTATACTTCCGGTAAAAACATCAGCCGGGAATACCAGGCCGCCAACAGGCAAAACGCCAACATGGGACTCATCTACACCGGCTGGAGGCTCCCCATGAGCAAGGGGCAGGCCCTGACCATCACCGCCGCCGGCTTCAGCAGCAGTGACAACAGCCTTTCCTCCGTGACTTCCGGCGGTCAAAACTCGTCAGGTTCATGGACCAACCGGGCATGGGACGGCACCGTGAAGGCCGCCTGGGACCTTCCCCTGGGCAGGGGGCTGGTTCTTACGCCCCGGATCGGAGTGGAATACACGGATGTGACGCAGGAAACATTTACGGAACGCGGAGAAATGGCGCGACGGTTTGACCGCGGGCATTACCGCAACCTGGCTCTTCCCGTGGGCCTTTCCCTGACCCGTAACCTGACGCTGGGCGGCATGCCCTGGAGCCATACCGTGAGCATGGAATATCTCCCGGACGTGTACCGGAGCAATGCCGAAACCCATGCGCGCCTGACGAGCAACGGCTATGCGTGGGGCGTGGACGGCAGCAAACCTGCCCGCCAGGGGGTAAGGGCCGGAATCTCCGGACGTCTTCAGGTAACGGATAACTGGAGCGCGTACGGCAGCTACCAGGTGGAGGCCCGCGACAACTTCGTGAACCAGAGCGTGATGCTGGGAGCAGGCTATTCCTTCTAGGAAAAACAGGCAAATCCCTCTACAGCCGGGTTCCCTTGAAAAGGAAACCCGGTTTCCATCTACAGGACTTTTTCCTCCGGACGGCCGGAGGAGAAGCCCGCAAAAAACGGAAATAAACCTGCGGGAAAAATGATTTTTTCCTGCTCTCATGCCCGAATACCCTGACCGCCCCTCTCCTGAAACAACATCTCCCTTGAAATCCTCCCTGCTGACCGTGGAGCCCGGGCCGGCATTTTCCATGCAGCTTCCCTCCAAATCGTCAGAACCGGTGACGGAAAAGACCGGGGAACCGTTCCATGGACGCCCTGTCCGGAGCAGCCCGGAGGCAGCCGGGAAAACGGTTTTATCCTCCATGGGCAGGCATCCCCCGCTAAAATAACGGGCTGGCAGGATTCGGCTTGCCAAATCCCCCCTTTTAAGGTTTGGTAGATTCCGAGCCTTTTGGCGCGTTCCCTACCAAGATGCATACAAACCCACCTTCCGATGTTGGCAACGCCGCAACCTTCATTGCGGAAATTTACGGTCAGGATGTCTTCAATATGGAGACCATGCGCGATTACCTGCCCCGTCCCGTTTACAAGAAACTGCTGGCTACCATCCGCAAGGACGAAAAGCTGGATCCGGACATTGCCAATGAAGTGGCCCAGGCCATGATGACGTGGGCTCTGGAAAAGGGAGCCAGCCATTATACCCACTGGTTCCAGCCTCTCAACGGAAGCACGGCGGAAAAGCATGACTCCTTCGTGGACGTGGACCCGGAAGGAAACCTGGAACTCAAATTCTCCGGAAAGAGCTTGGTTCAGGGCGAGCCGGACGCCTCCAGCTTCCCTTCCGGCGGCCTCCGCGCCACCTTTGAAGCGCGCGGCTACACTGCCTGGGATCCCACCAGCCCCGCCTTCATCAAGCGCACGGAAAACGGCGCCACCCTCTGCATCCCCACCGCCTTCTGCTCCTACAAGGGGCAGGCGCTGGACAAAAAGACCCCCCTTCTCCGCTCCATGACCGCCGTCACCCGCCAAGCCAGACGCCTGCTGTCCTGCTTCGGCGGCCCGTCCAACATCCACGTCAGCGCCGATCTGGGCGCGGAGCAGGAATACTTCCTGGTGGACAAGCAGCTTTACTCCCTGCGCCCGGACCTGATGATGTGCGGCCGCACCCTCTTCGGCAACGTCCCCCCCAAGCACCAGCAGATGGAAGACCACTACTTCGGCTCCATCAAGGACCGCGTGCTGGAATTCATGGTGGACGTGGACGAGGCCCTCTGGAAACTCGGCATTCCGGCCAAGACGCGCCACAATGAAGTTGCTCCCGGCCAGTTTGAAATTGCGCCCATCTTTGAAAGCCAGAACCTGGCCGTGGACCACAACATGCTGGTCATGGAAGTGCTCCGGAAAACCGCCAACAAGCATGACATGGTATGCCTGCTGCATGAAAAGCCCTTCTCCGGCATGAACGGCTCCGGCAAGCACAACAACTGGTCGCTCTCCGCGCCCGGTTACGGCAGCCTGCTCAATCCGGGTTCCAGCCCGCAGGAAAACGCCATCTTCCTCACCCTGCTCTGCGCCACCATCAAGGCCGTGGACGAACACGCGGACCTGCTGCGCGCCTCCGTCGCCAAATCCGGCAACGAACACCGCCTGGGCGCCCATGAAGCGCCTCCGGCCATCATTTCCATCTTTCTGGGGGACCTGCTGGATGAAATCATTGAGCAGATTGAAAAGGGCGGCACCAAAAAGGCGTGCACCCAGAAAACTATCAACATCGGCGTGGATACCCTGCCGATGTTCCCCCTGGACGCCTCCGACAGGAACCGCACCAGTCCCTTCGCCTTCACGGGCAATAAATTCGAATTCCGCGCCGTAGGCTCCTCCCAGACCTGCGCGTGGCCCATGACGGTGCTCAACACCATCGTGGCGGAAAGCCTGGATGAAATCTGCACCATCCTGGAACCCGTCAAGGACAAGCCCGAGGAATTCCACGCCACGCTGAACAAGCTGCTTCAGAACATCATCAAGAAGCACAAGCGCATTCTTTTCAGCGGAGACGGCTACGGGGAAGCCTGGATTGAAGAAGCGGAACGCCGCAAACTGCCCAACGTTCCCGGCACCATTGAAGCCCTGGCCGCTCTGGAAACGCCCAAGGCCAAGGCCCTCTTTGAAAAATACAAGGTGGTCAGCCCCGTAGAGCTCCACGCCCGCCATGAAATCCAGACGGAAATATTCCACAAGGAAATCAGCATTGAAGCGGAAACCGCCCTCCTGATGGTGGAAACCCTGTACATCCCCGCCGTGACGGAACAGCTTACGCAGCTCACCACCGCCATCGCCCAGATGAAAGCCGCCGGCATCAAGGCGGGCATGAAAGCCACCGCGGACCGCGCCAACCAGATCGGCACGCTGCTGGACCTTCTGCCCGCCCAGGTGCAGGAACTCCGCCGCGCCGTGGACAAAGCCGAGACGAAGGTTATCCAGACGGGCATGGACAATCTGAGAAGCACCATCGACATGCTGGAAAGCCTGACGGACGCGGACCTGTGGCCCGTTCCCACCTATGCGGAACTGCTCTTTCTGTAAAACAAAAGGCTTTCTCCACAATAGAAAACAACTGGCTATCAACCATAAACACTACTTATTCCAGTACCTTCACCAAGAAAAAGGGCAAATTAATCGCCTGACGGATTGACAAAACAGCCAAAATAGTTATCCTTTTCGTCCGGTTGTGCATAGGCCGCTTAGACGGACGGCACTGAATCTAGTAATTCACAAGAAGCATCTTTCAACATCATGAGCAAGAGGACTTATCAACCATCCAAGCGTTGCCGCAAGCGTCAATTCGGATTCCGTGCACGCATGGCTACCAAGAACGGAGCAGACATCATCCGCCGCCGCCGCGCCAAAGGCCGCAAGCGCCTGCTTCCCAAGGGAGCCGAAATCCAGTACAAGCGCCACACCATCCAGCACGGCCGTTAATTCAGCCGCCAGGACTTGGTTAACGCCTCCTTGGAACTTTTTTTCACGGGCCGACCCGCGGGAGATGCGTCTTACTCGTCAACAAAGCATGACCAGGGCATTCCAATTTGCCCGGGTGCGCAACGAGGGACCATCCATAGCAGGTCGGCTTATTGTTTTAAGTGCAGCCCCGCTGGAACATCCGGAGGAACCCTCCAAATTCGGCATCATCTGCACGAAAAAAATCGGCTGCGCCGTCGTCCGCAACAAGCTGCGGAGACGCGTGCGGGAAATCCTGAGGGCGCACGGAGCCCCCTTTGAACACGGCGTGCACCTGGTGTGCGTCCTCCGCTGGCGGGCCGTGGAAGCCAGCTATGCAGACCTGGAGCGGGACTGGCAGAAAGCCGCCCGCAAGCTCAAACTTCAACTTCTTTCCCGGGAACAAGACAAAGCATGATGAAATGGCTGCTCATTGCCCTGGTACGGGGCTACCAAACCCTCATCAGCGCCCCCCTGCACGCGCTGGGGGGCCCCGGCAGCGGCTGCCGCTATACTCCCACCTGTTCCCAGTACTTTATCCAGGCCGTCCGGGTCCACGGGGCCTGGCGCGGCTTTCTTCTTGGCTCATGGCGCATTTTAAGATGCAACCCGTGGGGCGGTTCAGGGTATGATCCCGTGCCTCCGGCCCGCACGCCGCGTTAAATTACCTTTCTCTCCTCTCACCCCAACCAACTTCAATCAAGCTATATCACATTATGGATCGCACAGCATGGATCGTCATAGGCGTTTGCGCCGCCCTTCTGGGCCTGAACATTTACATGGGCAACAATAAAAAGGAAGAGCCCGTCCCCGCCGCCCCCGTTCCCGTCCAGCAGACGGCCGCCGCCCCGGCGAACGTCCCGGCTCCCGGAGCACAGGCGCCCGCCGCTCCCTCCGCCCCGGAACAGCCTTCCGTCAGCAAGGCCCTTGAAGAAGACAAGACCAGCCCGATCACGCTGACGGCCACGCAGGAAGCGGACGGCAAGCAGGAGCCCTTCATCACGTATACCTTCAACCGCATCGGCGGCTCCATCGGCGCCGTTACCCTCCACAACGACATTGTGGACTCCCAAAAAGTCGCGGACCACAACATCACGATCAACGAAGCCCAGCAGAGGGGCATTGGCGAACTCGTCTTCAACATGGACGCCACCCAGGACCCCTCCTATGACAACACCGTGTACAAGGAAGTCAAGCGCACGGCGGACTCCGTCACCCTGGAGGGCTATGACCCCGCCCGGCAGCTCTTCATCTCCAAGACCTACACCCTGCACCCCGTCAAGAACCTGGAAGGAAAAGTACTGCCCGGCAGCAAGTACCTCATCCGGCTGACCGTCTCCCTGCTCAACAAATCCCCCAACGTCCAGGACCTGCGCTACATGGGCATCTTCGGCGGCAGCGCCTACCCCATCGCCAAGAGTGAACCGAAGGACACCTACACCCACTTCTTCTACCATGCGGACGGCTCCCTGGAGCAGGAAGTTCCCTCCTACTTCACGGGCGGCTTTTTCAGCACCGCAAAGGCCCGCGTCCTGGAAGGCCCCTTGCAGGACCTGACCTATGCCGGCGTGATGAGCCAGTACTACGCCACCATTCTTCTTCCCCAGAAAGAGTCCAAGGGCTCCACCGTGTACGCCACCCGCCAGGAATTCCCGCTGGCGCATGAAAACAACACGCTGGTGCCCGGCGTCACCGTAGCCATGGGCATCCCCAACCTGACCATGGCACCCAACGAAATCAAGACGCTCACCTACGACATCTACACCGGCCCCAAATTCAACGCCTACCTGCGCGACCTGAACCTCACCTACCCCGCCATCAGCGACATCATGGCGTACGGCTGGCTCGTCTTCCTGAGCGTGCCCATGAACTGGCTGCTCAACCTCTTCCATGGATGGTTCGGAAACTGGGGAGTGGCCATCATCTGCATGACCATTGTCGTCCGCGCGCTCATCTGGCCGCTGCACAAGAAATCCTACATGGCCATGAAGCGCATGTCCCTGGTTCAGCCGGAGATGGCCAAGCTCAAGGAAAAATATCCGGACGACCCCCAGAAGGTGAACATGGAGATGATGAAGCTGTACCAGAAATACGGCATCAACCCTGCCAGCGGCTGCGTGCCCATGCTCATCCAGATCCCCATCTTCTTCGCCTTCTACCGCGTGCTCCAGTATTCCGCGGAGCTGAGGGGCCAGCCCTTCTGCCTGTGGATGACGGACCTGTCCCTGCCTGACACCGTAGGCCACCTGTTCGGCATCCCGATCAACATCCTGCCTCTCATCATGGCCGTGACCATGATTGTCCAGATGCGGATGACTCCTCAGGCGGGCGAACGCTCCCAGCGCATCATCATGAACCTGATGCCCCTGATGTTCTTCCTGTTCTGTTATAACTTCGCTTCCGCCCTGGCCCTGTACTGGACCACGCAGAACCTGATTTCCATCGGCCAGACGGCCCTCATCCGCCGCCTGCCCATGCCCGTGCTCTCCGCCGCCAAAAAGAAGAAGCCCGGCTTCTTCCAGAGGATGATGGACCAGCAGCGCGTGGCTCTGGAGGAACAGCAGCGCAAGGCCAAGGGCCGCAACATGCGCAACATAACGCCCAAGAAATAGGGGCGCTTCTTTACTCCCTCTTTTCCCCGCAAGTGCGGTCGTTCACGCAGCCGCACTTTTTTATGTGGAAATGATGGAAAGGAAACGTTCCCCAAAAACAAGCGCTGGAAGAAAAGGGAAATTTCCGTACGGGAAACTCCTCAAAAAAACCGGACTCCTCCACTCGGAGAAGCCCGGTTTTCCTCGTCATATATTCTTTGTGTAGCTAATTGGAGCGGCCCGGCAGAAAATGCCAAACGCCCACCGGAATCAACTTAGCGGATTTGGAATCCGAGATCCGTCAGAGCCGCCATCAAGGATGCCTATGGACAGGGAACATAAGGATCATAGGGGCAATAGGGCAATTTTACTGCCCCTATCATCCCTCTTACTCATATACCCTATTGTCCCTAACCAACTTTTCCCCAGATTTTTCCGTTGACTCCGGATTCCAAATCCGTCTGCCGCTCTACAGCCTGATCCCCAGCCTGCGGCACCAACGTCCCCGCACCCCTTCTGAAAAAAGAGTCCAAAAAAGGAAATACGGCGGAGTCTTCTTACGGCGTGGCCAAATCTTCCGGCATCAGAATAGCCGCCACGGCAAAGGCGGCGATGCCTTCCCGGCGCCCCAGCGCACCAAGCTGTTCATTGGTGGTGGCCTTCACCCCCACGCGCGCCGGAGAGATGCCCAGGGCTGTTCCCAAGGCGCCCTTCATCTGTTCCAGATAGGGAGAAATGCGGGGAGCCTCCGCAATCAGGGAGGAATCCACATTCACCACGCGGCCGCCGCGCTCCCGGATCAGGGAAACGGCCTTCGCCACGATGTCCAGGGAAGAAATATCCTTGCAGTCGGGGTCTCCCGGCGGGAACCAGTAGCCGATGTCCGGCAGTCCGGCCGCACCCAGCAGCGCGTCTGCGATGGCATGGCACAAAACGTCCGCATCGGAATGGCCGTCCAGCCCCCGGGCGGAAGGAATGTGCACGCCGCCCAGCATCAGGGGACGCGGAGCTTCCGCAAAACGGTGGATGTCATATCCCAGCCCGGTCAGTGCAATCATGTCTTTCATACAATACTGCGGCAACGTCGTTCAAGTTATTCGTCCAGAGCCTCCATGATCGGAATGCGTCCGTTCCAGGCGACGATGGCGAATTGTTCCGGATTGTCCTCCTTCGGTTCCAGGACAACCTTCCCTCCCGCGGCTTCCACCAGCAGAACCCCGGCGGCGATGTCCCAGATGGAAATGATGCTTTCCACATAGGCGTCAAACCTGCCGCAGGCAATATACGCCAGGGCCAGCGCCGCGGAACCGTTGTTGCGCACCTTGCGCACCTGCCACGCGATCCTGGCGAAACGTTCGATTCCCTTTTCCTTGGAGCCGTCCGTCTTGCCGTGCCCCACGAACACCACGGCCTCCGCCATCTTCTCCCGGCGGCTGCAATGCATGGGATGGTCATTCATGTACGGAATGCCTCCCTTTTCCACATGCCAGCATTCGTCCATCATGGGATCGTAAATCACGCCCAGCACTATTTCCCCGCGGCGGCGCAGGGCGATGGAGACGCAGAACCAGGGAATGGTGTAAAAGTAATTCACCGTCCCGTCAATGGGGTCCACAATCCATTCATATTCACTGTTGCGGTCTCCGGTATACCCTTCCTCGCCCAAAACGGCGTGGGTGGGGAACACGGAGAGGATTTCTTCCGTAATCAGTTTCTGGGAGAGCTTGTCCAGCTCCAGCTTGATGTCGTTCTGGCTGGCTTCATCCACCTTCTTCCGGTCGTAAAAATGTTTTTTCAGGAAGGCTCCGGCGGATTTGGCGGCTAGGATGGCCGCGGTCATTTCAGGTGAGTGGTTCATGATATTCTATTAATGGAAAATTGGATGTGTTCAGGAGTCCTGTTCCTCAGGAGCTTCCTTCTCCCGGCGCTCACGGACGGCTTTGCGGCGGTTCTCCTCCGCCCGGCCATAAATTTCCGCGGCCAGCGCGGCGGAGGTCTTCGCCAGTGCGGCGGCAACGCCCTTCTTTTTATAGACGGCTTCATCCGGCTCGTCAAAGCCCACCCAGACAAAAACCGTAAAATAACGCCCCATGACGGCGGAGAAATGCCCCGTGTTTTCCGGCAGCCTGACATTGACGGACGTTTTTCTGGAGCGTTCGTCGTAACGGAAGGGAGGAAGAGCCGCCACCAGGTGGGCGGATTCCCGCGGCAGGATTTCCCGGCGGCTTTCTTCCGGAGAGGGGGCGTTCACCATCACCAGGTTCTTCTTGGTGGTGCCCACCTGCCTGACGGAGGAAATCTGCACGTTGCGCCCGTCATTGCCGATGAGGTACAGCGCATTGACGGCATGCGAGAGAGGCGCCCGGAACCTTCCGGCATACAAATCCGGAGAACGGGGAAGGTCCCCCTTGTACCCGGCCTTCTGAGCCGTTTCTATCACCGTATTGAACCCTACCCCGCGCCCGGTCACTTCAGGGCTGCTGCGAATAACAGTCCTGCGCTGGTCCACGGCGCACAGGTTGACGACAGGAGTAAACAGGTCGCCGGGCATCACCATCGTCTGCCACCGGTCCACGCCGTCCAATGCGGAGCGCCCCCCCGTCACGGCCAGCAGGTCCCCTTTGCGGGAATCCACGCACAGCACGGCCGCCTGCACGCAATTCTTCAACTGGTTGTCCACTCTTTTGGGCAGTCCGGCCCACACGGTGGAAGCTTCCAGCGCGGCCAGCGCGGGTTCGCTTATTTCCTCCACCATCCGCTGGAATTCCAAATCCAGCGTAGTCATTACAAAAATGCTGGAGGTGCCCTCCTGCTCGTCACAGCAGTCCAAGTCACCCAGCTCGCGGGAAATGACCAGGATGGGATAGGAGCCGGGGCGCGCCTCCCGTTCTCCCGCCACCTTCATCGGTTCGCGGGACGCCTGCCATAATTGTTCCTGGGTGATGAATTCACACTCAAACATCCTTTCCAGCGTCGCGTTGCGCACCTTGACAGCCGCCTCCGGACTGTAAACCGGGTTGTAAATGGAAGGTCCGCGCACCAGTCCGGCCAGCGTGGCGCATTCCGCCAGCGTCAGGTCCGCCACTTTTTTGCCGAAGTACAAATCCGCCGCCTGCGCAATGCCGTAGCACTGCTGGCCGAAGTAAATGCGGTTCAGGTAGGCCGTCAGAATTTCATCCTTGGAATATTTGCCTTCAATGCGGCGCGCCACGGCCATTTCCAGAACCTTGCGGTCCAGGGTCTTTCCCCCCAGTTCATAACAGTTCCGCGCCAACTGCATCGTGATGGTGGAAGCCCCCTGCGCATAGGACAGCGTGGTCAGGTTCCGGCAAATGGAGCGGATGATGGAGGAATACACGATTCCCCCGTGATCGAAAAAGGCCTCGTCCTCCCGCGCAATGAAGGCATTCACCAGGTTGTCAGGCAATTCATTGCGGGCCACATACACCCGGTCATGGTCCGTCAGGGTACCTATCCACTGGCCGTTGCGGTCATACGCGGCGCAATTTTCCAGAGGGGCCAGCACCTCGTCCAGTTCATACTGGTCCGCCCTCCAGGCGTAAACAAGCAGGACGATGATGAAGGCAATGGGAATGAGGCCCAGCCACAGCAGCAGGCGGCCCAGATTGCGCGGCAGCAATCCGAACAGATCATACCATCTTTTACGCCTGTTCTCCATTCCGGTTCCAATCCTTGGGGACGCCTAGCGGGCGTCCGGGGGCAGTGATTCGCCATCTTGCTTCCAATCCGGGAACTCCTTCTGCAGGCGCGCCCGGTACTGGGAAGCCTCCGACTTGCGGCCGGCCTTGTCCAGCGCTTCCGCCGCCTTGAACAGGGCCTTGGGTTTCAATTCGGCGTCATTGACGAACAACTCGGCCGTGACGCCGTAATACTTGGCCGCTTCATCAAACTTTTTCTCCGCATAGGAAATGTCGCCCAGAACAATTTTCAGGGAGGCCATCAGGGGGCCTTCCACGCCCAAGGCCAGCGCTTCCTCCGCCGTCTTCCGGGCGTCCGCGTACCTGCCCAGCCCCAGCAGGATGGAGGCCTTGTCCAGCATGCCGTCCGCACGGCGGTAGGGCTGGTCCTCATCCTTCAGGAAGTTGTTGGAAGCCACCAGGGCGCGGTCATACTTCTTGAGCGCCAGGCGCACCTTCGCCAGGTTGCGCCAGATCACCTTCTTCACATTTTGAAGCTGGTCGTTCTGCGTAGCCCAGGTCATGTACTTGTCCGCCGTTTCCAGGTCCTTCATGCCGTAGGCCTGAAGGCCCAGCCATGCGGGGATGACGTCCGGCACGCGGGCCACGGCGGAGGGGTTCTCCTTTTGCAGGGTTTCCAGGGCCTCCTTCAATTTATTCACGTCCTGGAGCTTGTGATAGGACAGAACGGAAAGCACATTGACCTGTTCCCCATACTTCTGGGGGTCCAGCGTCTTGGCTTCCCCCATGTGGCTGATGGAGGACTTGAAGTCTCCCTGGTCAAACGCCGCACGCCCCAGCAGGAAATGAGCCTCCGCCAGAGCGGCGGGAGACGCCTTCGGGAAATTCTGAATCAGGCCTTCATAATACTTCGCCATGTTCACCATATCCTGGCGGCCCGCATAAATCTGGGCGGCCCGCTGCCACGCGGCGGCGGCGGATTCCGCCTTCGGCCAGCGCGCGATCACCCGGTCAAAATCCATCAGGGCCTCCGCTTCCTTCTTGGTCTTGGCGTACATGTCCCCGCGCAGGGTCAGCGCCTCGCAAATGCGAGGATCCCGCGGAAAATCGTTGATGAAATCCGTCAGCAGCTTGGCGGCTACGCCCCGGTTCCCGGCCTGGGCGATCGCCCACGCGCTCTTATACAGGATATCCGCGCGCATCTTGGGGGGCACCTTGTCAAAATCAATGCTGGCGTAAAACCGGGCGGCATCCGCCGGGTTGGTGGTGAACAGGTTCTCCGCGGCCATCAGGCGCACCATGTCGTGCAGTTCGCTGGTCGGAAAAGCCTTGGCGTAATGGTTCAGGAAGCTCTGCGCCCGCTGGGGAAGATCCTTCTGCTTGAGTTCATTATAGCACAGCAAACGGTAAAAGGAGGCCTGCATGGCTTCCTGCGTGTAGGGAACGGCCTTTTCCGCCTCCAGAAAGAAATCCGCCGCCTTCTGGTACTCCTTCAGCTTGTAGGCGGCCTGACCCAGAAGCATCAGCAGGCGCACCTGGCCGTCCCTGGTCGGCATCTTCATGTCCTTCTGCTGCTCGTGCTGGGAAAGGATTTCCTTGTACTTGCCCATGTTGTACAGCCCCAGCAGCAGCCCCATGCGGGCTTCCGGCGCCATTTCCTTCAGGGATTCATCCTTCAAAAGCCGTTCATAAAGGTTCTGGGCCTCCGCGGTCTTTTTCAGCCTGGTTGCCAGCATGGCGGCCTGGAGGGTGGCGATGCCCCGGTTCCTGTCATCCACGCCGGGCGTTTCCAGCGCCTTGCGGTATTCGGAATAGGCTTCACCCAGACGGCCCGTATCCGCACACAGGGCAGCGTACCCCATCCGGGACACCAAAACAAATTTCGCATCCGCCTCCGGATTGCCTATCACCGCGCAGAACATGGTGGCGGCGGCGTCCGGATTCCCGCTGGCAAGAAACAGGCGTCCCAGGCGGTACTGGGCGTCCACTTTCAAATCATTCTGTTCCGCATTGCGGACCACGAGCTGGTAATACTGGATAGCCTTGTCCGTTTCCCCGGCGGCGGAGGCGTCCGTCGCCAGGCGGTAGGCGGAAGCGGCAACCAGAGCCGGGCCGCCCGTCTGGGTCAGCCTGCGGAACAGGGTGTGCGCGTCCTCCTTCCTTCCGAGTTCCTCCAGGCACATGGCGGCGCGGTACTCCGCCAGGGGAGCCTGGGCGGACTGGGGGAAACGCTGGGCAAATTCAAGATACTTGCGCAGGCTCAAATCAAGCAGGCGGCCATATTCCTGCCGGTTCGCCTTCGTCGCCGGTTCCTGGGCCTGCTTGTACAGCATGTCCGCCATGTCCAGGGAATCCTGCTCCGGATTGGCGACCAGCGGGCCGTCCGCCACGGGGGCGGCGTCCGGAATGTTTTCCTGGGCGGCGGCGAACGCCGCCAAAGTCATTAAACCTGCATTGATGAAAAGTAACGCTTTCATGAAGCCTGGGGGTTGGGAACATTGACGGAAGAGGGGGCCGGAGGGCGCGTGGAGAAGGAAACATTATTCAGCCCGGCTTTCAGGCAGGCGTCCATCACATGCACCACTACGCCGGACTCCGCCTTCTCATCCACGCGGATGCGGACGAGCATGGTTTTATCCAGCCGGGCGACGGAAAGAAGCTTGTCCTCCAGCTGCGGCATGGTGTACGGCTGGCGGTTGATCACCACGGTGCCGTCCTTCCGGATATTCACGATGATCTCATTGGAAACGTTCTCACCGGGCTTGGGCGTCTCCGCGGAGGGGAGGTTGATGGAAAGGTCCGGCTCGTCATCCTCAAACGTCTGGGTCACGATGAAAAACACCAGCAGCAGAAACACGATGTCCAGCATGGGCGCGAGCTGGAACCCGATGGGGCTGGGCATTTTATAGTGGAATTTCATACGCTCTTCCGGTGTGGTGGGGATGGCCGCTTCCGGCTAAAGCCCGCGCACGTCGCGCAGGGAGGTGGGGTCAACGGGAACCCTGGGAAGTTCTTCCTCATGGAAGGCTCCCGCAACGCCGGCACGCGGCTTCTGGAGCTGGGTGGCGACCACGGAAACGCTGTGCGTCACGGCGGCTTCCAGGTCCCCCACGCGCTTGTGAACGCGGCTGCGGAAGTACACATAGGCCAGGATGGCGGGAATGCCCAGCATCAGGCCACCCGCGGTCGTAATCAGGGCTTCCGCCACGCCGCCCGCCATGTCGATGCGCTGCTTGCCGCCGGAAAAATCACCGTTGGCGATCTCAAAAAAGGTCTTCATCATCCCGACCACGGTACCCAGCAGGCCAAGCATGGGAGCCAGGGCGCCGATGTCCGACAGCCAGGAAATCTGGCGGCTCAGGAAGCCCGCCTGCCGTCCGCCTTCCGCGGCGGCTATTTCCCTCACCTCCTCAAACTGGGCGGAAGGATTGCGCAGCATGAAATTGGCCACCGTCAGCATTACGCGCGCGTAGCAGGAGTCTCCATCCTTGCAGAGGATGGAAAGGCCCGTATAATCCCTCTTGCGGATGAAGGATTCCGCCTGCTCCACAAGCTTGGTGGGCAGAACGGCGGAGGCGCGGGTGGAAAAACAGCACATGACCAGCACCACCACCCCGGCGATGGATAACAGGAGCAGCGGCCACATGATGAAGCCGCCTTTCATGAACAGCTCGGAGAGGGGATAATTTCTATCTCCCACCACAAAGTCCATGGCGGCAGCCAGCGTGGTAAACGGTACAGGATTCATACAAAAGACGTAGGGGATTATACAGAAGAAGTCTTCCTAGGCAAGCCAAGTAGCCGTAATGCAGTACGTTTCCGCAGTTTCATTTCTTGCCGCATATGGCATAATAATCCCCGTGGCAGATCGTGAGAAACCATCTCTGAAGGAACTCTGGAGGCAAACTCCGCATAAACCCGGCGTTTACATCATGAAAGACGCCCTGGGGAATACCATTTACGTGGGCAAGGCCAAGGACCTCCACCGCCGCCTGGGCAACTACTTTTCCCCCACGGGGGCCACCCTGTCCAACCACAAGACAAGGGCGCTCATCAACGCCATTGCGTCATTCGACTACTTTGAAACCAGGAACGACCAGGAGGCTTTTCTGCTGGAAAGCAAGCTCATCAAGCAGTACCGCCCGCATTACAACATCCAGATGAAGGATGACAAGCGCTATCCCCTGCTGAAGATTCCCAAGGGGGAAAAACTGCCGCGCTTCCAGCTGGCGCGGGTGCGCAAGGACGACGGAGCGCGCTACTTCGGCCCCTTTGTCCACTCCCAGGCGCTTTACGCCACGCAGGAATGGCTGAACCGGCACTTCCGCCTGCGGACCTGCAAGGCCAAAAATCCGGGTCTCCACGAGTTCAAGCACTGCCACGCGGACGTGATACGCAACTGCTCCGCCCCGTGCGTCGGCCGCATTTCCGTAAGCGACTATAACCGGAACTTCGACCAGGCGGCGCGCCTGCTGGAAGGAACCGGCAAAAAAAGCACTCTGGACGAGCTCACCCGGGAAATGATGCAGGCATCCGATGAGCTGGACTTCGAGCGCGCAGCATACCTGCGGGACATCCGGGACAACCTGGTCAAGGTTCTGGAACCCGCGCGGCGGTTCCAGAAGGGAACGCCCAACCTGCCCGGCACCGTGCGCCCGGAAGAAGACATGAAGGAACTGGGGGTGGCCCTGGGCCTGGAAGCCCCCCCCGCCATCATGGAATGCTTTGACATTTCCAACGTCTCCTCCAACCACATCGTGGCCTCCATGGTGCGCTTCACCAACGGCAAACCGGACAACAAGGCCTACCGCCGCTACCGCATCCGCACGGTGGACGGGCAGAACGACTTCGCCTCCATGTCTGAAGTGATCCGGAGGCGCTACTCCCGCATTCTGGCGGAGAGCGACGCCGTGGCCTCACGGCCCGCGGACATGACCCTGTACCAGTGGCTCAAGAAGCTCGGCGGGGAAGGAAAAGCCCCCATCAAGGTTCCGGACCTGGTGGTGGTGGACGGCGGCAAGGGCCAGCTCTCCTCCGCCCTGGCCGATCTGGAAGCCATCGGTCTGGGTGACATGCCCATCGTCGGGCTCGCCAAGCAGCGGGAGGAAATCTTCTTCCCCCACCAGTCACAGCCCCTCTGCCTGCCGCACAGCACGGGAGCCCTCAAGCTCATGCAGCGCATCCGCGACGAAGCCCACCGCTTCGCCAACGGCTATAACGAACTGCTTTACCGGAAACGCATGCGGGAAAGCGCCCTGGACGACGCCCCGGGCATGAGCGCGGCAAAAAAAAGCATGCTGCTGGAAAAATTCAAGTCCGTGGCCGCCATCAAAAGGGCGGATCCGGCTTCCATCGCCGCCATCCGCGGCATTTCGGAAACCTGGGCCCGCAACCTGCTGAATTACCTCAATTCATCCTCCAACTCCTGACTTCTCATGCAATTCCTGATTCTGGCCGCAGGCAAGCCGGCCCTGGGCTACGCCCGGGAAGGCGTGGAACTCTACCTCAACCGCCTCAAGCCTTTCGGCAAGGCGGAACTCAAACTCGTCAGAGACGGAAGCTCCAAAGACGTCTCAGAACGCCTGCTGGCCGCCAGCGAGGGCTGCCTGCGCATCGCCATGGACGAACGCGGAGAACTCTGGACCACGGAGAAGCTGGTCAAGCTGGCGCGGAACTGGCAAATGCGTTCCGTGCGCCGCATCGCGTTCCTCATCGGAGCCTCGGACGGCCACACGGAAAAACTGCGTTCCCGGTGCGACCATATCCTGGCCCTGAGCAAATTCACCCTTCAGCATGAGCTGGCGCTCGTCGTCCTGCTGGAACAGCTCTACCGCTGCCATACCATTCTGGCGGGAACCCCGTACCACCGGTAAACGGCTAAAGCTCCCCTTGCCGCCGCGGTGAGTCGATCAAGGCTTTCACCGTCACGGAAACGGCCGCGAGCACGGCCACGCCCCATGCCATGGAGTCACCCGCAATTCCCGTGGCAAAAGCCGGAAAAGGATTGAACGCCACCGCAAGGGAACCAAACACCCAGCCCCAGCCGGGAAAACCTTTCTTGAAGGCCACGTAAGCCAGATAGAAATACAAGGCGACGCCTGCAAATTGAAACAAAGGGAAAGCGGGGCCGTATTCCACCTTCCTGAGGCCGGAGACATTCCCCGCCATGCGATGGGAATGTTTCAGAAAAGAGGCTACTACCAGGAAAAGCGGCGCAAGCAGTAAAGGAACAACAGGAAAAACGCTTCTTTCCGTTTTTTCTTCTTCCGGAGAAGAGTCCGGAATTCCGTCCTGCTGCCGATCTTCTTCCATAATAATTAATCGTAACAGCAACCAGCTTCCCCTGCAACGAAAAAGGAGTACTCCGCAGGGAGCACTCCTTTTCCGAGAAAGAAATGGTAAAGCCAGTTCCTTCGCAACCAGCCAAGCTTAGCGCTTGGAGAACTGGTAACGCTTGCGAGCGCCGGGACGACCGGGCTTTTTACGTTCCTTCATGCGGGAATCACGGGTCAGAAGACCGAATTCACGCAGCTGGGCGCGGGAAGCTTCATCAACCTGAACCAGAGCGCGGGCGATCGCCATGCGAATGGCGCCCACCTGGCCGTGAATGCCGCCGCCCTTGGTGACGACGTTCACGTCGAATTTGTTCATGGTATTGGTAACCTGGAAGGGCTGGAGAACGGCGTTCTGCAACTGGACGGTGGGAAGGTATTCTTCAAAACCGCGACGATTGATCGTGATGCGGCCGGTACCTTCAGTAAGCCAAGCGTGTGCAATGGCGGTCTTGCGGCGCCCGGTGGCGTTGTATGGGGTTGTCTGACTCATGTCTGGGGAAATCAATTAGAGAGTGATGGCAGTGGGCTGCTGGGCTTCATGCGGATGACCGGCGCCGGCATAAACCTTCAGCTTGGTCATTTGCTGGCGGCCCAGGCGGGTGTGGGGCACCATGCCCTTGACGGCCAGTTCCAGAAGAAGTTCGGGGCGGCGGGCGCGGATTTTCCGCGGAGTATCCACCTGCTTGCCGCCGACGTAACCGGAGAAACGGGTATAAATCTTGGCGTTTTCCTTGTTGCCGGTCAGCACCACCTTGTCCGCGTTCACGATGATGACAAAGTCGCCACAATCAACGTGGGGGGTGAAAATTGTCTTGTTCTTGCCACGCAAAATGTTAGCCGCTTCAACGGCAACACGGCCGAGCACCTTGTCGGCAGCGTCTATAACATACCATTTGCGCTCTACTTCTTGCGGTTTGGCTGAGAAGGTCTTCATGGTTCAATTCTTCGTTCTCGTTTTTCGGCATCCTGCCGTAATCTTCCAATTCGGGGGCGCATTCCTAATGATTATTCGCGTAAATGTCAAATACTTTTTCTCTCTTGCCATCCTTTTGCGGCCTTTTTCCCATCCCTTCCGCAGAATCGCGGCTTAATTGCGGCGTTTCCACATTCAGGACTTGCCCTCGCGGAAATATGGCCTATTATTCGCCTGCGCGAAAATTCGTACACGCGCGTTCATTTTAACCTTACAAGGAGAATCCTATCAGCCCGAATCCAAGACCCAGCAACCGCCCCAGCGGCGGTCAGAATTCCCGCCCCGGCCCCAGGCCGGCAGGCAGCAGCACCAGACCGTCCGGCAACGCCAGCCGTCCCGGACAGCCCCGGCCTGCCGGGAGTGGCACCGGCCCGGCACGCCCGTCCGGACAATCCGCTGGCCCGGGAGGCGCCAGAACAGGCGGAGGACCACGTCCCGGAGGCGGACCCAACCGGCCGCGCCCGCAGGGAGGCGGAGGACGCCATACCAAGGGCAGGAGGCATTTCAGCAAATCGGCCCCCAAGGAAGAAAACTCCGAAAGCGAAATTGAAGTGGAAGGCACCATCTGTGCCGTGCTGGCGGGCACCATGTTCAAGGTGCGCCTGCCCAACGGACACGAAGTGCTGGCCCACATTTCCGGCAAGATGCGCAAGCGCTTCATCAAAATCGTGGTGGGCGACAAGGTGCGCATGGAAATGTCTCCCTATGACATGACCAAGGCGCGCATCACATTCCGCATCGGTTAACCGCCCCCGGATTCACTCCTTTTGCGAAAAACCTTCTCCGGCTTGCAGGAGAAGGTTTTTTAACGTACAGTGCATACTGACCTCATCAGCGCGCCATGAAAGTTTGCTCCACGGAAAATATGCAGATCGCGGAACGCGAGCTCATCATCAACGGAACGCCGGCCAGAACCCTCATGAAACTGGCTTCCGCCGGCATTGCGGAAGCCGTCATGCAGTTCTTCCCCGTCCCCGGATTATGCATAGCCTACGTGGGAAAAGGCAACAACGGCGGAGACGCCCTCACCGTCCTCAATATCCTGAAACAGCATGGCTGGGAAACAGGTCTCCGCGCCGCCTACCCGCGCGCGGAATGGGGGGAACTGCCCGTGCGGCAGCTCGCGGAGATATCTCCCCCGCCCCAGGAATACCAGGAAGCGCCGCTGCCCCGTACGGGTAAGCCCATGATTCTTCTGGACGGCCTGCTGGGCATTGGAGCAAAAGGTTTGCTCCGCAAGGAAATCTCCGCCCTCTGCGCGGAAATGAACTACCTGCGGGACCGCTGCGGAGCCGTGCGCACGGTGGCGATCGATATTCCCACGGGAGTTGACCCGGATACGGGGATGCCCCAGGAAAATGCCGTAGAAGCGGATTTCACGATGTGCATAGGAGCCGTCAAGCAGGGTCTGCTGGACGACGACGCCACCCTGCATGCGGGACGCCTGGCCTGCATCGATCTTCCCGGCCTCCATGTGCAGGCGCTCCCCGCCACGGAACTCATCACCTCCTCCCGGCTCACTAAATTCCTTTCTGCAAGACCCTATACGGACTATAAGAACAAACGCGGGCACATCGGCGTCATTGCCGGATCGGAAGGAATGCTGGGAGCTGCCAGGCTCTGCTGTGAAGCCGCGCTCCGGGCCGGAGCCGGACTGGTGACGCTCCACGTCCACCGGAACGTCTATCCCCTGATTGCGCCGTCCATGCCGCCGGAAATCATGGTCAAACCCGTGGACAGTTATGCGGACGTCTCCATCCGGACATTCAGCGCCTTTCTCATCGGCCCCGGCATCGGCTCCGTATCGGAGGAAGACGCGGAAGCCATCCGCCTCATTCTGGAAACCGGGACTCCCGCCGTCCTGGATGCGGACGGTCTTAACCTGGCCGCCGCCATGCAATGGACCCTGGGAGAACATATTCTGGCGACACCCCACCACGGGGAAATCCGCCGCCTGCTTCCGGACGCGGACAACTGCGCCATCCGGGCGGACATCGCAGACTGCTTTCTGGCGGAGCATGAAGCGGCCCTGATTTACAAAGGAGCCCGCACCATCGTCACCCAGCGGGGAAAACCTCTCTTCTACAACATCACCGGAGGCCCCGGCATGGCTACCGCCGGCCAGGGAGACGTGCTGGCAGGCGTCTGCGGCGGCTTCATGGCCCAGGGGGAATCCCTGCTGGTTTCCGCCGTTCTGGGAACCTATCTCTGCGGGAGAGCTTCCGAAATAGCCATCTCCGCCGGAGATTCCACCCAGCAGACGCTGACGGCGGGAGACACGCTGCGCCATCTGCCTGCCGCCATTCTCTCCACCGCACGCCTCTGTTACTAAAATGACCTACCGGAAACTCCAGGACCTTCCCTTCCAATCCCTGCCGCGGGAAAAGCTGCTCCGCCAGGGAAGGCACAGCCTCAGCAATGCGGAACTGCTCGCCATCTTCCTGCGGATGGGCATTAAGGGAAAAAACGTGCTGGACATGTCCTCGGACCTGATCCAGTCGGCAGGCTCTCTGGACGCCCTGGCGCACATGGAGGCCGCAGAAATAGCGGACATCTGCAAGGGGATAGGCCTGGCGAAAGCGGCCACGCTGAGCGCCGCCTTTGAACTGGGAGCGCGGGCTCTCCGGGAAACGCTGGCCCGGCAGCCCATCCAGACGCCGGAAGACGTCTACGACTACCTGGCAACGGCCATGCGCTGGAAGGACAAGGAAACGGTACTCGTTCTACTGCTGGATACCAAATGCCGCCTCATCAAACCCGTGGAAATTTCCAGCGGCACCCTGAACGAATCCATTGCCCATCCGCGCGACATTCTGCGCCCAGCCGTCATCCACAATGCCTACGGCTTCGTGCTGGCGCACAACCACCCCAGCGGGAACCCTGCCCCCAGCCGCACGGACGACCTTCTGACCGAACGCGTGCGGGAATGTTCCAAGCTATTGGGCGTCCGGTTCCTGGACCACGTGATCATCGGGAAACCTACCGAAACCGTTCACAGAAACTATTACAGCTACAACCACCCCGGCGGAGACCGGCTCCGGGAAGCCGACAAGGAGCGCCCCCTCTATCATTAAACAGCCGTTCCTGCGGATTTTCTTCCGGAACGGCGCCGGATAAAAACAAAAACCCGTCCTGCGACGGGCTTTCTGTTGAAAAAAACTGGCGGAGAGAGTGGGATTCGAACCCACGGTAGGTTGCCCTACGTTCGATTTCGAGTCGAGTGCCTTAGACCAGCTCAGCCATCTCTCCGCTTGAAAATCGGAAGCGTTTGTATCCGGTTTGCGGGATGCTGTAAAGAACAGAATCACCGCCAACCATCATTTGAACGCCTTTAACGTCTGGGCGAAGCCAGCGGTCCCAGCGTGGCTTCCGCTTCAAATCTCTGGGTCTTGTTGTGGGGAAGAGCGCTCTTTTCCGGGCCGGGCGGCGGCTGCGGAACGCGTTCCCGTTCCTTCGGCTCCATCAGCCAGGAGCAGGAAGAGACCAGAAGAAGGGAGAAAGACGTAAGAAAAAGGGAGGCTGTGAATCGTTTCATCATTTCCTTTTAAAAAGTTGAACCCCACTATGCCGGAGGGCACAGCGGGGTTCAAGGAAAATGCGCGGCAGAAACCTTATTTGGCGGACTGCAACGGGCGCAGAAGCTGCACCATGTCACCGGGCTGGATGCTCATGCCGGCAGGCACGCTGTCCTTGACGATGTCAGCCACCGTCTGATTCTTTTCCAGGGAGGTCACCTTCAGTTTGCCGATGCTGCGGCCGTCACGGGTAACGAGCAGAACCGTATTCGGATCAATGTTGCTGCCCTGCCCGGCGCCAATCACCACAAAGCCCCACTGAGGGTCCACGGACAGAACGGGATATTCATCTCCATTCTTGGCGAGGGCGGCGCGGTATTCGGCCTGTTCCTTCTGGCGTCCGGCCAGCTCGGTAGCCTGTTCCGCACGCTTCTTGGCTGCCACTTCCGTAGCGCTCTTGATCTGGTCAATGTCTTCCTGAAGCTTCTTGTTGGAGGCTTCCATGGATTCCATCTTGGCCTGGATTTCCTGCACGCTGGAAACGCCGAAGTCGTTCAGTTTGGCCTTCAGTTCATCCATCTGCTTGTTGATCTTGGACAGGTCCGCATTCAACTGCACTTCCTCTTCCTTCAGTTCCGTTTCCTTGGAGAGCTGCTCATCGCGCTGCTGGGTCACGGAAGCCTTGTTGGAGGTCAGGCTGAGGTTTTCTTCCGCGGCCAACCCGCGGTTCTTGATCATGTCATTGCGCAATCCCGTCCAATTCCGGATTTCCTTGTCCAGAACCTTGCGGTAGGTGATCATTTCCTTGAAGTCCTGATACTGGCCGTTGACGCCGAAGATGCCGCTGAGACCGGAGAACCAGGCGCCCGCACCTGCTGCAAGAATCAATAAAACTACTAAGACAGTTTTCATTGTGTATGTATGTGAGAGTGTATGGTGTGTATTGAACCGGGAAAGGACTAGGGACGAACGGATACAACGACGTCTCCGGCTTCAACACGTTCGCCGGCGGTTACCGTACTGGGGAGAATGGTAGCCGTGGAAACACGGGATTCAACGGCGTTCACGTCAAGCTCGGCAATCTTGTTGCCGTCCCTCATCACGGCCAGCTTGGAGCCGGGCACTACGCCCAGGTCGGCAGCGCCGCCGTCAATCACAACTACATTGAAATCATTAATCACCTGGGAAACCCGCGTTTTCAGATTGGGCGGGGAAAGGTGCGCATCCTGGTCCGCCTTGAGCTGGCGAAGGGCCGCATTGTTCACGACAAGCTGTTCCGTTTCCGCAACGATGGCGTCATGCTTGCCCTGCTCCGCCTGCTTGACTACTTCCAGCTGCTTGGATTCTTCTTCCAGTCCCTTGATTTTGTCCGCAATGGCCTGGATACTTTCCATATCCTTGCTCTTGGACTGAAGTTCCGCCAGGGCGGTTTGCTGCGCCTGGAGGTCCGTCTTCTTGGCCTCATTGGCGGCGGCCAGCTCCTGGTTCTTGGCTTCCAGCTCGTCCTTCTGCTTGGTCAGGGCGTTGATATCGTTCGTCAAAGCCTCATTCTTCACCAGGAAGTCGACATATTTTGTCTTTTCTTCCGTAAACTCACCGCGAAGACCGTTCAGGTTCTTATAACGGGAGACGCATTCCTTACGCTCCTTGGTTAGAGCTTCCTCGTTATCAAGATAATACATGGCTCCGCCGAGAAGAGCAATGACCAAGGCTGCTATTGATACTTTGACCCACATAGGAAATAATAGAGATGAGAAGGTTCCTGTTACTTTTGTGAGATTGGCATGAACATTTTCAGATTTCAACATCAAAATGTCATCCTCACTGTTTTCTTGATATTTTTTTCAGGGAAGCTCCGTAGCAGGATACCACAAGAGTTCTCTTATCAACATTTTAAAACAATTACGCTCTATTTTCTTTTCAAACACGGACTCATCTTCTAGTCTTTCTGAACCGTGAGTTACCAGGTCTTTGCCAGAAAATACCGTCCTCTGACATTCGATGACGTCCTTGGACAGGATCATGTCGTCCAGACGTTGAAAAACGCCATTGAGCACAACCGCCTCGCCCATGCCTACCTTTTTGTAGGCCCCCGCGGAACGGGAAAAACATCTACCGCCAGAATTTTTGCAAAAGCCCTGAATTGCAGCGGCGGCCCCAGCGTGGACTTTGACCCGCATGAAGACATCTGCGAGGAAATCGCGGAAGGACGCAGCCTGGACGTCCTGGAAATAGACGGCGCATCCAACCGCGGCATCGACCACATCCGGGATCTGAGGGACAACGTGCGCTTCGCTCCCAGCAGGGGCAACTTCCGCATCGTCTATATAGATGAAGTGCACATGCTCACCAAGGAGTCCTTCAATGCCCTGCTGAAAACGCTGGAGGAACCGCCCCCCCACGTCAAATTCATTTTTGCGACCACGGAACCCCACAAGATTCTGCCGACCATCCTGTCGCGCTGCCAGCGCTTCGACCTGCGCCCCATTCCCTCTGAAATCATTGCGGAACACCTGCTTCACATCGCCTCTGCGGAAGGAGTGAGCCTGAGCCGGGAAGCGGCCTTTGCCGTTGCCAAGGTGGCGGACGGAGGCATGCGGGACGCGCAGTCCATGCTGGACCAGCTTGTTTCCTTCTGCGGAGACCACATTGAAGAACAGCAGGTTCTCCACATCTTCGGCATCACGTCCCGGGAAACCGTAGCCCATGCGCTGGCGCTGATTCTGAACAAGGAGCTCCCCTCCCTCCTACACCTCCTGCATGAACAGGCGGAAGCAGGAAGAGACATGGGTCAGTTCCTCTCTGAAATCATCTCCGCCGTACGTGAAATCCTGGTCTCCAAAGTAGACCCGGAAGCCAGCTTCGATTCCCTGCCGGAATCCTCCAAGGAGGAACTTTCCGAACTCGTCAAACGCACCCAGACGGACAAAATCCTGCGCCTGGTGGAAGTGCTGGCGGAAACGGAAGACAAGATGCGCTGGTCCACCAACAAAAGGCTGCATCTGGAAATGGGCCTGATCAAGGCCGTTCACGCTCTGGCGGAAGCCAGCATCAGCGATATTATCATGGCGCTGGAAGGCGCGCCTCTGGCAACCTCCGTCCCGTCCTTCTCTCCCGCTCCGCGCCAGGAACAGGGCATACCCGCACCTGCCGCCCCGGCCCCTGCGCCGGAGCCTCCGGCAAACGCCCAGCCGCCCGTTCCTGCGGAAAATCCGGAGCCCGCTCCGGAGGAACACCTGATGGACCCGGTTCCGGACTTTTCCCCTGGCAAACCATTCCCGGCTCCCGCGGTACAGGCGAGCGGATCTGCCAGTGCGCAACCAGCCCCGGCTCCCGCAGAAGAACCAGAGCCACAGCCCACTGCTCCCGCGCCGGAACCGGAACCTCCCGCAACCGCTGCAAAAGTCCCCTCCCCCGCCATTCCGCAGGAAGAGCCTTCCTGTTCCGCACCCGAACCGCGGCCGGAGTCCATTTCCGACACCCCGGAAGAACCTCAACGTCCTTCTTCCGCCATCTCCGATGCCCCGGTGGCTCCTCCGGATTCTCCGGAACCCACGTTCATGGACCCTGAGGAAAACCTCCCGCCGGAAAGGCGCACCAGCAGCTTCTTTGACAACCTGTTCGACACGGCAAGCGCTCCTTCCCGCACCCCTGCTCCCATGGTAAAAGAGGAACCGGAAGCCCTTGCCCCGCAATCCGGAAGAACCATCACGGAGGAGGACTGGAAAGCGGCGCTGGAACGTGCCGCCGCCAACTTCCCCCTCCAGGCGGACTTTCTGGCCAACAGCGTTTTTTCCGGCCATGACGGCGCATTCGTCGCCATCTCCTTCCATCCCTCCGACCATCAGGGAATGGACAGCCTCGGATCCGGCCCCCTGCGGGCGGCCCTGGAAGCGGACCTTTCCCAACGCGGCGGAGTCCCCGTCACCATTTCCATCCGCCAGGATTCCTCCGTGCCGGAGCCGGTTCAGGAAGAACTGGCCCCGCTGCCGGCGCCTCCCCCGGCGGCTTCCGCACCTGCTCCCAAACCCCAGACGCCGCGGGAAAAACCCGCCGCAGCCGTTCAGGAACCCGCCAGGGAGGAAAATGAAGATAATTCCTACTATACGGACCCCCTGATTGACGCCGCCATGGAGATCTTCCGCGCCCGCATCATTTCCCAATAAACAACATCAACCCATACTTCCAAATACGACAGCCATGAACATGATGAAAATGATGAAGCAGGTCCAGCAAATGCAGGCCGGACTTGCCGCCGCCCAGGAAAAGCTGGCCTCCCAGACCGTTACCACGGAAGGCGCGGGCGGCAAGCTGAAAGTCACCGCCACCTGTGACGGAAACCTCACGGAGCTGGTGATTGATCCTTCCATCCTCGACCCGTCCGATTCAGAATTCCTCCAGGACCTGCTCCTGCAAACCATCAATGCCGCCATAGCCAAGGGCAAGGAAACCGCGGGGGCGGAAATGAAAAAACTGACGGGAGGCATGGACCTCCCTCCCGGCATGGGCTTTTAACCTATCACCGCAGTGCATCGGCTCAGAAGACGCAAACATCTGGCGGACCCACTCCCAGCGTTATCCGGGGTCAACCACCTGGGAATAGCGCTGGGCGGCGTCTCTCTGTGCCTGTGGGTCATCGTCGTCACCATCTTCTGGACCGGTTCGGACACGATGGCCTTCATGACATCACTGCCCATTTGGGCGTGCTGCCTCATCTTCTCCTTCCCGGCGCTTCTTGCATGGCTGGTCTTCGGCTCCCGGATCGGCCTGCTTGGCGTCATTATCTGGTTTGCGTACGGCATCGTCATTACGGACTTCCTTCCTCCCATTTCCAGAACGGGAATGGAGTATTACAAAATGCCGCCGGCTCCGGATGCCCGGCAAATCAGGGTTCTCACCCTGTACGGGGGTTGTGGGGAAAACGCGCCCATTGAACAAATCTCCAAACTCCGTGCAGACGTCATCTTCATCCAGGGATGCAGCAACTACAACCGGACACTCAAATTCGCCTACAGCATTTTCGGACGCACTTCCTACATCAAGCAGATAGGCAGCTGCGCCATCATCGTGCGGCACGGGCAGATTGGTCCGGCCCAAAGCATCACGGACACAGCCGGACTCATCGTGGACTGGATACCGGAAAACTCCTCCCTGGCGATACGGCTCATCAACATCAGCCTGGAGCCTTTTGAACACCGCTTTGACTTGTACTCCCCCGCCTGCTGGAAATATTTCCACACGCTCCGGTTCATTCACCGCAAACAGCTTCAATACCTGTTTGACACCCTGCGGGAGGTAGGAAGCCAGCATGGTGAACTGCCCATCATCCTGGCCGGAAACTTCAGCGCCGCGCCTCAATCCCCTATTTTCGCCAAGCTCAGCGCCGATTTTCAGGATTGCTTCAAACTGAAGGGAGCCGGATACGGAGCCACTCAACCCGTCAACTTCCCGCTGCTGCGCATGGACCGTGTTTTCTGCACGCCGCCGCTCAAACCCGAGCGGGCCGCCACCGTGCTGATACCGGACACCGTCCGCCGCTCCATCCTGGCAGACATTGCCATGCCCTGATTCCCCTCTCCACAGGCCGCGCCATTCCCCTCCGGCAGAAGGAACTTCTCCATCCGCCTCCCCGAACGGAGACGCTTTTACTTTCCGGGGAAAGAATTTTCCCCGGAAACCTACAAGGTTTTCAGAGCACGGGAAATAGCCGGGAAAAGCTGCTTCTTGCGGCTGACCACATCGGCGGCGGAAAACAAGTTGGGGCCCAGCCGCTCGTACTCGATGTGCTCCAGCACCTCTTCATCCCCAACGGCCAGCAGCATGGAATCATGCGTGACAATATCCGTGACCAACAGGCACGCCAGTTTCAATCCTTCCTCTTCCACCAGCTTCTGAAGCTCCTTCACCAAGTCATCCTGAACTTCCTTCAAGCCGAACATGCCTATTTCCTCAATCTGGGAAATGCTGATCTTGTGCCCGTATTCGGTAAAGGTTTTCCTGTCCGCCTGGACAATCGCGGAGGGCGCCGTTTTGGAACGCAGCAGGGAACCGGTGGCAAAAAATTCCTCCGTGAACTTCTTGGCATCTATCCTGGCAATGCCGGTCAGCCATTCCAGCATTTCCCGGTCCGCCCGCGCCGTCGTGGGAGACGTCAGGTTCAGCGTATCTGAAAGAATCCCGGCGCACAGGCAAATCGCCACCGCCTGGGAAGGCTCCTCATCACGGTGGTAAAACCTGCGCGCCACCAGGGTGGAGGTGGAACCCACGGGTTCATTCAGGAAGCGGATCGGGTCCCGTGTGGAAAGCTGGGTGCCCAGGCGGTGATGGTCCATCACCTCCACAATTTCCGCTTCCTCCACTCCCTTCACGGCTTGTGAAAATTCATTATGGTCCACCAGGGCCACGCGCGTACGGGGAGGGTCCACCAGATCCGTCTTGCTCAGCACGCCTATCATCTTGTTCGTCTTGATGCTCATCACGGGGAACAGCGCCTGCTTGCGCTTCACGGCGGCCTGCCTCAACTCGGGCAGCGGCATGTTCTCCGGGAAAACCGCGTAATCCTTGTGGACCTGTTCCCTCACCTTCCGGGAGCAGCGGATCAGCTGGCCCACGCTGGCCGTATCCCACGGGGTGCTTAAAATGCATGTGCCCGTCGTCTGGGCCGTCTCAATAATATCCAGGGAGGGGAAAGCCCCGGATGTGGTCACCAGAGCGCGCACGCCGTGCTCCACGGCATACAGCTGCACATTCGGGCGGTCCCCGCAGATAACGATCAGATCGCGGACGATGCCCTTTCTCCTGTAATTGGCAAGCCTCGTCCGGACGCTCGGCTCGCTGGAAGCGCCCACCAGAAGGATATTCTGCGTTTCCTCCTCGCTCAGGGTCTCTCCGGTCAGGCACTTGCCGTCAATGGTGGTGGCGATATTGCTCAGGCTGGAAAAAACGGAGCGCACATTCATCTCCGTCATGTTCAGGGGCATCAGCAGGCTCAGCAAATCAAAATAACGCAGCAGGCCGTAAAGATTATGGTCCGCGTCAATCACCGGAATGGTTTGAAGGGAGTTCTCCGTCATCCGGCGGTACGCCGTCAGGAACGTATCGTCCGGACTCACGCTGATCACGTCACGGCGGCAGATTGTTCCCGCGGTAGGCGTCACGTCATGAATCAGCACCGGTTCCGGCACCCCGGCTTTTTCCAGCACCCAGGATGTCCTCAGCGTCATCTCCCCGCATCTGGCGGCAACGGCGTCAGGTTCGCCATGGGTTCTTAAAAACTCCGCATTCCCTATGGCGGAACAAATGGCATCCGTATCCGGATTCTGGTGGCCGATCACGTAAATGGGCCTTTTCTCTGTTTTCTCCGGAAGCATTTCTCTTATCTCCTGCGCAGGCTAATCTATATTCAACCTGACGGGCACCACCACCTTGGAAGCAATGGGCGCACCGTCTTTTTCTGCCGGATAGAAAGTCCAATTCTCTTTCACCCAGCGCATGAAAAGACGGTCCAGTTCCGCATTTCCCGTTGATTGAAGGAGATTGACGGATGAAGGTTCGCCACGGGGATTCACCCCCACCACTACTTTCACCACGGCATTCACCTTCCCGACTTTAGAAGAATTGACGGAATTGGGCAAGGACGGAGCATGTTTATAACGCACCTTTTTATCAGGGGTCACGTTCTCATCCGGGCTAGACTGCCCCGGCAGGGAAACCGCCGGAGTCTTCACAGGACGCCTGGGTTTCACCTCCCTCATGGAAATCCGCATGCTGGAAAGCTCTTCCGGCAAAAACTCCGTGGGAGCCTCCTCCGGAAGAAAATCCTTCATGTCGGAACAATCCTCATTCTCCGGCAGCTTCATCGCCAGCAGGTCTTCATCCGCGGCAATTTCCGGAACGGGGCTGACCGTGGGAGGAGCAGCGACCGGCTCTACGGGCACGGGCTGAACTTCCGCCAGCTCCTGGAGAACCTCCTCGGAAGGAGGCACAAACTCCATTTCCACCTCCCCGTTCTGCACGGCGGGCAGCCACAGCTCCTGAAAGTGAATGGCTACCAGCACGGCGCACAAAGCCACCTGAACGCCCACGGCCACGGCCACCGCAATCAGCATGGCGGACTTGGAAGTGGAACGGGGCGTGAATCTTACAATTCCGGGCTTTTCATCCATAAAAAACGGGCGGGGAGAGGGGGAGTGCCCGTTCAATATACCAGCGCCCTTCCCTTTGACAAGCGCCTGCACCGCCATAAGCAGCCCGTTATCATTTTGTTATCTGCCGGAAAAACGCATGAACATCAACAACCCAATGCCTCCCGGATGCTCTGGGCGAACCTGGCTGCCTTTTCCGCAAAGCCAAGTTCCGGATTCTGGTACATGATTCCGCGGGACACGTTAATCAGAGGGGGGGCCGCATGGCCGGAACCGCTCAGGCTGGAAAGATCGCCTCCCTGGGCTCCCAGGCCGGGAATCAGCAGGGGAGCGTCCGGAATGCGCTCCAGAATGGAGGAATCCGCATTGGTCAGCCCCACCACCATGCCTACGGAAGTCTTGCGCCCTTCCTGCATAGAACGGCGCACCATGTCCCCCACCAGTTCATAAACCCTGCGGCCGTCGGCCAGCTCCTGCCTCTCCACGTCCGCGGAACCGGGATTGGAAGTGACCGCCAGCAGATAAATGCCCTTCCCTTCATAATCCAGAAAAGGCTCCAGCGTATCATACCCCATGAAAGGGCTCAGCGTCACGGCATCCACGCCCAGGCGTTCAAAATACGCCTGTGCATAATACTTCTGTGTCTCCCCGATGTCGCCGCGCTTGGCGTCCAGCACCACGGGCACGTCCTCCGGCATATCCGGGAGCAACTCTTCCAGCATCTCCAGGCCGCGCAGCCCCATGGCCTCAAAATAGGCGATATTCGGCTTGAACGCCGCCGCATACGGAGCGGTTTCTTCCACGACCTTCCGCAGCAGCGCCGGAACCGACTGCAAATCATCCATGACGGGGCGTGGGTCCAGCCCGACGCACAGGGCGGAACCGGTCTTTTTGATGCGGGCGGCAAGTTTATCCGTAAAAGATTGGCTCATGGCGCCCATTAAACCACGGCCGCCACAGGCAGGCAAGCCCCAAGCGGAAGGCGTTCCGGAGGCAAGGAAAGGCAGATACGTCTTTTCCAGCGCGCCCGTACATGCTATGTTCCGGCCCGTATGGCACCTACGGAATCCCAGTCTTCCCCCGCACCTCTCTCCTGCCTGGAAAAGCCGCTGCCCCTGGACGGCTTCCAGGGCACGCCGGATGAAATCGAACAGCAATGGTATGACCGGGTCTACCTGGGCTCCGGAGACAGGATGAAGCAGCTCACCTGGAGGGCCGTCATCGTAGGAATGCTCCTCGGCTCCATCCTCTCCCTCACCAACCTGTACGCCAACCTTAAGATGGGATGGTCCTTCGGGGTGGCCCTGACCGCGGGCATCATCTCCTTTGCCCTGTGGAACGCCTTCGTGCGCCTGGGCATCTCCAAATCCCCCATGACCATTCTGGAAAACACGTGCATGCAGTCCGCCGCCAGCTCCGCAGGATACTCCACGGGAGGCACGCTCACCTCCGCCGTGGCCGCCCTGCTCCTGCTGACGGGGCAGCACATGCCGCTGGGCGTCACCTTCGCCTGGATATTCTTCATTGCCGTGCTGGGTGTCACCATGGCCATTCCGATGAAGCGCCAGATGATCAACATTGAGCAAATCAGGTTCCCGGACAGCATCGCCACGGCGGAAACCCTCAAGGTGCTCTATTCGGAAGGCAAAAAGGCGGCGGGACAAGCCAAAGCGCTCCTTTACTCCGCCCTCTTCGCCTCCGCCAACGCCATCGCCATGGCCGCGGGCGGCGAACAATGGCTGGGCACCGCCCAGCAGCAAATCCTGGGCAACTGGTACCACCGTACAATCTTCTTCAAATGGGACCTCATGTTCGTGGGCGCGGGCGCGCTGGTAGGCATGAAAACATCCCTCAGCCTCTTCATCGGGGGCACGGTCTGCTGGGCGCTTTACGTGCCATGGCTGGAAAGCCAGGGACTGCTTCCCGCGGGAGCGGGCTACCGGGACAGCGTGGGCTGGACCCTGTGGGGCGGAACCGCCTGCATGGTCGTCGCCAGCATCGTGGCCTTCCTGTTCCAATGGAAAAGCATCGTCCGCTCCTTCTCCTCCCTGGGCGCCATGTTCTCCCTGACCAAAAGGCGCGAACTGACGGACGTGGAAAAAATAGAAACACCCATGAGCTGGTTCCTGGCAGGGCAGCTCGTCTCCCTGGCGGCTCTCGGCTACCTGGCCCATGCCACCTTTGACGTTCCGTACTGGATGAGCTGCATTGCGGTAATCATCTCCTTCTTCCTGGCGCTGGTCGTCTGCCGGATCACCGGGGAGGCCAACATCACGCCCACCGGTGCCATGGGGAAAGTCACGCAGCTCATCTTCGGCGGAATCGCGCCGGGACACGTGACGGCCAACCTGATGGCGGCCAACATCACCTCCGGAGCCTCCAGCTCCTCGGCGGACCTGCTCGTGGACCTCAAGGTGGGCTACCTGCTGGGGGCCAATCCCCGCAAGCAATTCATCGCCCAGTTCTCCGGAATCTTCCTGGGAACACTCGTCTCCGTGCTGGCCTTCCGCTCCATGGTCCCGGACGTGGACGCGCTTCAGGCCTTCAACGCTCCGGGGGCCAGAACATGGGCGGCTACTGCGGAAGCGCTGGGCATGGGTTTCAGCCACCTGCACAGCATCAAGGTTCTTTCCATCATCGCGGGCGGCATCCTCGGCCTCATTCTGGTGCTCGTCCCCCGCTACCTTCCCGCCGCAGGCAAATGGCTCCCCACCCCCATCGGCTTCGGGCTGGCCTGGGCCATCCAGTGGAACGACTCCTTCCTCTTCTTTGCGGGGGCCGTGCTCGGCTGGGCCGCGGACCGCTTTTTCAAGGCCAAATCACGGGAATATAAAATCCCCACCGCCTCCGGCATCATTGCGGGCGCTGCCCTGACGGGCATGGCCATCCTGATGTTCAGCATTTACCAGGCGGCACGCTGAATTCCTTGACGGGCTCCGGGCCTCCGGGAAAAAGCATATTCCGGAGATCCGGCCATGGGGAGACGGCACGTCAGCGGACTTCCTTCTTCAACGTCATTTCCCCCTTGGAATCTCCTCCGGAAACGCCGCTCACCTCCGCCTTCAGGGTATAGGAATCCAGGTTGGTCCGGTACTTCTTCAGGTCAAGCCTGTAGGAATTGTCCTTATTCTCCACGCCGATCCAGCCTTCATGGTTATCTGCGGCCACCTCCCTGTTCCCCTCGTATAATTTGACGGAATGAATCTTCAGGGCGCTGGGGCCGTTCTTCCACTGGAAGGTGGCGGTGTACGTGCCCGGCCCGGTTACCTGGTCCGTCACGTTGAATTGCAGCGGGGATCCCTGTTGGAGGTCCCACGGCGTTCCCTCGGAATGCTTCTCTTCCGCGCTCAGGGCATCCAGCATTTCCCGGTGGGCATTCATCACGCGGCCGGCGACGGCCAGAGCATCTCCGGACGGCTTCGTGGAATACACCTTTCCATTTCCGGCAAAGGCCAGTTCCTCCCGGACCGTCTTATCCATGAAGGAAGCCTGGGCGGCGGCACGGTCCTTCTTTCCGGTCAGCACATCCAGCTGGGATTCAAAAAAATTCTTCCAGCGGGGCAGATAAAAATCGGCCACAAGCCCGGCCCACTGGCGATTGGAATAATCGTTCAACGCGCGGGGAGCCTGGTCAATCCACGTGGTTACAAGCATCTTGGCGGACTTGTCCATCAAGGCCTTCTCCTGCCGGGTGCTCCCCCAATCCAGCGCCTTCTTCTGCCAGGTTCCCAGCAGGAACTGGCTGTCCGTCGCCAGAAGGGCGTCCATATCAGAAACCAGGGACAGGAAAAGCTTCACCTGCTTCCTGTACGCAGGTACGTCTCCGGCGTCAAAAGCGCTCCTGACCCGCTGGAGCTGGTAAAAAGCGGCGTCCGCAAGCGCCTGGCGGACGACATCCACCAAGTCATAGCGGAACGTCTCCTCCTTTACCAGGGACGGCTGGTCATTGGCCGCCTTCAGATAACCGCGAGCCGCTTTAACGATATCGCCCAAATGGTAATACCTCTCTCCGCTGGACCACGTGGAGGCTTTGCGGACGTCCCAAGACGGACGGGCGCAGATGATGGACTCCGTACACCCCTCCTGCGAACGGGCGGGATTGTAAATGGAGGAAGACAGGATTTCCAAAGCCTGCACGACCGCTGCCGGAGCGGAACTGTAACGCTGGCGCGCATACTTCTTGAGCCAGTCCCGGACGGGAATATCCTCCGCCGTCCATAAACGGTCGCTGAACAGGGCGTAATGAAGGGGATTCGTTTCCAGCCCTTCGGACAAGGTGCCCATTCCCACCAGTCCCTTGTCCCTGTAGCCGGCCAAATCACTCCCCAGCCGGGACAGAAGGGGAACCCCGCCGTACAGTCCTGTATTGCCGCCGAAGTTGGCCAGCTCGCACCAGACCCAGGGAATGCCGTCAAAAGCCCTCAAATTCTTCCCGCCGTCAGCCATGTCCTTGGTGAGCTGCAGCACAAGCGCATGCTTCGGGTCCATACCGGCCAGCAGCTCGCGGGAGGGATTGCCTCCCCAGGACTGGATCACCCAGGAAGAACCCGGCGAGGCCTTCTGCATGGCTCCCTGCACCGCCTGCGCCGCGCGCGTCACGTCAATGCCGCCCTTGCTGCCGCCTTCATGGAACAAATCCCCGCCGAACATCTTTCCGGAAACGCCGTATACCTTGCGGAGGGCCTTGTACCAGTCCGCGGCCAGCTTCGGAAAAGCCTCGCAAGTGGGGTCTACAACCCACGGCCTCTTGAAATTGACCCATTCCCCCTGCGGGATAAGCTTCAGCCCCTTCATCTGCACGTTCTCCGCAAAATCCGCAGGAACAAACCCCACATAGCCCTGAAGCACGGGAGTCATGCCCAGCTGCTCCATGCGGGACACGATGCGCCTTCCCATCTGCGCCATCCTGTCAATCTGCTGCTGGGTCAACGGTCCTCCGTGTCCTTCCAGGTTGCCCATGTTCCACCAGGCGGCAAAGGCGGGATTGGGAATAAAGCGGAGAGCCTTTTCACGGGGATATCCCAAGCCAATGAGGAAATCCTCCCAGGTCTTCTCCAGGCCTGCCGTCACCAGCGCGTGTGTAAACCCGCTCAGCGCCAGAAAATCAATCTCGCGCTGCCAGCGGTTCCAGTCCCAGAAAGCCGCCGTATAAGACAGGGTGCAGTAATTATACGCAAAAACGGTATTCCACGGGGACTCAATCGTGACAGGGGTGGACGGAGCAGGCAATGGAGAGGGAAGCGTCAGACGGTTTCCGTTCCATGAAAAATGTACCTTGGCAATATTTTTCAGATACCATCCGTACCCAGCTACCAGGCGGCGCACGTCGGACGCTTCCACCCGGATGCCTCCGGGAACACCAGAAATAGTAATCTTGTTGCCCAGAGTCGGATTCAAGCGGAACGACACGGCGCCCTTTGCAGATAGAGTCACGCGCGCCACCACGCCTTCAGCGGCCGCTACGGGAGATACTTCCGCGGCAGAGACGCAAACAAGCGGGGACATGACCGTTCCCAGAATCAGACCAACGGCAAAAGCAGGTGAAAACATAGCACCAACTATACAAGCAAAAAGAGCAAAGTCTTTCAAGAGTGGAGCAGATCAGAGCCAAAGGGAGCGTGGAGGATGAGGGAGATATCCCCGATGGACAAAAAGATTAAAGAGAGATAACAAGAAAGGAACAAGCCCCGCCAGTTGAGGAACTGGCGGGGCCTGATGAAAAAAATCCCGGCGGCGACCT
>CANQLV010000014.1 GCA_947624785.1 Akkermansia muciniphila | reverse complement strand
CCCTTTTACCGGCAAAAACGAGAAGGGGGGTTCTTCCTTTTTACGATATCACAGCCGACCATCGAGAAGAAGAGATGGGGATGCGCGCAACAAGGTGCGACGGACTTCTACGTCACAAGGAAAAAAGAGGAAGTCTAGTCCCATCCCTACAAGGGCCGACGACTCGCCTTCTCTGCCGATACCTTTATTTCTATCCCTTACTTTCTTTTTCTCCAAGGCTACGCACGGACGAGGATTCTTTTTTCCGCGCCCTCACCGTTCGATATTTCCGCGACCTGTCTCACTTAACCCTTCCCATGAACAATCCCCGCCTGAATTTTGTCTAATCGCGCATGAAGAATCAGGAAATCCACTTGCCAACGCCCGACCCCGAGCATCCTTATGGAGGAGGGAACGGACGTTACCGTTTTCCGGATATCAACGGCATGAATTTGCTGGGGGATAACGTTTCCCTGCCACCCATCGTGCCTAAAAGCTTCCATATCATGCTGACCGTTTTTCATCCGGAAACCCTGTACAGCATGAAGAAGTGGCTTCCGTTCTGCGAAGACCTCCGCAAGCAGTACAAGCATACGCCTACCCCGGTGGAGTACAATATTCTGCTGGTCCTGCAGCCGCCCCCCATTGAAGGAGACGTTCCCGCCTTTACGCAGGCGCTGGGGGATATTCCGGATTTCTACATGAAGACCAATTCCCTGATTTCCTATTACGACCAGGCTTTCGTGCGCCGCAGGCTTTCCCTCCACAAGAAGGCGGAGACCGCGATTGTCCTGCTGGACGGCAACGGCAATATCATCTGGAAGGATGACGGCGGCTTTACGCCTGCACGCGCGGAACATTTAAAGATTATTCTGGAAACCCTTTCCCCGCTGGCGCCGAAGACAAGGACGCATTAGAGGCGGATTGCATCTTCTTTGCCTCATTCGCACTTTCCGTTTGAGCTTCCTTCCGGAATGCCTCATACTGGCCCCATGCCTACCATTTCTCTTGCTCTCGGGGAACGTTCCTACGATATCCACGTGGAAAACGGCGCGCTGGACCGCGTGGGTGAGTTTGCCTACCGCGCCGGACTGGACGGCAAGATTGCGATTATTACGGATACCTGCGTCGCCCCGCTTTACGCGGAGCGCGTAATGAAGTCCCTGGAGAGCGCGGGGTTCATTCCCAGCCTGCATGTGGTGGACGCCGGAGAAGCGTCCAAGAATATGCTGCAGGCCCAGGAATTATGTTCCGAACTGGTACGGGCGGGCATTGACCGCACCGGGTGCATTGCCGCCCTGGGCGGCGGCGTGGTGGGAGACCTGGCCGGCTTCGTAGCTTCCATTTATTACCGCGGCATTCCCTTCATGCAGATTCCTACGACGGTGGTCGCCCAGGTGGACAGTTCCGTGGGGGGCAAGACTGCCATCAATATTCCGGAAGGGAAAAACCTGGCAGGAGCCTTCCATCAGCCGGCCGTTGTCGTGATTGACCCCACCACGCTGGTGACCCTGGACCGCCGCACGCTGGCGGAAGGCCTGGCGGAAGCCGTCAAGCACGCGGCCATCCGGGATGCTTCCATGCTACATGAATTGAAAGGCCTGGGACCGGAGCTTTCCATCGGCTTTTCCCTGAATACCATCGCCAAACTTCCCGATCTGATTGCCCGGAACGTGGCAATCAAGGCCCGCATCGTGGAGAATGACGAATTGGAAACGCTGGATATCCGCGCCCTGCTCAATTTCGGCCATACCATCGGCCACGGCATTGAAGCCGCCCTTCCCTACGGCACTATCCTGCACGGGGAAGCCGTGGCGCTCGGCATGCGCGCCGCCTTGTTCCTGAGCGAACGGAAAGCGGGGTTGAGTTCTTCCGACGCCAAGAAGATTCTTTGCACCCTCCAGGCTCTGGAACTTCCCCTCGTTCTTCCGGACGACATTGATACGGAAACGGTTCTCAAGAAGACGGCGTCCGACAAGAAGTTCCGGGCCGGAACCATCCGCTTCATTCTGCTTTCCAAAGCGGGGGAAGCGGGCGTTTCCAAGAAGATCACGCGGGAAGACATGGCGGAAGCCATTGAAGAATTACGCCGTCCTCTGCCCTGAGCTTCCCTTTTACGGCGTTGCCCCATCCTCCGGGCACAAAAAATTCCGGAGAACGAAAGGGAAGCATCTTTCCGCTCCTCTTCCTCCAGCATGTTTTTCCAGCAGGAGAAAGATTCAGAGTGTTTCCCTGAACGGCAGGAAAACCGTCCCCTCCGGAACAGTCAGGAAACCGGGACATTTATCTTGCGTATCCGGCGCCCGAAAAACAACGCCTTTCCCTTCCCGGAAGAACGGGACGGGAGAGGCGCAGAAACAGTCCATCGTTTCCCGGCACGGGGAATTTACTTCTTCGGCTCGTCCGGGGTAGGTTCAAAGCCATCCACGTCCAGAGGCACGCTGCCCGTGTATTCCCCGGCGTCAAACTGGATGCCCTTCAAAGCGTCTTCCAGGGACAGGGAGCCATAGCATTCCCGGCTGGCCAGACGGAGCAGTTCATTCATGATGTTCACGCTTTCTTGATGGGGAATGTCCTTGGGAAGGGCCACGGCCAGCTCCTTCACCTCCACCGCATGGGCGTTTGCCGTAGCCTGGTCCTGAATAAGAAGGAGAACGGCCAGGATTTTTTCCCCCGGCGTTTTGGGAACGGCCTGTTCGCCGGCGGCAGAGGCATCCGGGGATTGATCCTGTTTTTTGCCGCCGTCACAGGAAACAAGGGCAAATGCCGCCAGAACCGCTGTAAAAGGAATGAGATTTTGTTTCATCATGATGATTGGTTGGAAAGCCGGAGGCCTCATTGGATTTATCATGAACACTGGGGATTCCTGAGTCAAATCAGTTTTTAATTCTCACGAAATGTTTTTTCAGACAAAATATTCCGCAGCGTGCGCTTTGCTTTCTGAACAGGGGGAGTAGCCCTGTTCAACCTAATAGCCAGAATATAGTGCATTCATTGGTTCCCTCAGTAGACGCAATTTCCGGAAACGGAGGTTGCGTCTACTTTTTGCGTCACCATTTCAATACAGCGTTTGATTCCATGGGCTGACGCCGTATAATTCCGCTGAGATGGGTTACCCTATTTGGAACAGACGCCGCTTTTTGAGAACCGCCGCTGGAACGGCCGGGTTCCTGGCAGCCATGCCCTATCTGAACGCCGCGGAAGCCCTGACGGACGCAAGACCGCTCAAGGTGGGCCTGGTAGGCTGCGGAGGCCGCGGCCTGGGCGCCATGAAGAACGCGCTGGACGCCGACCCCGGAACGGTAGTCTGGGCGCTGGCGGACGTGTTTCAGGAACGGATTGATTTCGGCTCCAATTTGCTGACGGAGCAGTACGGCAGCCGCGTCCAGCTGGACAAGAGCCGTCTGTTCGACGGCCTGGACGGTTACAAGAAGCTGCTTCAAACGGATATTGACGTGGTGCTGCTCTGCACGCCCCCCGCCTTCCGTCCGGAGCATGTGGCGGCGGCCATTGACGCCGGCAAGCACATTTATGCGGAGAAGCCCGTGGCGGTGGACGTTCCCGGCGTGCTTTCCGTGCTGGAGTCCGCGCGCCTGGCAAAGCTAAAGAATCTGGTGATTCTGGACGGGTTCTGCTGGCGCTACGACAAGGCGAATGAAGAAGCCCACCGCAAGCTTTCCTCCGGAGAATTGGGCCGCGTGCTTTCCTTTGACGGGCTGTATTACACCACGCCCCCCAAGTCCCCGCTGGCCCTGGATTCCCGCCCTTCCTCGGATACGGACGTGGCGTGGGCCCTCCGCAACTGGACCGCCTGGAACTGGCTGAGCGGCGGCCAGTTCGTGGAACAGATCGTCCACACGATCGACGGCATGGTGTGGTCCATGAACGAGCAGCTTCCGCTGGCAGCCTTCGGCTCCGGAGGACGCGCCCTGCGCCGGGATGACGGCGACGTGTGGGACCATTACGACGTTTATTTCGAGTACGACCACAACGTGGCCGCCCATATTTCATGCCGCCAGTGGGTAGGCTGCCACGGGGAGATCGTGGACCGGACGGTTTGTGAAAAAGGGATGCTGGTCACCCCGTACCGCCCCCATATCCAGGCGGATAAACGCTGGCGTTTCCGCGGGGAACGGGGCAATATGTACGCGGACACGCACGTGGCCTTTTACCGTTTCCTCCGTTCCGGGAACTGGACCCAGACGCTGGAAAGCGCGGCCAATAAAACCCTGGTCGCCATCATGGGGCGTGAAGCGGCCCACACCGGGCAGCGCATCACCTGGGAACAGATTAAAAAGAACGCCACGCGGCTGGCGCCCGAAGACCTGACGATGGATACGCCTCTGCCTCCCGCCCGCATTCCGCGGCCGGGCAGAGCGGCCTGACGGCGGGTCCCGCCTTTTCCTTCTACCGGACCATGGCCAATATCTTTCCACCCAATACCAACAGGCGCTTTTACGGAGGCGTCGCGCTCATTGCGCTCGCCGCCGCGCTGGCGCTGGGTGGGGTGTATTACGCCAATTTCCAGATTCCGGAGTATGAACCCGTGCAGCCGGTGCGTTTTTCCCACAAGCTCCACGCCGGAGACCTGAAGATGAGCTGCACGGCCTGCCACAGCGCCGCCCAGCGCTCCCCCAGGGCCGGCATTCCGGATACAAAGTCCTGCCTGGGCTGCCACCAGCATATTCTCCCGGACAGCCCGCTCATCGCCCCGCTACGGGCAGCGGCGGACCCCCAATTTCCCGGCTACACGGGGGAACCGATCCGCTGGGTCATGGTCAACCGCCTGTCCGGCCATGCCTATTTCAACCACATGGCCCACCTGAACCGCGGCATCGGCTGCACTTCCTGCCATGGGGACGTGGCGGGCATGGAACGAATCAGGGCTCCACGCGATGCCCGCATGCAGTGGTGCCTGGACTGCCACCGCGACCCCGCCCCGCACCTGCGCCCGCTGGAGGAAACGGCCAGCTCCCATTATTCCGCCGCGGATTACCTCCGCAAGCATTCCATCCGGGACGGGGAGGGAAACCGCATCCAAACTCCGCTTCAATTGGGAGATTTCCTGAAACGCCAGTGGAAGATTCAGCCAAGGATGGACTGCACCGCCTGCCACCATTGACCACCATGGGCGGCCCGGCTCCCGGCAAACATGCCTTTCCAGTCACCGTACCTTCCATTTCCGCGATAGATGAATGCCGGACCGTTAGTGTATGATGAAGTTATGGAATTGGACCTAGACATTGTTTACTCCTGCCCTCCGGAAGAAGCGGCACCGCATATTCTGGCTTATTTTCAGCAGGAATTTTCCAGGCCCTTCCCCGCCCCCAAACCTGTTTCGCATGAAGAAGAACTTCTTCTGAAACAAATTGATTCCGCCTTTGACGGCGTCATTCTGGAAGACGGCATCGGCCTGATGGCGACGGAACTCATCGACATGTACGCCCCCAGGGAAACCTGTGACTCCATCGGCTCCTGTGAAGAACGGACCGACTGGCGCCGCATCACCCCTTCCATGATCCGGGCATGCCGGGACGCCCTGGTTTTTACCGATCCAAAGGGATACCGTTTTCTCCTGCCGGCATGGCTGACGCTGGACCTCCGCGGCCAGCTTGAAACCTGCGACGCCATGGACTACCTTCCCCTCGTTCCGGAAAATTGCGGGATTTATGAATCCAGGGCCATCCTGCTGAACGATCCCCAGCTTGAGGCCGTAATGAATTACATTGAATACCGCCAAAAAAAGGACGGATGCCCTTTTCCCATAGACTTCCGCTGCCCTGAAGATGGGTGCAGCCGGTAATCACCGCTTGATTTCACCTTCCGGATTGCCTAAAACAAGCCATTCCCATTTCCCGTTAATCCCCATCATCCTCCGGTTTGACTCCCCACCCGCCATTTCACCAGAGTGAAGCTCCCCAGGGCCACCCCGCTTTTCTTCCGGAAGAAGAGCGGGAAATGACGCGGCGCTCCTTCATGAAATGGATGGGCGCAGGCGCAGCCCTGGTGGGAGTGGGGCTTCCGGCCTGCCGCCGTGTGGAAAAATACCTGGTTCCCTATAACGAAGGGCCGGAATGGTCCGTGCCCGGCGTGGAAACGGCTTACGCCACCTGCCTGACCATGGGCGGGAGCGCGCAGCCCGTGCTGGCCGCCTGTTATGAAGGGCGTCCCGTCAAACTGCTTCCCTCCCTGCAATATCCGGAAGGCCCAGGCTTGCCGGCCACGGCCCAGGCTTCCATTCTGGACCTTTACGACCCTGGCCGCAGCAAGCATATCCTCTTCAACGGCAAACCGGCTTCCGGGGACGAATTCCGCGGAGCCTTTTCCTCCTGGTCCCGCAACTTGCGGGACGGCGGCCATATCGGCCTCCTTCTTCCCGCCACGGATTCTCCCCTGATGAATTCCATGCTGGAGGAAATCGGCAGGAAAAACCCCGGCGTGCGGGTCTACCGCCATTCTCCCGTTCCCGCTCCGGGCTCCGGCATGCAGGCAGGCTTGCCGCAGGGGGTCCGCTTCCGCGTGCGTTTCGCACGCGCCAAACGCATCCTTGCCCTGGATTGCGATTTCCTTCATGAGAATCCCTATGGCAATACGCGTGATTTCATTGCCGCCCGTTCCCCGGAGGGCCTCCATTACAAGGAAGAGAACCGGAACCGCACGCGCCTTTACGCCGTGGAGGGCCGCGTTTCCCTGACCGGCGCCCATGCCGACCACAGGCTGCCCGTTTCCCCCGCGCGCCTGGCGGTCTTTCTGGAGGAATTGTTCCGCTATCTCTCCGGTAAAAAAACCTCCATCCAACCGCCGGAACCTCCCCGGCAGACGGACCGCTCCCTGACGGAAAGGGAATTCACCTGGCTCCGCCATTGCGCGGACGATTTATCCAGCCACCCCGGAGAAAGCGTGGTCCTGCTGGGGGACAATCATCCGGAACTGTCCGCGAGCGTCTGGAAGCTCAACCTCCTTCTCGGCTCTATCGGCACGTGCATCCAGTTGTTGAAGGCTCCGGCCACCCCGCCCCATGGAACGCTGGAGGATTTCATCCGGGACATCCGGAAGAAGGAGGTGGATATCGCCTTCCTGCTGGATTCGGGAAATCCCGTGCTGGATTCCGGACACGGCGCCGCACTGGCGGAAGCCCTGAACGGAACGGAGAGCATTCATCTGGGGATGTATGAAGATGAAACCTCGCACGCCTGCCGATGGCATTTGCCGGCGGCCCATTTTCTGGAATCATGGGGAGTGGAACGGGACCGCCGCGGCAAATTCTGCTACCGCCAGCCCGTCATTCTTCCCCTGTACGGGGGCATTTCCTCGGAAGAAGTGCTTTCCGGGTTGCTTTCCACCAAGGGCCACCTCATCACGGCGGACAATTCGCCCACGCACCTTTCCCCCGTTTACCACCGGGCGCGCAAGTGTTTTGAACGCGCCGTGAATCCGGAAAACAAGACCGCGGCCTGGACACAGGCGCTCCAGCGCGGCTATTCGGAAGAAACGGCTTATGCCCCCCTGTCCCCGCAGGAAGAAACGGCCCTCGGAACCACCATGGCGCAAGCGTCCGCCGCTCCCTCCGGCAACGGCGCAAGCGGATTGGAGAAGGGATTACTGGAACTGCAATTCTGCCCGGATTATTCCATCGGGGACGGCCGCTGGAAGCGCAACGCCTGGATGCAGGAATGCCCGGACCCCGTGACGGGCGTCAGCTGGGCGGCGTCCGCACAGGTTTCCCCCGCCACCTTCCGGCGGCTGGGAGGCGCGGATTCCGGACCGATGCTCTGCACTGTGACCGTCCCCGGCGGACGGATGGAAGCCATCCTGTGCCCCATTCCCGGAGTGGCGGAGAATCTGATGGTTCTTCCCCTGGGGTATGGCGGCATGAACCACGTAGCGGAGAGGCAGGAGAATTCCGACGGTTACTCATTCCGCAATCAGGTGAATAAGACGGCAGTCTGTGGAATTTCCCCGAAACAGGCCGCCCTGCGCGCCCTTCCGGAACGTACGGAGGCTGTTCAAAGCCCCGTCGTGCAGCCCTCCCCCTTCGCCCTTCAGCCCGGCGCCTCTCCGGCTCCGTTCATGCCGCCCGGCGCGGATGCCGTGTACCAATGGAGAATGGCGATCGACACGTCCCGCTGCATCGGCTGCAACGCCTGCGTGATCGCCTGCCGGGCGGAGAATAACATTCCCGTGGTGGGCCGTGACCAGATGGCAAAGGGACGCGCGCTGGACTGGATTCGCATTGACCGGTATTTCACGGAGGCAGGGGCGCTCACCGCCATTCCCGTGGCCTGCCAGCAGTGCGGCAAGGCCCCGTGCGAGTCCGTGTGCCCCGTGAACGCCACCGTCCACACCACGGAGGGCCTGAACGCCATGGTGTACGCCCGGTGCTGGGGCACCCGGTACTGCGCCACCAACTGCCCGTACAAGGCGCGCCGCTTCAACTTTTTTGATTATGCCAAGGCCTCCGGGGAAGCCGCGCGCCTCCAACGCAATCCGAACGTAACCGTCCGCTCCCGCGGCGTCATGGAAAAATGCACTTACTGCGTCCAGATGGTGGAACGCGCCAAAATCAGGCACAAATCCCTCCTGATGAAGGAGCGCCCGGGCCAGCCCTCCACTTCCATCCACGTGACGGAGGAAGACCTGCTCCTGCCGGACGGCGCGGCGCAAACAGCCTGCCAGCTCGCCTGCCCGATGGGCGCCATCACCTTCGGCAACGCGCTGGACCCCGCCGCCGCCGTCTCCCGCGCCAAATCCCTTCCGCGCCACAGGAGCCTTCTTTCCTCCATGGGCACGGACCCCGGAACGGGATACCTGGCCCCGGCCGGGAACCCCAACCCCGCCATGGAAGCATGAAATCCCGCCGGAAGATTTGTTAAAGACACCCTTCCCCGCCAAAGAATAAGGCCGCTCCTTTCAGGGAGCGGCCTTACCAGTCAAAGGTCTTTACAAGCTGATCATTTAGTCTTCCACAATTTGTTCCACGGTCGTAATCGTTTCCACCACTTCAATGTTGGCGGCATCGGCGAAATTGTTCACCGCCTTGAGCAGGGCGGGCGTCATGAGCTTGTCCTTCTGAATGCGTTCGCAATTTTCCAGCATGTCCACGATGGTATCCTGGGCATCTCCGTTCAGTTTGGTGATCCGGATAGCCTGTTCGGACGTGAGCTTCATTTTTTCCATGGCCTTGTCCAATTGCTTGGCCTGCTGGGTCAGGGCATTGAGCTGCTTGATGGCGATTTCAACCGCCGCATTGTCCTTCACGTCGTCCAGAACCTTGTTGGCGGACGAAATGAGATCGACATTCTGCTTCACCATCTGCACGGGATCGGCAGCGTTCTGAGCAAGAGCGGAGGCGGAGCATACGATGGCCACCACGGGGAGTATTTGGTACGTTTGAATCATTGTTTTATCGGTGTTCGGGTTGAAGAAGAAATATCTTCTTTGCCTCTTTAGATTCATTCCAAGAGAGAAACCGTTGCACCCCATATCTGTCATACAATCCCTATCTGCTGACTGTCAGCAAACGGCAGGAAGACAATCTTACCCCGTCACACGTTTTTCCTCCCCGTTTTCCAGCAGAAAACGGAGGGGGCGGTACTTGGCGGATTCCAGATTGGGATCCTCCGCCAGAATGGCCTCCGCCAGCTGCCGCCCGCGGTGGATCAGGCGCGCGTCCAGCAGCCATTCCTCAAAGCGCACGCCCTTCAGGCCGCTCTGGGAAGTGCCCAGCACGTCTCCGGGACCGCGGAGCTTCAAATCCTGTTCCGCCAGGTCAAAACCGTTGGCGGTGGTCTCCACAATATGCAGCTTCTCCCATTGTTCATCCTCCGGACGGGCCTCCGTCATCAGGATGCAGTAGGATTTGTGCGCCCCGCGGCCGATGCGCCCGCGGAGCTGGTGGAGCTGGGAGAGCCCGAAACTCTCCGCGTTATTGATGATCATGACCGTAGCGTTCGGCACGTCCACCCCCACCTCCACCACCGTGGTGGCTACCAGCACGCTGATGCGGTTGGCGCGGAAGTCCTTCATCACCGCCTCCTTTTCCTCGGAGGACATCCTGCCGTGCAGCAGCCCCACATCCACATGCGGCAGCAGCGCCTTCCACTCGTCCAGCTCCTTTGTCACGGCCTTCCCCTTCCGGGAATCCTCCCCGTCAATGAGGGGGGAAACCACGTAAACCTGCCTTCCTTCCTCCAGCTGGCTCCGGACGAACTTCAACACCTTTTCCTTGTCCTTCTCCGTGCGGATGGCCGTAACCACCGCGCCGCGGCCTCCGGGAACGCCGTCCAGGATGGAAACGTCCAGCTCCCCGTAAAAAGTCAGCGTCAGCGTGCGGGGAATGGGGGTGGCGGTCATCACCAGCACATCGGGGCGCTCTTCACGGTCAATCAGCTTTTCCCGCTGGTTCACGCCGAATTTGTGCTGCTCGTCTATCACGACCAGCCCCACACGTTCCGGAACATTCTTCCCGTACAGCAGGGCATGCGTTCCGACTACAATCCCCCCCTGCTTTCCGAAGGATACGTGGGATTCCTCCTTCCTGTCCGCCGTCACCAGGGATACGGGAACGTCCAGCTTGTCCAGCATCTGCCGGAACTTCAGATAATGCTGTTCCGCCAGAATCTGGGTGGGGGCCATCATCACGGCGGAATATCCGTGCTCCACGGCCAGCAGCATCGCGCACAGGGCCACCAGCGTCTTTCCGGACCCCACATCCCCCTGGAGCAGGCGGTTCATGGAACGGGGGGCCTTCATGTCCCGGTAAATCTCCCTCACGCAGCGCTTCTGGGCCTCCGTCAGCTCAAACGGCAGGGAATCAGCCAAATCCTTCACCAGACGGCTGGAGGCTGCGGTCTGCATGCCGGGCACTTCATCCGCCCGCCTCCTCCTGTAAGCCACGTTCAACTGCTGCGCCAGGCACTCCTCCAGCGCAAAACGCCGCCTGGTCCGGTCCCGCACTTCCGCGGTCTCCGGAAAATGAAGATCCTTCAACGCCGTCTTGCACGGGATGTCCGGCACAAACTCGTAAATCTCCGGTTCCGGAGCCGGGGAAAGCCGGGCCAGCGCCTCCCACACGATTTCCCGCAGCCTGCGCGCGGCAATCCCCATGCGGCCGCTGTAAACGGGAACAATACGGTTCAAATGGATGGACTGGTCATCCCCCTCCCGGATGATCTCAAAATCCGGATGGACGATGCTGAGCTTCTTCCCATACGGCTTCACGCGCCCGTACACGATCATCTCCTGCCCGGCGCACAGCATCCTGGCCACGCCCGGCATGCTGAACCACAGGCAGGAAAAACGGGCCTGCCCCAAAGATTGCTCATCCGCCAGCACGGCTTCCACATACCGCCCGCGGCCCTTGCCGCCCTTCCCTCCCCAGCCTTTCCAGCCCACGTCCATCACCCTCCCCCTCAGGCAGACGGGCGCACCGGAGGACAGGGAATCATAACGGTCAAACATGCGGCGGTCCTCATACCTGCGCGGCAGCATGAACAGCAAATCCCGCACGGAGGCCATTCCCGCCGCCTGCATGGCCGCCAACTCCCTGGGGCGGATGAAGGCGCACTCCTCCAGGTGGGACGTTAAAAGCAGATCTCCGGCCATGGGTCCAGGCGTATTCCTTACAGATCGCATCATGCCCGCGCACCCGTCAGAGCGCGGCGGCGGGTCGGGTTTCCAGACAACGCCTGTAATAGTCCACGCGGGAGACGAACCAGCTCCATTTATGCCCCGGGCGGCCGTTGGTCAGCAGCGGGGCCGGGCAGTTCTTGCCCGTCCAGTAATAATGGGGCACCACATTGCGGAGGGGGATGTTGTACTGCTTCATCAGCACCGCCGTCAGCTTGGCGGAACGGTTCCAGGTGACGATGGGGTTGTGGCTTCTCACCTCCCCCATCTCAATTCCGATGGAATACATGTCTCCGGGACCGCCGCGGTCCGCATGGCGTCCCGTCTCATTCAGCGGAATATGCTGGATGGCCCGGTACTGGTCCACCGTAAAATGCCAGTTCAGGGAACCCATGGCCCCCCTTTTCAGCGCACGGGCGTGCGCCGCAGCGTCTCCCGTGGGGTTGGCCGTGCTGTGGATGGTGATGAAGCGCGGATGCATGGAACGGGAGGCGCGCCGCGCGCGGGAGCGCGGGGACATGAAATCACGGCTGATGTGCACTTCCCGGGACATCTGGGACATCGTGCGCGGCACCGGGGGCACGTTCTGAATCTTGAAGCTGACGGCAGGCGGGCGCGAGGCGTCCGAACACGCCGCCAGCAGGGCCGGCAGCACCAGAAACACCGCATTTGCCATCAACGTTCTAACATTCATGATTCTTCCCTAGACTATCCGGCGCGAGCTGGCAAGCAGATTTCCAGTCAAAACAGGCTTTTTCACCCTTCCCGGAGCACAGCAACGGGGAAAAGGGAGGCCCCGCGGAACGCTTCGGAGCGGCCTCCTCCGGAATCAGGGCAACGCCTTCCCCTGCACGGGGTTTCCCCTCCCGAAGAAACAAAACCGCCCCATAAAAAGCCGCACGGGAGACTTGCCAACGGTCATTTCCGTGCATACACTATTTCCACCATGAGTACCACTCACGAAGCAGCTAAGAAGTGGGTCGAAGAAATCGCCCAGCTTTGCCAACCCGACTCCATCTATTGGTGCAACGGCTCTCAGGAAGAAAATGATGAGCTTTGCAACATGATGGTAGAAAAGGGCACCTTTATCAAATTGAACCCCGAGAAGCGCCCCGGATGCTTCCTCGCCCGTTCCACCCCTTCCGATGTGGCCCGTGTGGAAGACCGCACGTTCATCTGCAGCGAGAAGGAAGAAGACGCAGGTCCGACCAACCACTGGGCCGACCCCGTTGAAATGAAGGCCAAACTGAAGGGCTTCTTCAAGGGCTGCATGAAGGGCCGTACCATGTACGTGATCCCCTTCTGCATGGGTCCCCTGGACTCCCCCCTGGCCAAGATCGGCATTGAAATCACGGACTCCCCCTACGTCGTGGTCAACATGCGCATCATGACCAAGATGGGCGAACAGGTTCTCAAGCGCCTGGAAGACGAAGTCAAGGGCGGCGGCAACCCCAAGCGCGACGGCTACGGAACGTTCGTTCCCTGCCTCCACACCGTGGGCGCCCCGCTTGCAGACGGCCAGATCGACGTGCCGTGGCCCTGCAACGAAGAAAAATACATCTGCCACTTCCCGGAAACGGAAGAAATCTGGTCCTTCGGTTCCGGTTACGGCGGCAACGCCCTGCTCGGCAAGAAGTGCCTGGCCCTGCGCATCGCCTCCGCCATCGCCCGCAAGAACAAGTGGATGGCTGAACACATGCTCCTTCTGGGCATTGAATCCCCGGACGGCACGAAGGCCTATGTCGGCGGCGCATTCCCGTCCGCCTGCGGCAAGACCAACCTGGCCATGCTCGTTCCCCCCGCCTCCTACCGTGAAGCCGGCTGGAAGACCTCCATCATCGGTGACGACATCGCCTGGATCTGGCCCCATGAAGACGGCACCTTCCACGCCATCAACCCGGAAAACGGCTACTTCGGCGTGGCTCCCGGCACGTCCTACAAGACGAACCCGATCGCCATGGACACCATCAAGGAAAACGTCATCTTCACCAACGTAGGCCTGACCGACGACGGCGACGTCTGGTGGGAAGGCATGGACGGCCCCGCTCCCGCCCACGCCATCGACTGGCAGGGCAATGACTGGACCCCGGACTGCGGCCGCAAGTGCGCTCACCCGAACGCCCGCTTCACCGCTCCCGCCGCCCAGTGCCCGACGATCGACCCCGAATGGCAGAACCCGGAAGGCGTTTCCCTCTCCGCGATCCTGTTCGGCGGCCGCCGCGCCACCACCATGCCCCTCGTCTTCCAGTCCCGCGACTGGACGCACGGCGTTTACGTCGGCGCTACGATGGGTTCCGAAATGACCGCCGCCGCCTTCGGCAACATCGGTCAGGTCCGCCGCGACCCGATGGCCATGCTTCCCTTCATCGGCTACCATGTGGGCGACTACTGGCAGCACTGGCTGGACATGGGCAAGACCGTTGCCAATCCTCCGCTGATCTTCAACGTGAACTGGTTCCGCAAGGACAAGGACGGCAACTTCATCTGGCCGGGCTTTGGCGACAACATGCGCGTCCTCGACTGGATCCTCCGCCGCGCCAAGGGCAAGGCTGAAGGCCAGAAGACCGTGCTGGGCGTCTCCCCGACCTATGCCGAACTGGACAAGACCGGTCTCGACTACAGCGAAGAACAGTTCAACGCCAACATGGCTCTCAACCCGAGCGAATGGCAGGCTGAACTGGAAAGCCAGACCGAACTGTTCGACAAGGTGGGCAAGAAGCTTCCGGCCGAACTGGAAGAACAGCGCCAGATCCTCATCAAGAGCTTCTCCTAAGCGAAACTCCTGACTGAGCGTCAGCTCAACAGCAGAGGCTGTCCCATCCACGGGACAGCCTCTTTTTATTCCCTTCTCATCTTCTCTAAACACGCTCATGGAGCGCCGCGAACCCCTGCGGCAACTGGAATTGACCAGGGAAGCTTGCAAAAAGGAATGACGGGGACGCTGCAAGTACGAAGCGCAGGAAAATGCTGGGGGATTCCCCCATGAGGCCGGCTCACTCTTACGGCATGGTCAAAAAATCTCCAACAGCCATCGGATGCCTATTAAAAGATCGTGGACATCCGTGTCCCTTCCATGTCATCGGTACGTGGAAAATGAAGGAATTAAAGTATTGTAATGATACCGCATGAATAGAAAAACAAAAAACGTTTTCTTCCCTGGGTAGAATATTCAGCAATTCTGTGGGTTGCAGCTTTATTTTTACTTGAGCCGCTATTTTTATTCCGGGGTTTTCTGAAAGAAAGAAATCGGAAAACGGGTATAGTAGGAATATGTTCACCCGTGTGTTTTCATGGAATTTTATGGCCGCGGCATGTGTTGCGGGGTCATTCCCGGCATGATGCCGCGGTTACTTACCCCTTCGCGTTCATCCGGGACAGCTTGAATAATACCTGGTTCAACAGGAGGGGAATAATCTAAAAGAAACGGCGTTCCAAGGATTTTAAAGAGATGAAATTAAGCTTCATTATCCTGAGCCTGACCAGCGGACTGGCCTTCTCTGCCGCTCCCCGCGAACTTTCCTTTTATGTCGTCAGCCCGGTTGAAGGAAAAGCGCCGGTGGTCGACGGCAGCCTGAACGATGCAGCCTGGGAAAAAGCGGCCGCATTCCGTAATTATTATATTTACAATTGCGCGGAACCGACTCCGGGGAAACTTAAGACGGAATTCCGCATGCTGTATGATGTGAAAGGGATCTACCTGGGCATCATCAATTTCGAGGAGCACCCGGAAAAATTGCGGAAAATCATTACCGACTTTGACAGTGCCGCCATCTGGACCGACGATTGCGCCGAATTTTTTTTCGATGCCAGGGCCAATGGAATAAGCTACCATTGTTTCAAGGTCAATTGCATCGGAACGCGCGCCGATTTCCGCCGCAGGGACGCCGCCGTTTATCAGAATGACTGGAGCGGCACCGACTGCCCCCCCGAACCTCCATCGGCAAGGACCGCTGGACGATTGAAGCGTTTTTCCCCTGGAGCGACCTGCCCGCCAAAGCGGAAATGTCCGATATCTGGATGTTCTGCCATGCCCGTTATGCCTACACCGGCGGAAATTTTGCCGGAGCCACCAGTTCGGTGCTGGGCGGATATTCGAGCCCGCGCAACTTCGGATATATTTACTTCAAGGGAGCAAATGACACCATTTCGCCGGAAAAGGTATCCGTCCTGCTGTCCCGTTCCGCGGAAGAGCCCTGGTGCGCCATGGCTGGAGACACCCTGATCATGAGAGATAAAGGTAAAAGTATTTTTACGGAATTCGATCAAGCCGGGGAAAATGAATTCGTGAAAATCGAGAAGCTATCCGCCGAATTGGCACGGGTCTGCGGCGAATCCGCTTTAAAAAAATACCGGGAGGAACTGGATGCGATCAACCGTGAATGCCATGTCCTGAAGAAAGAGAAAATCACGCTCAGCGGATTAAGGAATCTCTACGTCCTGAAAGAGCGCTGCCGGGCTCTCAAATGGAAAATTGCGTTGGAAGAAAGCCTGAATTAACCCAAAAAGAAAGACTATCAATTGATGAAACGATTCCCTCTGTTGCTCTGCATCCTGCTGACGGGCCTTGTTGCCCCCGTATCCGGCAAACTGGACAGCGCTTACATGAATGAGGCCGGAATGACCCTGAAAACGCCCCATGCCGCATGGGATGAAAAAGGGGAGCTTCCCCATAAGAAAATACTTTTTATCATGCCGCAGACGGCCTCGCGCGAGATCATTGAGCTGGTCCAGCGTTTCCCGCGCTTTACGTATGAAGTGGTTCTCACAGCCAATGAACATAGCATCGGAGCGGATGATATTTACAGCAATCCGATCGCGGGGCTAAGCACCGCCGACAAACTTCAGGAACTGGACGCCAAACTGGCAAAGGATTATGATCTGGTGGTCATGGCAAACGTCGATTTTGCGATCCTGCCGGACGAGCAGAAATTCCGCCTGATGTCAATGGTGCGGAACGGAACCGGCCTGGTCCGGATTCAATCCGGCGAACCCTGGTCCGCACTTAAGAAACTGCCTTATAAAAAACCGTACGCCCAGCCCTTGCCCCGGCCGGAATGGGTTGCCGGAAGCAACGGCCTTCCCGGAACCAGGCCGGAAAATTTTGAATCGCGTATTTTCAACGCCTGGCAATTCGGCAATGGCCGGATCGTCGAAGTCGATTATGGCGCGGGCTACCGGGAGGGTGTGGGGTTGACGCCGTATTTCAACTACACCACGGACTGGTTCTTCCTCTATGAAACATCGCAGGTTTTTCTGGCCCAGGTGCTCTATTACGCCAGCGGAGTGGAACTGCCGACATTTTCGGTACGGCGGGACAACGGCAAATTTGCCGTGGCCTCACCGGAGAAAACCGTTGCCGAGGGCCGTATCCGGCGGCCGGATAATTCCGTCATCCGGAACAGCCTTGATTTCACGAACCTTCCGGCGGGCAGATATGCCGCAGACGTATTGGTCCGCCGGGATGGCGCGCTGGTCAACTTCGGCGCCTTTCCCTTTACGGTGGAATCCGCTTTCGGAGCCGTATCAGTGGAAACGCCCAGGCTGGTGCAGGACCGCGGCCCTTTCTGCGCCACGTTGAAACTGGCTTCTCCCGCGCAGGACGGTTTTTCCGCCAAAGTGGAGCTGATGGACGCTCCCTACCGCAATGTATGGTTCAGCAAAACGCTTCCTTTGGAAGCCGGACAGAAAGAGCTTTCATTCGACCTTGAAAATTACCGGATGCCGACCATCGGCGGTTATCTGCGCTGCACCGTTTACGATGCCCGGGGCAACGCGGCACATGCGGAAAATCCGGTGGTTTTTCCGGATTATTCCCTGGAGGATTATCTTCAGCTTACCTGGGGCCAGGTTGGCTGCACCTTCAACCCGGCCTTTGGGGAGCGGATCATCGACCGCCTCGGCTGGAACGTATCGCTGCAATTTTTCAAAGAAGGAGATATTGAAAACACCCTGCGGAACGAAAAACTGTGTCCGTATGTCTGCCGGATCGGGATGGAAGCCGGGCCAAACAATGAAACCAGGATGTTGCGCAAGCTATGGTCCGAACAGAAAGAAAATATGGAGCGGCTGGCTGCGTTGAACGGCGACGAATCGTTCTACCATCCCTTGGTCCGGAAACTTTGGGCCGGCGATCTGCGGCGCCAGGCAGAGTATCTGAAAGACCTGAGCCCCGTGCTGTACAACCTGGGAGACGAAAATTTTTACACCTATGACGCCGGATTCGGAGAGTCGGACAAACAGCCGTTCGCCGATTTCCTGCGTCGGAAGTACCAGACCATTGAAAACCTGAACCTCGAATACGGCGCCTCCTATGCCGGCTTCGGTGAAGTGCCCCACCTCCGGCTGGACGCGGCCAAAAAAGAAGGAAATCTGGTCGCCTACAATGACCACCGGGAATATATTGAAAAAATGTACGTGGACATGCATCATTTCCTGGCGTCGGAAATCAAAAAGGTTCATCCCGGAGCCCGGGTAGGAGCGGAAGGCTCCCCTCCCGGCAATCTTGAGGAAATGATCAAGGGGCTGGACTTCTGGGGCCCTTACAGCGGCATGCAGGAGAACGAGGCGTTGCGCGCATTCGGCGCGGACCGGGTCCGGACCATCTGGTGGGGCGGCTATTGCGCGGAACGTTCATCCTATCCGTACAAACTCTGGGAACACCTGCTTCAGGGAGCGATCAACGGCCACGCCTGGTTCCTCATCAACCCCGCCCACGGAGAAACCAGCCATTCCGGCGATCTCTCCGAGGCGCAATACCTGCGCCAGTACATGCCCTATCTCGATGACCTGAGCTACGGCCTCGCGCAGCTGCTGATCAAAACGCCGTTTCCGGATACCGGCATCCTCTTCTACTACAGCCACACCTCCAATTCCGCCGCCCAGGCGGACAGCCGCTGCGTCAAGCCGGAGGCCAGCATGAACCCGCTGCTCCGGTATTGCTACCAGCGCGGACTGGGCTTCAATTTCGTCTCGCCCAACACCCTGGAACGCCTGAAAAACGGCAGGCTTCTCTTCCTTTGCGGAACTTCCGCCTTGAGCGACAAAGAGTGCGCGGCCATTCTGGATTTCGTTAAATCCGGGGGCACCGTCCTGGCTGACGCCAATATCGCGATCCTGAACGAAAACCTGAAAAAACGCACCGAGAACCCCCTGGGCGAACTTTTCGGGAATCTGACGTTCGCCCAGGCGAAAGAGCTCGAAATCCAACCCTATGAAAGCACAAGCGGAGCCCTGGCCCTGGCGGGAGAAAAGGCGCATGCAGTCCACGGCAATCCGGGCCTGCGGCTCCGCAAGGCCGGAAAAGGAAACGCCATCCTGCTGAATGCCTCGCTCTCCGTTCTGGAAAATAATTCCCTGCCTGCATCCTCCCTGAACACGTTCCTTGACCAGGTGGTGAAAAACGCCGGCGTCCGTCCTCCGGCCGTCATCCCGGATTTCAGCAATGCCCTGATGGTCCGTCCGCGGCAGGCACAAGAATTCGAACTGCTGGGCGCCCTCGTCCAGGAAAAAGACCTCGGCAAATCATTCACCGCCGAATTGCCGGAAGAAAAATACATTTATGAATGCCGCAAAGGGCTGGTCGGGAAGTCAGACCGGCTTGTCTTTCAATTCGCAGAAGCGCCGTTCCGCTGCTTTGCCCTGTTTGACCGGGAGCAGCAGCCGCCCGTCATAACCGCTCCGGCCCAGGCGGCAAAAGGCGGCCGGGCCCTGCTTAAGATTTCCGGACCGGTCAATCCCCGGGAACGCGCGTACCGGATTACGGTGACGGGCCCGGACGGCAGGGAAATTCCGCACCGCAGCAAAACCATCTACGGCAAGACGGAATATCCGCTGGATTTCGCTTTCAACGATCTGCCCGGCGCATACCGCATCTCCATTGAAGACGCGGCTACAGGCTTGCATGCCCAACACGAAATAGAGGTCAAATAATCATGCAGAAACTCATCCTGACCATACTGGCCGGATGGTGCGCTACACTCTTGCACGCCACTCCTTCCATTGAAAAGAAAGAAGAACAGCTTGACCGCAAGGGAACTGCCGTCCTCCTGACCCACTATACCGTCAACCTTGGCAACGGAAAAATCAATTACCACACCGTTACCAATCTCCATGACAACAAGCCGGTTCAACAGGAATGGGGGGACTTCAGATTCGGCATCGAATACTGGCGGAACCCCAATACTCCCGGAAGCTGGAGTCCCGTCAGTTTCCTTGCCGTGATCGGACAAGACGGCAAAACATTGCTGGACCGGAAAGTCGCGGAAAAAATCTACACCGTGGAAAACGGCAAGATGGAAATGGCCGTTTTCACGTTCCGCCCGGAAAACGGTGTTCTGGACGTCAGGATAGCGCAGTTCAAGGAGCGCCCGGACTGGCTGTTCGTCAAGGTCAGTTATCCCGGACAACTGTATGAAGTTTGGGTATCTCCGGTACACGGTTACGGGAAGCCGGAGCTGGAGTCGCAATTCGCCCTGAAAGAGGGAGACGGGAAAAAACCATGCGGAAAACCGGACTGGATTCTGACGAAAACAACCGGGGGAAACGGCGTGATGAACTTCAACCGCTATGCTTACAAGGAATTCGGCACGTTCATCGTTTTTGAGAAAGAATCCCTCCGGCAGATCCGGATTCAGGGAGATGATATCAAATTTGAACTGAAGCCGGAGTCGGACAGCTTCAGTTTTGCCGTAAGCTATTTTAAAGACCGGAAACCGGAGGAAGTCCGCCCGGAATTCTTCAACGTGACGGTTCCGGAAGTGGAAAGCTTCCTGAAGTCCATCAATTGGAATCAAGACCCCGACCGGAAGGCGTTTTCGAAGCTTGCGGATGAAACCCGGAAAAATATCTCCATCCTGAAAAGGGATGGCGGCCATGTGGCGGATTACGAAAAGAAAGTGAACGAGCTGGAAACCGATTTTGCCGAAGCGCCGGGTTTTGAAATTCCGGCCGCCCTCCGCGAACTGAATAGGGAAGTCATCAAGAAGAACCTTGAAAACCTGTAGGAACATGGGGCCATCCTGGCGAAGGATATCAGCATGGGAATTGCCTCATGGTAATCGGAAGGCAAAAAGTCAAGGTGTTACGCGGCTGGCAAGGATAATGGTTATGGGTTCATTCGTCCTTTTCAGCAGACGTTCATCGGCGCCGTGGCAGCGCATCCGGTAGAAATTTCCGAGGCGCAGGGCTGGAAATTTTCCACCGGATGGGAGGGGGAACGGTCTATATTCCGTTTGAGGGGCAGAAGGAAAGATGGTGAGAACGGTTGCTGCCGCTGACTCCTTGGGACAAAGCCCTCCGGCAAGGGTGCTTTTAATATGCTCCGGTTCAGAGCCACGCCCGCGGACCATGCTATTGGAGGGTTGGCCTGTCCGACGCCGACGGCATTACTCTGCCCGGCTGATTCCACGGCATGGAAGAGGGGGAAGCAGGGCCGGTTACGCTGCATCTGGATTTGTGCCGGGCAAAACAATCCCGGGGGCGGCAAAGGCTGGGCGGCGCTCCCGGCGCGTCAGGAAAATTCCGGGGCTTCGGCAAGGGCGATGACGGCGGCGGCGGCGCTCAGGCGGGAATGGGTCATGGTCAGGAACCAGCCCGTGACGCCCTGCTCCCGGGCCGTCACTCCGGCAGTGCCGTGCAGCAGGATGGAGGGAGCGCCCGCATCATTGCGCACCACTTCCACATCCGTAAAAGCGCATTTTTCCCCTATTCCCGTTCCCAAGGCCTTCGCCACGGCCTCCTTGGCCGCAAAACGGGCCGCCAGGCGCGGCACGGGGTCCGCATGCTTCCGGCAATAGGCCCATTCATCCGGGGTGCAGACGCGCAGGGCAAATGCCTCCCCGTTTTTCCGGAGGGCCTGGCGCACGCGGTCCAGGTCGATCAAATCCATTCCCAATCCTGCAATGCGGCTCATATTCCTGCAACCGGGGGTTAAAGTTGAAACGGGAATATCAGCTCAGGCGGTCGATCGCCTGGCGCATTTCCCTCACGGCCTGCTCCATCCCCACAAAGAGGGCGCGGGCTACGATCGTATGGCCGATGTTCAGCTCATGCAGGTAAGGCACGCCGTCCATCAGCTGTTCCAGATTCTGGTAATTGATGCCATGGCCGGCATTCACCTGGATGCCCAGGGAATGGGCCAGCTCCGCGGCGCGTTTCAAACGGGCCAGCTCCGCCGTGCGTTCCTTCCCGGCGTGGTTGGCAAAGCATCCGGTATGAAGTTCCACCATGGGCGCGCCCAGACGGGCGGCGGCATCCACCTGGGCCAGCTCCGGATCAATGAACAGGCTCACCTGAATGCCGTTGTCAGCCATTCTTGCCATGGTGGGGGCCAGTTCCTTTTCATGAAAGACGGCGTCCAGACCGCCTTCCGTAGTAATTTCCTCACGCTTTTCCGGAACCATGCAGACATAGTCCGGTTTCAGCCGCAGGGCAAAGTCCACCATCTCCGGGGTGTTCCCCATTTCCAGATTCAGGGGAAGGGCCACACTCTCCCGGACGCTCAGGGCGTCCGTATCCTGCATGTGGCGGCGGTCGCCCCGGACGTGGAGGGTGATGGAATCCGCCCCGCCCCTTTGCGCCGCATAGGCGGCGTCCAAAACGCTCGGCTCCACGTTGAAGGAATCAAGCATGGTCGCATAGCGGGCCTGCCTCAGCGTGGCGATGTGGTCTATATTTACACCTAGCAACATATCGGTTTTAAGACAAGGGGACGGGGCCGATCATTCAAATTAATGGAGGAAATGGCGGTGTCCCGTGAACACCATGGCAATCCCCGCGGCGTCTGCGGCGGCGATCACTTCCTCATCCCGGATGGAACCGCCGGGCTGGATGCAGGCGGTGGCTCCGGCGTCAATGGCTACCTGGAGGCCGTCCGCAAACGGGAACATGGCGTCGGAAGCCACCACGCTGCCCTTCAGGTCCAGGCCGGCCTGTCCGGCCTTCCAAACGGCAATGCGGGCGGAATCCACCCGGCTCATCTGCCCGGCGCCGATGCCGAGCGTGCGGTCCGTGCCGCCGAAGACGATGGCGTTGGAGTGCACCTGCTTCACGACGCGCCAGTTGAAGCGCATGGCGGTCAGTTCCTCCTCGGTCGGGGGGCGCTTGGTCACTACCTTGGCTTCCAGATTGTCCAGGCCCATCACGTCCGTATCCCGCTTCATGGTCATGAAGCCGCCGGGAGCGGAGCGGATGATGGGTTCGCGGCGCGCCTTCATCCAGGCTTCCGTGTCCATGCGGATGATGCGGCAGTTTTTCTTCTTCTGGAGAAGGGCGCGGGCTTCCGCGTCGTATTCCGGGGCGATGATGACGTCCGTGAAAATGGCGCTCAGCACGCGGGCCAGGCCTTCCGTCATCGGACGGTTGACCACGATCACGCCGCCGAAGGGGGCCTGCGTGTCCGTTTCAAAGGCTTTCTGCCAGGCGTTGCGCAGGTCTTCGTCGTCCTGGCCCACGCCGCAGGGGTTCGTGTGCTTCAGGATGCCCACCGTCGGGCGGCGGAACTGGGTGATCAGCTCGGCGGCGCCTTCGATGTCCAGCACGTTCGTGTAGGAAAGCTCCTTGCCCTGGAGCTGGTGGAAAATGTCCCCGAAGCTGCCGTACAGGCTGGCTTCCTGGTGGGGGTTGTCCCCGTAGCGCAGTTCCTGGTACAGGGGTGCGCAGATGCAGAAGCTGCCCTTGGTGCTTTCCGCGCTCTGGTGGCCCAGGTAGTTGGTGATGGCGTTGTCGTAATTGGAGGTGCGCATGAACACCTTCACCGCCAGGTTTTCGCGGGTCTTCAGGGTCGTGTCTCCCTTGTGGGTCTGCATTTCATCCAGAATGCGCGCGTAGTCCGCGGGATCGGACACGACGGTGACGGAGGCGTAGTTCTTGGCGGCGGAGCGGAGCATGGACGGGCCGCCGATGTCGATCTTCTCAATGGCTTCCTCCAGCGTGACGTCCGGCCTGGCGACGGTTTCCTCAAAGGGGTACAGGTTCACGCAGACCAGGTCAATGGGCTTGATGCCGTTTTCCTTCGCCTGGCGCACGTGCTCTTCATTGTCGCGGCGGTGCAGCAGGCCCCCGTGCACCATGGGGTGGAGCGTCTTCAGGCGTCCTTCAAACAATTCCGGCTCTCCGGTATAGTCGGAAATTTCAATCACCGGAAGGCCCAGGCCTTTCAGGAAAGCGGCGGTGCCGCCGGTGGAAATAAGCTCTACTCCAAACTCGTGCAGGCCCTTGGCAAACTCCTCCAGGCCGGTCTTGTCGGAAACGGATATCAATGCGCGCTGAATAGCCATAAGATCAAATATCTGTACTTGTACCCGCGGGCGAACCCTCCTCTCCGGGAGCGAACGCGATAAATGCGGTTCCTTTCCCTACATACTACCGCCCCGTGAAGCAAGCGCAATGTCACCTATCATGACAGCCGGTGGGATTTTTTCCTCCCAAAACATAAAAAAACGCCCTTTTTATCGCTCTTGTCTTGACATTCGGGCGAATACTTACTACTTCAACCGCTCACAAATAACCATTTCTTTTTAGCCATGGCAACGATGGAAGTAATTCTCGCAACAAAAATTGAAGGACTCGGCGCGGAAGCCGACCTGGTGACCGTTAAGGCTGGCTATGGCCGCAACTACCTCATCCCCCAGGGTCTCGCCCACGAAGCAACGGCCTCCAACCGCCGTTTCATCGCCAATCTTCAGGCCGCCCGCGCCAAGCGTGAAGCGGAAGAACTCAGCGCCGCCCGGGAAGTGGCCGCCAGGATCAACGGATTGACCGTAGACCTTACCCTTGAAGTGGGTCAGGGCGGCAAGGCGTTCGGCGCCATCACCAACCAGAACATTCACGAAGCCCTGACCGCTCAGGGAGTGGAAGTGGACCGCCGCGCGATTGAGCTTGAAAAGCCGATCAAGAGCGAAGGAGAACACGAAGTCGCCATCAAGGTGCATCCCCAGGTGGAAGCCACGCTCAAGGTGGTCGTCAAGGAAAACGCCTAAGCGGCGCGCATCCCTTTCTTTTTTCCGGCAGGCCCGGTTCCCACCTTGGGAACCGGGCCTCTTTTTGTCACCCTTTTTACTTCCCTTCCCTGTACAAACAAGGCATCATGCCCGCGTTGGGTGTCACTCGACATCATGCACGGCATCGTCCCATCCCCCCACCGAAATCAACGGCATGATTCGACTCTATCGTCAAACCCCGGAAGGCATTGAGCGCACCACCCAGGTGGATGCGGCTGAACAGAACTTGGACACCGTCTTCTGGATTGACCTTCTTACCCCGGAGCCGGCGGAAATCAAGTTCGTGGAACGCCTCTGCGGGCTGGAGATGCCCACCTATGACGAGATGAGGGAGATTGAGGCAACCAGCCGCCTGTACACGGAGGACGGCGCCCGCTTCATGACCACCACGGTGCTCAGCCGCGTGGATACGGAATCCCCCTCCCTGTCGGAAATCACCTTCGTCCTCATGGGGGCCAAGATCATCACCATCCGCCATTCGGACTCCTACTCCTTCCGCGTCTTCTCCCACCAGCTCCTGCGCCAGAAGCAGATCAGCCGGGACCAGGTCTTCACCGGACTGCTGGAAACCATCGTGGACCGCCAGGCGGACGTCCTGGAACGCTTCGGCGCGGAACTGGACCGCCTTTCCAAAAACATTTTCCGCAGGGACGAGCCGGAAGGCAAGGCCAGCAAGCGCGTGCCCGTCTCCAGCGCCCTGCGCCTCACGCTCCAGGACCTAGGCCGCGTGGGGGACCTGCTCACCCGCCAGCGGGACTGCCTGGTCAACCTTCTGCGCCTGCTCACGTACGCCAGCAATGAAGAGGCCCTGGACGACACCAACTCCACCCTGTACATCAAGCTCCGCCCCCTGAGCCGCGACGTCACGTCCCTCTCGGAATACGCCAACTTTCTTTCCAGCAACGTGAACTTCATGCTGGACGCCGTTCTGGGCCTCATCAACATCGAGCAGAACGAAATCGTTAAAATCTTCACCGTGGCGGCCGTGGTCTTCATGCCCCCCACCCTGATCGCCAGCATTTACGGGATGAACTTCTCCCACATGCCCGGCCTGGAAAACGAATACGGCTATTACATCTCCCTGGTGGTCATGCTCGTCTCCATCATTCTTCCCCTGGTTTATTTCAGGAGCAGGCGCCTGCTTTGAACGGCCCCTGCCGCGGAATCCCTCCCTCTCTTTTTGTCAACCACTCCTACCGTTTCATGATTGATATGGACTCCAAAATCACCCGCCTGATTGAACAGGCCTCCGTCATTGTCGGCGCCCTCCCCTACCTCCAGGCCTACCGGGACAAGACATTCCTCATCAAATTCGGCGGCAGCGCCATGGACGACGCCCGCCTGGTCAAGAAGCTCATGAGGGACATCGTTCTGCTGGAAGCCCTGGGCTTCAATCCCGTGATCGTCCACGGCGGCGGCAAGGCCATCTCCAAGGCCATGGCGGAAGCCGGGCTGGAGGCCCGCTTCATCAACGGCCTGCGCGTCACGACTCCGGAAGCCATCTCCATCGTGGAACGCACCCTCTCCGGAACCATCAATCCCGGCCTGGTCCAGATGTTCCGCGACTACGGAGGCAAGGCCGTAGGCATTCCCGGCACGGAAATCTTCGTGGGGGAACGCATCCAGGAAAAGGACGAACAGGGCAACCCCGTGGACATCGGTGAAGTGGGCAATGTCATCGGTTGCCTGACGGAGCGCATCACGGAAGCGCTGGAACTCCAGATCACCCCCATCGTCTCTCCCCTGGCGAAAGAGCTGGGAACCCACAAGCCGCTCAACGTGAACGCGGACCTGGCGGCGGCGGCCCTTGCCAGGGAGCTCAAGCCGGTCAAGCTTATCTACATTTCCGACGTTCCCGGCATCATGAAGGACCCCGCGGACCCCTCCACCCTCATCAAATCCGTTACGCGCACGGAAGCCCTGGACCTCATTGAAGACGGCACCGTTTCCGGCGGCATGATTCCCAAAATCCACTCCGCCATTGACGCCCTGAACGCGGGCGTGCGCAAGGTGCACTTCATTGACGGACGCCTCCCCCACACCCTGCTGCTGGAAATCTTCACTCCGGACGGCATCGGTACGGAAGTCATCAGGGAACAGCGCTAGCCACCCGCCGCCATGCGCCTTTTCCTCCTTCTTCCGGCCCTCTCCCTGCTGGCGGCTTCCTGCTCCATGCAGCCCACGTCCGCTACCCTTTCCGGCTCCTGGACCCAGCCCGTCCCCGGACAGCCTGGGCACGTGCAGGGAATGCAGCTCCTGCCGGACGGCAGGGCCAGTTCCATCAACATGCACACGCTCCTTTACACAGGCTGGAGCCTGGACGGCAAGCGCCTGACCCTGACGGGGAAAAGCACGGGCAACGGGAACTCCTCCCTTTTCACCACTACCTCCACCATTGACAGCCTCAGCAGAACCACGCTGATTCTGAACACGGACGGAAACCGGGAGGCCTACACCCGCACGCCGGACGCGCCCGGAAGGTAGGCATTCCCGGCGCCTTCCGCTATTCATCCTCCAGCAGGGACTTGTTGGCCGCTTTCGCCAGCTCGCAATTCGGGCATTTGTCAATCAGGCGGTCCATCAGGGCTTCAATGCGGGCGTCCTTCGCCATCAACTGCTCATCCTTCTTCTTGAGCAGGTTCAGCGTATAGTTCACGGCAATCGTCAGAACGCCCAGGCCGCCGATGGCCCCGGCGGAAGAAACAGCCGTATCTGCGGAAATATTGCCCAGGATCGTCGTGCACCCGCCTATGGAAAACAAGCACTTAGCTATGGAAAAATTCATCATGGGTCCCGTCTAGCAAACCGCTTTCCCGTCTGCATCACGCCCAATCCGTCCACATCCGCCGCGCGGAACGGCTGGGCGGCACGGCGCGACAGCCAAATTCCCGCCGGAGACACACGGAGAAAACGGGCGCGCCCTCTCCCGGAAAGGCGCTATTGCCGGAGACAAGGCTCACCGGATCCGCGCAGGGAACAAGGCCGCGCGGCGCGGGAAAAATACTTGCCCCCGTTGCCGCATTTCCTTCTTCGGCTTTGCGGTGTTTGTGCTAAAGTGGCGTCAATCTGCCCGGTCCGGGCCTTTACCAATACTTCACTTCATCCAATAGAAAGACACAAACATCATGCATATGGCGGACGGCTTCATTTCACCGGCGGTAGGCTGTACCATGTGGGCGGCTTCCGCCGCGATCACGGCGCTCTGCGCGCGCAAGGTCAGGCAGGAAAAGGAAATGCGGCTCGTCCCGCTCATGGGCGTGCTGGGAGCCTTCATCTTCGCCTGCCAGATGCTGAACTTTACCATTCCGGGCACTGGCTCCAGCGGCCATCTGGGGGGAGGCCTCATCCTGGCGATCCTGCTGGGTCCCTATGCGGGCTTTCTGGTCATGGCGGCCATTCTGGCGGTCCAGGCCCTCTTTTTTGCGGATGGCGGACTCCTGGCCCTGGGCTGCAACATCTTCAACATGGGCTTCTTCTCCTGCCTGGTGGCCTACCCCTTCATTTACAAGCCTCTGGCCGGGAAGAACCCCGGAACGGGACGCATGACGCTCGCCAGTATCGTCGCCGCCGTCATCGGGCTCCAGCTCGGGGCCTTCTCCGTTGTCATGGAAACGACGGCCTCCGGCATTTCCGCGCTGCCCTTTGCCCAATTCGTGGAACTGATGCTGCCCATTCACCTGGCCATCGGCGTTGTGGAAGGGCTCGCCACAGCCGCCATCGTCATCTTCATCAGCAAGGCCCAGCCTTCCCTGCTGCGCCCGGCAGATCTGGAAACAGGCCCTGTCAAAAAAGCTTCCTTCACCGTTCTGGGCATCTTCGCCGTGGCGGCCATCCTTTGTGGAGCCGCCCTCTCCTGGTTCGCCTCTGCCTACCCTGACGGTCTGGAATGGTCCGTAGCCGGCGTCACCGGCTCGGAAGAAACCAGCCTGGCGGAGCCTTCCTCCCTTCACCGCAGCCTGGAATCCGTGCAGGCGTCCACCGCCATCATGCCGGACTACGCCCTCCCCGCCGCGGAGAATACAGCCTCCTCCGGAGAGACGGAGGGCGCCTCCTCCATCGTCAATCCTGAAACCAGCCTGGCCGGCGTGCTGGGGAGCGTCATCATCGCCGCTCTGGTCTTTGCGGCCGGCTTCCTGTTCGGCAGAAAACCGCACAGCCACTGCCCCCGCTGACCCCTCCCATGCCCCTGTTCACGGACGCCGCGCGGCAATTCCGCCAGATGGACCGGTTTTCCTGCGGAAACACCGGCTTTCACCGTCTGGACGCCCGCATTAAAATCGGCGCCTTCCTCGTCTTTCAAATCTGCGTGCTCTCCTGGCCGCCGCAGGAAATCACGGGGCTGCTGCCCTTCTTCCTGTTCCCGGTCTGCGTCATCCGCATGGCGGGGCTCCCCCTGGGCTATCTGCTGAAGCGCACCCTGTGGCTGCTGCCCGTCGCCGTCATGATCGGCATCTTCAACCCTCTGGTGGACAGGACGCCGGCGGGAGAATGGCTCGGCATTCCCGTCACGCAGGGCATGATCTCCTTCATCTCCATCATCCTGCGGTGCATGCTCACCATCCTGGGAGCCTTCACGCTGCTGGCCTCCACGGGCTTCGCTCCGCTCTGCCGGGGCTTGAGGCAGCTCGGCGCGCCGCGCATCCTGGTCACGCTGCTGGCCTTCCTGTACCGGTACGCCTTCATCCTGATGGATGAATTCCAGAATATGCTGATGGCCTTCCGCTCCCGGCGGGGAGGCTCCGGTTCCGTCCCCCTTTCCACCTGGGGGGCCATGACCGGACAGCTCCTGCTGCGCACCTTCGGGCGCGCGGAACGCATTTACCAGGCCGTCCTGTGCCGGGGAGGGGAAGACCCGGAATTCGTCAGCGCCCCCGGCGTCATCACCGGGCGCGGCGTGGCGGGCGGCCTTCTTTTCTGCGCCCTCGTCATCCTGTTCCGCTGCTTCAACGTCACCATGCTGGCGGGCCAGTGCGCCCGCAGCCTCATCCCATGAGCCACCACCTTGTAGAGACCATTGACCTGTGCTTCAGCTACCCGGACTCCCCTCCGGCGCTGGACCACGTCTCCCTGCGCATCACCCACGGGGAATCCGTCGCCGTCGTGGGCGGAAACGGAGCGGGAAAATCCACCCTGCTGCTCCACCTCAACGGCCTGCTGGCGCCGTCCTCCGGCCAGGTGCGGGTGGGGGACATCCCCGTCACGCCCAAGACCGTCGCGCGCATCCGGGAAAGCGTGGGCATGGTCTTCCAGCAGGCGGACGACCAGCTTTTCATGCCCACGGTCCGGGAGGACGTGGCGTTCGGCCCCCTCAACATGGGCCTTCCCCCGGAGGAAATCAGCCGCCGCGTGGAACAAGCCCTGCGGGACGTTCATGCGGAAGCGCTGGCGGACAAAATGACCCATCACCTTTCCGGCGGGGAAAAACGCGCCGTCTCCATCGCCACCGTCCTCTCCATGAGCCCGGACATCCTGGTTCTGGACGAACCCAGCGCGAACCTGGACCCGGCCTCCCGCCGCACCCTCATCAGCCTCCTGCGCCAATTCTCCCATACCAAGATCATCGCCACCCATGACCTGGACATGGTCATGGACCTGTGCACCCGCTGCATTGTGATGAAAGACGGCTCCATTCTGGCGGACGCGCCCGTTCCGGACATCTTCTCCGACTGCGCTTTGCTGGAAGAAGCGCGCCTGGAACAACCCCTCAGCTACCGCCTGATGCAGCACGGCAGGGAGCGGGAAAACTCCGGCCAGCTTTAAGGAGGGAAAACTCCTTACACGAACTCCAGCCGGGCATCCGGCAGGGACTTGATGAACCGCGCCCCGTACCTCTTGGTGGCTACGCGCGGGTCCAGAATCACCACCATGCCGGAATCGCTTTTCGTGCGGATCAGCCGCCCCACCCCCTGCCGCAGCTTCAGAATGGCTACAGGCACGGAATACTCGTAAAACGGGTTCCCCCCGCGCGCCCTGATGCTCTCAAAGCGGGACTCCACCAGCGGATGGTCCGGCACCTCAAACGGCAGGCGCGTCACAATCACGTTGGAAAGGGCTTTCCCGGGCACGTCCACCCCGGTCCAGAAACTGTCCGTGCCGAAGAGCACGCTGTTCACATCCTTCCGGAACGCCTCCAGCATGGCGTGCCGCTGCATGTCCTGCCCCTGCACGTACAAGGTCCAGCCCTGCTCCTCGCAGAACGGGCGCACCTTTTCCGCCACCTGCACCATCAGCCTGTAGCTGGTGAACAGCACGAAGGCCCTGCCGCGGGACTCCGCCAGATACCTTTTAACCCACTCCGGCAGCACTTCCGCATATTCCGGCTGGTCCGGCTCCGGCATGGAGCGGGCCACGATCAGCCTCATCTGCTCCCGGTAATTGAACGGACTCCCTATCTGGAGCTTCCGGACGCTTTCCGCGCCCACGCGCCCCGCAAAGTAGCTCATGTCCGCATCCCCCGTTCCCAGCGTGGCGGAGGTCAGGATGGCGGAACGCCCGGCGGAAAACAGGCGCTCCCTCAGGATATCACCCACCTCCACGGGGGCGGAGCACACGCTCATGTTCCTTCCCTCCGGGCCGGACCGCTCCGCCCAGTACACGTGCCCCTCCTCCGTCATGTCCATCAGCACCTTCAGGGAAGCCTGCGCCTCCTCCATGCGGGCGGCCATGTCCGCCAGTTCATCCTTCACGGCCACGTTTTCCTCCTGCTTCGCGCCTTCCCTTTTCAATTCCCCGATCAGCTCCGCCAGAGGCAGGGAAAGAATGTCCTGGGACCATTCCGGCTGGAGAATGCGGACAATCTTGCCGGAGCCCGCAAACCCCAGGTCATCCCGCGCGTTCTGGAAAAACAGGCCGGAAGCGTCAATCACGTCCTGCACCCGCTGGAACAGGGCCGGATTGTTCAGCGGTTTCAGCAGGCCCTTGTGCGTGCGCGGATTGAACATCCGCAGCAGTTCGTAGTTGAGATGCGGTTCCGAGAGCTGCACGCCCAACTGCCGGGCGGCGATGTTCTCAATCATGTGGGCCTCGTCCAGAACCACAAAATCACCGGGAAAAACGAACCCGGCCTCCTCGGAATCCTCCGCCTGGGCCATCAAGCCGAAAAACAGGGTATGGTTCAGCACCACCACCTTGGCCTCCAGCACCCTCTTGCGGGCCACCTGGTACGGGCACGAAGGGCCGCAATGGCGCATGCTGCACGCATGCGGTTCACTGCACACCATGGCCCATACCTTGGGAGACGGGCGGAACGCCATGTCGCTCAGGGTGCCGTCCTGCGTTCTCAGCGCCCAGTCCTGAATCCGCATCAGCTCCGCGGCTTCCCCCTGCGTAAACAGGGAGTCCATCTGGGCCAGCGCGCGCCGCAGGCGGGTATGGCACAGGTAATTCTGCCTGCCTTTCAGCAGGGCGGCGGAAAAATCAATCCCCAGGGCGGCGCGCAACAGCGGAATGTCCTTGTTGAACAACTGCTCCTGCAAATTGATGGTATGCGTGGAAATGACCGCTTTCCGGTCAAAATCCAGCGCAAACTTCACGGCCGGCAGCAGATAGCCCAGGGACTTGCCTACGCCCGTTCCGGCCTCCACCAGCAGCGGGGCGTCCACCTGGAGCGCCCTCGCCACGGCCAGGGCCATGCTCTGCTGCTCCGCCCGGTATTCAAAATCCCTGGCGCGGGAGAACAACCCGTCCGGGGCAAATGCCCGGTGGACATAAGCCTCAAAGGCGCTAACGCCTTCCACCTCATCTGCCCCGGCGCCATTCATACGGGAACGCGCGCCCTACTGGCCCACGGGAAGCTGGCGGGAGGAAACCGGCGGCAGGTTCACCTTTTCAGGCAGATCGTAGAACATGGAACGCAGGCCGTTCGCATTCATCCTGGAAGCGTCGATGAACGTCCAGGGCCCCTTGTCCTTCAAATCCTTCACCAGCACCAGGACGCCGGTATTCTCCATCTTCACGGGCATCCCGTCCGGGCGCTTCATGGAAATGACCATCCGCGTGGGGAGCACCACCAGCACTTCATCACCGCCCTTCACCAGATGTTCCGCCGTGGGCTGGCCTATTTCATACGTCTCCACCACCATGCCGCGCTCTTTCATCACGGCGGCGGCTCCCTGCATCTTTTCCCTCATGGTCTTCATGAAGGCGGCCTCCCCTCCCGGGAAGGAAGACACAAGCTGCTTCTTCATGGGAGCGTACATCTTCTCAATCATCCACATCATGTCGCCCGTTTTCACCGCTCCGGAAAGCTCCCGGGCGGCCTGGACGGCGCTGTCTCCGTATTCACCGGCCTGGACGGCGCACGCAGCCGCCGCCATCACACCTGCAAACAAACTCTTCATCATGGACGGAGTGTAACGGCATGCATCCCCCGCCGTCAAGGCAAGGCCTCCTGCACAACCATGTTTTTACCTGGCGCCCTACTGAGCCACAAGGCCTGACCACATCCACAGCGTGGGGTCCAGTTCCCGCGCGGCGTCCTCCATCAGCGTGCGGGCCGCTTCTTCATCCTCCGCCACGGCGAACATGGTGGAGCCGGAGCCGGACATCATGGCGCCGCGCACGCCGGGCCTTTCCAGCAGCCAGCGCTTCATCTCCGCCAGGAACAAATGCTTCTCAAACACGGGCCTTTCCAGGTCGTTGACCAGCACATGGCCGTCCACCCGCTGCTCCCCGTACGGAATGCCCGGCAATTCCCGTGAACCCTCCCAGCGGCGGTAGGCGTCCGGCGTGGAAACGCCGAACGACGGCTTCAGCAGAACGATCCGGGGGCGCCATTCCCTCCATTCCGGCAGGGGCTCCACCTTTTCCCCGCGTCCGGTGCAGCGGCACGCCATTCCATAAATGAAAAATCCCACGTCGGAACCGATCTCCCCGGCCAGCTCCGCCAGACGCCTCCGGGACAGGCCGCCGCGTTCCAGCTCATTCAGGGCGGACAGCACGCACGCGGCGTCGCTGCTGCCGCCGCCCAGCCCCGCGCCGTGGGGCACGTTCTTGACCAGGCGGACATGCCACGGCACGGGCCGTCCCAGCTCCCGCTCCATCAGCCGCCCCGCCTTCATGACCAGGTTGCTTTCATCCAGTGGAACGCCCGGGGCGTCACAGCTCATTTCCAGGCCGTTCGCCGGGGAAAACTCCAGCACGTCGCACAATTCCAGGGGAACCATCACGGTATCCACTTCATGGAAACCGTCCGCCCTCTTTCCCAGAACGCGGAGGGAAACGTTCACCTTGCACGGAGCCTTACAACTGATCATACGCCATGGATTCCACCAAGGGACGGCCTCCGGGTCAAGCCCCCATTGGGCGCAAATGGACGGGCACGCATTTTTTCTTCGCAAATTCCGGGAGCTCCGCTATAATAGGCGCGACCCCGCTGCACATGGCCTACGACGAAAACAGCATTAAAACCCTGGACTGGAGGGAGCACATCCGCATGCGTCCGGGAATGTACATCGGCAAACTGGGCGACGGAACCTCTCCGGATGACGGCATTTACGTGCTGCTGAAGGAAGTCATCGACAACTCGATTGACGAATTCGTCATGGGCTTCGGCAAAAAGATCACCATTGACGTGACTCCGGACGGCCTGTGCGAAGTGCGCGACTTCGGGCGCGGCATTCCGCTGGGCAAACTGCTGGACTGCGCCGCGAAAATCAACACCGGAGCCAAGTACGACAGCGACGCCTTCAAAAAATCCGTGGGCCTCAACGGCGTAGGCATCAAGGCGGTCAACGCCCTTTCCGACTTTTTTGAAATCCAGGCCTACCGCGACGGGGAAACGCGCTCCTACCAGTTCTGCCGCGGGAAGGAACTCCCCAAGGGACGGAAGGACGGCGCCACGGAGGAGCCCAACGGCACCCGCACGGCGTTCCACGCAGACCCGGACATTTTCCCCGTAAACACGCAGTTCCGTCCGGAATACATTGAAAAAATGTGCCGGTACTACTCCTACCTCAACAAGGGGCTGGCCCTGCATTTCAACGGACGCCGCTACGTCTCCAAAAACGGGCTGCTGGACCTGCTCACGGAAGCCATGAGCGAGGAGCCTCTTTACCCCATCATCCATCTGGAAGGGCACGATATCGAGGTGGCCTTCACCCATGGCGGCCAGTACGGGGAGGAGCACTACTCCTTCGTCAACGGGCAGCACACCACGCAGGGGGGCACCCACCAGGCGGCCTTCCGGGAAGCCATCGTCAAAACCCTGAGGGACTTTTTCAAGAAAAACTATGAGGCCGGGGACATCCGTTCCTCACTCGTGGCCGCCATCTCCATCAAGGTGAAGGAACCCGTCTTTGAATCCCAGACCAAGACCAAGCTGGGATCCAACACCATCAGCCCGGAGGGGGAAACCATCCGCACCTTCGTAGGCAACTTCATCGCCAGGGAGCTGGACAACTACCTGCACAAAAACCCGGAGACGGCCAAAGCCCTGGAAGCCAAGATCAAGGACTCCGAGCGGGACCGCAAGGAACTCTCCGGCATCCAGAAGCTGGCGAAGGAAAACGCCCGCAAGGCCAAAATCCACAACAAGAACCTCCGGGACTGCCGGGTGCACTACAACTCCAAGCACTCCCGCGCCGGGGAAACCACCCTCTTCATCACGGAAGGCATCTCCGCCTCCGGCTCCATCACCACGGCGCGGGATGCGGAAATCCAGGCGGTCTTCTCCCTGCGCGGCAAGCCGCTGAACTCCTTCGGCATGAGCCGCAAGGTCGTCTATGAAAACGAGGAATTCAACTTCCTCCAGCACGCCCTGAACATTGAAAACGGGCTGGAAGACCTGCGCTACGACAAGGTAGTCATCGCCACGGACGCTGACGACGACGGCATGCACATCCGCATCCTGCTGATGACCTTCTTCATCCAGTTCTTCCCGGAGCTGATCCGGGAGGGCCACCTCTTCATCCTCCAGACTCCCCTTTTCCGCGTGCGCAACAAGCAGCAGACCATCTACTGCTACTCGGACGCGGAGCGGGAAGCGGCCATCGCCCTGCTGGGCAAAAACCCGGAAATAACCCGGTTCAAGGGCCTGGGCGAAATCTCCCCCCAGGAATTCAAGGCCTTCATCGGGGAAGGAATGCGCCTGGACCGCGTTCGCCTGGAAGACTCCCACAAGGTGAAGGAGCTGCTGTCCTTCTACATGGGCAAAAACACGAGGGAAAGGCAGGAATACATCCTGAAAAACTTGCGTGTTGAACTGGACCCGGTCATGGACTAGAGTAGCGGAGCCACATCTATCTATGCTTACCATTCCCAAGGAAAAACTGCCGGTTCATATTGCCTGCATCATGGACGGCAACGGCCGCTGGGCGCACAGCCGCCATCTGCCCCGCCAGGCAGGGCACCGTGCGGGGGCGGATACGGTGGAGCGCTGTGTGGACTTCTGCATTGACCATGATATTCCCTGGCTCACGCTTTACGCCTTTTCCTCGGAAAACTGGAACCGCCCCAAGACGGAGGTGCACGCGCTGATGATGCTGCTGCATGAATTCCTGAAAAAACGCCTCAGCCAGATGCAGGAAAAAGGCGTGCGCCTTCACGCCATAGGCGACCTTTCACGCCTTCCCAAGCGAACCCAGAAACTGCTGCAATCCAGCCTGGAAGCCACAGCGGGGAATACCAGGCTCAACCTGGTTCTGGCCCTCTCCTACGGCAGCAGGGCGGAAATTGCCGCCGCCGCCAGAAAAATCGCGGAGAAAGCCTCCCGCGGGGAACTCCACCCGGACGCCGTCACGGAAGACCTCTTCAACCAGCATCTGGACACGGCCGGCATGCCGGAACCGGACCTGCTCATCCGCACCTCCGGGGAAATGCGCGTCTCCAACTTCCTGCTGTGGCAGATCAGCTATGCGGAACTCTATGTAACGGAAACACTGTGGCCGGACTTCAGCGACCGTGACATGGAAGCGGCGCTGCTGGACTACTCCCGCAGAAAACGCCGCTTCGGCGCACTTTGACCTTTTTTTAAATCACATTCCTACGGAATCGCCATGAACCAATACGCTCTCATTCTGGCCGGCGGCAGCGGTACCCGTTTCTGGCCCCTCTCCCGCGACCACCGCCCCAAGCAGCTCCTGAACATGTTTGGAGAAGGCACCCTCCTCCGCCAGGCCATTGACAGGCTGGACGGGCTGGTGCCCCGGCAAAACATCTTCATCCTCACCAACCACCTGCAGGAGGCGGAAGTGCGCCGCCAGGCCCACGACATCCCCGTGGACAACATCATCTCCGAACCCGTGCGCCGGGACACGGCGCCCGCCATCGCCCTGGGCATCGGCCTCATCAGGGCGGCGGACCCGCACGGGGTCATGCTCGTCATCCCTTCCGACCAGCTTATCCAGGACCAGGCGTCCTTCCGCTCCCTGATGAAAGGCGCCATGGACACGGCGGCGCGGGAAAAGGCGCTCGTCACCGTGGGCATCAAGCCCACGTGGCCGTGCCCCTCCTACGGCTACATCGAACGCGGGAAGGAAATCGCTTCCGCACCGGGCTGCTCCTGCCGCGAAGTCGTCCAATTCCGGGAAAAGCCGGACACGGCCACAGCCGCCTCCTATCTGAGCCGGGGCAACTTCTGCTGGAACGCCGGCATGTTCGTCTGGAGCATTCCCGCCGTGTGCGAGCAGCTCGACAAGCACTGCCCGGAGCTGGCCTCCTTCGTGGAGCACATCGCGGAATCCCCGGATCCTCAGGAAACCATCCGGGAGGAATTCCCGGCGCTCACGCCCATCTCCATCGACTTCGCGCTGATGGAAAACGCGGACCGGGTGCTGAACATTGAAGCCACCTTTGACTGGGACGACGTAGGCTCCTGGATCTCCGTAGCCAACTATCTGGAAACCCACAACAAAAACACCACCAATACGGACATCACCGTGCAGGACGCTTCCGGCAACATCGTCTTCTCCCAGCGGGGAGACAAGCACGTGGCCCTGCTGGGCGTGGAAAACCTGATCGTGGTGGAAACGGCGGACGCCATCCTGATTGCGGATAAAAACAAGGCGGACGAAATTAAAAAAATCGTCAACCAGCTTCCGGACGAACTCAGATGACCAGCCAGCATCCGGCCCTGGGCATTGACTACGGAGAAGCCCGCATCGGCATCGCCGCCACGGACCCCGTGGGCATCATGGCGCACCCTGTGGAAACCATCCACAGGCACAAAACGGACGGCGTCACCCGCATCGTCCAGCTCGTCCAAGAGCGGGGGATACGCACCCTGGTGCTGGGCATCCCCGTCCGCATGGACGGCACGGAAGGAACCGCCGCCGCCAAGGTGCGCGCGTTCGGCAGGGAACTGGCCGCCGCCCTTCCCGGCCTTCCCCTGATATTCATGGATGAATGCCTCACCACCGTCATCGCCCAGGAAAAACTGCACGCCGCCGGCAAAAAGGCAAAAAGCTTCCGCCCCATCATCGACCAGGTGGCCGCCGTGGAAATCCTCAACACGTGGCTTGATTCCACGCTGGGCTGAAACGGCAAACGGCGCGCACGCCGCGGCGCAATCCCTGCTTTACGCGCCTACGGAACTCCGCACTTCCCTCTTCCTCAGCAGGACCGTTCCGCCAGCAAGCAGAAACGCCATCAGCCACAGGGCCCGGCGCGTTTCCGGCCACCAGATGAAGCTGTCCGCCACACGGGCGTTTTGCGGACGTTCCGGCGGGTAGCAGACCGTCACCCGGTCCCCCCTGGAATAGGAAGACCAGAAAAGAAAGGCGGGGGACTGAAACACCACTTCCCCCTCCCCGGTCTGCGGAAGGAAACGCACTTCCGGCGCCCAGACGTCCAGAGAAGGTCCGGACGGCCCCATGGCCCGCGAACGGCTCCACAACTTCACCGTATCCTCCGTGATATTCCGCACCGTCCCCTCCGTACACAGCCCTTCCCGGGCAAAGCGGCTCTTTTCCAGAAAAAAATCACCGGCCTGCCACATGGAATAAAGGCTCAGCCCCGCCATCATCCAGGCCAGCAGCCAATACCACCCGAACCACGGAACGCTGAAAAAATCCATCCAGCGCTCCGCGGCCCGGGAAAACAAAAACTCTCCCTCTCCACGCATCAGGCACGGTCCATGCTCAGCACCACCTTGCCGCTGCGGAACTCTTCCTGGGCCTTCTCCACGGCCCGGCGCACGTCGCTCAACGGATAAACGGTATCCACGGCCTGCTTCAGCCTGCCGTCCGCCATCAGGCGCGCGAGCTTGTCGTAAGCGGCCTCAATCTCCGGAACGGGGGCATTCTTGAGCCACTGCGTCACCCACAGGCCTTCCAGTTTAATGCCCTTGAAAATCAGGAAACCGTTCGGCACCTTGATGCTCTTCCTGCTCATGGCGCCGTACGTCACCATGCTTCCGCCGGGAGCCAGCATGTCCATCAGGCGCAGGGCGCTTTCCCCGCCCACGGCGTTGGAGGCCAGCACGGGCCTCTTTCCGTCCAGGCGGCCCAGGGTATTCTTCACCACATCCTCGTCATCCTCTCCCACCACCAGGTCGGCGCCCAGCGCGGTCAATTCATCCCTCAATTCATCCGGCCTTCTCACAAAATTCACCGTCTTCACGCCCATCTCCCGGGCCAGCTGGATAATGCACCTTCCCACGCCGGAATTGGCGGCGTTCTGCACCACCCAGTCCCCCGGAGTCAGGGAAACGAACCCTTCCAGCATGCGCAGGGCGGTCAGGGGATTCACCTTCAGCATGGCCGCCTGCACGGGATCCACCTTCACGGGAAGCTTCATCACGTTCACGGCGGGAACCGCCACATACTCGCTCCAGGAACCCACGCCGCGCAGCAGAATCACCTCATCATCCTTGCTGAAGCCTTCTGCGCGGGACTCCTGCACCACGCCGCAGCCTTCCAGGCCGGCGCGGGAATGGGGCAGCACGGGCTTCACGCCGTAAACGCCCTGTACAAAATTGATGTCCGCCGGATTGATCGGGGCCGCTTTCATCCGTATCAGCACCTCCCCCTCCGCCGGAACCGGCATGGGACCGGAAACATACTCCAGCACGTCCTGGGGCTTCACGCTGCACTCGGAAAACTCTGCATAATGATTTTCACTCATGCTTTCAATCTCTCACGCCGCCCCCCTCCGTGCAAGCGCCGGATACGTTTTACACGGGCAAACAAGCCATCCGGCCATGAACGGACGAAAGCAGACCGCAGGAGAGCCCGGCAGCGCTGCCGCCGGGCCGGCACAAATTCCGAGTCTTTTGTTCGGTTGTTCTTGACCTTAGGCGAAAATACGCTAGATTATCTCTCTCGCATTAACAAATAACTTCGATTGCCATGTCCCGAATTTGCATCATCAGAGGTACCATGCCTCACAAAGGTCGTCGTATCCATCGCTCCGGTCTTGCCAAGAAAAAGGGCGGTATTGGTCGTCACGTCACTAAGACTGTCAATCGTACCGTTTTCCCCAACCTTCAGGAAAAGCGCATCTGGGTTCCCGAACTCGGTCAATTCGTGAAAATGAAGATTTCCGCCAAGGCCCTGCGTACGATCAACAAGAACGGTGCTTACAACACTCTTAAAAAGGTAGGTCTCCTGTAAAAAAGATTCTTTTTTTGAACGTTGTTACACCACTTGAACTCTAAGGCTTCAACGAGGTGAGCAACTGGCAGAAAAAGATGTCCAAAAAGACAAGGGATCATCTGCTTAAGTGAGGCGCCTCCAAGTTGAAGGTTTTATTGAAACATTAATATACCCACGGACGTAAATAAGACGTCCTCTACTGGAAAAAGATCACACAGATGAAAGCCCAAACCAAAATCGCTCTTAGAATTAATGATGACAACCCCAACCATCACCTGTGGAACAACAGGGGGGTTTGGTGGTGCCACGTCACGGTTCACAAGCCGGACTCCACGGCGGAACGCCTGAGATTCTCTCTGAAGACCCGTGACATCGAAAAAGCCCGCGCCCGCCGCGACAAGATTTTCGCCTCCATCCAGCAGCACTTCGGCATCGCCGCCTAAGAAAGCTGTACGGAAAGATTAAGGCAAGTCACATCAATCTCTTTATAAGAACCGTTCCGGTTAACCGGAGCGGTTCTTTTTTATGGAAAAGATAAAGACTTTCACGCGGCAAGGGCGGCAGCGGATTTGCCGCGAAACGAGACCCCTGCAAACAAGGCTGAAACGGCCTCTTTCTTAAAGCCGCCTCCCACCAGGCTATTCTTGCAAAGCCGGCTATCCATTTCATCCTTTATCCCCACAGAATGGACGGGCGCGGAAACACGGTATTTACGGACTCCCTGGCCGCCAAAAAAGATGCCGGCCCTGAAACCATCCATTCCTGCCCCCCTGTCAATTCTTTTTACTGAACCGGAACATGGCCGCTCCATGGCTGTTCAGCTCCACCGCCATATCTCCCTTCACGGTTCCCTGGTCGGCGCGTTTCCAGAGATCCCTGGCCTCATGCGCGCCGGAGAGCCCCAGTTCCTTCAGATTCACCTTCAGGACGCCTTTCTCTTTCCCGGTATTGAAAAACCCCGCCGCTACGGAGCCGTCGGACAGCTCCTTCGTCCAGACCTGGAAATCCCCCCGGTGCCACGCCTTGCGGGCGGGACGAGCGGAAGGATCCTGGTCCACGGCAATCACCTCGTCATTGGTCAGGAGCCCCATCGTGAATGAATCGATATGCTCCAGGTCACAGGAAATGATGAGCGGGGCGGACAGGAGGCACCACAGGGTCACATGGGTGTACTGTTCATCCGGCGTCAGCTTCGTCTGGACAAACGTGGTATTGGGCTGGTTGGGCTTGCCCAGCTTCCCGATCTGGAGAATGTCCGGATCATTCCAGTGGCCCGGGCGCATGTGCTTCTGCCAGCGTTCCTGGGAAAAGCCGATGCTGCTGACGCTGCCCCAGTGGTCCTGGATATCACCCGTCGTCCTCCACAAATTGGACAGCTTCCCCAGCTCTTCCACCTGTTCATACGGGGCGGCATTGGACAGGCTGAGCACGATGTCCCGCCCGGAATCGTCCAGCGCCTTTCGGATGCGTTCCGTCGTCGGCACGTCATTGGGGTTCCAGTCCACCTTCACATAATCCAATCCCCAGTCAGCCCATTGCCTGGCGTCACGGTCAAACAGCCAGACGGCGCCCACGCTGTCCGCCTTCCTGCGATGCACGCCGGGATAACTCCCGAAAATTTGATTCTTCTGCTTGCGGTCCTTCTCCGGAATGGCCATTTCCCCGTAGTCCGCCTTCGCGTTGGGCGCGCTTCCTCCGATAAACCCGGCATACGTCCCCATCCAGGGCGTGGAATAAATGCCCACCTTCATCCCCATGGCATGAATGGAATCGCACATGGCCTTCATATCCGGAAAACGCTTGTTAGGCTGGATAGAGAAATTCCTTCCGCCTCGCTCGCCCTGCCAGCAATCGTCAATATTGATATAGGTCCAGCCATGGTTGACAAGCCCCCGCTCCACAAAAAGCCGGGCTGTCTTCAGCACGTTGTCCTGCCCCACGGCTTCACTGTAGGAATACCAGCTGCTCCAACCCATGGGCGGAGTCAGGCACAAATCATCCCCCACCTTCAGAATCCACTCCTTAGCATCCTTTCCATGCCTGTTGGAAGCCCGGATGTTCACCTTGTATTCCCCTTTCCCCGCCGGAGCGGTCCCCGTAATCAGCCCGCGCGAATCCATCCTCAGGCCGGAAGGAAGGCCGGTCGCCTGAATCTTCATGGGGCGCTCCCCGGAAACGGGGACCTGGAACAGCACGCGGGCGCCGGGAGTGGCTCCAACAATGCGGGCGCCGTTGACGGAAGGGGAAAGAGGGGTTTCAGGAGTCAGGCGGACGCCGGGCTCCGGAGCCGGATAAGGATTCGGGAACTCCGTGCCAAATGATGCGGATACGGCGGCGCCAAGAACGGCTGGCAGGAAAAAACGGTACAATTTCATAAATGGTCTATGGAGGTGTATCTTAAAAAACGCGTCCACTCCCCCACTTCTTTCATCCTGCCGTTTATCTTGGCCTCTGCGCGCCATTCTGTTCCTGCGTTCCCTCCGCGGAACGTGAAGAACTCCGGAAAAAAGCCGGGACGGACACTCCCGGCAACCCGGCCGCCAGGAAGCGGAAATCCTCTTCACGCATCACGCTCCCCGCCGTCGCCAGGGCGTCCGCCAGCGCAGCGGAAGGCGCCTGCACGCTTACCTGCCTGCCTTCCGTAACACCCAGCCCCGTGCGGGGGTCCAGCACATGGGAATACGCCGTGCCGCCAATCTTCACCATCTGGCGGGCGTTCCCGGAGGTGGAGACGGCGGCATGGCTCAACAGTAACACCGTATTCTTCCCATTACCTTCATCTACCAGCAGCCGCCATCCCCGCTCTCCGGGAGGGGGCGCTCCGGCCAGCACATCGCTGGTGCTGTCAATAAAGAAGGAACTAATTCCCCCCTCTCTCAACATCTCCGCCATCCTGTCCACGGCAAACCCCTTGCCGATGCCTCCCAGGTCCACCCTCATCCCGGGAACCGTTTTAACCGCCGTCCCCTTGCCGACGCGCAGCTTTTCCCATCCGGACGCCCGGAGCGCACATTCCAGCTCCCCGCTGGACGGGAGAGCGCCACGGCGGCGGCTCTTCTTCCACAGGCGGATGCAGGGACCCAGCGTGGGGTCAAAAGAGCCCTTTGTCAACCGGGCATAATCCAGGGCCAGGAGAAGAGCCCTTTCCAGCTCCGGGGAAACGGGCACGGAAACGCCGTTTCCCGCGGCATTCAGCCGGGCCAGACCGCTTTCCGCATCCATGGCGGACATCACCTTCTCCCAGCGTACGGCACAGGCCAGAGCCTCCATGCAAGCCTTCTCCGTCTCCGCCGCATCCATCCCGTGCCCAGGATAGGCGCGCACCGTAAACACCGTTCCCATGGCCGCCCCCCGCACCGTTACTCTCCCATCCGAAGCATGAACGCAGGAAAGCGGCTCCAGCGGGGAGGACGCCGTTTCCCTCTCCTGCCCCCGGCTTATCTCCGCAGCCGCCAGCAGGCATGCACAGCACGCAGGAACAGCGGCCTGCCGGAAAAAAAAACTCATGCGCACCTGCGGGATCATGTTCCAAAACCTACTCCGCACAAGCAAACAGGAGCAAGGGCTGAGTGCGCCATGGAAACGCCGTCATCCCACCCGCTGACAAAACCGGAATCACGTTCTTGCATTTGACGCTGGCACAAGCCCCCCTTTTCATGATAAATGGAACGATTCCACGTTCTTGCAAATTTTCCCCTCTTCATCGTCATGACCAGATTCCTGCTCTCCCTGTGGCTTCTTTTAACGCTTCCCGCCTCCGCCAGCTGGTACGGCGACGAAGTAAAAGCCGGTTCCGATATCATCATGGTGGACCTGCTCTACCCCTACTGGCCGGAATCAACCTACTTTTCTTGCTGGAACCTGGACATGTTCCCCAAGGGCGGCTACTTCTATGCCGGCGTGGCGGCCAACGCCAACGACAACACGAACCTGGAAACCTACCGTCCCTCCACCGTGTGGTCCTTCTGGCCCGCTCCCGTTTACGAAGGGCGGCAGGTCCGCAACGTGTACGTCAACCCGCATGTCTACGCCCAGCAATACGTGGGTGAAGGAGCTTCCGGAAAGGCCGGAGGGCGCGACGTCCCGTGGATCAAGACCAGGCAGTGGTACACCATGCTCATGCGGACCTGGGGCGCGGACGAAGCCGGGAAGGAATGCTACGCCGGCTGGTGGATGAAAGACCAGGCCGGCAACCGGTGGCACCACATCGCCACCTTCCGCATTCCCTATGCGGCCACCGGCTTCAAGGGGAACGGCGGCTTTCTGGAGGACTTCGGGCACGGGGGCCGGAAGCAGCGGGAACTGTGGCGCGGCAAGGGCTTTTACAGGCACAACGGCGCGTGGGAGAAATGTGATACCGTTTCCATCAACGTTCCCAAGGAAGGAGGTATGAAATACAGCGGCTGGACGGTCCACCAGACGGAAAACGACTCCATCCTGACCATGTCCTACACGGAAAACAGGCAATTCCCCAGAAACCTGGAGCCGGGCCGCAAGCACACGTTCAAGCTGAACCAGCCGGACAAGCCCGTGATGGACGCCATCGCGGCGGAAGGCAGGGCGCGGCACGACGGCAGCCAGGTAATCGTGGACTGGACGCTGGCGGAAACGTCCTCCCCCCAGTTCGGGTACAAAATAGAGGTCTTTGACAATCCGCAATACTCCGGACCCCCCGTTTACACGGTGGAGGAACAAATCCCGCACGTACGCACCAAAGCTGTCGCGCTCCCCCGCGACATCCCCCAATGCTTCGTCAAGCTCACCATCACGGACATCTTTGACCAGCAGAAAACCCTGAAACTCGCCAAGGCCGCCGCGGAAGCTCCCCTGAAAGGGCTGCCCGGCAAAAAAGAACTGTCCAGCAGCCTGGAATACAAATACCTGGAAAACAGGGACGGATGGTCCAAACTGGCGGAACTGGACTTCTCCAAGCCGTTGCGGACCGGAGTCTCCCACGGGTTTGACACGGCCCTGCGCGGGGCCAGGGAAGGTCGCTTCGCCTTTGAATATGAAGGCTTCCTGGTCGTCCCCCAGACGGGGGCCTACACCTTCGCCCTCCAAACCTGTGACGGAAGCCGCCTGGACGTCGGCGGAAAAACCGTCATTGACAACGACGGACTGCACAGCACGTCGGAAAGGCGCGCCTCCGTCTTCCTGGAAAAGGGCGTCACTCCCATCAAACTGACCTACTTCAAGAAAAAGCCGGAACATGAATTCACCGTGGCGTGGGTGGGCTGGCAGTACGGCAACCGCCCCATGGAGGAAATACCGCTCGCCAGCCTCATGCGCTCCAAACGGGCGGACATACCGGAAGCCAGGCTGGAAGTGGGCGGCAAGGGAGCGGAACGCGTACTGAAAACAGCCATCTCCTCCGGACGGGTGAACAAGGTGGAATACTACAACGGCGCCAAGCTGGCCGCCGCCGCGGACACAGCCCCCTTCACCGCTCCCCTCATGCTCTTTGACGGAGAAAACAAACTGTGGGCGCGCGTTTTCTATAACGGTTCCCATACGGTGGACACCCCCGTCGTCTCCGTCCATTCCCAGAGCCGCATCACTCCGGGCTGGGAAGCCATGCTGCGCGGGGAACCGGGGCTGCCCCATTCCATCAGCGGCGCGGGAAACTCCTTCCGCTTTGTGGGCGAAGGGGAATACCTGGTCAGCAAAAAAATCAAGGGGGACTTCATGCTGACGGCCCGCATCAGCTCCATCAGCGACAAGGCGCTGGACACCGGGGACGACTGCTGGGCCGGCATCATGGTGCGCAAGGACACGGGAGCCACCAACTATGACGATGAAATCGCCGTCTTCCGGACCGTGGGCCGCGGCCTCCGGTGCAGCGCGGACTTCAGCGACTACGGAACGGGGCGCCAATCCACCTTCACCTTGAACAAGGACCACTCCTGGGTGCGCATCATGCGGCGCGGCAATGAATTCACCTGCTTCACCTCCCCGGACATGAAAAAATGGGAAATGGGCATGCAGCGCATCATCCCGATGAAGGAGGAAGCCATCGCCGGCATCACGTTCAGGACCATTCCTGGCAAAGGGAAGGGCATCTTCTCCGCCGCCATGGACGGAATCTCCATCAAACCCGTCAAACTCCAGCCGCACAGGATAACCGCCGCCATGCCTGCCGGAAAAATCATCGGCTATTCCCTGCTCTCCCCGGATCTGGCGGTGGCGCGCTACCGTTCCGGCGCGGACCTGCTGGAACGCAAAAACGGAACCTACGCCCGCAAGCCCCTCACGCTGCCCAGGGGCGTCAAGACCGTCCGTTCCATGGCGCTTGCCGGGGATAAAATATTCCTGCTGGCCCCGACCTCCCAGGGAGGAGCCCTGTTCAGCAGCAAAGACATGGGTAAAACGTGGACCGTCGCCAGCCCGGATGCGAAAGTGGACCCGTCCCCCATCTCCTTCATCGCCGGGGAGCTCATCTCCGTCAATCCCCGGAATCCGCGTGAAATCATCGTCGGTTCGGACCGCGCCGGGCTCTTCATGAGCACGGACGGCGGAGACACCTGGAACAACGTGGGCCTGGCGGGGGAACCCGTCACCAATGTAGGGTTCCATACCACCGCCCAGGGCAGGATTGGAGCCGTGACGGCGGACCGCAAGGCCAACACGAGTAAAATCTTCATCTCCACCAACAACGGAAAGAAATGGGACCAGAAAAACGAAGTGCAGGGAGCGGGCTTCCTGAGGCTGGTTTACGACACCCGCGCCGCAGACCAGCTCTACGTCTTCTCCACCCAGGGCGTCTACACCTCCTTCAATGACTGCCGCACCATGAACCGCGTGCTTCAGGGGCTGCCCGTCACGCAGCCTACGCTGGCCATTGACAGGCGCCGCCTGGACGATACCTTCATGCTCGCCGTCCCGCTGGACGGCAAGGGAGTATACTCCAGCGAACGCAACGCCAGAAACTGGCAGAAGCGTTCCGACAAGGAAGACTGGGGAGCCGCCTTCAACCTGCTGATTGACACCGCGAACAACAGGCACATCACCCTGTACGCGGAAAAAGGCATCTATGAAAGCACGGACGAAGGCAAAACCTGGAAACAGGTCTATCCGGGCCATTGACCGTTAATTAACTTATCCTTTTTCCATGAACCAAATCGTTCCGGCAGGGGAATCCATACGGCACTCTCCACCTCCGCCGCGTTGACGGATACTCCATCCTACTCGCTTTCCACATCCCAACCATGCGCGCAGCCGCAGTGCTTCCCGCACTGCGGCCTGACGAACTCTGCCTGGGAACGCCTCTTTATCTGGCAAACAGGGCATGGATGCGGCGGCAGACTTCTTCCACGTTTTCCCGTGAATTGAACGCGGAAATGCGGAAGAACCCTTCCCCTCTGGAACCAAAGCCGGAACCGGGCGTAATGACCACATTCGCCTCATACAGCATCTTGTCAAACATCTGCCAGCTATCCAGGCCGTCCGGACACTGCACCCAGACATACGGGGCGTTTTCCCCACCCCACACGCGCATGCCCGCCTGGCGGCAGGCATTCAGCAGCAGCGCGGCGTTCCCCAGGTAATGGCTGATCAGCACGGCGGTCTGCGCCATGCCTTCCAGCGTAAACAGGGCCGCGGCGCCCCGCTGGACGATGTAGGAAGCTCCGTTGAACTTCGTGCTGGTGCGGCGGCTCCAGAGCTGGCTGATGGGAACCTTGTTCCCCTTGGAATCATGGCCGTGCAATTCCCTGGGAATCACCACGTAGCCGCAGCGCACCCCCGTGAAGCCCCCCTGCTTGGAGAAGGAGCGGAACTCAATGGCGCAGTCCCGCGCGCCGGGAATTTCAAAAATGGACTTGGGCACGGCGGAATCCTGTATAAATGCCTCATACGAGGAATCGTACAAAATAATGGCGTGGTTAGCCCGGGCATACTCCACCCATTTCAGCAGTTCATTCCGGGAAGCCACGGCCCCGGTGGGATTGTTCGGGAAGCACAGGTAAATCAAATCCACATGTTCATCCGGCAATTGCGGCACAAAATTGTTCTCCGGCGTGCAGGGGAGGTACACCAGCCCTTCATACGAACCGTCCGCGCTGGAATCCCCGGTATTCCCGGCCATCACATTGGTATCCACATAGACGGGATAAACCGGGTCCGGCACGGCGATTCTGTTGCCCGGCCCGAAAATGTCCAGAATGTTGCCCGTATCGCACTTGGCGCCGTCAGACACGTAAATCTCATCCACTTCCACATGCACGCCGTGGACCTGGTAGGCTTTTTTGGCGATAGCCTCCCTCAGCCAGAAATAGCCCTGCTCCGGACCGTAGCCGTGAAAGCGCTCATGGGTGGACAAATCGTCCACCGCCTGGTGCATGGCTTCAATGGCCGCCATAGGCAACGGTTCCGTCACGTCTCCGATGCCGCAGCGGATCAGCCTTTTGGCCGCCTCCGGATGGGACTCGGCAAACGCATTCACGCGGCGCCCTATTTCCGGGAACAAATATCCCGCCTGCAGCTTGAGGAAGTTATCGTTAATATTAGGCATGGTTTTAATAGTAAGCGTCTCATTCCATACCCTGCACGGGAAGGAATCAAGGCCCCGTTCCGGCATGGGCCCCCTTCCCTGCGTCACTATCTTCGCGCATCCCTTTTCCTGCGGTTCCCGCCGCGCGGACATGGAGCCGCCGCCTATTTGCGTTTCATGCTCCGCATCAAATTCTTGTCTTCCCGGCTAACCCGCAGGGATTCAATAATTTTTTGCAAGGCCTTGTTATAAGTGAAATCGGACAGGGACGAATTCCTCAAATACTCCAGCGTCAGCGCCGGAAACTTCACATAACAGACGGAAACCGCCCACGCCACCGCCATGCTCACGTAATAATCCTCATGCCGCACGCCATCCAGCAGGACCAGCACCTGTTCCACGTAATCCTCCGTGATGAAATGGGCCAGCATCATCACCACGGCAAAGCGGACCTCATAAACCCGGGCGGACGTTAAATACGGCTGGATGAACTCCCAGACCAGGGCAGGATGCTTTTTACAGAACTTCAAACTGGTGCAGAAAGTATCGCAGACAGCCCAGTTATCCATGCGGGGCACGAAGTGCGCGACCTGTTCCAGGCGCTCTTCCGCCTCCATGCGCGCCAGCGCTATCAGCATGCCGTCCAGCATCACTTCCTCCGCATACGGAGCAGCGGCGGGATTTTCCAGCAGCTCCCGCCAATTCCCCTGCGCCACCTCACGGGCAAGGTTCCGGAGAACGGGGAGGCGGACGCCCAGCAGGCGGTTGACGCCGGGAATAAGGGAAGCGGAAAACTTCCGGAATTCCGGTTCCGCCAACGCCTCAATTCTTTCCCTCAACTGCCGCCTGCTCTCAATCATGGGCACCATCCTACATGGAGGCCATGCGCCGTACAAGGGGGAACTCCCGGACGCGGGAATCCTCATCCCGTTCCGGGCTTCTCCCGCCCTTTTCCCCTTTCCCGGAAGGCCGCCCAAAAATGAATGGCGGCTCCCGGCCCCCTGTGGTAACCTTCCAACCGGCAGCACCCCTCTCCCCATGCTTCCCAGCCCTGAACAATTCAAATGCCCCGGATGCGGCGCGCCCTTCTCCGCGGCGGATACGGACGACCGCCGGAAGACGGTCACCTGCGGCAATTGCGGAACTTCCACGGAGCTGCCCTTCCCGGCTCCGGAACCCGGATTCCGGGTTCCCCCTCCCAGGCATCTGGCGGTAAAAACCGCCAATGGAAAAATCACGCTCACGTACAGGCATCCCCTGTTCAGAGGATTGCTCAGATGCATGGGAGCCGCCGCCTTCGGGGCGCTTACGCTGGTCGTCATCTGGCTGTCCTTCGGTCCCGGCAAAGAGGAATTCTCCCTCCGTATCTTTGCCGTCCTTTTTACCGTTCTGGAAGGCATTTACCTCTTTACCTGCCTGGAAATGCTGCTGGGGAAAACCACGATTACCGCGCAACCGGGGAAAGCGGCCCTGTTCCGAGGCATCGGTCCAATGGGCCGCACCTGGACTTTCCTGCTGCCCGCCCAATCGGAAATCGTGATGAAAACCATCCGGGATCCGGAATTCGACTACCGCCACATCCTAGTTCCTCAGCCGGAAGGCAAGCCCTTCCAATTCTGCGGCGGCATCACGGACCCGGAGGTGCTTCAGTACATCGCCTCCGTTCTGCGTCAGTTTCGCGCTTGAACCCGGAATTTTCACGGTCATGACATGGTTCCCTGGAACGAAAAAAGCCGTTCCATGGTCCAAAAAAGACAATAAAAAATCTTATGATCATGAACGAACTGGAAATCATCGACGTCCGCGGCCGTGAAATTATCGATTCGCGGGGCAATCCCACCGTGGAAGTGGACGTGGCCCTGGCCGGCGGAGCCATCGGACGCGCATCCGTCCCCAGCGGAGCCTCCACCGGGGAGCATGAAGCCTGGGAACTCAGGGACGGGGACGCCAAGCGCTACGGCGGCAAGGGCGTTCTCAAGGCCGTGGAAAACATCAATAAGATCATCGCGCCGGAAGTCTCCGGGCACGATGCCACCCTCCAGCCGGCCATTGACAAAATCATGATCGACCTGGACGGCACGCCCAACAAATCCCGCCTGGGGGCCAACGCCATCCTGGGCGTCTCCCTGGCCGTGGCGAAGGCCGCCGCCATCCAGCTCAATCTTCCCCTCTTCAAATACCTGGGCGGCCCGAACGCCAAGGTACTGCCCGTCCCGATGATGAACATCATCAACGGAGGCGCTCATTCGGACTCCCCCATTGACTTCCAGGAATTCATGATCATGCCCAAGGGCGCGCCCACCTTCCGGGAAGCCCTGCGCTACGGCGCGGAAGTCTTTCATGCGCTCAAGGACGTGCTGCACGACCGCGGCCTGTCCACCGCCGTGGGGGATGAAGGCGGCTTTGCCCCTTCCCTGAAATCCGCGGACGACGCCCTGGAATGCATCGCCCAGGCCGTGAAACGCGCCGGCTACACGCTGGGCACGGACATCTTCATTGCCCTGGACGTGGCTTCCTCCGAATTCTACGACCCTTCCCAGAACCTGTACGTCTTCAAGAAATCGGACGGCCGCGGCAGAACGGCGGAGGAACTGACGGCCTACTACCAGGAGCTCCAGAAAAAATACCCCATCATCTCCATTGAAGACGGCTGCGCGGAAAACGACTGGCTGGGCTGGGAACAGCTCACCAGGGCCATGGGCCACAACACCCAATTGGTGGGAGACGACCTCTTCGTCACGAACGTGGAATTCCTGAACCAGGGCATTTCCCGCCACGTGGCGAACGCCGTTCTGGTGAAAGTCAACCAGATCGGTTCCCTGACGGAAACGCTGGACACGGTGGAACTGGCCAAGGACAACAAATACTCCGCCATCATCTCCCACCGTTCCGGGGAAACGGAAGACGCCACCATTGCGGACATTGCCGTAGCGACCAATGCCGGACAAATCAAAACCGGCTCCCTGAGCCGTTCCGACCGCATGGCCAAATACAACCAGCTGCTTAGAATTGAAGAGGAACTGGGGGATGACGCAGTTTATGGTGGCAAAATCCACATTTTATGATCAAAAATGCTTTGTTTAACTGCAAAGAATGCTCTGGAGACGCCGCTATTACCATCGTTTTACTTTGGCGGAGCTTGAAATCCGCCGGGAGAAACGTGCCCTGATCGTCCAGAGGGCTCTGCGCCTCTTTGCCATCGTCCTAGCCCTTTGCCTGACCATGCTGCTCTCCCTGGTGTGCTTCAAGCCATGGAAAGACCTGCGCTCCCTGGAGCATGAGCGTTCCTTCCTCCAGGCGCATCTGGAAAAATCCAGGGAGCAGATGGAACAGGCCAAGAACGAATTCATCTGGATTTCCCAGGATCCCCATTACTTTGAAATGATCGCTCGGGACAAGGGCAACCTGGCCCTTCCCGGAGAACGCATCCTCCGCATCGCGGAACCCAAGCGCCTGAAATAAGGCGCTTTTTTAACGGAAAAACAGAACCATGAAAACCATGATTCCGTACCGGTCAACGGAACGTTCCAATCCAAACCAAGGCATTTTATTCCGCCCGGCCACCATATAGCCCGGCTATCCGCAACGGAGGGGAGGAGCAGCCACCGGAATGGCAACCATGCCCCGCGGGAGAAAGGGACGGCTCCGCATTCCCGCGGCCCTGCCATCCCGCCGACAGGCGCCACTGCGTATTGACCCGCAGCGCTGAGCCCCCGGCGAGATCCAATGCGGCCTCATTCAGGCTGTTTGTCCGGCGTGGCCTTGTCGTACTCCCTCATCAGCTTCGCGGACCAGCTGATGCTGTCCGGAAAACGGCACGCGGGCGTCGTGGTCAGGTATGTTCCCAGCTTCCTGGCCAGGGAATCCGCATCCTGGTGCCTAGAAAAATATAAATCCTTCTGCTCCTGGGGGTCATCCGTAACGCTGTAAAACTGCGGAGCACGGTCCGGCACAAGCAGGTACTTCATATCCCCGTCCAGCACGGCGGACGTATAATCCGTGCACCAGAACAACGTGCGCGGAACAGGCGTTCCCCTGTTCGCCACCAGCTCCAGAATATCCATGCCGTCCAGTTTCTTGGGGATTTGATGTCCGTTTGCCTTCAGCAGGGCCGGAAGCAGGTCCACGGTGGAAACGGGCTGCTTGCAGACGCTTCCGGGAATCAGCCTCTTGTCCGCCGGATACCTGATGATGAAAGGCACGCGTACGCCCCCCTCAAAATGCTGCCTCTTGGCTCCCCGGAAAGGAGCGTTGCAGGAAGACGCTTCCGGAGCGCCGCCGTTGTCCGACAGGAACACGACAATCGTGTCCTTTTCCAGACCGTCCTTCTTCAAGGCATCCAGAATACGGCCTATTCCCTTGTCCATCGCATACACCATGGCGCAATAAATCCGGCGTTCCTTGTCCTGCACGTTCTTGAATTTGGCGATGTCCTCCGGTTTGGCTTCGTTGGGCCAATGGGGAGCATTGTAGGAAACGAACATGAAAAACGGCTTTTTATCCTTTTTGGACTCCTGGAGGAACTCAACCGCCCTGTCCGTAATATCATCCGTCAGGTAGGTAATATCCGTCTTATCCGTAAAATTGGACACAATCATGGAGGGATTCAGGCCTTCAGCCTCCTTCTTCACGGGAAAATAAGACCGGGAACCGCCCAGGAACCCCCACCAGCGCGTGAAGCCGCGTTCCGGCGGCGTGTGTCCTTTCGTGTGGCCCAGATGCCACTTGCCGAACACCGCGCTCCGGTAGCCGCAGGGGTTCAAATACTCCGGAACCAGTTTTTCCGTCAGGGGCAGCCCGTAATGGGACTCCGGGAGGTAATCCACCTGGATATTGGGATTCGTAGTGATGCCGTAGCGTTTGGGGAAACGGCCCGTCAGCAACCCCATGCGGGAGGGGGAGCACATCGGCGCCGTCACATACGCCCGGGAGCAGAACACGCCCTCCTTCGCCAGCCGGTCAAGGGAAGGCGTTTTAATCTGCCTGGACCCCGTGCAGCCCAAATCCCCGTAACCCAGGTCGTCCGCCAGAATGACCACCATGTTCGGCGGAGTGGCCGGGCGGCTCTGCGCCCCCGCCGCCCCGCAAAGCAAACTGCACAGAATCAACAATAGATACGCTCTCTTCATCATACGTTAATTTACGCGGCTTGCCTGCCATATCAATCAAAATATTATTTCTGAAATTTCCGGGGCAATCCTGCAAGCGGCATCCATGACTCTTTAGCAACGGATTTGATAAAAACAGGACGATTTGCCCACCCAATTATTTCCCGGAAATGGATACGCCGCTTTTCCTTCCGCGCCGCTCCCACGGGCAGACGCCCCCCTGCTGCCGGAGAAACAGCTCCACCAAGGCGTTTCCAATCCTGCGGCAATAAAGGCCGGCTCTCCCTGGCATTCCTTCACCTTCCCTGGAATGCCGGAACAGCAGCCCTACCCTCTCATCTGCCGCAGAAGGGCCGCCACATACTGCTGGGCTTCCTTCTCCGCAATACCTGTACCGAACTCGAACGGCTTGCCGTCCGGTTGTTCCACTACAATCTTGTTCAGCACCTTATTATTCTGCTGTATATTACTCGCCTCAATGGAAATGCGGGAATCCTTCGCCAGAAGAAACTGCTGGCGACGGCCCAGGCCCCCAACCCCGCGGAACAGCTCTCCCGTTCCGGGCGACAGGGTCAGCGTCATACGGCCGAACAACACATAAACGGCGCCCAGAAACGTACCGAACCCGACCAGAACGAAAGGAATCAGGAACAATTGCCCGAATAGACTCTCATGGGCCATTTTCCCCATCATCGCAAACATGGTCACATAAGTAATAGCATTCCAAATCAATGCAAACAGCAACAGGAAAAATCCGGAGCCCTTGGGCTTCCTGTACGTTACTTCCAATCCCCGTGCCGTTTTTGTCACGTTCATGCGCCGGGGGATGGAATCAAGGATTTCCTCATCCCTTTCCTCCTGAACAAGCTCTGAAAACCTGCTTATCTTGTTGCAGGCTCGGCATAAAGCCATATCCGTGGCCATATTCACATCTTCCATCGCCAGCAGCGCGCCGCACATCGGGCACCTCAATTCAACAGGGGTAGTCATGCCCGGAACTCTAACAAACTTTTATATTCAGAAAAGCATAAAAATCACAGCGTTACCAACCTCTTCATCCTCCACAAAAATACCGTTTTTCCGGGAACAAGGGACAGACGGCTTTAAGTTGTCCGGAAAGGAAATTCCGTCTGCCTTGGGAAACTGCTGTTCTTAAGCGTTTGTCCTGCTTCACGGCTTTACCTTCTGCACATCCTTAGGCATGCCCTTGTACAAAAATTCCGTGGCCGGAGTACGCCCCACCGTCCGGTTGATCAAGTCCGGAATTTCCCTGTCCGCATAGCCCGCCATCCGGAGGTAGTTCTTTACTGCCCCACTCTGGCCCGGAAACAGGTTCACCAGCATTTCCACAAAATACTTCATTCTGGGAACGGAAATATAATTTTTTAACCTTTTATTCCTGATATTGTTTACTGCCAGCTTGTTGAGAAAGACGTAATACTGGGGATTGACATTGCAAACGATATCACGTTTCTTGAGTTCTTCTTCCAAATACTTCCGGTTTAACGGAACGAACGACCTTTTCAGGGCCTCGTGCTTCTCCTCCAAATCCGGATCGTAACGGTTCCGGAACTGCGCATAGATGGAAGCCGCATAAGTGGCCAGCAAGTCGGACAGCGTCTTGCCCCGGAGATGGAGGCGGCGCGCCATCGGAGAGGCGTCACGGCTCATCACGTAGAGGAAGGAAAACATGTCATGTTTGACGGCATGATCATTATTGTCAAAAATGCTCTCCGGCGTCGCCTTGTCGTAGTCGGCGGGATAAAGGAGCGTTTCCGCGATATAATAGAACAGCCAGAGCTGCAACGCCAGCTCCTCCCGCGTGATCTGCTTATTGTTAACAGAAGCGCATCGGCCCAGCACGGAGCGTGCCTCTGTATAAAACTCCACCAGCCGCCCTTGCGCCAGCTTCTCCCGCAAGCCGGACAGCTCCGCAGGGAGAGATTTAAACGGTTCCAGGCACGCCGGGGAAGGTAGGGCATGTCCCAGCCCTACCATACAGCATAGCATGGCGAGAAAGGTAAACACTTTCATTGGATTATTTCCAAACATATTCATAATTCATTAGATGATAGCATAAATCATAGGATATGGCGCGACCGAATTTCCTGATGGCAATTTGGATTTCTTCAAATTCTCCATCCGTTCCTTCGAATTTCACATACTCAACCTTGAACCTCTGCTCCACGGTTTCCACTTTGAGTATATCGTCACTGGTCGACTCTTTACCGCCTTTCCCATCATGGACTTTCCAATCGCAAGTCCAAAACCATTCCTGCGGCAACTTAGCTCCATGTATGGCGTTATAATTGGCCATATATATTACCCGGTCAATGAATGAATTATTTTGTTCAATGCTCCTGGGGTCATCGCATCCATGCTCCGTATGCGGGACGCCCAATTTTATTTCATGTTTTTGCGGATCGGGAGGAGGGGTCGGCATGACATAGGTCAATCCTCCATCGCGTTCAATCAGTTGGATATTTCCAAAATTCACCTCCGTAGGTTCTACCGTCAATTTAACATCAGCAGCTACAATAATGATATTGTGATCACTGGGAAGATCGGCCTTGACGGGAACGACTGCCGTCAGCTTTGTCGGTACAAGAATCTCAAAGGTAATGTTTTTTTCAGCCCTTCACTCGTCGTGACGGTGACTTCCACTTCCCCCTTCTCTTGTATCCGCTTACTAACCGTCAATGTAACCTCTTCGAGCCCCTCGGTTTTTTCGGGAAGAGAGGCAAGAGCTTCCCCTTTGGTAATCTTCCACTGCAACTGAGAAACATTCCCCTTGGGCTTTCCGGTCAAAGTCAACAAAACATCTTCACCCATGCCCAGTTTTTTGCGCTCCTTGTCCGTCTTCTCATCCACATCCTTTCCCTGCTCTTGGGCAATATAGAAATCGGCAGAACACAACGTCGTTTCCGATTTTATTTCCAGCGCCTGTACTTCATCAGGAACATCTTCTACGGCCTGGGCAAAAGCGCCAAACCATTGGACCATCAATATCAGGCCGATAGAACGTATTTGAAATAGAGACAACATGGTAAGGAGGGAAAGTTGGAACATTATTGCTTTATCAGGATAATTTATTTGTTTGAGAATGTAAAGAAAAAGTTGAAAATACTAATCATACTCCATGAATTACCAAGCTCTCTTTCCCTATTTTCCCGGAGCTCCATCCTCTTTTTTGCAAAAACGGCGGCTTCCGCCATGCGGAGGACGCCGGAACGTTCCGGTTACCGGACAAACTGCCGGTTCAATCGGCAAAACACCCGAATATCAGGCACTGAACTGGCCGCCTATGCTGACCGTATCAAACTCCACGATCTTCACAATAATGTTTTCCGCCGTGTCCGCCTCCCTCCTCCGGATGGCATCCAGCAAGTCGTCGTGCAGCTTCATGGCCCCGGCGTCATACTGCTTCTCCTGCAAGAGGCCTTCCAGATTCTCCTGAACATGGCGGATCACCACATTGTACAATTCCGCAAGCACCGGATTATGCGTGGCGCGGGCCACGGCGGCGTGAAACAGCATGTCATCCTCAATACCCGGCCTTACCCTGGTGTGGCAGTCCTTCAGGGCGCTTTCCAGCACCTTCAAATCCTCCTCCGTCCTTTTAACGGCAGCCAGCCGCGCAATTTCCTTTTCCAAAGCCAGGCGCGCTTCCAGAATCTGGGGCAGTTCGGATTCCTTGAGGCGGTTGCTCACCGCAACGGCAAAGCGGTCTGACGCCATCACATACGTGCCGTCTCCGGGCCGGGCCTCCAGCATCCCCATGTGAATCAGGGATTGAAGGGCCTCGCGGATGGTATTGTGGCTGACGGAAAAAGCCCGGGCCAGTTCCGCCTCCGCGGGAATGCGGTCCCCCACCTTCCACTTGCCGGACCGTATCATGGATTCCATGGCGGTGAGCACCTGGCGGGACAGGGACACTCTTACAGGCTTCTTCAAATCCATTGTCTTGGGTTTCTTCATGAAAAGTTAGCAAATGACGGTCCAGAGGCGCCCCTTCTCCGTCTTGATCAACTGGATATCCAGTTCAAAGGCGCCCTTCAGGTTTTCCTCCGTCAGCACCTCGTCCCGGCTTCCGTGGGCCACGATCTCACCGGACTTTAAAATCATGCCGCGGTTGAATACGGGCAGAATATCTTCAATGCGCTGGGTAATGAACACGATGGTCAGGTCAGGCCGCGTCTCCGCCAGTTCCTCAATGGTTTTCAGTAAAAATTCGCGTCCCGCCAGGTCCAAGTAAACGCTGGGTTCGTCCAGGATCATCAGCTCCGGGTTCGTCATCAGCGCCCGTGCAATGAGCACCTTGACCTGCTCCCCGGAAGACATGGCCACCACGGGCCTGTCCATCAAATGCTCCGCCTTCAGGGATTTCATGATCCCGGCGGCTTTCTCTTCCTCTTCCGGCGTCGGCTCCCGCAGAAGGCCGATGGTGCCGTCGGGGCCGGAAAGCACCATGTCGCGCCCATTCCAGGCGCCGTCCTCCAGCCACTTGTGCATGAACGGGCTCACCCACGCAATGGACTTGCGCAGTTCCAGCAGGTTCACGTGCCCGAAGGTCTTGCCCAGCACCTGCACTTTGGCGCCGAAGAGAGGCCACGCGAACCCCATCAGCACCTTGACCAGCGTCGTCTTTCCGGCGCCGTTCGCGCCCAGGATGAAGCAGCGTTCTCCGCGCTGCACCCTCCAGGAAATATTATGCAGGATTTCGTGGCCGCCCAGGTATACCCTGGCATTTTCCACATTAACGGCCGGCAAGGAATTGTCCATAAACTGAAAAAATAGCGGGTTTCCTCGGAAAACCTGGGAGTGTCCGGGCCGTTCCTCCGGGATACGGCGGAACGGCCCGTGATTAAGGTAAAAGAAACCCTAGTTCCTTTCAAACAGGCTGCGAATCTTGGCGCCCACGATTTCCACCGGGTGCTGGCCCAGGGCTTCGCGCTTGGCCTTGAGGTTGGGAGCGCCCTTGGCGGCTTCTTCCAGCCAGTCCTTGGCGAACTTGCCGGATTCAATGCGCTTGAGGGATTCCTTCATGCGTTCCTTCACGTCGGCGGGCAGAATCTGCGGGCCGTTGTAGTACTCGCCGAATTCAGCGGTGTTGGAAATCACGGAGTTCATCTTCTGGATGCCGCCCGTATAAATCAGGTCCACGATCAGTTTGGCTTCATGCACACATTCAAAGTAGGCCATTTCCGGCGGATAACCGGCTTCCGTCAGGGTTTCAAAGCCGTACTTCATCAGGTCCACAATGCCCCCGCACAGCACGTTCTGTTCGCCGAACAGGTCTTCATACGTTTCCTGGGCCATGGTGCATTCCAGCACGCCGCCGCGGGTCAGGCCCTCAGCCTTGGCCATGGCAAGAGCCACGTCGCGGGCCTTGCCGGAGGGATTCTGGTGCACGGCGATGAGGCCGGGGCAGCCGAAGCCTTCTTCAAACACGCGGCGCACTTCCGTGCCCGGTCCCTTGGGAGCCACCATGATCACGTCCACGTCCGCGGGGGGAACGATGGTGTTGAACACGTAGGCAAAGCCGTGGGAGCAGCAAAGCGTCTTGCCGGCCTTCAGGTGGGGCTTGATTTCAGCTTCATACACGGAACCGTGGCTTTCATCCGGCAGCAGAATGTGGATGATGTCCGCCTTTTCGGCGGCTTCGGCTACGGTCATCACCTGGAACCCGTCCTGGGTGGCGGCGTCAAAAGACTTGCCGGGGCGAACGCCGATAATCACGTTCACACCGGAGTCACGCATGCAAAGTGCCTGGGCGCGGCCCTGGGCGCCATATCCGATCACGGCAACGGTCTTGCCGTTCAATGCGCTGAGATCAGCGGCGTTGTCATGAATAATATCCATTGTTACTCCTTCTTTAAGTAATTCATCCAAACATCCAATGTTTGGATGAATGACAACATAGCCATCAGCCGCCCGATTGCAAGCGCTTTTCAACGGATGGCCGCGTTTTTTAAATTAGGAGAAAGAAAATAACCCGGCTGGGGCAGAGGGTGGAAGCAGAAGAGTGAAAGAAGGAAGGAACCAATGGGGGGGGGGGCGGCAAAGGCATTCTTCCACAAAGGCACATGGCTTTTCCATAAAAACCGCCGTCCCGGCCCCCCCCACTCCCCATTTCACGAACGGCATCCCTCACAAATCCCGCCCAACGCCATTATCCGTGGAAGCCAGGGAATTGGAGTAAATCAGTTGGGAGGTATCATACCCCAGTTCCTCCGCGCAATGGAGCATCGGCTGAAGATCTTCGTCCCTCAGCTGCGGCGTCCGGGCCAGCAGCCACAGGTAATTCAGGGAACCGCCGGAAACCACGGCGCGGCTGTAATCCTCATCAAGAAAGGCCACTTCATACCGGCCGTATACCAGCGGCACGAAGTACACCTTCAAATGATTGGGGGCATCTCCCACCACTGCCTTCGCATGGGCCTCCTTCCGCTCCCCGGTATGGACGTCATAACCGCTGTTAGTAACGGAAATGGTACCGTTCTCCCCGTGGTCATACCGGGCAAGCACCTTGCGAAGCCCGCGCTCAAACCAGTTTTCCAGGCGCGCGATTTCGTGCCATTCCCCCAGATAACGTTCCAGGTTGAAATCCGGCATGGGGTCGGTTTTGACGGAATGGCCGTGAAACAGGGAAGTAACGATGGTCTGTATGATACTCATGATTTGACAGGAAATGCTTTGTTAAAAAAGGTGCGGATATCCGGATATTGAAATTCAAACCCCTCCCGCATCAGCGTCTCCGGAACGGCGCACTGCCCGTTGGTAATCACCTGGGAGGCTTCCCCCATCAGCAGGCGCAGGACGGCGTCCGGAACATGAATAGACAGACGGGTATGGAAGTGATCCGCGGCGGCTTTGTAAAATTCCCGGTTGGTGGTGCGTTCCGGAGCCGTTACATTGACCGGTCCGGAAATGTCCTCCTTCCCCATGATGAAAATCAGGGCATCCACCAGGTCCTCCAGCGCCACCCAGGAAAAGGGATGGTCCGGGTTCCCTACGGCCGCCGTGATGCCGAACCGGGCCGGGCGCACCATTCTGGGCAGCGCGCCCCCATCCGGGGAAAGAACCACGCCAAACCGGGTGCGGACCAGCCGCACGGAGTCGTTCACCAGTTCCGCCTCCTTTTCCCAAGCCACGCACAATTCCGCCAGAAAGGAATCCGCCGCCGGATCGTCCTGTTCGCCATGGCAGCCGCCGGCCGGGCTGTAATAACCGACGGCGGAGGTGGAGATCATCACTTCCGGAGGCTCATGCAGACGATTGACCGCCTCCACCAGCCTGCGGGTAGTCATAATGCGGCTCTCCACGAGTTCCTGTTTGTAGGCGTCCGTCCACCGCCGGTCGATGGGCGCCCCGGCCAGATTGATGACGGCGTGGCATCCCGCCAGAGCTTCCGCCAGGCAATCCACGCTGTCCTGCGTGAACAGATAGCGCCACAAAGGCGTCACCTGATGCCCGAACACCGCAAGACGGCTGGACAAGTGGCTGCCTATAAATCCGCTGGAACCCGTAATGGCTACATTCATGACTGTAAATCAGATGGCGGCCCGTCTCCGCGGAGGGCGCTCCGGAACACTGCCGGAAATATCCCGCACGGGAACGGACAACCTTTACCGGATAAGACATTTCCACCTCTCTCCTCCGTTCAGCGGAGGACATACTTTGCCGCCTTCTTTTTCCTGAAACGCGCTCTTCACCGGAATTTCCCCTGCGGCCGGACGGAAAAAGAGAACTTGATTTTCACCGGGTGCCTTTTATGTTGGAAACCGTCACAACCACTACTCTCTCATGAATAAAACTCCCAGAACTTTCCTTTCCCTGCTCATTCCCGCCATTGTCATCATTGCTGCGGGTGCGGCGGCCTTCTCCTTTTACAATTTCAGCAACAAGCGCGTGCTGTCCGGTTTTGCCGGCTACGTCTATTCCAAGCCCATTTTCGGCCAGAACAAGTTTGAGGGCATCCTGATCGGGCCATCCTCCACGGGATGGGTATGGCGGAGGGAAGTCAGCAAGGTTTCCATCACGCCGGATACCACGGTGGAGGAATTCGATGCCCGCAACGGCGGCGCCATCCTGGGCAAGGACAAACTGCCCATCTCCTGCAAGGCCTCCCTGGTTTACCGCCTGGACCCGTCCCGAGTGAAGGAATTCATGGAGGATTACGGCGGCATCGCGCAGAGCTCCGGCCGCAATGATGACGAAGTGGCGGACGAGATCATGCTCTTTGCCTACAAGAATTTCATCCAGCAGCCCTTCCGCACCGCCGTACGGGCGGAATTGAGCCAGTACAACGCCCTGGACGCCTCCAGCAGCCTGCAAAAGATTTCCGACAACGTTTACACGCAGTTGAGCAAGCGGCTGGACGGCACCCCCTTCATCGTGGATTCCGTGGCCGTGGGAGAAACCAATCCCCCGCAGGCCATCATTGAATCCGTCGTGAAGAAAGTGCAGACCACCCAGGAAAATGAACGGAAGGAGACGGAGCTGCAAATCGCCCGGAAGGACATCGCCATCCAGCGCGCACGCGGGGAGGCGGAAGGAGCCATGAAAATGGAAATAGCGCGCCAGGAAGCGAACGCCAATCTGGCACGCGGCGAGGCGGAAGCCAAAGTCATCGTCATGCAGGGGAAAGCGCGCGCGGAAGCTTCCCTGGAAGCCGCCAGGGCGGAAGCGGAGGGGCTGGCGCTGAAGGAAAAGGCCATGGGGCCGAACGTGCTCCGCGCCAAGGCCTTTGAAAACATGCTGAACAATGCCAAGGTCTACCTTCCCTCCGGCAAGGATGCGGAAGGGAACATGTCCGTGCTGGGCATCCTCAATCTGGACAGGGAGTCCGCCAAATAAGCCTCACTTTTCCCGGCGCTGCCGGAACGGCGGCAGTCATGAAGCGGCGGGACCGGAGATGGAAAAACCGCCCTCCTCCTCTTCCCCGGCAAATTCATGCTTGAGCATGAACAGGCCGCACATGTTCATCAGCACGCAGGTGACATACAGCTTCACGGGCGCCATGGCAAAATCCATCAGAAACCCGGAAGGAAGGCTCAGAATCACCCATCCCCCCGCGCACAGGGCGCCGAGCAGCCCGGCATAGGGAAGAGGCGCCTTTCTGACAAGCCCCCACCAGCCCGCGGGAGAAAGCCCGGAAAAACTTTCCAGCACGGAAGTCCTCATGAAAACGCCCGGGAAATAAATTGCACCCGCCGCAATGAACAGCCAGATAAGGGGGCTGTCCATGTCCCAGTCCATCACTCCCAGATAAATGACCAGAGGCAGGAAGGAGACCGCCATGCACATCACCAGCCGGATGTAAGGCATCATCAGATCGTCCAGCCATTCCTCCAACTCCGGAAAGAGGCAGATTTCCTCCTCCCCCATGGCGGACCGCTGCACCATCTTCATGAAAAAGGCGCACATGAACGGTTGCAGGAAACAAAAAATGGCAATCCAGCCGATGAGGGGCGCCCAGGCCGCCAGGAACATGGCCCATACAATGAGGACGGCAAAGGCAAAAACCATGGGACGCCCACGAAAAGGATAGCCCAGAGAAGAGAGATAGTCGGACATTCAAAAATGTTAGAGCAGTCAACCCACACCGTCAACGCCTTATTCCCGCTCTAACAAAATAGTTCCCTTTGTTTCAGGAATAAAAATTCTCCACGGTCCGGACGATGCGCTCCATGTCCTGCGGCCCGCAGCGCTGGTCCACGGGAAGCGGCAGAAGACGCAGCGCCAGCTTCCGTTCCAGGCTGTCCGCCGGGGCCTGTTCCAGCACCTCCGGCCACAGCAGGGGAACCAGGATGCGTTCATCAACCAGCACATTCCTCAGCTCGGGAAAAGCCGTCCAAAACGGATAACAAAACGGAGCTGACAAGGAATCCGGCTCCACGGAAAGGCGGTTCAAATGGCCCAGCCTTTCATGCAGAAACAGGAAATTGTCCATGCGGCGCAATCGCGCCTGCTCGTAATCAATTCCGCGCATCAACTGCTCCGTCAGCCGGGACATCTTCCGCAGGGGGGCGTTTCCCAGCCTCCGTTCGTTCCGTTCGCAGGCGGCGGAGGCCCTTTCCGTCCCATGCTCCAGGCATTCCAGCAGAAAAGCGGCATCCGGCAGGGGCTCATCCCGTTCCTCCGGTTCCGGCAACGGCTGCTCCGCATCCATGACGGCGACTCCCCCGTCCGGAAGGCCGGAAAACTTGCGCGGACTGTACAGGGAGGCCACTCCGGAACGGGCGGGAGAATACAAGGCAAGCGCATTGTCCACAATCAGCCTGCCGCCATACAGGAAGGCCAGACGGTCCACGTACTTCTCCTTGATGCCGAAGTAGTTTGTATACAGCAGGAATTCTCCTTCCTTCAGCTCCGGCAGTTCCTCCGGTTCCAGACGTTCGTCAATGCGGTAAGGAATAACGGGAAGGTGAAGCCGTTCCATCGGTTCCAGCACCGTCCGGCACGTATAGAAGGGAACGTGGACACGGCGCACGCCTTCCAGGCGGCGCAGGATATACTCCAAAGCGCGCCTGCCGGAATTCACGGCCACGCTCCGGCCGGGATGCCATTGCGGGAAATTGCCGTATTCCGGCAGTTCCAAGCCGAAAAAACCGCCGATGTCCGTCCGCCCTTCCATGCCCCACGCAATACTACATCTCCCTTTCAAAGGAAAGCGCCATCTGGAACGGCGCCCTTTCCCGCATCAGAGAACTGGCCGAACGCGACTGGAAGGAAAAAATCAAAAAGGAATGGAGGGGGGAGCGTCCGGGAGAAAACCGCCGGACAGCTCCGGCAGCAAGCCTCCTCCACACAATCTCCTGAATCCTCCCCCGCATTTTGAACGAACAACGTTGAAATAAAATCCTGACCTTATGCCTTCATCATTTACACTCCACAGCAAGGACCTGGGCGGCGTTGCCACGCCTGTCCACCGGCACACCAGCATAGGCGGCGGCAACCAGTCACCCCAGCTCTTCTGGACCAATCCGCCGGAAGGAACAAAGAGTTTTGCCGTTACCATCCATGACCGGGACGCGCCCACCGGAAGCGGTTTCTGGCACTGGCTGGCCGTCAACATTCCCGCCTCCGTGAGGGAACTGCACGCGGATGCCGGGAATCCGGCCACCCGCCTGATGCCGGAACAGGTTGTCCAAATTCGCAATGACGCCGGATTCACGGGCTACAGCGGCAGCTTCCCGCCCCCGGGCCACGGGTGGCACCTGTACCTGGTCACCGTTTATGCGCTGGACACGGCCTCCCTGCCCGTGACTCCGGATACCCCGGCCGCCCAGGCAGGCTTCCAGCTCTGGCAGCACACGCTGGAAAAAGCGTCCCTCGTCTTTTACGACCAGGTGCCGGCAAAATAGCCGCGCCGCGAAAATCCCTTTTCTACCGGGCTTCCGGCTTGGCCGCCTTTCCGGAGCCCATCCAGGTTGCCCGGTGCCACAGCCCTTCCAGCACCCCGTAGCGGTGCCGCTCCAGCCACCAGCGGCAGAACCATATCTGCCCGGCCATGGCGGCGCAGCCGATTGCAAAGCTGGCCAGATACCCGCAATAAGGAGCCAGCCCCAGCGCATACGGGAAGAAAATCAGGGAGCCTATCATGGACTGGGAGACATAGTTGGTCAGGCTCATGCGCCCGTAAGTCAGCAACGGAACCGTCACTTTCCTGAAATATTCCAGCCGGTACAGCAGGACGAACCCGGCTACCCACACGCCGGTAAAACAGACATTGTGCCACATGGTGAACACGGTGTGCACCGGAGCGGACAAATCCGGCAGGGACATCACCACATAAAACGCCACGGTCCCGGCCACGGAAAGAAGCATCCCCCGGGTCCAGAACACGGCGTTCCGGTCATTCTGCAAAAAGAAATCCTGACGCCCCAGCACAAATCCCAGCAGAAACAGCCCCGGAGCCTGCATCAGGCGTCCTGCCTCAATGCCCCAGGCCAGGCTGGCCCACTGCCCCACCGTCAGGTTCTCCCAGGCCATCAGCCAGAAATTGCCCGTATCCACGGCCGTTTTCAGGGAAGCGTATGACTCCGCAACAGCCAGGGAGGGAGGCGCCCACCCCGGATTCACCCACTGCATCACCGCATAGGCCCACTCCAGGGGCTGGGACAGGAAAATCAGGGATAATACCACCAGCGTGGAAGTCTTCAACCGGCGGCAAGGCACCAGCAAAAGCCCCGCGATGGCAAAAGTCAGCAATACGTCGCCGCCCGGGAAAAACATCGCATTCATGCAGGCGAACACCACCAGCAGACACATGCGCCAGACAAACCTGCCCGCAAAGTCACGGCCCTTCCGGGCCTGGTTGCGGTACTGGATGGCAAAGGTGAACCCGAACAGCAGGGCGAAAATGGTGTAGGACTTCCCGGCAAACAGGAAGAAAAAAGCCTCCTTGAACTGCTGGTTGGCCGCCTCCATCACCGGGGAGGAAGCCACGGGATAGGAATTGTAGATGAAATGCTCCAGGAAATGCAGCAGCATGATCGCCATCACGGCAAAGCCGCGCAGGGCGTCCACCACATAAATACGTTTGCTGTCGGGAGAGAGTAAGGGATCCATGGTTCTGATAGTACGGCGTACGGAACGCCTCCGTTTCAACAAAAGCCACCTATACACCATCAGAAAGACATTTACAGCCAAAATCGCATCCGGAGCATCCTTCCGGGAAAATTCATTCCGTGCCGGGCGGCGGACGTGGCCTTCCGGCCATGCTGCTGCACGGTCAAGGGCATATCCGCACCATCCCCGCCCTTCCGCATGCCGGAAAGCTCAATCTCACTTCCAAGGCATGAACCGGAGGACGTTCTTCTCAAGGCCACAACCACCGGAATGGCACCCCTTGCTCCCGCAGATAACGCCCCCTGAAGATACTCCGGCGCTCCCCGGAAACGGCGACACCTCAGCACAAACGGCCGATATCCGCCATCAACTCCCGCACGTCTTCCTCCCGCGTGGCCCAGCTCGTGCAGAAACGCACGGTACTGTGGGAGACGTCCTCCCGGCGCAGGTAGGCAAAGCCGTACTTCTTCCTCAACTCATCCAGGACGGAATCGGGCATCGTGACGAACTGCTGGTTCGTCCCGCTCGCAACGGGGAGCGCCAGTCCCCTGGCGCGGCAGAAATCCCGGAGCATCACGGCCAGGCGGTCCGCGTGAGCCCCCAGCCGGAAATAAAGGCCGTCACGGAACAGCTCCAGAAACTGGATGCCCAAAAGCCTCCCTTTCGCGAGCCGTCCGCCCTTCTGCTTGGCAATGTAGCGGAAATCCTCCTTCAGGGCATCATGGCGCAGGACCAGGGCTTCCCCGAACAGGGCGCCGACCTTCGTACCGCCAATGTAAAAGGCGTCGCAAAGGGAGGCAATTGCCGGCAGATCCAGATCATTGCCCTCATCACACAAGCCGTAGCCGAGGCGCGCGCCGTCCATATACAGGTACAGCCCCCGGAGGCGGCAGACTTCGGAAATCTCCTGAAGTTCCTTCCGGGAATAAATGGTTCCCAGCTCGGTCGGCTGGGAAATGTAAACCATCCGGGGCTGCGGCATATGCTCATGGGTCTCGTCGTCCCAATGGGCGCGCCACGCGTCCTCAATCTGCCGGGCCGCCAGCTTCCCGTCCGGGGAGGGAATGGCTGAAACCTTGTGGCCGCAGGCTTCCACCGCCCCCGCTTCATGGACATTGATATGGCCCGTATCCGCGCACAGCACACATTGATGGGGGCGCAAAGCCGCCGCAATCACCGTGAAATTGGTCTGGGTTCCCCCAATGAGGAAATGGATGTCCAGGTCCGTTCTGCCGCACAGATTAGCGATCAGCTCCCGGGCCCGGTCGCAATAGGGGTCCTCCCCATACCCGGCTGTCTGTTCCATATTCGTTTCCGCCAGCCTGCGGAGAATATCCGCATGGGCGCCTTCACTGTAGTCACAGTTGAAAAGAATCATTGCCTTCCTGAAAAACGCGGGGACTGTAGCCCGGGGCGCCTGTCATGTAAAGGAAGATGAAGAAGACCTCCGGAACAGGGGCAATCAACGCCGGCGGTTCCGGCGGAAGGCGGCAGGACGCAAAAGGTTTCACGGCACAAGTGACGGAGGAAAAGCCGTTCTCCGTTCCGCCCAGGCCGTTTATTCCGGCAGCTTCACCTTTTTCAACGTGAACTCCATCTTGGAAATATCCCCGTTGGCTTCCTGAATGCGGGAATTGGTGAAATACAGGTACCCTCCATGAATGCTGAATGTATCCGGCCAGCTGATGCCGGCCCCGGAAGCCAGAACCTTGATCTCCTTGCGGTCCGGAGTGAGATAGACAATGCGGTTCTTTTCCAGGTCTCCCATGTAAAGGTTGCCCCGGTCGTCCATGATCATGCCGTCCGGGGAAGGCGTTTTCATGGAGAAAATGCCGCTTTCATCCACCTTCCGTTCAATCAGTTGGCGGGTGGGTATTCCGTACAGGGTTTTGCCCGTCAGGGCGTGGAAATACAGAATGCCGTTCTTCCGGTCCAGGGCAATCCCGTCGGAATGGACTTTCCCGTCATGCCTCTTCCCCTCAACGGTGACATGGTCCTGCTCCGCCGTCGTATAGGGGTGGCGGTCCAGCATGCGGTAATTCTCCCCGCTCTTCATGTCCAAGACAATCAGGCCCGGATCATTGGAATCCGTAAAATAAATCTTGCCGTGCCCACGGTCCACGCGCAGATCATTGACATAGGAATCCGGCCTGGTGGATTCCGCCAGCGGATACTTCCTGACGAGCTTGTCCGTATTGAGATCGTACACGTACAGCGTAGGGACCGCGACGACCTTGCCGATCATGGGATTCTTCGTATCAATCACATAAAGCCTGTCTCCGTCCGCAACCACGGACTGCACGCACACAAACGCATCTCCGTCTCCGGACATCCCCTTCTCCCACCGGTTGGTCTTTTCATCCGGATAAGGGGTGTAACTGCCGTCCTTGCGGACCTCCGCCACGGAGCACGGAATTTGCTCACGCCAACGGGGGAAATTGACAAAAATCCTGCCCTGGTCCGTCACCGTGACTCCAGTCACCTGCGCCCCCTTGAACGAGGCCACGTCCTCAATCTTCGCCGCCGCACGCCCGGACGGAGCAAACGCGCACATGAGAAATAAAGCAACGGAAGCGGAAAAGAAAAAACATTTAACGGGGAACATGGGGATTTAATCTCTCTATTGACTGCAAGACAATACTGCGGCGCTCCGCGTTCATTCCCCGCAAGCGGAATCTTTCCTGCTGCACTGCACCCGCCATTTGCAAAGAAATGCACCGCTTCCCCGCACCATATGCCATTTTGAATGGAAACAGCTATCCCCAGGAAACCAGTAAGGCCGTGCAAGCAGTTAACTTGCACGGCCTTGTTTGGTGCGCCCGAAAGGACTCGAACCTTCACGGGGGAACCCCCACTAGAACCTGAATCTAGCGCGTCTACCAATTCCGCCACGAGCGCACATGGTTTGGTAAGAACGGAGGTTATTATGCACGGCGGCGGCGGATTGGCAACTATTTTCCTGCACATGAAAGAAAATATTTTCCAGGGTTTCTTTCCACCGGGCCACCGGGACGGCATGGAAACGATATAAGGGCTTCTCAAATCCTTCCGTATACAGTAGTCTCCCCCCCAGCATCAGAGGCACCACCATTGCAGGCTTGTGAATGAGACGAGGGAAAAACCGCTATTGAACCGTTTTGAGGTCATGGAAATGGGGTTCGGCCTGTGTACGCTGGCCGCCCTGATGTGGCTGCTGTGGCTGAACGGTTTCGGAGAGATTCATGAGGACCAGCTTTCCCTGCGCTATTTCCGTGAGATTCTCTCCCTGCTGGTGCTCGGGCAGCTCATGGGCGTCCTCGGCATTCTGCGGGAAAAATGGCTTGCCAAGTCCATCCGGAACCCGCGGTGGATGGAACTGGGGCTGGGCCTCCTTATCCTGGTCATGCTGGCCGGTAATTTTTTCAATTCCACCTTTATTTCCAGAATAGAGCTTCAGAATATTTTCCGCGCCCTCTGCCTTTGCTACGGAGCGGCGCCCCTGCTGAACCTGAAGGAGTATTTTTTCCGCATAGCCCGCCGGAACCGGGGGTTCCACCTGCCACGCATCCGCCCCGCCCTGCTTTTCCTGCTCACGCTGATTGCCTTCATCACGCTGGGAGGAACCCTCCTCATGTCTCCCGGCGCTACCAAGGACGGCATCGTCCTTTCCCCTACGGACGCCTATTTTATCAGCACCAGCGCCGTCTGCGTCACGGGGCTGGTGCCCCTGAACGTCCATGAGCATTTCACCAATTACGGACAGACCATCCTGCTGGTGCTTTTCCAGGTAGGCGCTTTCGGCATCATGACGTTCACCTATTTCGTTTCCCTGATGGTGGGCCAGGGCCTGAGCCTGCGTTCCAAGGTGACCATCAGCAATCTGCTGGATGAAGAGGGCATCGCCCAGGTGGACCGGTTTATCAAGAATATCATTGCCGTCACATTCGGGGTGGAGGCGCTGGGAGCCATAGCCCTTTATTTTTCCTGGAAGAACGTGCCGGGGCTGGAGGGAGACACGCTGTGGTGGTACGCCGTGTTCCATTCCGTTTCCGGCTTCTGCAACGCGGGGTTCAGCCTGTTTGCGGACAACCTGGCCACGCCTGACGTGGCCTACAATATGGGCGGCCAGATTACCATCATGGTGATGGTGCTCTGCGGCAGCCTGGGGTTTGCGATGTACCTGGAGATCGTCCGCCGGGCCAGGGTGGCCCTGGGCTGGGACAGCCGGAATACCGTCAGCCGCCACTGGTCCACGTACAGCTGGCTGGTCGTGCGCATGACCGCCGCGCTGGTGCTGGGCGGCGGATTGATCCTTTTCCTGATCAAGGCGATTGACGGCAGCCTGTTCACTTCTGCCGATCCCTGGTACTGGATTTTGTGGGAAAGCCTGTTCAACGCCACAGCGCGCACCGCCGGGTTCAATATTTCAGACATGGCGCTCAACAGCGTCCCGTATGCCCTGTTCCTGGGGGCGCTCATGTTCATCGGCGGCAATCCCGGCTCCACGACGGGAGGCGTCCACACTACCGCGTTCGCCGTGTCCTGCGGGGAGGTGGCGCGCATCTTGCAGGGCAAGCAGGACGTGGTGATGCACAAGCGCCGGATTGCCCGCAGCGTGGTGGAGCGCGCCGTCATCACCGTTATCCTGGCCGGCGCCTGGGTAGGGATGATGACCACGGTCATGTGCTTTGCGGAACCGGGGCTGAGCCTGGAACGCCTGTTTTTCGAGGTGGTCAGCTCCTTCGCCACGGTAGGGTTTTCCTGGAACGTCACACCGGAACTCAGCGATGCGGGCAAATGGATCATCGTGTTCAACATGATCGTGGGCCGCGTGGGCATGGTGGCATTCGTGCTGGCGTTCATGAAACAGCCCAGCAAGTCTCCGCTGCGGTATCCGGAAACCAGGCTTCCCCTCAGCTGACCTGGGTTTTTTCTCCGTTTTTCATGACATGAATGGAGACAAACGCATTTCTTTCTTGCATGAAATCGGTTTGGGTCAAGAATGCCGGACCTTTAGCGCCTGCTCCCGGCAGATCATGCCCGCAGGACGCCCTTGTTATGAATAATCCATCCTTTATTTCCTATCAAAAGATATGGCTCATGTCGTATCCCCTCATGATCAGCCTGATCATTGAGCACATGATCGGCCTGACGGACGCCGTTTTCCTGGGCCGCGTGGGGGATGTGGCGCTGGGAGCGTGCGCCCTGGGCGGCGTGTATTACATGGCCATGTTCATGCTGGCCTTCGGCTTCGGCTTCGGGGCGCAGATCATTATTGCGCGCCGCAACGGGGAACGCCGTTACAACCGCATTGGCCCCACCATGATCCAGGGCTGTTATTTCATGCTGGCCCTGGCGGTGGTTCTGTTCACCGCCTCCCAATATTTTTCCCCCATCATCCTGCGGGATATCATCGAATCCCCACAGGTATACGCCGCCACGGTGGATTACCTGCACTGGCGCACCTACGGCATTTTTTTCTCCTTCCTCTGCGTGATGTTCCGCGCCTATTACGTGGGGATTACCCAAACGAAGATTCTGACGGTCAATTCCGTCGTGATGCTCCTGAGCAACGTGGTGCTGAATTACTGCCTCATTTTCGGGAAAGGCGGCTTTCCCGTCATGGGCATCGCCGGGGCGGCCATTGCCTCCAGCGTGTCGGAGGCCGTTTCCCTCCTCTTTTTCATCATTTACACGGGCACGACGGCGGACAAGCGGAAGTACGGCTTCCGCCGGGCGTTCACGTTCCGGCCCCATCTGCTGAAAGGCATGCTGTCCATTTCCGGCTGGACCATGGTGCAGTCCTTCATTTCCGTCTCCATCTGGTTCATCTTTTTCCTGGCGATTGAGCACCTGGGGGAACGCCCCCTGGCCGTGACCAACATCGTGCGCAACATTTCCGCGTTGCTCATCATGGTGACCAGCGCCTTCGCCACCACGGCGGGGGCCCTCATCAGCAACCAGATCGGCGCGGGGGAACAACGCTACCTGTTCAGAACCTGCGGCATGACGCTTAACCTGGCGTATGCCATCCTGGTTCCGCTGCTTGTCATCCTGTGCCTGTTCCCGGAACCCGTTCTCAGAGTTTTCACGGATAACCCGTCCCTGATTGCCGCCAGCATCAATTCCGTTTATGTGATGTCCACCTCCACCCTGATTATGGCTCCGGCATTCATCCTGTTCAACGCCGTATCCGGCACGGGCAATACGAAGGCGGGTTTCATCATGGAGATGGTTTCCCTGACTGTTTACACCGCCGCCGTTTATTACATCATCATCAGGCTCAAGCCGGATGTGGCTCTCTGCTGGTTCTCCGAACACGTTTACGGCATTGCCCTGACAGTCCTGGCGTGGTGGTACCTGAAGAGCGGAAAATGGCGCGGCAAGAAGGTGTAAGCGGGAGCAAGGACCTGAATCCGGCAGAAATACGAACGGCATCCCTCCCCTCCCTGGCTTTTTTCCACCGGAAAGGACGGCAGCATCCGTACAGGCCCATACGTTCCTTGATGAGAGCTCCATGGATGGAGGGGAGCCATTCCGCCCCAGTCATGCAGACCGGGCTCAAGCCGTTTCCCTCACCCATGTCCCGGAATAAAAAAGCCCGGCCATTCACAGACGCCGGAAGAATAGACCGATTCGCTCCCATTCAGGAAAAATCTTGGAGCGTGAAACAGGATTTTTTCATCTCGCAAATCGAAGGGAAACGACGCCAGCATATTTCCGAAAGGGCCTTTCCGGCAGAGCCCCGCCACCTTTCAGAGGCGTTGCCCAAGGGCATAAAAAAGCCCCGCGGCACAGGCCGCAGGGCAAAGACGGAACAGGCCGGGATTATTCTTCGCCGGAGTCCTCTTCGGAATCACGGTCTTCCTCCGGAGAGGAAGCTTTTTCCTGCTGCTGGGGGGCGGCCTTCTGGGCGTGCTTGCGGCGGGATTCTTCCATCATGAAGAATTCCGCACAGCGGAAGGCGCGGCGGGCGGCTTCACGCGCCGTCTGGTCGTCCATCAGGGCAAGCCCTTCTTCAGACACTTCCGCCAGGAACATTTTCCAGGCGCGGGAGGCTACTTTCTTGCCGTCCAGCTGCTTGAAGGAAGCGGAGTCCTGCATGGGCTGGCGGTCTTCGGAACCGTTGCCCTTTTTATTGCGGCGGCGGCGCTTGCGCTTGTTGAAGGAAACTTCAGAAGCTCCGCCCACGGTTTCCGGCTGGGCAAAGGAGTCTCCGCCATGCTGTTCATGGCGTTCCTGCTGTTCCGGATTGCGGTTGGGGCGGAAGGATTCGCGCTTGGCCTTGACCGGAGCGGGAGCCTGGGGTTTCTGGGAAGCTTCGGGAGCGGTATTTTTTTCAACGGGAGCGGCAGGAGCCGGAGTCGCGGAAGAAGCCGGCGCTTCAGCGGCGGGGGTCTTCTTGTCAGCCGCCTTTTTGGCGGGTTTTACGGTTTTTGCCTTGGCCGCGGTTTTCGGGGCGGACTTGACCGTTTTGATTTTGGGCGCTTCTACGGGAGCGGCGTCAGCAGCGGGCTTCTTGTCAGCCGCGGCGGCCTTTTTGGTCGTAGAGGCCGTCTTTTTGGCAGCCGTTTTGCGGGCAGCCGTTTTTTTGGCTGCGGACGCTTCCGGAGCACCTGTTTCTAATGGTTTTTTTGCCATAAAATTTCAAGTGAAAGGAAGGATTATGAATCAATTCCGGAGATTGTCGAGATTTATCACGGAGCCTCATCCGGAAGGGCCGGCAAATCTTTCAAAAGCGCCTTGTACCTTCCCGAATCAAAGGGCCGGCCGCCCACCACCATCTCATTGATGGTGATAGCGAGGGCCTGCGCCATCAGTTCCAGGGCTTCCTGCTCCTCCAGTTTTTCCCTCTCCGTCAGGCGCTCCAGGCAGGCCTTGACATAGGCAGTGTCAGGCGCTTCCAGCTGCTCCCGCACGGCAGGCACCAGCGTTTCAATCATTTCATCCGGTATTTCCATAAGATTTTCCTTCTGCTGTTTGTCTTACCCTAACGAAGTTCAGGAGAATTTTCCCATGCCTGTCCCTGAATTGGCTGTCAGGATACCGGCTCCGTACGGATAATGTTGTTTTTTCAATAATTTGATTCCAATGATCAATCCTTGATTTTTGCCTTTAATTCTTCTTTTAATTCAGAGGGAATGTCATTCCAGTGCAAGTTCAACAACGCCCCTTCCAGGGAATACAGGTAATAACATACAGGTACCGTCTTGTCAGGATAGTTACCGCGTATTTTTTTAAATGCCTCAACGTAAGTCATTTTCTCAAGATCGGCCAAGATAAACACATCGATTTCATTAAGGCATTTTTCTATAGTCGCCCCGATGTTTTTTGCCTGGCTTAAATCGCTTGTTATCTTGAATTTCACTTCATTGCGGCCTATTTGCCGTCATATTGCTTTCGATTCTCTCCGGGGGTTTTGTCGCAATATAGCTGATGTTCCGGACTGCTGCCCCGTTCCATTTCCAGAGGAATGTTTGCTGTTTTCCCTACATGGCGCCCATGCGGTTGCGGATGACGGATTGCAGCTCCGTTTCAAATTCTCTCAGGTCATCCGCCGTGGGTTCTCCGAGCGTGGCGTCCCAGTTGATGCGGCCCGTGCGGTCGATGTCCCACACGCCCTGGGCTCCGCTCCTGAACAGAATCTTGCCGGCCATCAGGGCATGGGGAGGCGTTATCTCATCCACAGTTACCTGGGTTTTACCCAGCAGAGAGGCGGGGGGAGCCATCGCACCGGAAAGTTCCGCCGGCTGCTCGGCCTGGGGTTCCGGTTCCGGCTGCCTGATTTGAATATCCAGGTCCTGAAGCAGGAATCTGGTATCCATGAACGTCAGCTTGATGCCCAGGTCTTCATGCAGCTTCTTCTGGATGGCGTTTAAATCCAGGCCTTCTTCCGCCCAGTCCCGGATGGACCGGACCTGTTCCGGAGATAATTGATCAGGGTTAATCATGATATGTATTTGAGTTAGGATGATGCCTTTTTGTTCGCGGCCAGCCATGCGTTCCAGCACGGAATGAACGCGGGGGAGAAGTCCTGCGGGCGGCGTTCCACCCATGCCTGGATTTGTTCCGGCGTAAACCACTGCACACTGTCCACTTCCGCCGCGGGAAAACGTACCTTCCCGGAGTACCGCCCTTCATAGAGCGCGATGAATTCCCAGCCGTTGTTTTCACCTGCGTCAAAATCCGCAATTTTCCGCAGCTCGCAGCCGGAGACGCCCAGTTCTTCCTTCAGCTCCCGCGCCGCGGCCTCCTCATAGCTTTCCCCGGCATCCAGATGCCCGGCAGCGGAGGAATCCCACTTGCCCGGCTGCCTGTCCTTCCACAGCGATCTTTTCTGGAGGAGCACGGCCCCATGCTTGTTTACCAGGAACATGTGCACGGCGCGGTGGAGAAGGTTCCCTTCATGGATTTCCAGGCGCGTGCCCTGCCCCGTCATCTGGTTGAGTTCGTCCACCACGTCAAACAATTCGTCCCCGCTCTGCGCCACGTCCTTGAGGGGGTTGGTGTCGTAAACCCGCGCCAGCTCCACCCACTGGGCCAAATTCAGTTCCTCGGCCCTGGCGGAAGGGGAAAGTCCCAGGGAGGCGGCCACTTCCTCCCACGGAGGGGAGGACGGAAGCTGTTTTTTCAACTGCTTGCGCCTCTGGGAAAAAGCCTTGCGCATCAGCTCGTCCATCAGCCGGTCGTCATACGGGGGCAGGTCGCGGACGGGGCGCGGCGTGAGCAGCATCACGGTGGAATCAATCCGGGGACGGGGATGGAACGCTTCCGGGGGAATGGTCTTCAGGGCGCGGGGAATCCAGTTTTTCTGGATGCGCAGGGACAGCAGCCCGAAGGCGTCGTCATCCGGAGTCGCCAGAATGCGGTCGATGAATTCCTTCTGGAGCATTACCACGGCCCGTTCCACGGCGCTGGGCCTGGACAGGAAATTCTGGAGAATGGCTCCTCCCGCGGAATAGGGAAGGTTGCCCAGGAACTTGACGGGAGCTTCCGCAAACAATCCCCGCGGGTCCCAGGACGCGCCGTCCGCATGGTGAACCTCCACATGGGGGTCTCCGGCCCAGCGCTCTTTCTGGTATTCCGCCAGGCGGGAGTCGAATTCCACCAGAATCAATTTGCGGCAAAGAGGGGCGGCGTGTTCCGTCAGGGCTCCGGTTCCGGGCCCAACTTCCACCACGCAGTCCTGCGGCTGAATTTCAAGCTGGTCCACAATCCAGCGGGCCACATTTTCATCCGTCAGAAAGTTCTGGCCCAGGGATTTGCTGGGGCGCACTTCGTGATCTTCCAGAACATTCCTGATCTCGGACGGTTTCATAATAAGGGGATGTTCTCAAAAATGCACATCAGGAGCCAGTAAAAAGCGGGGCAGTTTCCGGCATGAAAACGGAGGCGGCCCGCCTGCCGCCAGCGGGAAGCGCCAGGGCCATGGAAAGGAGCCTTATCTCCTGCGCTCCGGAACGGGAGCGTTGCCGCCCCATGCGCCCGGCATCCTGCGCATGCGCGGCGGCAGGCGTATCACAAATTGACAAAAAGGGGAAAACATGTCACTTTTACAGGTGTCTGGAACAGTGACGCAGCCTGCCGCGAACCGGAAGTTTCCGCAGGTTCCGGAACGTACGGACACCCTTGCCGGAGAAAAGGTTGAACCGGCCCAACAGCAATTTGATAAGATCATGAAAGTACTTGTAACCGGCGGCGCCGGATATATTGGTTCCCACACGGTGCGCCAGCTCGTCAAAATCGGCGCTGACGTGACTGTGCTGGACAACATGGTGTACGGCCACATCGGAGCCCTCGTGGACCCGGAGGTGAAACTGGTCAAGGGAGACCTGGGAGACGCTTCCGTGGTGTATCCTCTCCTGATGAAGGGCAACTTTGACGCCGTGATTCACTTTGCCGCCTTCATCAACGTGGGCGAGTCCGTCCAGGACCCCCTCAAGTATTACATGAACAACATCGCCCGTCCCCTCGTCCTCCTGGGCGCCATGCAGGCCGCCGGCGTCAAGCGCTTCGTCTTCTCCTCCACCTGCGCCACGTACGGCGTCCCCACCCAGATTCCGATCCCGGAAACGGAAAAGCAGGATCCCATCAATCCTTACGGCAGCTCCAAGTACATGCTGGAAAAGGTCTGCAAGGACTGCGACCGCGCCTGGGGCCTCAAGAGCGTTTTCCTGCGCTATTTCAATGCCTCCGGCTGCAGCGAGGACGGCCTGATCGGTGAAGACCACGACCCGGAAACCCACCTCATCCCCAACATCCTGCTCACGCTGACCGGAGAAAAGGAATACATCGAAGTTTTCGGCACGGATTACGACACGCCGGACGGCACCTGCATCCGCGACTACATCCACGTCAACGACCTGGCGGACGCCCACCTGAGAGCGGTGGACTACCTGATGAAGGGAGGCTCCACGGAATGCTTCAACCTGGGAACCGGCCTGGGGCTTTCCGTCCGGGAAATCCTGGAAACGGCTGAAAAAGTCACCGGCAGGAAAATCCCCGTCCGCTACGGCCCGCGCCGCGAAGGCGACCCGCCCCGCCTGATTGCCAATCCCAAGAAGGCCAAGGAAATCCTCGGCTGGGAAGCCCAGTGCAAGGACGCCGGAGCCATCGTGGAAACCGCCTGGAAGTGGATGACCGGTCCGCGCCACGGCCACTATTGATTTCCTCTCCTGCCTTAAAGGCATTCCCTTTTCCGCCCTGCCATGCAGCCCATGGCAGGGCTTTTTTCGCCAAACGAACGGCATCCGCGGCATCCGGCTTTTTCCATCGTCAGCCCGTGCAGGGAAACCGCGCGCCTGAACATGCGGGACATTCCCTCCGGATTCCCGCAGGCGCAGAGAAGCCTTTTTCATCCGCGTCCGCATCCGGGACGGCCCCATGTTCCGGCCCGCAAACAGAATCCGGAAACACTCAGTTCCAGCCCAAACGGCTGCCACAAAACTCGTAAACCGCTCACCGTAAAACACCACTTTATCCATATCTGGTCATCATGCAGACCAGAGAAACATTCAAATTTTTGTACTCGCCCCAACCGGAAAAAACGTTATATTATTTTCAGGAAATTCCCTTACTGCATGAGCCTCCACATTGAAAGTACCGAAGACGCCCTTGCGGAATTGAAGAAACAGCGAGTCAAGACGCTGACCGCCGC
>CANQLV010000013.1 GCA_947624785.1 Akkermansia muciniphila | reverse complement strand
GTTGTTCATGGTAATGAAGGTAAAATTGTTCAATGGTTCCAACTACCATGAGAACAAGAATTACCAGTGTAAACACGTCGGGAACGTTATGATATTTGGTGAGTTTTTGAGGCGGATGGCAACGTGGGAAAAGGGAGGGGATTCTTCTCCGGTGGCACGTATTTCTTTGCCATATTTTCAAAATTTACCCATTGCCAGCTTAAAAGGCAGCGTGCTAGCGTCCATCAATGAATTCGTTCAACATCTAACTCCATTATTTCATGAGCACCACATTGAAAAAGATCTATGTCAACGGGTTCCCCAGCCTCTACGGGGGAGCGGGAACCGAACTCCACCACCAGATTCTGGTCTGGCTCCACATGGGTATTGACGTCCATATCATCCCCACCAACGGCGGATTTGAAAATGAAGCCCTTTATTTGGAAATGATCCGTCTGGGCGTTCATATCCACGCTCCCAACGACTGGACAGTCCTGCAGGAAGGGGATGCCATCATCGGATTCTGCAACGGAGAATTCCTGGAAAACATGCCAGCCATTCGCCAGCGCACCAAACGCACCATTTTTGTCAACTGCATGACCTGGCTTTTCAACAAGGAAAAGGAACTCATGAAGCAGGGGCTCATTGCCATGTTTCTTTACCAGAATGAGGAAGTCAGGCAGAAGAACATGCCCCTGCTCAAGCGCTGCAACGACGACCCCTCCATTGTTTTCATGACGTTCAAGCCTTACTTCTACAACGAATCCTTCCCTTTCATTGAGGAGAGGACGCAGGAATACTTCGGCTGCGGGCGCATCTCGCGCCAGGACGCGGACAAATTTGCGGCCAACACGCTCCACATCTACGAATACTTCGTCTCGCCCCTTTTTAAGAGGGGCCTGTTTCTGGGCTTTGACCAGAGGAGCCGGGAAAAAATCGGAGAGCCCTACGGTTGGATACGTACGGCCCGCGACCAGAGGGAAGTGAGCCAGCAGGACTTTTACAAGCACTGCCAAATCGTGCTCCAGCCGACGGACACGACGGAAAACTGGCCGCGCGTCGGGTTTGAATCCATGGCCAGCGGAAGCGTGCTTGTGGTGGACAACCGTGGAGGTTGGAGGCAGATGGTGGAACACGGAAAAACCGGCTGGCTGTGCGACCATGAACGGGATTTCATTTACTACGCCAGCAAGATGGCTTACGAACCCAACCTTAGATCCGACATGGCCCATGCGGCGCGGGAACGTGGACTGGAGCTTGGAGGGCTGGAAGCGTCTGTAGCCAGCTGGGAGGAAGTCTTTGACGCGGTGGAAAAACTGCCGGCTTAGAAATGGGAGGAAAAACCATGAAAAAGAAAACAAACATTGTCGTAGGCATTTGTTCATGCCATGGAACGGGAGATAAACGTAAGGCGGTAAGGTCTACGTGGCTGAACCATCCCGCGCAGAACGTTGAATGCATGTTCTTTGTGGGAGGAAACCGGGCTCCGGAGGGGGAAGAAGAAGATACGGTGGGGCTTGACGCGGCCGATGGCTACAACGAGCTCCCCGCAAAAGTGAAATCCTTCTTTCGTTACGCGCTGGAGAATTACGAATTTGAATGGCTCTTTAAATGTGATGACGATACGTATTTGGAATTGAGCCGGTTGACCTCCTTGATAGATGAAGATTATGATCTGATTGGGGATGCGATGGTTGCGCTTCGCAATTCACCGAGCGGAGGGGCGGGCTACCTGCTGAAGCGCAGCATGGTGGAAAAGCTGGTGAATGCGCCGGGTTTTGCGGAATGCGGGGCAGAGGATGTGATCGTGGGTGAACTGGCAGGCCGGCTCGGAGGACGCTTGAAATCCACGAAACGCCTTTACATGTCCAATGTTTATTACCCGGAACAGGATAACGACATGGTAACGGCCCACTGGTGTTCTCCCGACATCATGCAGGCCCTGTATTCGTTCAATTACAAAATTCCCTCCGCCGTGTGTGATGTTGTTCATCTTCACTGGAAAGGGGAAATGCTGTTTTATTCCAACGGGGCGTTCAGGAGAATGGATACTTCCTGCTACGGCTGGTGGAGTATTGGCTCCAAAGGTGAACTGAAGCTGAAATGGCAGATGTGGCCTATGGAGCAGCTCCTTTTGGAGGGAGAACGGTATATCGGGTCTGAAACGGAGATATTCCAGCGGCCGGACATGCCGTCCCTGGCCCGGTTATGGGCTGAACGCCGCCTTTCTTCCGGCAACGTGGAAATCATGGATCAATCTCCTCTCCTGTATATCCATTTGGGGTGCGGCACCCGGAGATTGAATGGCTGGTTGAATCTGGACGCTCCCAATTATGATATTACCAGGCCGCTCCCGTGGAAGGGCGATTCCGTAGACGCTTTTTATCTGGAACACGTCATTGGAACAGTAACGCCTGCAGAGGCCTGCCGATTTTTCACGGAAGCCTTCCGTGCTCTAAAACCCGGAGGAATCTTACGATTAAGTTTCCGGGACGTGCGCCTGATGCGCGGGGTGATGACGCCCGCGTTCAGGCAATACATGAAGGAGCAGGGGAAGGGAAATCACACTCCGGAGAATGATTTATGTGCATTTATGGAAGTCTACAAGCAACAATCCCTGTGGTCTGCCGATTTCCTGAGTTATGTTTTGGAAGAGCTGGGGTTCCAGGTTTCCCAGCACGCTCCGGGTAATTCCCGCCATTTGCACCTTCAGTGTCTTGAAAGGCGATCTGACAGGGATGAACATCCTTTTGACCTGCTGGGTACGGTCTGCCTGGATGCCCGGAAACCGCAGAAGACTGTTACCGGTAAATTTTTATCCATGCGTCCCGCTTCTGTTCCGGCATCTCCCGGTTACGTCACGACGCAGTTTATGCCCGGCTCGCGTACATGCAACCATCTGTTCCAGATAGCTGCTGCCTATGCGCATGCTCTCCGGCTGGGTGTGGGATGCCGTATTCCCTGGAGATACAGTTCCGAGACCTGGGAGCTGATGACTTATCTGGGCGAGGCTTGCGCCTTGTGTCCGGACGGCGGATATAACGATCCCGTGACATACCGGGAGCCCGGATTTTCGTACCATCCCATTCCTGAAACGGTTCGGTACGGCGCCCTGAGAGGGTATTTCCAGAGTGAGCGGTATTTCAAGGATGTTGCGGAAGAAATCCGTTCCCTGTTTGCTCCTCTTCTTGCTCCCGTCCAGGAGGGCGTGGCCGGCGTCCATATAAGGATGGGGGACTATCTTGACCGTACGGATATGTACCGTACGCCGGATGTTCCATTTCTTAATGAAGCTTTACGGAGGCTTTCCGGCAACATCAGTAAGCTGGCCGTCTTTTCCGATTCTCCGGAATTGGCCCGGAAATTGATGGAGGGCGTTCCGGAAGCAAGGCGTTTTGAAATAGTCATGGATGAGCATCAGACGCTGGACGCCCTCCGGGAATTGACGTCCATGCAGGAACTCGTCCTTTCCTGTTCCTCCTTTTCCTGGTGGGGGGCATGGCTTGGAGGCCAGCAGAGGGTTTTTATTCAAAAACAGTGGTTTGCCGGAAAGATTGAGGACGAGCAGGACATTTTCTGCCCGCAATGGATTAAACTTTAAGAGGTACATTTTATGAAATGCGTTTTGATTGTGTCGCCTGGGGAAAAGTCGGAGGGGGCTTCGGAATTGCACCGGATGGGTTATGAGCTGGAGCTCTATCCCTCTACCGCGGATCTTTCCGCCCTTAGGGATACACGGGAAGAGGAAAGCGCCTCCTACCTGGGAAGGTCTCCGGCGTCTGCGGAACGTTCGCACGTCCGTTCCTTGCGGGCATCTTTCATACGTCTGCTGGAGGACAGGAGCTATGCCGGAAATGACCTGCTTATTTTCGGAGAAAGCGATGCCGTGCCGATGGTGGCTTCTTCCCGTTTGGAAACGGCTCTCAGGGAGGAAATGAAGGAGCATCCGGAGACGGATATTTTCCGGCTGTTCCATCATGCGGTGTGGTCTCCGCAAGGGGCTCCGGGTGAGACTGATGAAATCTTGTTTGAAGATTTTAAAACGGGAGAAACGGATGCCAATACCTCCTACGTATGGGGAACGCATGCTCTCGTCATCCCTGCTTCCCGACGCTCCAGGGTTGCCCGGGTTTTTGCCGATTACCGGTTGCCGACTGATATTGCCCTGGAGGCTGCCAACAGCCAGGGAGACCTCAAGATCCGTGTGGCCCGCCACAATTTGTTTTACCAGCACGAACGGACTAAGCAGAGGCCCGATTGCAAGATTGCTGTTTGTCTCTCATCCTATAAGCGGCTGACGGATTTGCAGAGGCAGATTTGGTGCATGATGGATCAGAGCTATCCGAATCTCCATGTGTTCGCAGCTGTCAAGGGGATCCCGGAAGGAACGTACCGCAGAACGGTGCTCCCTCTCTTTGAACATTATATCCACGAAGGCCGTTTGACGATGCGGCTTTTCCCCAACAAGAACCAGCTATCCAATTTCTTGGACACGGTAAGGGATTTGAATGTTTCCGATTACGATCTCTTCGCCAAAATTGACGATGATGATTTGTACGGAAGGGATTATTTCAAGTCAGTCAATAAATTCCATCTGCATCTTCCGCCGGAATTCAGCAGCTTTTATTGCGGGCCGGGCGAATATCTAAGCGTGCGTGGAGGGTATCCCTTCTCAGGAAACGGATTTTTCGGCTGCTTTGGCCCCACCTTGGTATTGAGTCGGGATGTGCTGGAGAAATTAATAATTTGTGAGACCAATCCTCACATGATCTCTCAAATCTCGCCCAGGCTCCGTCATGCCGGGTATGGATTTACGGAAGACAACTTCATGCATATGATGATGCTGGATACCGGGAGCAGCAACCGCACCCGGTATGTACAGGAAATGGCCCTGCCCATGCATCTGGCAATTCAGACCGGCAATGCTTCCGTGATGCGGGGAGGACTGGTTCCGGGAGATTTCAGGGGCAGAAACTGGAACATTTCTACGAATCAGGTTAATGAGGAGCGTCTCATGGAAGTGCATCATCCGCAATGGCATGATATTGTCCGTGTCTTTGGGGACAGGGCTCGCCGTTTTGAACGGGATGACGAAGCGGACGTCCTCTCCGTCACTGATGAGAAAATAACTCTTAAGTGGGATTGCTGGGGCGTGGAGTCGTTTAAAAAGATGGAGGATGGAACCTTCTATTTATTAAGCGGCGGCAGGCAGGAGGAGCCTTCTTCTCCCCGGAAAAAAGTGGCTGTCCTGTTTATAGCCACGGGGCGTTATATGACGTTCTGGGAGGAGTTTTATGCGGCCTCCAAACAATATTTCCTGACAGGGCATGACGTGCATTATTTTCTGTTCACGGATCATCCGGAAGTGGAAACCGGCGATGACGTGACTCTTGTCTCCAAGCCGTTTTATCCATGGCCCATGGAAACCTTGAGAAGGTTTGAGACTTTTTTAACTGTTCGGGAGGAATTGCGGCAATACGACTACATTTATTTCATGAATGGAACTTTGCTTCCCGTAGCGCCTGTCGGTCAGGAAATTTTCCCGACGGACCGGCAGGGGCTCATGGTGGCGCTTCATCCGGGATACTACCAATGCGCCCGTTCCACTTACCCCTATGAAAAAAATGGAATGTCCCGGGCACGGGTGCTCCAATCCGAAGGAGAATATTATGTCGCCGGAGGCTTCAACGGGGGAAGGGCTGAAGACTATCTCCGCATGTGCCGGGAGTTGGCGGATGCCGTCAGGCGGGATCTTGAGGACGGCGTCATTGCCGTTTGGCACGATGAAAGCCACCTCAATAAATACGTGATTGGCCGGCATCCCCTTGTTCTGTCTCCGGAATATTTATTCCCTGAAACATTGTACTTTAATCAAAAAAATCTCATGGCGATCAAACCGAAAGTAAAAATGATCGTAAAGGATAAATCTCTTCAAAAACACGGAGGTCACGCATGGTTGAGACAGCAGGTATAAATTCCCGGCACGCCAAACGTGTCGCTTTTGCGGACTTCTGGCCGGGGTTCGATCCGCATGATAATATTCTGTCCGCGGTTTTGACGGAAAGACTGGGCATGTCCGTTGTGGATGACCAGGATCAGGCGGATTTTTTAATCTACTCCGTTTTTGGAGACAAGCATCAGAACTTTAAAGGGATTCGAGTTTTTTATACAGGGGAATCCGTCAAACCGCGTTGGGATGAGTGCGATTATGCCATTTCATTCATGAGGGAGGATATTCCCTATCCCGAATGCCATTTGAGGATGCCCTGCTGGATGAACAATGGCCCTGTCAGGAGAACGGGAAAAGTAGAGCAATACTCCAAAGATAGAAAGTCCCTCCTGTCCAGGCATACCCGGTTTTGCAACTTTATATATTCCAATGGGAATGCTCCGGAAAGAATTCATTTCCTGCGCCTGCTTTCCCGGTACAAGCATGTAGATTGCGGCGGGATGGTCATGAACAACATGGGCTCCTGCGTTCGGGATAAAATAGCTTTCTGCTCTTCCTGCAAATTCACGATTGCCTTTGAAAACTATCCGGCTGCCGGTTACGTAACTGAAAAACTATTTGATTCTCTTGCCGCTCTTTCCCTTCCCATTTATTGGGGAGCCCCCGATGCAGGAATGGAGGCCAATCCATCCCGGTTCGTCGATGCCGCGGATTTTTCCACCCCGGAGGCCGTGGCTGAATATGTGATTCGTCTTGATCAGGATGAAGACCTTTACCTCAGTTATATGGACGGTCCCCTTTTTGTCCCGGGCCAGCCGGACATCGGAGAATATGTGAACCGTTTGACAGAATTCTTTTCCATGATTTCATGCGGCGGGAATATATGCCGGACTGGCAGGCCGCGTACGGCGGCTTGCCGTCTGCATCACGGCTATCCCGTCATGTCCCGTCATGATGACGGAAAACAATGGACGGGAAAGGCGGAACTTCTGCTGCCCCAATCGATAAAGGAAACTCCGTTCCCCGTGTTTTGTCCGGAAGGGAAGGACACGGCTTCCCAATTCATCCGCAAGCTGGCCATTATTCCGGCTAAAAAACATTCGGAGCGCTGTCCGCATAAAAACAGGCGCCTGTTGAATGGAAGGCCCCTGTTCCTATATTCCGTTTCCTATGCCCTCCAGGAAGGATTTGTTCCGGTTGTCAGTACGGACAGTGAAGAAGTGATGGAACGCTGCCGTCGGGAAGGCATCCAGTGCTTCCGGGAGACGGTGGACGACCGTCGAATGGAAAATTGCGTACGCCAGGTATTGGCCCGTTTCTCCTGTGACATGTTCGCCGTACTTCAGCCGACTTCTCCCTTCCGCCGTCGGGGACTGTTGCGCCAAATGGCGGAAGACATGGAAAAAGGGATCATTCAATCCGCCTACACAGCCCGCAAAACCAAAATGATTGGTCATCTGGAGGGACATTTTCATCTGGCGCATCGGGAACAGGACGCCAAGAAATTTTTCTATTTTTTTGACGGAAATATTAATGTTGTTACCCGGAAAAAATTTCTGGAATCAGGTACGATGTTTGATGACGGCTCGTGCCCCTATCCCAACGATTTTCCCTGCTGTCTGCAAATTGATACGGAAGAGGAATGGAAAGTCTTGTCACGGTTGGGTGAATTTAAAGACTGTCAATGTTTTCTGGCTTCAGAAGGGCATAAAAAACGTATTTGCATCGTCTCAAATAAACGTGATTTGAAACGCAACTATTCCTCGTTTGTCGACTCTTGCGATAAAGTAATGAGAATCAGCAAAATGGATAATTTGAATTCCGGCCTGGCGGGAAAAAGGACGGATATTGTTCTTGTTTCATGCTTCCCCGGATACCTGGCTTTTTCTCCTAAGGAAAGGCATATGGAAATTTTACGCGGAGTCCCGGAAATTTACTTCAACAATGAAGAATTGGGCTATTCCAATGAATTTGCCTGCAGGGAAAGGCTGGAAAACTGGAAATTCATGCCGGGAGAAGTTCACCGCAGCACGGGCAATTTTACCACGTTGAGCAAAGCGCTTTGTCTGGCGGACTATTTATTCCCTGAAGCCCAGCTTTACTATCTGGGAGATACGGATATGAACCTGAGGGCCGCGGGTTCTTCAAAGCATCATGCGCCAACGGAAAATGCCTACATGCAGTCCCTTATTGACAGCGGAAGAGTCATTCCCATTCTGGAAGATGCCGCCGGTGAATTTCATTACTCCACCCCGGCGCTTCCGGTTTCTTCCCAGGATAATGGCTCCTCACCGGACATGGTTCCCGTGGACACCATTCTCATCAGCCATCCTCAGTGGACGGACCAATTTCAGATGACTGAAAAACGGGGGCGAAGGCTTCACCGCAATGACCACGCAACCATACTTCAACATGATGAAAGCAAGCTCGTTCTTAAATGGGATAACTGGGGAACTGAAGAGTTTCTGAAGATGGAAGAGGGAAAATATCGGTACCTTGACTATCATTATTCTTCCACTATCAATGAAGTGAACAAATACGCGGTGGAATTGCTCATCAACCCGTATGACGGTAATAACTCCGTGTTCCGGCATTCCAGCCGTCCTTTTATCGGCATGAGGTATCATCAATGGGAGGGATTGCTGCTGCTGGAACGCATGTATCGTGATATTGAAAAAGGGGTACGAAAAATGCCCCGGCTTCAATCCGTCCTGCTGATGGGTATTTGCAAGGATGCGTTTGCTGCCCTTATTCTGGCGCAGCGATTGAAAAAGGACTTTCCCCATCTTCATATTGGAGTGTGGGGGTGCCCATGGACGGTGGATTTTAGTGGGAAGTCTCCTGTATACCGGGGAATAAAAGTTTCCCCATCTCATGAACAGATAAGGGAAAAAAGACCGTTCAACAATCTTTTGGAGCGTTATGGAGATCCTCTCCAACTGCTCCGGCAGCCGGAATCCTCCGGACTTTGTTTGTTTGCCTTTTACAGTACCAATCAACATTGGACTCTTGATGAAGAAGCAACGAACAGATTGGCTCCTTACCTTCTGAAAACATATGCCCACCCGGCTGGCAGCAAGGAACATTATACTGTTGTTCACGGAAAAATCGTACATCTGGTCAAGGAAAAGCCGGCATTGGTTCAATCCTGGATTGAGGAAATGTTCCGGATGATGAAAACGGAAAGCGGGAATCATGAGGTGAGGAGAAATCTGCGTATATCCGCCTAGGCGCTCCATAACTAAAAATACCTAATCAAAAAAATGGAATGCGAATCACAAAAAACAAAAATGCCCGAAAGCATGAAACGGATAGGTTTTCTCCGTGTTCTTAATGAAGAAAACGCCGTTATCCCATGTCTGTTGAGCGTAGCTCCCGTTCTGGACCACGTTGTGGTGCTCTGGGCGGATATGGATGACCGCAGCATTGACCTGGTCAAGGAATGGGAACATCACCTTTTCAACGCTTGCCAATGCCGGGTCAGCTTTCTTCATTATCCGCATCATATCGTTCCCCCTCATTCCGTGAATGACTTGAGGAGCCTTCCCCGGGAAAACAGGATTGATACCTACTTGAATTTCGGCATGGAATTCATTCGCCGTCTTTATGAAGGGCAGCTGTTTTGCGTTTCCAAAATAGACGCCGATCAAATTTACTTTACCCGGGAACTGGAAGCAGCCTTTCAAATGATATCCGGTCCGGAGGATTGCGTCTCCATCCGGGGGTACAATACCCTGGTTCATCAGCAAAGGTTGATGATTTATGGTCCTCACCCTGTAAATGGGGGCGGAGACTCCCTCATCTGCGGCATGAACAACTTGCCCCGCTTTGGAATTGCGGCGCCTTACGAAGTGGATATAACCGCTCATCCTCAGGTGACCCCTTATCCTGGTGCCTGTTGGATGCACTTCATGAAAACGGCTAAATACAAGAATGTCATCCGGGAATTTTATGACGATGAAGTCATCCCTCTTTCTCAAAGGCCCTCTCTGCGGGAGTGTTTTCTCTCCCGGATTCTGCCGTTATTGCAGGAGGCAAAAAGCCCGTATGCGCATCTCCTCCTGGACTAGCTCCGTTTGGTGCCGGTTAGACAGGAAACCGCGTGTTTTCTCGGAAAAACTTTTATCTTACCCCCCCCCGGATGGACTCTCCCGCTCGCATAGCTTTTACCGACTTTGAATCCGGATTTAAACCGCAAAACCACATTCTGGGCCTGATCTTGAAAGAACGTTTGGGCGCTGTTTTTGTGGATGACCTGGCCAGCGCCGACTTGCTGATTTATTCAATCTTTGGAAATGCCGCGCATTCCTTTAAAGGTCCTCGTCTGTTTTATACGGAAGAACCTGTTTTGCCGCGCTGGAGGAAAGGCTCCTATTCCCTGACAAGCCTGAGAGATGGAACTCTTTCCGGGGGGCGTCATTTTCGTTTTCCTGCGTGGTTAAATACCGGCTATATCCGCAGGACGGGCCACATTGAACAATACTCCTCCGTACCAGGGGATATTGTTAACCGGCATGAAAAATTCTGTAATTTCGTCTATTCCGGAGGAGAATTCCGGGAAGCCGTCCATTTTTTGGAAACTCTTTCCCAATACAAATACGTAGACAGTTCCGGCCGGCTTCTGAACAACACGGGCATCGTCGTCAAAGACAAAGTCGAATTCTGCTCCCGGTACAAATTCACCATAGCGTTTGAAAACCATGCTGCCCCCGGTTACGTAACGCAAAAACTGACGGATGCCTTTGCTGCCGGAAGCCTGCCCGTTTACTGGGGAGCGCCGGATGCCTGCCGCGAATTTAACCCCGGGCGGTTCATCAACGCCCGTGATTTTCGCAATCATGCGGAACTGGTCCGGTATGTGGAGCACCTGGACAGGAATGTTGACGAATACCTCTCCTACTTCAGCGGCCCCTTGTTTGACCAGGGGCAGATCGGCGTGGACGGGCTGCTGGATGAAGCTGCCTTGTTTTTAAAGAAAATTTTCAGGGAGGGAAATGCCGGGCGGCAGCCTGCCTCCGTGGAGGGAAAAAATGAACCGTTGCTTCATGAGGAAATTTTGATGCCGCGGTATGACGATGGGAAACCATGGACGGTTTCGGAAACTGTTTCTCCTTCTGAGAAAAGGCCGCTTGGACGGCCATTCAATATGGCGGCATGCATTGCATCATATAAGAGGGTGGAAGACCTCCTTCGCCAAATTCTCTGCATGATGAACCAGAGCTATCCCCATCTGCATGTATTTGCAGCAGTTAAGGGAATTTCGGCTGAAACGGTCCGCAGGGTTCTGCTTCCCCATGTGCAGCCGTTCATTGACGCCGGAAGAGTGACGCTGCGCCTTTACCCTAACAGAAACCAGCTTACCAACTTCTTGGATACCGTCCGTGGGCTGGATATTTCATCCTATGACCTTTTTGCCAAGATTGACGATGATGACTTCTATGACCCGGACTACTTCCGGCATATTGCCGATTTTCATGCCCTGTTGCCCGATGGTTATTCAAGCTGCCACTGTGGGGAGGGCCTGTGGCTGAAACGGCATGAGGGATACCCTTATCTGGAAAAATCCTTCCTGCTGGCCCTGGGGCCGGCTCAAGTCATGTCGCGGCGGGTCATGGAGGATCTGCTGGCGTGGGAAACCGACTGCGCGGCTATGAAGGAAGCCATGTACCGTTGTTTAAGGCAAACGGGATTCTATCAATTTGGCTTTGCGGAAGACCAGCTGTTCCAGACCGTCATGCTGGAGCATGGCTGTGCTGACATAGCGCCCTATCTGAAAAAGCGGGGAATTCACAGCCATCTGATTATGCAGAAAAGCAATGCTTCCATCATGCGGGGAGGTACTGTTTCCGAGGAATTCCGGAAAATGCAGAACGGTGTTTCTACGGATGCCGGGAATGATGAACACCTCGTGGACATCATCCATTCTGACTGGAAAGGATGCGTGAAAATCAGCAATGGACGGGCCATTCGCTTGGACGGACCTCGGGATGAAGCCGACGTGCTGTCTCTGACCGGAGTGGAAATCACATTGAAATGGGATAAATGGGGCGTGGAAACCTTTACGAAAATGGAAGAAGGCGCCTACCGTTTACGGAAGGAGGAAGAAACCGCCTCCGTCCAATCTCCTTCCCGTGCCTCCTCCATTATTCATTTGCGCCAGCAGGACTGGACGGATGGCTTGTGCATCACGGGAAACAGGGGAAGGCGTTTAAATTGCAACGATGGAGGCGAAATCCTGGAATACACGGACAAAAAACTCGTCATAGGCTGGGATTACTGGGGAAAGGAAACCTTTCTTCACAGAGAGGACGGGAAGTACTGGTTCTCTTCCTATTCATTCATGGCGCCGGACTCCTGTATTGCGGATGAATATGTCATTGCTCTCTGCGGCTCCCCGGAAAAACCGTGGCTGCATTCAACGGGGCGTCCCGTTGTTCTTATCCGTTATTCTTCCTGGAACCTGGAAGACCATTTGGACAACATGAGACGGGATATCCTTGAATTTCTCGCCGCCACTCCGCACGCAAAGCGCATCCTCCTGGCAGGGAGGGTGGAAGAAGCCGTTGCCTGCCTTCTTCTCGCTTCAGGCATTAAAAAACGCTATCCTTCCGTCCGGACCGGAATTCTCGGAATGCCGTGGAACGTCGGCCGGGAAAGCCGGTGCACAGAGGAAAACTGTCCTCAAGAAAAACGTCTCCGGATCGATCCGTCGTTGCTGCTTAAGGAAAATCGGGCGCAAGGAATAGGTACTTGTGCGTACGCTTTTCATATAAGCAACAGTAAACAGGAACAAATGGAAGACAATCTCCTTCATTCTCTCCGGACCATTTACAATTTCTCGCCCCCCTGCGGCTGGGGGGAAAAAAATGAATGCAAGAGTGCGAAAAACTTCATTCAGCAATATCCGGAAATATTCAAGCGCGTGGCGGATTGCTGTTTTGACGACTTGAAAGGGAAATCCTCCCCACCGAAATATATCGATCTGAACGCGTGGATCATGGAAGATAGGTAAAAATTTCAGGGGGCAACCCTCTTATATGCCCCTTGGGGATAGGAGAACCGCCCCGGCCTTTGCCGAGGCCGCTGCCGCTCCGTTGGAATCACGGACGTAATTTTTTATTCCCTAATAACATATTGTGGAAACGAACACCTCCACAGGACAAATAGGGAAAGGAAATGCCGGTAATAAACCTCCCGGGAAACTAATGATATTTATTCAATATTCTTTAACAATCAATAGTTAAGGGATGGCGGAGAGAGTGGGATTCGAACCCACGGTGGGTTGCCCCACGGCGGTTTTCAAGACCGCTGCATTAAACCGCTCTGCCATCTCTCCATGCAACAAGCGCGGGCATAAGCTACCGTGAAGAAGGCGGTTGTGTAAAGCTCTATTCACGTCTGCCCATAGGTTTGCGAAGATGGCATGAGAATCTGTGCTTCATGAATTTTTCTGCTGCCGGGAGAAATGATTTTTCGCTGAACAGCAGTGGAATGCGGAGATTGGTAGTGCATTTTACGTCGGGGATCCATGGGAATTTGGGTTGGGTATTACCCTTGGGGCCTGTATAATGCCGGGCATGAAAGGCTCCCGCATTCTTGTTCTGACCGGGCCCGGCAAGGGAAAGACGACTTCCGCCTTCGGCATGGCCCTGCGCGCTTTGGGGCATGGCGGGAAAGTGGCCGTGGTTCAGTTTATCAAGCACGACGGTTCCTATGGGGAGGTTGTGGCCCTCCGGCAGTTTCCGAATGCGGAGGTGGTGTGTTCCGGCGCCGGGTTTACGGGCCGCGCTAGGGATGAAAAATCCCGTGAACGCCATGCTTCCGCCGCCCGTGACGGGTGGCGGCTGGCCCGGCAGAGGCTGGAGGACGAATCCGTGGGAACCGTGATTCTGGACGAGATTTTTTACCCTCTGAATTATGGATTCATCCCTGTTGAGGAAGTCGTGGATGCGCTGAAAAGAACCGCTCCCGGAAAGGTGGTGGTGCTGACAGGCCGGGATGCCCCTGGGGAAGTTGCCGCCATGGCTGATACCGTGAGCCGGATTGAATGCGTCAAACATGCCTTCCAGCAGGGGATCAAGGCGCAGCGGAAGGTGGAGTTTTAGGATTTTCTTTCTTCTTCTCCCATGGAATAACCTGTTTCTCCTTGCCCGGAGGTTCCATATCTATTCCTGCGGCATCAGGAATTCACGTGGCAGGCGGTTGATAAGTTCCATGGCGCATTCTTGGGGCGTGGCTTCGGAGGTGTCTATGGATAAATCATGCGGAAAGTGACGGTGGATGCTTCCATGCTGGCGTTCCGCGTGGGCCGGATCGGGAGTCCGGTCGGTACGGCATCGCTCGCGCCCCAGCAGGATGTCCTGACGGCATTCCACCCTGACGAGGGAGCGGGGAATGCCGCTCAGGCGGTTCAGCAGGTCCCGGACCCAAACGCTGGATTCGCCGATGACGTGGTCCACGATGACCAGGGCTCCTTTCCGCGCGGCCTCCGCAATGGCGGCGTGGAAGGATTCAATGAAAGGCAGACCGGTTTCCCGGACGGCGTCCAGGGCGTTTTCATGCCTTCCCCGGCTCATGGCCAGATAGTCATCCATGGAGAAAATCATGGCCTCCTCCTTCATCAGGCGCTGCATGGTCCGGGCCAGCGTGCTCTTTCCCGCGCTGGAGGCTCCGTTGAGCAGGATGACGCGCCCCAGCCCCGGCTCGGGCTCCTGCAGGTGGTCCGGGATTTCCGTTCCCCAGTACAGGTGGACGTAGCCGGCTTTCACGTTTTTATCCGCCACGCCTTCCCGGCTCGTATTTCCATTCTTGTCCGCCACTGTGTAAAGGGGCGGGTAGGGCCGGTTCAGTTCAATTCGGGACCAATGGAATTCATGGCCGCGGATGCGGGTGGAAGGCAGGCCGAACGGGGCTTCCGTTTCCATTACGGCTTCCCGGTATCCCAGGGAACGGAGCTTTTGTCCCATCTGGGCCGTTCCGTCAATGACGCCGCACATGTTCCTGCGTGTTCCGTCGGGGAGCACCAGTTCCTTGCAGAGGTACATGTACCCCCCGCATTCCGCAAAGATTTCTCCGCCGTTCCGGGCAAAGTCCAGGATGGCCTTCCGCATGGCTTCATTGCCTTCCAATCGGTCCGCGAAGATTTCCGGATAGCCGCCTCCCAGGTAAAGGGCTTTGGCACCTTCCGGCAGGGCCGCGTCTTCCAGCGGAGAAAAGCAGGTGATGTCCCAGCCCGTTTGCCTCAGCCGTTCCAGGTTGTCCTCGTAGTAAAAGCAGAAGGCATTGTCTCGGGCTGCGGCCAGAATCCCGCGGGAAGGAGCGGACGGCAGGGGAACTTTCAGCGGCTCCGGACGTCTGCTTTCCGTGATGTTCATCAGCAGTTCCCAGTTGACGCGCTTTTCCGTTTCCGCCGCCATCCGGTGGAACCAGGATTGCTGCCGGGCCTCCTCTTCTGCGGGAACAAGGCCCAGCTGCCGTTCCGGGAGCGTCCACTCCGAGTTGTTGGGGAACGCCGCCACCAGCGGCGGCATGCCGTGGCGGTCCAGCGCCCGGCGCAGAAGGTCCGCATGCGCGGCGCTTCCCACGCCGTTGGCAATCACGCCCGCGATGTTCAGGCCGGGATGGTGTTGGGAGAAGCCGCAGACGACGGCGGAAATGGACCCCGCCATGCCCCGCGCCTGAACCACCAGCAGGACGGGGAGGCCAAGCGTAAGGGCGCAGTCCGCCGTGCTTCCTTCCAGGCTTTCCGGCGATCTGGCGTCAAAGAGGCCCATGACCCCCTCACAAATGGCGATGTCCGCGCAGGAGGCGTGCCGCGCCCATTGGGTGCGGACTCCGTTTTTCCCCATCATCCACGTGTCCAGATTGAAGGAAGGCAATCCCGTCGCCTGCCGGTGGAAGGAGGGGTCAATGTAGTCCGGACCGCACTTGAAGGCCTGCACGCGTAATCCCCGGACGGAGAGCGCCGCCATCAGGGCGAGGGATACCGTGGTCTTGCCTCCCCCGGACTGGGTGGAGGCGATGCAGAAGGCGTGAAAAGGCTTATTCATGGGAAACAGGCAAACTCTGCGGATGCTGTCTTTCCGGGTCAGGTCAGGATATTCCGTATTTATCGGCGTAGCCCCTCCGTTCAAAGAGAACGTCTCCGTCCCTGATGGTCCGGGGGCCGCCTAGGAGCACCAGCGTGGACATGTCCACGTCCTCCAGCGGGAACTCGTCCAGCGTGCCCACCCATTTCTTCTGGGCCGGGCGTCCCGCGTGCTTCACATAGGCGCAGAGGGTTTGCCCCCCGCGTTGGTTCCGGAAGATATCCAGGGCCTCCTCCAGCAGATGGCGGCGCTTGCGTCCGGCGGGGTTGTAAAGGACCACGGGCAGGGCCGTTCCGGCGCTTTGCTCCAGGTTGGCCCGGATTTCCTCCGCAGGGACCAGCAGATCGGACAGGCTCAGCAGGCAGAAGCCGTTCTGGAGGGGTGCCCCCAGCGCGGAGGCGGATATGCTGGCCGCCGTAATTCCCGGGAGCACTTCAATGCGGACCGGGGAAAAGCGTTCGTTTTCCTTCCTCATTTCGTAGAGCAGCCCGGCCATGGCCAGGATGCCCGGGTCACCGGAGCAGACCATGCAGACATTTTCCCCGTCCAGCGCCGCTTCCAGCGCGGCCATGCACCGCGGAACCTCCCCCATCATCCCGGTCTGGATCATCTTTTTTCCGTGGATGCGTTCCCGGATGAAATCCAGGTATTTGGTGTAGCCGGCAATGCAGGTGCACCTGTCCATGGCCGCCGCCGCTTCCGGCGTGAGCTGGTCCGGAGACCCGGACCCCAGTCCGATGACGATGACGTTTCCGGCTCCCTGACGGGCCGTGTTCCGGCTGCCGTGCGGGCACGTTGCCAGGGCCAGCGTGACGTTTCCGCCGCAGACGGTTTTGGGCGTGCTGATTTTTCCCCCGGAGGCCAGAACGGCGGAAGCCTCGGAAACGGAATGCGTCCCCGTTTTTTCAAAGACGGCGTCCGACGGGGAGGGGATTTCCACCGCGTCCAGTTGGGCGGCCTCAAAGACATGGAAAGGCACGTTCCATGTTGCGGCCAGGGCCAGAATGGCCGGTTCCTGCTCCTTGAGCGTGCAGGAGGAAAGGGCTTTGATACGGAACCGGGAGATTCCCTGCCGGGCAAGAAAATCTTCCGCGTATTGTTGCAGCAGCCCGGGGTCCGTTCCCTTTTTACAGCCTATCCCAAGCACGAAGGAGGCTGACTGAATGAGCAGGGCGGCAGTTCCCTCCACAGGTTCCGGGGGCTCTTCATCCCAATAAACGGCGGGGAAGTGCGGCTTTTCCGCGGCTTCCGCTCCATTCGCCCGCGCCGGAATAACCTGGGGGCAGTCCCGCCAGTACCGTTCGTGAATTTCCTGCGGACCGTAAAAGGAGACGGCGTCTCCGGCAAGCAGGGCGGCGTTCAGGGTTTTGATGGCGTCCGGGTTGAGAACGCAGGCCTTTTCCCTGGCCGCCGCTTCGTCAAAGGCGGTGATTCCCCGCGTGTCCGTGGCGGTGGTGATGACGGCCTCCCCGCCGCTGATGCGGGCCAGCCTGCGCGCCAGGCGGTTGCCGCCGCCCAGGTGGCCGGAAAGCAGGGGAATGAGGTGGGAGCCGGACTCCGAACAGCAGACTACCGCCGGGTCCGTGGCCTTGTCCCGGAGCAGGGGAGCCGTTTTCCTGACGGCAATTCCCGTAGCCCCGATGAAAACGTGCGCGTCAAACAGGTTCCATTGCCGGGCAAGCAATGGGTCGAAATCCTCCGGGGAAACCCGCGTGGCGCCTTCCGTTTCTCCGTCCCTGCCTACGGAATGGATGACGGCTTTCCCCAGGGACCGGGAAATCTCCTGCGCCTTGCGGACTCCTTTTTCCGTGAAGGCGTAAAACGCGCAGCTTCCGTCGAACCGTTCGTCTTCCTTCTCATTCCGGTAGCCGTGGCTGAACTGGCCGTGGTAGAGCAGGGACTGCCCGCAGTCATGCGCGCCGATGGCGTCTCCCACCAGGATAAGGGCCTGCCTGCCGATGCCCGCGCGGGACGCTTCCGCGGCGATGGTGGACAGCGTGCCGCGGATGATTTTTTCATCCGGCCACGTGGCGCGGTACACCACGGCCGCCGCCGTATCGGGGGATTTCCCTGCGGCGACCAGCCGTGCGGCCAATTCGTCCAGCTTGCCCGCGCTGAGAAAGAACGCCAGCGTGGCTCCCGTCCCGGCAAAGGCCTCGCAGGATTCTCCCGCGGGCATGGGCGTTCTGCCCGGGGTGCGCGTCAGCACCAGGCTCTGGGCGATTCCCGGATAGGTCAGTTCCGTGCGCAGGGCCGCCGCCGCCGCAAAAACGCTGCTGACTCCCGGCACCACGATGGATTCAATTCCCTTTTTATCCAGAAGGTCGAATTGCTCCGCGACGGCTCCGTACATGGAGGGGTCCCCCGTGTGGAGGCGCACCACTTTTTTTCCTTCCAGCACGCTCCGTGCCATCACCTCCACCTGTTCCTCCAGGTTCATTCTGGCGCTGTCATGAAGTTCCGCCTCCGGGCGGCAGCGTTTGAGGTGCCCCGGGTTGACCAGGGACCCGGCATACACGACTACGTCGGCCTCCTTCAGGAGGGCGGCGCCTCGTTCGGTAATCAGGTCTTCGGCTCCGGGGCCGGCTCCTATGAAGTGGATGGGAAAACGGGTGGTATTCATGTGCGGGAATAAGTGAAAAGGGTGATGCGGTTGCCGTGCCGCAGATGATGGTAGGTTCCGGCAATGGGTGATTCGGAGGCGATGTCCAGGGAGAACATCCCCGTGCGGGCGGCGGCGTTCCAGCCGTAAAGCAGGTGTTCGCTTTCCGTGGTCACGGCGGAGGCTACCAGAAGGCCGGCGGGGTTCAGGGCTTTAAAACAGGCCTGCATGATGGATTCCAGTGCGGCGCCCCCTCCCCCCGTGAAAACGCGGTCGGGCTTGGGCAGCGCGTCCAGGGCCTCCGGCGCTTCTCCCTGCATGCAGGTGTAGTTCACGCAGCCCAGGCGCCGGCAGTTCCGGCGCATCAGTTCCAGGCGGCTAGCCTGCCGTTCCAGCCCGTACACGGAAAGTCCGGGGCGCAGGGCGGCGGCTTCCAGGCCGATGGAGCCGCTCCCGGCTCCCACGTCCCACAGTACCCCCCAGGCCGGAAGGCGCAGCTTGGACAGGATGACCGCCCTCACTTCCTCCGCCGTAATCAGGTTGTTCTCCTTTTCATAAAAATCCGCGGGAAGTCCCAGCGGCAGGACGGGCGCGGCTCCGGGGCGCTTGTCCGGCAGCAGCAGGAGCATGGAGGTGGGGGCGCATTCCTCCCTGGCCAGCTCCGCCAGGGGGCCTTGCATAATGCGCTCGTCAGGCGTTCCCAGGCATTGGGCCGCCACGGCGGAACGCTTCGCCGCTGCCGGATGGAACTCCATGGCCGCCGCGGCCAGGCGGCAGGCGGTGAAGGGATGGCCTCCGTAGATGACGGCGAGCGGCTGGGCCAGAATTTCCCCCCACGGGATGTATTCCGTGCTGTGCGCGCTGAAGCAGCGGGCGCGGTCCCACGGCATGCCCAGGCGGTGGAACAGGGCCTGGAAGGCCGTGGGGGCGGGGATGAATTCCAGCCGGTCTCCGTCACAGGCCAGGGATTGGAGTGTGCCGCCCATGCCATGGAACAGGGCGTCTCCGGAGGCCAGCACCACCACCTTGTTGCCGTGCCGCGCTTCTTCCAGGGCTTCCCGCGCCTGTTCCCTGGCGTTCCTGCCGATGGGGATGAGCCGGGCATTGGAAGAGGGGCAGGCTTCCAGCAGGGTGGAGGAAGCGTAAATGCTCTGCGCCTCTGCCAGTTTGTCAAGCAGGGCCGGGGACGGCTGAAGCGGGCCTGTGCCGCAGGAAAAGATAGTCAGTGGAGGCATGGAGGTATGTCCAGAAGAAGGTTGCCGGAGAAGCCGGAAATCAGGAAACGGACGGGAAGGCCGGGCACGTGGCGCTGGAACTGGAGCTGCGCTTCTGCGGCGAGGCCGCGGTAGATGGAAAGGTGCGCCTCTTCCGGCGTCAGGGCGAGCGCCTGGCGGACGGAGGAACAGGCCAGGATGCCCCGGCGCGCCTCCTCGGAGAGCGGCGCGTGGCGTTCCGCCGTGCGGAGAAAAAGAGGCATGTCCTGGGCCACCTTGTGGGCGTGGGTGTTGGCGAATCCGGCGGCGTACTTGCAGAGCTTGCCCGGCATGCAGGCTACCACGGCTTCCTCCATCCCCTGCTCCCCCGCGCTTTGCAGGCTTTCCGCAATAAAGTCCCCGATGCAGATGAAGGAGATGGAGGGGTATTCCGGCAGGAGGGACTTCGCCAGCGCGGCGGTGCGCCCCCCCGTGCAGAACACAGCCTTCCTGAAGCCGGAAAGCCGGGTGGAGCGCACGCAGATGCGGATGGTGGCGATATAGGCTTCATGGCTGTACGGGCGCACGATGCCGCTGGTGCCCAGAATGGAGATGCCCCCCACCACGCCAAGCAGGGGATTGAGCGTTTTCCCGGCAAGCTTTTCTCCGTCCCGCACGGTGATTTCCGCCAGCCAGCACCCTTCCCGCATCCCGGCGCGGGCCAGGTTGTCCATCATCATGCGCCGCGGTCCGTGGTTGATGGCCCATTTGTGCTGTTCGCAGTCCAGGCCCGGCAGCGTGCACAGGCCTATGCCGCCGCCGGAGCGCAGGATGAGGAGGGCCCGGCCGATGGGCAGGAGATAATCTTCCGGGGCGGCCTGCTCCGGCACGGCTGCGCTTACGCGTGCTTCCAGCACGGCGCCATGGGTGCAGTCCGGATCGTCCCCGCCGTCCTTGACGATGCGGGCGAACCCCGGCGCGCTGTCTGCCAGAGGAAGCATTCTCGTCTCCCCGTCCGGGAAAAGCAGGGGAAGAGGCCCGTTGATTTTTTCCCCGTTCAGCGTTTTCCACGCGGCCGTGATGGCGGCGGCGGCATTGGCTCCTGTGGAAAATCCTTTCCGGAGCGGCTGGCGGAGGGGGGCGGACATGGATGGGGACGGCTTTTTGGAATGCGGGAAGCTTAGGAGGCGGACAGGTTTTCCAGAATGGCGTGCAGGGTGGTGACGGCCAGGGCGCTGCCGCCGCGCCGCCCGTCCAGCACGATCTGAGGGACGGGGCACGTTCCGGTCAGCAGCTTGGACTCCACCACGTTGACGAAGCCCACCGGCATGCCTACGATCAGGGCGGGCCTCACGCCTTCCTCCAGCGCGTACCGGGCGATGCGGGCCAGGGAAAGGGGGGCGTTCCCGATGAGGACGATGGCTCCGTCCAGGATGGGGCGCGCTTTTTCCGCGGCGCAGATGGCGCGCGTCCTGCCTGTGGATTTGGCCTGTTCCGCAATGTCGGCATCGGAAATATGGCAGTGGATGTCCTCCCGGGCGTAGCCGGGATGGGCGCGCCTCAGCCGTTCCACGGAAAGTCCGGCGCGGATCATGTTGGAATCGCAGAAGATGGGGCAGTGCCTGCGGAGCGCCTCCAGGGCGGAGGGAATGGGGTCATGGCGGAACGCCAGCCCTGTGCCTATGGAAAGGTCCGCCGTAGTGTGGATGAGCCTCCGCATGACCTTCCATTCGGCAGGCGGCAGCTCTTTCCAGCCCCGGAACTCCCGTTCAATGGTTGCAAAACTCTCTGCCTCGATGGCGGCGGGGGGCATGTCCCAGCGGATGTTAAATTCGGCGGTCATGAAAAGTCAGTGGGTATAATGGATGAAAAGTCCCGTCAGGGCAATCAGAAGAATGGCTCCGACCATGCGGGAAAGCTGCATGACCACCACGATGGTCAGGGCGTCCCGCGTGGGAAAAATGCCCATGGCGGAGGGAAGGTTGCGCCGCAGGGCGCGGATGGGGTTGCCGATGGCGCTGGCTACCAGCATGGCCAGCAGAATCTGGGAGGAGGTGACCATGCCGTGGCTGCGGAGGTTGGCGGCCACTCCGGCGGCCTGGACCAGGCCGCCCATCTGCGCGGCGACGATGCTCATGAGCTCTGCGGGAAAAATGCGGTTCACCCAGTCCGGCACGTGTTCCTCCCACCAGGAAAACAGGCCGTCTTTCATCAGCCATTCCACGCCTATCATCAGGGGGACCGTCAGGCAGAGCATCCGGAAAACGAGCGCCAGCACCCGCAGGCACGTCTGGCGCAGGGATGTGCGCCATTCCGGGGAGGCGTGCCCCACGGCGGCCACAGCGCCGGCATTCCCGGAATCCGGCACGGCGGCGGGGCTTTTCCTGCGGTGGAGGAACAGCACGGCCGCTATGAACAGGAAGCCGAAGCCCATCTGCCACCCGAAGTAGCAGATGGCGGGCAGCCCCACCGCGCCGATGACCGGATACGCCACCCGCAGGGAGTGGGAGACGTAGGAAAGGTAGCTGTTCACCATGCCCCCCGCGATCAGGTTGGAATGGGTGATTTTGCCTTCCGCATGGCTGCTCACCAGCATGCCGTTGGCGGCGGCGTTGGAATAAAGCGCCGTGGGGATGGACAAGCTGATGATTTCCGGCAGGTGGGCCCAGCGGGCCAGTCCGCCGAACAGCTTGCCCAGGGCAAGATGCCAGCGGAAGATTTCGGCAATGCCGCCGATGAAGGCCGCCGCGGCCACCAGCCCGATCAGGCTGCCGATCTGGGGAAGGCGCGCCAGAATCTTTTCCGTTCCTGTTTCCGGAACCTGCGTGTTCCGGGAATGATGGCGCTTTTTGGGTGCCGGGGCAGCGCTGGAAGCGGAAGCTTCCGCCTTTTCCCCTCCCGCCTGCGTTTCCCGGGTGGATTCCCCGGCGGTCTTCATGGCTGTGCGGGCTTTTCCCGCTCCCGCGCCGTCCATGCCCGCGGGCATGTGGACCACCATGACTCCGGAGGCCGCCAGGGCCAGCGCCAGCCAGAGCCAGCGGAGAGGCCGGCGCCAGGGATAGGTGCGGGAGTGCCTGCTGCCGTTCATGCCTTCTTGACGAACATCAGGGAAAGGTATTCTTCCGGCCTCGCGTCAATGACGTCGATGTCGTCCGTAATAAACTCGTCGGGCATGCCGAGCCTTTCCCCGTAAATGACGCGGATGTCCTTTTCCCGCCGGATGCGTTCCATCAGGCGCGCGCGGCTGCGGTAGGTCTTCATGAGAACGGTGGTGGTACCGGGAGGGAACTCCAGGGAATCCGCCATCTCCGGCTTGAAGGCGGGAATGACCCGGAGCCGTTCCCCGTTCTCCACCAGGATATGGCGGCCGCGGGCCGCCAGGGTGCAGAAGGAGGTGACGCCCGGCACCACCTCCGCGTGCAGGCCGGGATTCCGGCTGAGCAGGAGGCTCAGAATGTAGCCGAAAGTGCTGTAGGTCATGGCGTCCCCCAGCGTGGCAAAGGCGCAGTCCAGGCCCCGGGAAAGGGCTTCCTCAATAATGGCTGTATTCTTTTCAATCTGCTCCTGCCTGGTTTTCGCGTCGCGGGACATGCTGAAAACCAGCTTGTGGAACTCTGCCTTCACGCCGTCCACGGAGCGCACCACCGCTTCGGAAATGCTGAAATTGCTGTTGGGGCCGGTTACCGTAAACACCACGTCCACGGAGCGGAAGACGCTGACGGCCTTGAGCGTGAGGTATTCCGGATTTCCGGGGCCGATGCCCACCCCGTAGAACTTTCCAGGACTGGCCATGTCAATGCGCTTGCTTGGGGGTCATGAGGTCGTCCGCCGTGGTCCTGGCGTGGCGGGAAAAAACGGCGCGGATGCCCGGGTTTTCCCCCAGCCCACGCAGGTGGGTCTTGACGGTGAAGCCCTCCTTCCTGAGCATGGCGGCCCAGGAATCCTCCTCATCCCCGCCCAGGTCATTCTTGGCGTGGTCTCCGGCCACCAGCATGAAGGGGGCCAGCCAGACGGTCTTGGCGCCGGACTTTTTAAGCTGTTCCAGGATGGGGGCCACCCCCCGCGTTCCTTCCACGGTGGCGAAAAACGCCAGGCTGTCGCGGTCGTTCAGCTCGCGGGCGAAGTCGGAAAGCACCATGTCGCAGCGTCCTTCCTGCTGGCCGTGCCCCATGAGCAGGATGGCTTCATCCTTCTTCCGTTCCACGGGGAAATGCTCCAGAAGGGCCGTGACGGCCTCGTTCCTGTCCCGTTCGCTTTCCAGCAGGGGGCGGCCGATGAACACGTGGTCAAAACTGTCCGGATGGCGCGCCAGGAAACTGACGATCTGCCTCTCCATCCGGGAAAACTCCTCACCGGGGGCGATGTGGAGGGACTGGACGCGCAATGTGCGTATGCCTTTGCGGGCCATCTGCTCCAGACTTTCCTCCACGGAGGGGACGGGAGTTCCTCGTCCGGCAAGCTTCCTGCGGATGATGCTTGAGGTGTAGCTCCACTTCAGGCGGTCCGGGTCATAATGGGCCAGCATGTCCTTCTCCAGCTCCTTGTAGGAGACGGTAGCGTCCTGGTGGCTGGTCCCGAAGGCTACGAGAAGAAGCCCTTCCTGCCGTGACGGCACCGCCTGTTCCGCCGGGGCGGGGGACGCTTCCGCCCTGCATGGGGCGGCGGAAAGCACGGGCAGGGAAAACAGGGTGAGCCCTGCAAGAAAAACGGAGGAAAGGGGCAGGAACGCCCCCGGTACGTAAGAGGATGCTTCAATCATGCGTTGATAAGGTATGGTGAACCGGAGCAAGGATATTCGGACTCCGGGTCTCCAACCTCCCCCTCGCCTTCACCCTCCGGAATGGGAGGACTGGCTGACCGGAACGCTGGCGGAAAAGCGTTCCTTGAGGGTTTGTAACCCGATACCGCAGCGCGACTGTTTCCGGTTCTCACGGAATTCCCCGTTGCTTCGGCGTGTTTAATGGCGTTTTTAGCCGTCAGTGTCAATGTTTATTAGAACCGCCGCCGGAATTCCGGAAGATGGGAAAAAATGCGCGTGGACGGGTAAAAACCGTCTTTTGGCCGCTCCTGCGCCTGCCTCTGGAAAAGGTGTAGGGTTCCGGATCCGGAATCCGTGGAAAACGGAGCGTTCCGGGATGCGGAAATCCCGGCGGAAGAGCGCGGGAGGCCGCGCCGTGCCGGAGATTTCCGATCCGGTGGGCCGCACACTGGGGTTTGCTGCTTGCAGAAGGCGGGGCAGGTATGAGAGCATGGGGCATGGCCTCTTCCCCGGATGTTGTAGAATATATCTGTTTCCAGCTCCGGCATGCCGGGGATATATCCTTCAAAAAAATGTTTGGGGAATACGGCCTGTACTGTGACCGGAAGTTTTTCGGACTGGTATGTGACAACCAATTATATGTCAAGATCACGGAACCGGGTCTGAACATGCTGCCGCGGCAGGAACAAGGCAGCCCCTATCCCGGCGCAAGGCCGCATTTCCTGATGACGGAACTGGATAATGACCGGGCTCTCTCCTCCTTGGTCAGGGAGACGTGTTCCGTTCTGGCGGCTCCGGAGGTTCTGGCGGGGAAGAAGAAAAAAACGTCTGGAGAAAAAAGAAGCAGGCGTCCGTAGACGCCTGCCGGGGAAGAAGGGATGGCCGTTTGGCGGAAAGGGCTATTTCTCGGGAGCTTCCGGCACGGCCAGGGAGGAAAGGCTCTTCTTCAGATTGGCGGCAACGGTCTGAGTGGCTTCGTTGTCGGACTCCGTAAACTTGTCCACGGCCTGCGTCAGGGATTTGAGGTCGGACTCGGATACCTTTCGCCCTTTCGCCTTGCGCTGTTCCAGGGCGGAAATCTTCTTGTTCAGGTCGGCCAGCTTCGGCAGGTCCTTGTTCGCCTTCAGGGTCGCCAGGGGTTCGTCGAACTCCTTGACGGAGGGGACCGCCGTCTTGAGGCGCGTGATGGCCGCCACCGCTTCCAGCGGGTTGGACTGGATCTGGGCCTGCACCATGTCCTTGGCGTCTCCCAGCCATTCGTCAAAAGCGGCGCAGACGGCCTGGGCCTCCTCGTCATCCGTTTTCTTCCGCAGGGGCGTGATCTTGGACTCGATGTTGCTGCCGTTGGAAACGACTGTCTTGGAGAGGGACTTGTACTTGTCCAGCTCCACGCCTTCCAGGATGGGAAGGCCGCGTTCCACCTTCATCACCTCCTTTTTCACCAGGTCGTAAAGCTGGGTGGGATGCCCCTTGGCCACCACCTTCCCGTTGGCCCCGATCAGCACCGCATGCGGCAGGCCGCCCGGGCAGGAGGCCGCCGGAATATCCAGCCCCTGATAGACGGGGAAGGTAATCTTCTTTTCCTCCAGGAACTGCTTCACCCTGGGGGTCAGCCCCTGGCGGTGGCTGCCAACCACGGTGAAACCCTTGGACTGGAATTTGTCCTGCAATTCCTGCAAATGCGGCATGCTGGCGATGCAGGGAGGGCAGTTGATCCCCCAGTACTCAAAAAACACCACCTTCCCCTTCAGGTCGGAAGCCTTGACTTTCGGCCCGTGGAGGTGGCTGCCTTCGTCAAAGGATGGGTAGGTGACTTTGGCGCCGTTGCCGTTCTCTGCCGCGTGGAGGAAAGCCGGGACCGTCATGGCGGCAACGGAGCCGGACAGAATGAGGGCGGTAAAGGGTTTCATAGGATGGATGATGCAGAATCCCGCATTGAGTGTCAAGAAGGAAGCGCGCGCCCGCGGACCCCTCTCCGGCTGTCCCGCCTGTTCCTGCGCGACGGGCTGCGGACCTCCGGTCCGGGGAAGCCCGGCGGCCCGTTCACGCGGGAAAACGCTTCAGGCAATATCCAGCCCCATGATGTAATCCGTCATGTAATACCCGTGGCCGATGTGGAAATCCCCGCGTTCCAGTTCCCGCATCCCCATGCGCCGGTAGAACTCCACCGCCCGGGTATTGTAGCGGTTCACGTTCAGGCGCATCAGGCACGGTTCCGGATGGATGCTCCTGATGTAGCTGATGGCCTGGCGGAACAGGTAGCTGCCGATGTGCAGCCCCTGGAAGCCGGGCAGAACATAAATTTTCTGCAAATGGAAAATGCCGGGGCCTTCCGGCTGGACGGACAGGTAGCCGCAGTCCTCCCCCTCGTGGGAGGCGATGAAATACACATGCCCTTCCTCCATCTGCTTCTCCAGATTGGCGGGGGAATACATCCAGTCCATCATGAAATCCATCTGCTCCCGGGAAAGGAGGTCCCGGTAAGTGGCCGGAAAAGCCTGGAGGGCCAGTTCATGAATCAGCATGATGTCGTCCTTGGCGGCTTGGCGGAGTGTTGGCATGGCGGGGATATTACACGGAAAAGCCCCGGATGAAAAGGGCCTCTTCCACGTTCCCTGCGGAAATTCCCGTCCATGGCCCACTTTCCCCTCCCTATTCCGCCGGGGACGCCGTATGCTGGATGACACAGGCTTTTTTGACGGAAACCGGGGGGAAATCCTGTCTGTATTGTGAACCCTGCATGCATGCCAAACCATGAGAGAACCCATTCCCATACAACAATGGCTCCCCGCGGGGCCGCTGAGGGACATGGGTGAAAAATATGTGAGCGGCCTTCCGGACGTGGCGCAGAACCCCATCGGGCCGGAATCCCTCATGCACCAGTCCGACCACTCCTGGACGGAATACCTGGTGGCCTACTCCCTGCTGTATCCGTGGGTGGTGATCGCGCTGGGTCTGCTGGGCGGCCTGGCCCTGGGGGCCTACTACCTCTTTTGCCGCCGCCGGGAATACGACCACCGCATTTTCTGCTCCAAATGCGGCACCATGATGTACCCGTGCGGCCTGCACTGCCCCAAGTGCGGCACGCCCAACCCTTCTCCCCGCGCCCTGAACTGGATCGGTTATTCCAGGCTGCGCACCGTGATTCCGTCCACCGGATGGAAAAGGCATGAGGAAGTCCTCCGCAGCTACCGGCGGTGCTTCTACTGCGGCCAGCCGCTCCATGAGCCTACGCTGAACCAGCGCTGCCCCGCCTGCGGAAAGGCGGTGCTCCAGGGTGAACAATCCGTGGACCGGTATGATGCGTATGTGGGCCGCCGCAGGGGCTGGACCTTCGCGGCCGTGGTCGTGCTGGGGGTCATTCCCATCCTGGGGCCGCTGCTGGCCTCCTCCCTGTACAAGAGGACGCTCATCAACCCGTATTCCCTGTACATGACCGTATTCAGGGAAAGTTTCCTGATGGTGGTGCTTTTCCTGTGCCGCCACCTGTTCCGGCTGCTTCCCTTCATCGGAATCATCGGCATGCCCGTCCTCTGCGTGACGGAATACCACCTGTACCGGCGCATGTTCTTGTGGAAGACGGAGAAATATGATTTCGGCGAGAAGTAGGGGTGGCCTCCGGGCGGGAGCTTCTTCCCGGGGCGGCCTTTCCAGTGCATCCACGGGAAATGATGGGCTGCGGGATTGACTTGGAATCCGGGCCACGTACCTTTCCCCCATGCAGATGCGTTATGTCCTCTTGCCCTTCCTGGGAGCCCTTTGCCTGGCCCTGGCCGCCTGTTCCGTCACATACGGCAACAAATCCGTGGCGTCTCCTGCGGTATACGGTACCCTGGTTCCGGGAAAATCCTCCAAGGCGGACGTTTACGACGCGCTGGGGCAGCCCTCCGACGTGGTGACCATGAGAAACGGCGTATTGTGGACCTTCCGCTACCGGAAGGCCAAGAATGATGTTTTGGGCAATATTCCCCTCTTTGGCGTCAACCTGATCGCCGGCGGTAAAAACGGAGACGTTTATACGGTGCTGGCCCTGTTTGACCGGCGGGGCATCCTGGCCTCCCGCTCGGAGGGGCGGCAGAAGCTGTATACGTCCAACCTGGCCTCCCTGAAACGCACTCTGGACGGCATGATTGAGGACGATTCGTCACACCGGCGCGTGGAAGCGGAGATGAAAAAAATAGGCCGCCCCTTTGATCCGGACGCCGCCAAGGAGGCAATGCTTCTGGAAAAGTCTCTTGATTAAAGCATTGCGTTCTTTTCATGTCTTATTGTATCAGGTATGACAAGGAATTGTTTTTTTCTATTGGACTAAACTTACTGCTTACAGTAAGCAGGCGGCGTTCCCCGAAGGGAGACGGCAGGGATTCTTCCTGAATTCGTCCGCTCCCGGTGGAGCAAACCCTATAGAAAAATAGAATGAAAATGAAAAGAAAACTGGCATTGGTTCTGGCGAAGGCTTTCTCCGGAAAGTCCGTGCCGGAAAAGAAACGGGAAAAAGAGGCCAGGGCCTCCAAGAAACTGGAAGCATGGCTGAAATCTTCCAGAATGCGGTCCTTCTAGGAAAGGCCTGCTGACGGAAATGGCGGATTCGGGTGCTGGACGCCCGGTTCGCCAAGAGGGACGGGGATGGAATCTCCGTCCTGTTGTTTTTACCGGAAAAGGTATGTCTTCATGACAGTTGCGCCTTGACTACGGCGGTGGAATGTCCGTTCATCTGGGCAGACATGACCATACCCGGAATTCTTGAAGAAAAGTTGTCTGCCGCGTTGAAGGCGGTGTTGGGGGAGGAGCTTCCCGCTGATTTTCGCGCCTCGGTGACGCCCTCCGCGGATTTGCGGTTCGGGGACTACCAGAGCAACGCCGCCATGGTGCTTGCCAAGCGGTGCCGCACGAACCCCCGCGCGCTCGCTCAGCAGGTAGTGGACCGGATGGGGCAGGACGGCGTCTGTTCCCTGGAAATTGCCGGACCCGGCTTCATCAACTTCCGCATCAGGCCGGAATTTTACGCCGCGCGGCTGCTGTCCATGCTGGCGGACGGCCGGCTGGGGGTGGAAAAAGTGCAAGACCCCAAAACCATCGTCATTGACTTTTCCGCGCCCAACGTCGCCAAGCCGATGCATGTGGGCCACATCCGCTCCACCATCATCGGGGACGCCCTCTCCCGCGTGGCCCGTTTCGTGGGGCACAACGTGATTACGGACAACCACATCGGGGACTGGGGCACCCAGTTCGGCATGATCCTTTGGGGCTGGAAGAACATTCTGGACGAACAGGCCCTGGAGGCCAACCCCATTGACGAGCTGCTGCGGGTGTACAAGGACGTGAACCTGATGTGCAGGGAAAAGCCGGAACTGCTGGACACCTGCAAGGCGGAGCTGGTGAAGCTCCAGGCCGGGGACGCGGAAAACCTGGCGATCTGGAAACGCTGCGTGGAGGTCTCCAAATCCGGCCTTTCCAAAATCTACGACCAGCTTGACATCCACTTTGACTACTGGCTGGGGGAAAGCTTTTACAACGACGCCCTGGCTCCGCTGGTGGACGGCATGATCGCCGCCGGAATGGCCCGGGAAAGCGACGGCGCCATCTGCGTATTCTCCGACGGCTCCGTGCCGCCTGGTGAAGACCCCTTCCTCGTGCAGGACAAGGGGGAATGGCGCGCCAACCCCTGCATCATCCGGAAGGCGGACGGCGGCTTCCTGTACGCCACGACGGACCTCGCGACGCTGGACCACCGCATCAGGACGTGGGGGGCGGATTCCATCTGGTATGTGGTGGGCGCTCCGCAAGCCCTGCATTTCCGGCAGATTTTTTCCACGCAGCGCCGCCGCGGCATGGACGGTGATTACCGCCACATCGCCTTCGGCTCCATCCTGGGGGACGACCGCAAGCCGTTCAAGACGCGTTCCGGGGACACCGTTTCCCTCCAGGACGTGCTGGATGAAGCCATTGAACGCGCCGCCCGCGTGGTGGAGGAAAAAAGCCCGGACATGCCGGAGGAGGAAAAGAAGCGCGTGGCGGAAGTCGTGGGCATAGGCGCCGTAAAATTTGCGGAGCTTTCCCAGAACCGCATGACGGATTACGTCTTCAACTGGGACAAGATGCTGGCCCTCCAGGGGGACACGGCCCCGTACCTCCAGAACTCCTACGTGCGCGTCCGTTCCATCTTCCGCAAGCTGGACGGCAGCCCGCTGGACTGGTCCGCTCCCATCCGGCTTTCGGAAGATGCGGAAATCCATCTGGCGCGGCTCCTGGCCCGCTACGGGGAAGTGGTGCCCCAGGTGCTGGACGACTGCCGCCCGAACGTGCTGGCCGCCTACCTTTTTGACCTGGCCCGGGCCTTCCACTCCTTCTATGAGGCGTGCCCGGTCCTGAAATCGGAAGGGGCGGTGCGGCACTCCCGCCTGGCCCTGTGCGAGCTGACGGCCCGCACCCTCAAGCACGGGCTGGGCCTGCTGGGCATCCAGCTTCCGGACAGGATGTAACCGTTTCTTCCGTATGAACGCCTCTTTCCGCCATATCCTGCTGGCCGCCGCCATGGCGGGATGCTGTTCCGCCGCTGGGGGCGGGGAACACGGGTACTGGATGAGCAGTCCGTCCCTGAACGGCTGGCGGGAGGCCGTCTTCCGCGCCGGCGTTCCGGCACAGCCTGCCGTGCTGCCGCCCGGCGTGGAGCCGATGATGGTGGGCTCCTCCTCTCCCTCCGCGCAAATGCTGGTGCTGGAGGGGATGACGCATCTGCTCACCTTCGGGGACATGCGGGCTTTCCTTAAATTTGACGCCGCTCTCCGTCTGGACCCGGACTGCCTCATGGCCCACTGGGGCAGGTGCATGAGCCTGATGGGCGCCGGACCCGCCTTTCAGGACCAGCGCGTCCATTCCATGAAGCGCATGAAGGAGCTGGCGCTGCGTCCGGACTGTCCGGAACAGGAACGCGCCTATGCGGACGCCCTGGCCGTGCTGCTGATGAACGGCCCCGTGAAGGCGCAGGAAGCGTGGAAAACCATCTGCTCCACCTGGAAGCGCGACCCTTACGCCCCCCTCTTTTACGCCATGCTCCTGCGGGACGGCTTTGACGGGCAGGGCAACCCCGGAGAGGGGCAGAAGGAGGCCGTCCGCGTGGTGGACGCCGTCCTGGAAGAACGCCCCGGCTCCCAGGCCGCCCTGTTCATGCGCGCCCTGCTGGAGGAAGTGGCTCCCGTCATTTCCCCGGAAACGGTGGAAACCGCCCGCAGGGCCGTGGCCGCCAACCCCTTCTCCGCGTCCGCCCATCATCTGCTGGGCCATTGCCTGTTCCGCACGGGAGACTATGAAGGGGCATGCGCCGCCTTCAAGGACTCTGAAAACCTGTGCCTGGCCTGGGAAAAGGCGGAAAACGTGCCCCCCGCGCTGGATGACGCCTGGTTCCGCTCCATCCTTTACCGGGCCGTTTCCGAATTCTGCGCCGGACGTTACAGGCAGGCGAACGCCGTCGCCGCCCGCGCCGCCTCCGTTCCCCTGGACAAAAAGCATCCGCTGGCCCCCGGCACCCTCCTGCAACTATGGGAGGCCAGGACACTGCCCGCGCGCCTGATGCTGGCCCGGCCTGACCTGCCCGCGCAGGCCCTTGTGCTCAAGGCTTCTCCGGGGCCGCTGCCCAAGGGATTTCCGGACTTGAGCAACGGCATGGCGGCGGTGGTCGCCCAATACATGGGCGCTTGTTACTCTGCCAGGCAGGGCAGGCCGGGCGCCGTGGCGTCCGCCTTTGACAAACTGTCCGGCGTCCTGCGCCTGCTCATGGACGGCGCGGACGCCGCCCGGCGGCAGATGAGCGTCTCCTACTGGGCGCGCTGCCTCCAGATGGGAAGCCTGTATTCCTCTGAAATCCGCTCCCTCATGTTCCCGGACTCCGCCAACGTCTGGATGTCCGAGGCCATCGGGAGCCAGCGCTTCTCCTCCCTGCTGCTGCCCCCCGTGGTGCCGTACCCCGCGGAATGGAAGCTGGCCCGTGCCTATCTGAAGGCCGGGAAATACCGGGAATGCGCGGACATGTGCGAACAGGCGCTCAAACGCTTCCCGAACCATGCCGGAGTGCTGGACACGCTGAAACAGGCCCGCGCCGCCGGAAAATAACCCCTCCTGCCATCCTGCCGTTTCTCATGGAACGGACTGGAGACTCCGTCCCCGGCAGACGGGAAAGGGACTGGGATGAATAAAAGCTTTGGAAAGGCGAACAACATGGATATTTACGAAAGACTGAAAAACGGAGAACCGATCAACACCCGGGAATCCAGGGAATTCAAGGAAATACTGTGGCCGGAAACGGTGAGAAGCCGCACGCTTTGCCAGAAAATCAATTCGCTCCCACCGTTTGACGGGGAAGTGCGGGCACTCGTGAATGAACTCTTTGAGGGCAGGTTCCCGGAATCCTCCAACATCTCTCCCCCCTTCCAGATTGACCGCGGACACTGCGTCTCGGTGGGCGAGCGCGTATTCATCAACGAAGGCCTGGACGTGATGGCCGCGGGAAGCGTCACGATAGAAGATGACGTGCTGATCGGGCCGCAGGTCTCCATACTGACGTCCAATCATGATGCCGGCAACTTGTTCATCTTGAAAAATAAGCCTGTAGTGATAAAAAAAGGGGCGTGGATCTGTTCCAGGGCGGTTCTCTGTCCCGGCGTCACGGTGGGTGAAGGGGCTGTCGTAGGCGCCGGCTCCGTCGTAACGAAGGATGTCGGTCCGCATACCCTGGTAGGCGGGAACCCCGCGGCATTCATTAAAAATATTTAACAGGCAAACGCCGCTCCTCCGGATTCTCCTAAAACATGGTAAACTTCATCTTTTCATGGCCGCCGCAGGGAAGGCCGGAGCTCCCATGAACTCCTGTATTCCCGGAATAAGGCCATCTTCATTTTCAATAACAAATACATCAAGCAACATGAACCATCCCTATCTGGACCCCTCCTTCCTCGTTTCCTGGTCGCGGCTCACGCCGGACGCCATCAAGCCGGACGTTACGGAAGCCATCGCCCGCGCCAAAGCGAACATCCAGGCCATCTGCGACCAGCCGCTGGACTCCCTGACCTATGAAAGCACCTTCGGCGCTCTGGAAAAAGCCTCCGAGGAACTGCACCTCGGCTGGGGCCGCATCATGCATCTGGACTCCGTCAATGACGAACCCGCCCAGCGGGAAGCCATCGGGGAAATGCTGCCGGAAGTGGTCGCCTTCTCCTCCTCCGTTCCGCTGAACCCGTGCCTTTGGACGGTCCTGAAAGCCGCCGCGGCCTGTGACTGGGTGAAAAAACTCTCCCCCGTCAGGCAGCGCTTCATTCAGGAAACGCTGGCGGACTTCCGTGAAAGCGGGGCGGACCTGCCGGACGAGGTAAAGCCGGAATATGCGGAAATAGAAGCCCGGCTCTCCCTGAAGACCAAGAAATTCGCGGAAAACGTGCTGGACTCCACCAACGCCTGGGAACTCATCGTGGAAAATGAAGCGGAACTCTCCGGCCTGCCGGACTCCGCGAAGGAAGCCGCCCGCCTGGATGCCCTGGCCAGCGGCCACGGCACGGAAGAAGCCCCCCGCTGGCGCTTCACGCAGAAATTCACCTCCCTCCAGCCCGTCATGCAATTTGCGGACTCGGACGGTCTGCGCCGTAAAATGTGGGAAGGCTCCTGCTCCATAGGGAAGGACGGGGAATATGACAACGAGGCCCTCATCGCGGAAATCCTGGAACTGCGGGATAAAAAGGCCCATCTGCTGGGGTATGGCTGCTTTGCGGACTACGCCACCTCCCGCCGCATGGCCGGGAGCGGAGCCAACGCCTTGAACTTTATTAATGACCTGCATGACAAGGTGAAGCCCTCCTTCCTGGAAGACATGGAAGCCGTACGGCGGTACAAGGAGGAAAAAACCGGAAAACCCGTGGAAAAGCTCTCCCCGTGGGAAACCGCCTACTGGTCTGAAAAACGCCGCCGCGAGTTGTACTCCTTTGACGAGGAAGATCTGCGCCCGTACTACTCTGTGGAAAAGGTGATGGACGGCCTCTTCTCCATCTACTCCGGCCTGTACGGCATCACGGTGACGCCGCGCCCCACGGTGGCGTTCAAACCCGGTGAAACCGGGGAAGTGCCGGAAGGCGCGGTGGAAGTATGGCACCCGGACGTCCTGTTCTATGAACTGCATGATGCGGAAAGCGGGGAACATCTCGGTTCCTTTTATGCGGACTGGCATCCGCGGGACTCCAAGCGCGCCGGAGCGTGGATGAACTACCTCAGCGTGGGGGAACCCCCGCACGGCGGCAAGCCCCGCGTGCCCCATCTGGGCCTCATGGTCGGCAACATGACCAAGCCCGTGGGGGACAAGCCCGCGCTGCTGTCCCACCGGGAGGTGGAAACCGTCTTCCATGAATTCGGCCACCTGCTGCACCAGCTCCTTTCCGATGTGGAAGTGAAATCCCTGGCGGGCACCAACGTAGCCTGGGACTTTGTGGAACTGCCCTCCCAGATCAATGAAAACTGGTGCTGGGAGCGGGAATCCGTGGACCTCTTCGCCGCCCACTATGAAACGGGTGCAACAATCCCGAACGAACTGTTCTCCAAAATGCGCGCCGCCCGCAACTACATGAGCGGCACGGACTTCATGCGCCAGCTCTGCTTCGGCAAGCTGGACCTGGAGCTTCACGTGAACTGGCCGCGGTACAAGGGCGCTCCGCTGGAAGAAACGGATGAACGCATCCTGGCGGACTACCGGGTGCCGATGACGGACCGCGGTCCCTCCGTGGCGCGCCGCCTGACCCACATCTTCGCGGACCCCACGGGCTATGCCTCCGGCTACTACTCCTACAAATGGGCGGAAGTGCTGGAAGCGGACGCCTTCAGCCGCTTCCTGAAGGAAGGGGTGCTGAACCCGCAGACCGGGCGCGACTTCCGCCGCTGCATCCTCAGCAAGGGCAACAGCAAGCCTGCCGCGGAACTCTACCGCGACTTCATGGGCCGTGATCCGGACGCGGAAGCTCTGCTTGTCAAATCCGGCGTCCTTTAAATCAATCTCTCTAACACAATCCTCATGCCTGAACAAAAAAGACTCTCTCTCGCTGGCATCGGGTGCGGCTCCCGCACGCGCACCTACATGAAGCTGGCCATGGAACAAAAAGACCGCTACCGCATCGCCGCCGCGGCGGACCCCGTGAAGCAGCGCGTGGAAGCCGTGCGTGACTTTGCCCCGGAGGAGGAGCGGGACTCCATCCGCCTGTTCAAGGACGCCGCCTCCCTGCTGGCGGAACCGCGCCTGGCGGACGTGGCCGTCATCGGCACGCAGGACGACTACCACTACGCCCCGTGCAAAAAGGCCATGGAGCTGGGCTACCATGTCCTGCTGGAAAAACCCATCGCCAAGACGCTGAAGGAAGCGCTGGAGCTGCGGGACATGGCGCGGCTGCTGAAACGCCGCGTGGCCGTGTGCCACGTGCTGCGCTACACCCAGTTCTACCGGACCCTGAAAAAAATCATCGACAGCGGGGAAATCGGGGACGTCATCACCTTCAACGCCAATGAAGGCGTGGGGGCGTGGCACTTCGCCCACTCCTTTGTGCGCGGGCACTGGGGCAACAGCAAAACCTCCACCCCCATGATCGTGGCCAAATGCTGCCATGACATGGACATCCTCTACTGGCTCATGGGCCGGCGCAAATGCCTCTCCGTCGCCAGCTTCGGGGAGCTCACCTTCTTCACGAAAAAAACGCTCTCCGCTCCCCGGCCGGAACGCTGCACGGACTGGGCCACCCCGGTAGGGGAAGACCCCTGGGACGCCCGCAAATACGCTACGGACGACGAATGCAAGCGCTGGCTGGGCATGGTGTACGACCGCGCTCAGGAAGCCACTGCGGAGGAAATCTGCGAATGGCTTGAAACCTCACCGTGGGGCAGGGACTACCTTCAGTGCGACAACAACCAGCCGGACCACCAGGTCTCCATCATGCGCTTTGAAGGCGGCCTGACGGGAACCTTCACGATGACGGCCTTTGAACAGGGACGCCATATTGAAATATACGGCACCAAAGGCAAAATCCGCGCCGGAGTCTTCTACAAGGAAAACGGTCCCGGTGAAATCACCGTCACTCCCCACTTTGGCGGGAAAACCCGCGTGGTGGAGCTGGAGGAGCTGGCCGGCGGCTACCAGGGCCACGGCGGAGGTGACTGGGGTCTGGTGGAAGCCCTTTACGATGACATGCTGACGGTTCCCTCCCCGGCGGACATGACTACCTCCATTGAAGAATCCGCCCACTCCCATGTCATGGCCTTTGCCACGGAACACGCCCGGCTGACCGGCCAGGTGGTGGACGTGGCCGAATTCGAGCGCCGGGTCATGAGAGGGGAACTGGACTACTGACCCGGTGGTTCAACGCCTCGATTTCCAGAAAACGGACGGGAAACCGTCCGTTTCTTTGTTGGTTCCGGGTGTAGAATCGCAGATGGGTGAAAACGTCTTCCTCCATGAAAAAACGGAATAATCAAGAGGAATTCATGGACAGGAGGAAAAGGAATATTTGGTCAAGTCTGGAAATCATGAATATTCAGGCTTTAAATGATAAAAAATAACTTATTGGTCAGGATAGGATTATAAAACGGACGGATTTGGAATCCGGTATGGATTCTACAGGTGGGAAAAGTTGTCTTTCGCGATACTCAGGGATGCTCCAAGTTGACGCTTCCTCACCATTTCCCCATTTCCTTTTCACGGTCGCATATCGCCCTGATAACCAGGGCTTCCCGTCCTTGATAAATACTGCTGCCGGAACGTAGTGACGGCTATTAAAAACGAGAGCTTCCACTGCGCTACAGAAAGAGTTTCAACAACGAAAGACGGGATCCTTTCATTTCCGGGAGAAGGAGCCGCAAAACCGCCCGCCATCAACATTTCCACCGTTCCCTTTCACAGCCGCATATCGTCTGGAAGCCGGGGCCTCCCCGCCCTGATGGCTACCGCCGCCGAAGTGTAAAGACGATTACTAACCATTGCGGGAACGAAAAGAAAGCCCGTCACCTCAAGAACTCCCTGTGGCAATTCCCACGATATTGGCAAGCCCAATCTTCCAAAACCGTTTTTCTTTCAGTTTTGTAGGCTTGACTCCGGATTCCAAATCCGGCATACATCTTGTGAATTGGCTAAAACCATGAAGAAATCATTCATTCTGCTATTATTGGCAGGCGCCGTTTCCGCGGCTTCTGCGGCTTCCCTGAAAATTAATCTGGGTTCTTCCTCTGCCGGGGATTCGGATTGGATCAGTGTGGCTACCCAGGCTTCCTCCATCACGGGAGGAAAAGCCACCTCCTACGCCTCCATTGCTTCCTTGAGCAAAAACGGGGGAGACGTTTCCCCGTCCGTGGTTCTCGGCAATCTGGACGGTCAGGACGTCACGCTCACCATGGCGTATAAAAGCACCGCCGCCATGAATGCGGGTTACCTGGACGCAACAGGCACATCCCCCTCCCTCAACTCCCTGTTTCCGGACAGCATGGCGCAATCTTCCATCTCCGGCAAATGCAACGGGGTGAAGGGGCAGACCGTCGGCCTGCAATTCACGCTGAGCGGCCTGGCGGCCAATACCACCTATTATCTCTACGTTCTGGGCAACAGCGGCTTCTCTACCAATAAAACCAGCATGACCCTCTCGGGCGGTGTCAGCAATGTCACCGGCAGCCTGATGGACGGGTATGAAGGAGCGGGAACGGTGGCCGGATCAACCTTTCAGGGAACGACGGATTCTTCCGGCGTGGGGATGGAATGGGCATTCACTACAAACAGTGCGGGCCAGGTGACGCTCACTTATGAACGCGCCGCCGGCGTGGCCGCGGACGTTTTAAGTGGGGATATCAATTTAAACGGGTTCATGCTGGCAACGGAGCCCATTCCTGAACCGGCCACGGCGTCCCTGGGATTGCTCGGACTGACGGCGCTGTTGTTGCGGCGGCGCAAAAACTAGGGAGCATTCAATATTATCTTTGACGAAATGTCCGGAAAGAAGGGATGGAACCGGCAATGTTTTTCATCTCTCCTTTCCGGTATTTTTTATTTGCAGGAATCTATCTGTTAGATTATTTAATAATCTTATATCTATGAAAAAGAAATCTCTCTTCGGCGTCCTTGTGGCGGTGGTACTCTCCGCTCTGGGAAATCCGGTGCGGGGTGCGGGAACGGTGGAAACATTCGGCGTGGACTTCGGCAATGCGGCTTCTGCGGCGCAGCCGGGCTGGACGAATATGGGGGTGGTGACCGTCACGCCGTCCTCCACGCTGAAAAGCGTGCCCCTGCGGAGGAATAATCTGGAAGCCTCTTCCTCCCCCCTTCTGGCCGGAACGCTGTTCGGACGCTCCGTTTATCTGGCGGTAACGGCCAAATCGGAAGCGAGCGTGGGAAACATGTGCTATAACAACGCCAATTCAACGTGGCGGGAAAAGGGGGAAACCCGCGGAGCTCAGCCGGGCGGCGTGCTGGAGGCGGAAAGTGTTTTCTCCTTTCCTAATCATGGGGAAGCCCTGAATACGAGTTTGCAATTATTCACTAACGGCATGGCGATCCGGGCCGGCACGGTGCGCGTTTCCCTCTCCGGACTGGCGCCCGGCAAGGAATATGCCGTTTCTTTTTTCCTGGGCAACGGCAGGCCCGCGTACCAGTCCATTTCCCTGGTGTCCGGCGCTCATGTGGACGTGAAGGCGCTTCAGACCTCCACCGGTTCCCGCACGGAAGACACGTGGAAAGGAGGCGTCAACACGGCGGACGCGGATACCTATATGGCGATGGAATGGACTGCGGCGGCGGATGAGGCCGGGACGCTCGTTTTTGACGTGGTGAAGGAAGGCAACTCCGCCGGAACCGGAGCACTGAATTTGAATGCGCTGACTGTCCGCACGGATGATACCCCGGCTCCTTCCGCTCCGGAGCCGCGGCCCGTCAGCGTGCTCCACAACAGGGCGCTCACCGTCCTTTCCTCTCCGGTGGCGCTTCCCGTTCCTGCGGATGCCTGGACCGGAACGGGGGAAATGACCTGTGAGCTGTGGGTCAGGCCGGATGAGGACACCGCCTCCGGCGCCATTCTTGCCCTGGGGGCTTCCACGCTCTCCCTGAACGGAGGCCGTCTTCATCTGGAATCCGGGAATGAGGAAACGCCCGCTTCCGTGGAGGCTTCCGGCCAGCCCTTCGCCGCCGGAACCTGGCACCATGTGGCCGTGGTCCTGGGAACGGAAAACGTCAGCCTGTATGTGGACGGAACATTGGCGGGAACCGCTCCCGCCGCGCCTTACCTGGCCTCCATGAAAAACGGCTGGACAGGCCTGGTGCTGGCGGCGCGGTTCAAGGGCGCCAGGGACGAACTGCGGTTCTGGAATGCGGAGCTGGGGACTGTGGAGGACGACTTTTTCCTGACGGGGCCGCTGCCCATGGCCCACCCCAGGTATGGCCGCCTGGTGGGGCTGTGGCGGCTGGACGGAGACTTCCGGGACGCCAAGTGGACGGAATTCGCGGATAAAACGGGCAGCTCCTTCACCCGCCCGTACCAGGCGGTGACGCCGTCCGGCACGGAATTCTCCATCGTCACGGACAACAACACCTTCCGCTACATGCTGGTGACCGGATACGTCCGCGAAAGCCATATCATGTGGAACTGGCCGTCCCGGCCCCACATGATCAATAACTCGGATATCATTTACATCGGCGCCGCTTCCGCCGCCGCCAATGGGGACATCAGCTTTTCCTACCCGGACAACGACGTGACGGAAAGCCGGGGCGTGCAGCTTCTCCCCGCTGACGGCGCGCGGACGAACGTTCTGGAATTCACCGGAGAAGACGCTTATATGAACGTGGGCAACGGACTGCTGGCGGGCAGCAATGCCAACGCGTTCACGATTGAAGTGAACCTGGCTCTATCCGCCGGGGAGCAGAACGTCACCCTGTTTGAAAACGACAGCGTGTCCATGACGCTGGCGTGGGCGGACGGCCATTACAAGGCGCGCCTGCAAGTGGGTTCCACCGCCGCGTGGGAAGCGCACCTGCCCGCCGTGGCCCTCCATGAATACTTCTGGCTGGCGTTCATCCGCAATTCCACGGCGGGGACGGGCGTCTTTTACGTCAACGGTTCCCCCCTGGAAACGGCAGCGGTCGCCGCCGGGGAAATGAACGGCACGCCGAATGCCGTCGTGGGCCGGAACCTGAAGGGGAAAATAGATGAAATGCGCGTATGGCACCTGGCCCGGCCGGCCGGCCGCCTGGGCACGGAAGTCCAGCCTAACTGGAATGACCGCCTCATGGTGGCCCGCTGGGGGAACAGCGGTGTCTTCGGCCGTGATACCGCCTCCTGGGCGGAGCATGTGCGCACCCTGCGCGGCATGACGGAAGGGGTGGGGGGCATGCGCATCCGCCTGGGCATTGCCGGCGGCGCGTGGAGCACCATGCTGACGAATGCCGCCGCCCGCCAGAGGTTTGCGGACGGCATCAGGGACCTGTTGAAAAAATACCCGCTGGACGGAGTGGACCTGGACTTTGAATGGCTGTACCAGGGGGACGGAAAATGGACCAGCTACGGGCAACTGGCCCAGTCCATCCGGGAGACGAATCCGGACATGTTCTTTTCCATCTCCCTGCATACCGTCGCCTACTGGTTCCCCGCCGCCTACATGCAGTATGTGGACTACTTCACCTTCCAGAATTATGGGCCGGCCATTGACGTGAATACCTATAACAGCATGGTATCCGCCTGCGGAAAATTCAGGAATCAGGGCTTTCCGGATAAAAAAATCATCCTGAGCGCTCCCTTTCAGGGAACTCCCGGAACCTCCGGACTGCCTGACGGGAAAAAGCCGGGAGACTACATCAAGGGCTACAGGGACATTGCCGCCAATTGCCCGGAAGCGGACAACCCCGACAATGACACGGCCGTCTATTCCTACTCCGGTCTCAATCTGACGCTGCATTACAACGGCGTCACCACCGTCAGGAAGAAAGCCAAATACATCAGCGACCAGAAGCTGGCCGGCTTCATGTACTGGGACATGGGACTGGACGCGGCGGACGCTTCCGGAAGCAACAACTACTTTGACCGCCGCTCCCTGCTGCGCGCCGCCAACCGCTACGTATCTTCCACGTCGTTCCCCGTCACGGCCTCGCCGTTCTGCTTGTCCCGCGTGGGGGCATCCGTTCCCGCCGCCGGAGGGGCGGTGGATGTGGAAGTGCAGATGGAAGAGGAAGCCCTGGGCTGGGTGGTGGCGGAATCCCCGGAATGGATTTCCGTTTCCGCCGCTTCCGGTATCGGCCGGACCACGGTCATCCTGACGGCGTCGGAAAACAAATCCGCCGCCGGACGGTCCGGAACGGTGGTGTTCCGCGCTTCCGACAAGCAGGAATGCGCCGTCACCGTGACTCAGGCCGGGGCAGACCTGGCAGGCTATGACAAGTGGGTGCAGGAAACCTTCCCGCCGGACGCCACGGCGGACCGGACGGCTGCGGATGCCGCTCCCGCCGGGGACGGCGTCACCAACCTGATGAAATACGCCACGGGCCTGGATCCCCTGAAACCCTGCGGAAGCGTGACGAAGGTATCCGTGGAAGAGGGCGCGGACGGGAACAGGCATCTGGTACTGCGGTGGCCGGTAAATCCGCAGGCGGCGGAGGTAAAGCATGAAGTGGAAGCCTCCCCGGACCTGGTCGACTGGACTTCCCTGGGGGAAGTGGAAACCGCCGGAAAAACGTCTGCCGAATTCCGGGATGAGGAGCCCGTGCAGGACAGTTCCATGAAGCGGCGCTTCCTGCGCCTGAAAGTCACGCGGGAATAACTTCAGCCGCACTCCTTATGGAGCGCCTTTCCGTCCCTGCTTCCTCCGCGGAAGGCAAAATCAATCCCGGCACGGTATGGCCGGAACAGGGAACTCCATATGCGCATGCGGGCGGCTGGACGGCCACGCATGCGCAGGATGCGCGAACCTTGAATGCCCCCCTTGAAAACAGGGAAGGTCCCCTTGAAGAATCGCGCTCTCTTCCCTCACCTCATTCCCAGCCGGTGCGGCGCTCCGTGCACCCGCAAACCCGTTCCGCGGCATTCACCGGGCAAAGGCGCAGGCTATTTCCCCGCCTTCTTCTTAATCTTTTCCTTCACCCGCTCCACATTCGCACGGGCGTCTTCATTCCCCAGCTCAGCCGCCTGTTCGTACCACTTCCGGGCTTCCGCCAGGTCCTTGGCTACGCCTGTTCCGCGTTCGTACATGGAGCCCAGGTTATTCATGGACTTGGCGTCGTCCTGTTCCGCGCCCTTGATGTAAAACTGGTAGGCCAGGGCCATATCCTGAGGGGTGCCGAGGCCTTCCTCGTGCAGGTAGCCGAGCAGGAAGTACATGCCGGGCACGGCATGCGTCTGGTTCTGTTCCAGCTTGGTCAGAATGTCCATCGCCGTTTTCGGGTCCGGCTCCATATCCTCTCCCTTGATGAGCAGGCGCGCCTTTTCCACCAGGGCTTCCGGGTCTTTGGTTGCGGCGGCTTTCAGCACATAATCCTTGTGAAGCTCCTTGTTCGCCTGCACGCCGATTCCCTGCTCGTAATAGCGGGCCAGCCTCTTGAGACCGCGCACGTCCTCCTTCTTCACCAGCGCGGTGGCCGCCGTCATGGCGGAGGCCAGAAGCTGCTGCCGTTCCGCGGGGTCCTGCACGTTTCCGGCCACGGTTTCATAATAATTGGCCAGTTCGTCCAGGGCGGTCAGGCTGCCGAGTTCCACGGCCTGTTCCCAGAACTTCACGGCTTCCGGATTGATGGTTTTCGGGGCAGGGGCCTGGCGTTCCCTGCCGGACGGCGTCATCCACGGGGGGACGGCTCCGGCGTCCGTCAGCGTATCTTCCGCGTTATCCTTCTGCCCCGGCTTGCGGAGCCACGGCGGGGTGTTTCCTTCCTCACTATTCAAGCTCAGCTTGACCTGCTGGTAGGCGGAATGGGAGGTATTTCGTCTGGCGTCCTGCGCCGCCGTTTCCTCCGTATGCTGGGGATAGGCCGCCTGGTTGGCGAGGAAAAGCAGGGAGGGAATGTGCCCCCGCGCCGCCAGGCCGTGCATCATGGCGCTGTAAGGCTGAAGATTTTCATTATTGGAGCTCCACATGTCCGCTGCGTCCACATGGCCCTTCAGGGCCCCCCGGAACATCCAGGAATCCCCTTCCGCCATGCGTTTTTCCAGGCCGAATTCGTAAATAAGGGCGCGGCCCAGCACGTACATGCCGCAGGGATCCCCCTGTCCGGCGGAAAGCCGGGCCCAGGCCAGGGCTTCCGGATAGCCGGATTCCTCGCTCCTGTAGCTGAACAGCATCAGGTAGGCCAGGTCCGCCTGGCTGCGGGCGTCCCCTTCCTGGGCTTTTTTGCGGAGGGAGGCGGTCAGCTCTTCCCACTGTTCCGGCGTGACGTATTCGGAAATCCCTCTCAGCGTAATGAAATCCCCGGAGGCGGCTTTCACCAGGCAGTCGTTCAGCAGCGTTCTGGCGGGTTCCGCGGCCGGCTTGTCCATCAAATCCGGGTTTTCCATCTGGGCCAGGCGCAGCCTGGCGAGGGGGTGGCCCTCTTCCGCCGCCTGCTTGTACCACGTGCGCATGTTCTCCTGCGCTTCATGGGCTTTTCCTATGGAGTCCATGGTATTGGCCAGTTCCTCCTTCCACAGCTCGCCCAGCTGGACGCTGGAATCCGCGTCTCCAAGCTGGGAGGCCAGCTCCAGCTCCTTGTGCGTTTTGGCATAGGGGGGAAGCTGGTTAAGCTTTTTCTGGGGGAAGGAAAGCGGTTCCTTCAGGAAGGGCATGCCCCGTTCGTCATGAAGGGCCAGCAGGTCCAGGGCGGCCTTGCGCAGCTCCTGCTCCTGGGGGGGCTTCGCTTCGGAAATCAACTGGGCGTACCAGGCATAGGCGTTGTTGCTGCCCAGCTTGCGGGCCTGGTCAAACAGCGTCTGGAGCAGGTACCCGTCCACGCTTCCCCGTTTCTCCTTCATGCAGCCGGAAAGGCCGCCCAGCAGGGATTCCAGATCACCTCTGGAACGCAATTCCGCCAGAAGTTTCCCGGACTGCTCCGCGGCAGTTCCCTTCGTCATCTCCGCCAGCAGGCGCATGGCTGCCGCGTGCCCCTTCTCCGCAGCTTGGGAAAGGAGCTGGCCGGCCATGTCCCGCCACTCCCTGCCGTCCGGATCGTTGCCGGAGGGGCCTCCACCCAGGGAAAGGGCCAGTTCCCCCATCCGGGCCAGAAGAACCGGTTTGGCGTCTTTCCGGTGCTTCGCCAGGGACTCAAGCACCTTGCCGGGGTCTTCCTTCAGCCAGTCCACCCTGATAAAGGCGAGCTGGGCCAGCGCGTCCTGGTCGCCGGAGGCGGCTTTCTTTTCCAGGGGGGAGAGGTAGCGCTTCAACTCGGCTTCCGGCAAATCCGTAACGGTGTACAGCGCCGTGACGGCGTCCATGTCTCCCTTCTCGGCCAGCTTGCGGCAGGCGTCCAGCCATTCCGCGTGCTCCGGCTGCATGGGCTGCGCCTTGAAAATCCCGAAAATCCCGTAGGGGTCCGTCATCATGAGCCTGGGAGCCGGATGTCCGGATTTGGCGGCCGCTTCACGGAAAAAATGCTGCATGTGCTCCAGGCAGGCCAGCGGCAGGTCCCCCCGGTTCAGGTAATAAAGCCCCATCCAGTACTCCCCGGCCAGCATATTGGCCCGGAAGTCGCCCGCGGCCGCCTTGCCGAGCAATTCCCCATACGTCCAGCCGCCGTCCATGGGCAGCTGGGAAAGGTCCCGGGCCTGGGCTTGCTCCACCTGCACGGGCGGATTTGCCCCTGCCTGGGACGGAATGTCCTGGGCATGAACCGGAACGGAAAAAATAAAGGGAATAAGCAGAAGACGGGCACGCATGGATCAACTCTTTTCTAACAGGAAAAACCTCTGCCCTACAAGCGTTTTTCACGTGCCTGAATGTTTAAATATTGATGATGTCACGTTCTTTTTTTAAAGAAGGCAAATGAAGCTGTGGCGGGAAGCTGCGGGCACATGTGCGGCAGCTCGCAAGGTGGAGGATAATGATAGCCGGCAGAGGTGGAATGGACAAAATAAACAAGGGATGTTAACCCCCCCTGTGCCCCTTCCGTCCATTCAGTCCATCCAGTCCGGATTATGTTTAACAAGAGCCCCGTGAGAATGCCTCTCACTAAACCTCCCGCAGTTTTTCCGGGTGTTCCTTCAGTAGCGCGCGCAGCCGGCTGCGGTCCAGTTTTCCCATCACCGTCAGGGGGATGGACGTTTCCATGACGGCCCGGATGCGCTGGGGGCCGGGAGCCGCCGCATTCCATTCGCGGCACGCGCGTTCCAGCGGAGGAGCGGCGGGACCGCAGGCGACCAGCTCCATTCCGGCCCGAGGGTGAGGAACGGCCTCCACGACCGCCTCCGGAACACTGCGGCGCAGCGCGTCCTGGACGGCGTCCGGATCCACCAGTTCCCCCAGGACTTTGACGAGCCTGTCCGCCCGGCGCAGGAAAGTCAGCAAACGCCCCTCCAGGCGCACCAGGTCGCGGGTGCGCCACCACTCCTGCGGCTCCACCCGTTCCAGCAGAAAACCTCCATGGGGCCGCGTCAGCAGGCGGCCGCACAGCTTGCCTTCCCCCTGGAAGCGCAGGAGGCCGTCCTCGTCCGTCTTCGTCTCCCAATGGGGCAGCAGGGAAAGGCGGTCCGTGTGGTACGGATCGCCGGGCAGAGCCGTGGCAAGCTGGGAGCCGGACTCCGTCATGCCGTAGCTCTGCACCACGGGCCAGCCGAGGGCGCGGGCTTTTCTGCCCGTCTCCATGTCCAGCCCCCCTCCGCCCACGATGATGCATCCGGCGGTAGAAGGCGCGCGGAGGCGCAGATTGACCAGGTCAACCACCTGCGTGGGAACCAGGGAGGACCAGCGGGCCCCGGAGTTTTTCATCAGGTCCGCATAGGCCTGCGGGTTCCACTTGCCGTGAAGCGCATGGACGGCGGTCCCGGCCAGGGCCGCGCGCAGGTAAATCATGGCACCCCCCACGTGCCAGACGGGCAGGGGGCAGCACCAGTCCCCATATTCCGCGCGCAGGTGGTCCAGGGCTCCGCGCGCGCAGACGTCCAGGGCGCGGCGGGTGAATAAAATGGCTTTGGGCGGTGAGCCGGAAGAACCGGACGTGGCAAAGGCCGTGACCCCATCCATGCCCCGGCGGGAAAGGAAGGCGGCGGCCTCTTCCGCCCAATCCCTCAAATGGGGGGGCGCCATCACGCAGGGGCCGTTGTCCCGGTCCCAGGGCAGGGGTGTTCCGGAGGCGGACATGGCGGCGGCAGGCTACCGGAGGGCTTTTCTGCGCAGGGTGTGCCAGCGTTCCTCCATGCGGGGCTTCAAATGGTGCTCAATCCAGGCGTAGGCCGCTTCCAGGCCGCCTGCCTTGAAGGTGCGGCCTATTTCCGCTTCCACGCCTGTGGCGTTGCCGGTGCGGCGCAGGAAATCATTGCTGGTGAACTCGATGAAAAGCTTTCCGTTGATCGCTCCTTCCTCCGCCAGAATCCATTCCCTGACGTACAGCGCCAGAATGGCGTCCCCTACCCATGCCTCCACGCGGAGGCGTTCTTCTGTGGCCTTGTCCATATGATGGTTCATGAAAATCTGGCAATGGCGGTCTTCCCGCCCAGCGGATCCCTGATGGGCGGCGGGGGCACGCCGGGCGCCTGGTTCCCGGCGGGGGAGGCCGGCTGGCGGTTTTCCCTCGGAAGCTCCGGCAGATTGTCCGTGGGAGTGGAGGCGGGCGCGCCGGGCGCCGGCGGATTCTCCTTGCGGTCTTGCGGCGCGGGTGCGGCTCCCGGCGTGAGGGGCACGTCCAGCACCCTGTCCTGGGCCGCGCGGCGGTTGACCGCATCCTTGGCCTCCAGGGATTTGCGGAGCGCCGTCTCCGATTCCGAATTCCAGTAACCGGAATCAAGTTCAATGTAAATATTGGAATAGGGGAGGGACGTCTTGGTCTTGATAACCAGCACGTTGAACTGCTTGGCGGCGTCTTCGATCAGGGAATTGATCGTGCGGCTCATCAATTCAAAATGCTGGCGGCCCGGAAGCATTTTATTGATATTGTTGCGGTAGCGCTTGATGCCGGGGGCGTAATCCTCCGTAACACTGCGCAATTCCGAGCTGATCATGATGCGGGGCACCACGTGGGCTTCCTCCTCCAGCATGTTCAGCACGTCCAGAAGCACTTCATCGGACGTCTTGTCGGAGACCATGGTCTTGATGCCGGCTCCCGTATAGGCCGGGAAGGAGGACTCCGCAATGACAATCCAGTTTCTGGCTCCCACGATCGCCAGGTTTTTATATAACTGGTCCTTCCATTCCCGCTCTGCCGGGTTGGCGTCCTGGCAGCCGCTGAGCAGGCTGATGATACATACGGGCAGGATGAGGGGGAGTCGGGTCATGGGAGGGACCCCGCCTTGCGGGGCTGGAAAATGGGCTAGAATTTATGGGACCGGGGTTCGCGGCAGGCGCTGGGGCAGCGGCCCTGTTCCGTGGCGAACGGCGCTCCCTGGGTGGGGGCCGCCTCCGTGAAGGCGACGCCCGGCAGTTCAGTAGGTACGCCCTGAACGGGGAAATCCTTTCGCAGGGGGAAATAAGGATAGCCTTCCCACATCAGAATGCGGCGCAAATCCGGGTGGCCGGAGAACTTGATGCCCATCAGGTCCCATACTTCACGCTCGTGCCAGTTGGCGGATTGGAAGATTTCCGTGACGCTGGGCACTTCCTCTCCGTCGTCCACCTTCGTCTTGAGGCTCAGGTTCACGCCCGTTTCCGCCTGCGTCAGCGTATAATTGACTTCAAAGCGGGGGCTTTCCCCCATGTTGTCCACGGAGCAGAGGTTCACCATCATGTCAAACCCGGCGGAATCCCGCAGCCAGCGGACGACGTCCGCCACGGCATGGCGCGCGACGGTCAGCGTGATGTCGCCGCGGAACTCGTAGCGGTCCGTGATGACGTCTTTCCCAAAGCGGTTCTGGGCGTTGTCTGCGGCGGTCTTGATCTGTGATTCTAGAGAAGGCATGGAGAAGAAATGGTAAAAGATGGAATGGAATAAAGCGGTCGGAAAGGGTTATTCGAGGGGCATTTCCGTCTCGACCGGCACGGGGGCGTTGGCTTCGCGCGGTTCCTCCTTCTTGAAGAACGTGCGTGCGGGCTGCTGGGTGTCCAGCTTCTTGCGGAGGGTAAGCAGGGCTTCCAGAATGGCCTCAGGGCGGGGAGGGCAGCCGGAAATGTAAACATCCACGGGGATAATCTTGTCCACGCCCTGGAGCACGGAATAGGAGCGGAACATGCCGCCGGTGGAGGCGCACGCGCCCATGGCGATGCACCACTTGGGTTCCGGCATCTGGTCCCAGATACGGCGGACGGCCAGGGCCATCTTATAGGTGACGGTGCCGGCCACGATCATCACGTCCGCCTGGCGGGGGGAAAAACGCGTCACTTCCGAACCGAAGCGGGAAAGGTCATACCGGGAGCAGGCCACGGCCATGAACTCGATGGCGCAACAGGAAAGCCCCATCGGCATGGGCCAGAGGGAATTTTTACGAATCCAGTTGATGGCGGCGTCCAGGGTGGTGTAGACAAAATTGCCTTCCGCGTTGGAGTCCAGTACTCCTGTTTCGTAAACATTCGGTTCGTTCGTGGTGACCATGATAACAGATGATTCTTGCTGAAGCCAGATTAGCGAGATGCCTTCAACTCTCAAGCCTTAATTTGATTCAGCCATGATTTTCTGCGGCCTGCTCCGGCCCTGTTTTCCGGGCGCTCCGGAGCGGGGATGAATAAACCCGCACAGGGTCTCCCCCGTGCGGGTTTTTATCCAACTATATTACCTATGAAACTCAGAACTCCCCATAATGGGTGGCGGTCTCTCTACCTCCCGCCGCCCGGTTTGTTACTGATGCAGGTTAGAGTCCCGGTTGGGGGCTTGCGTTCAAAAAGGAGAAAATTTTATGACAGGAAGCTGGAAGAAAATCCGGCGGGCATTGAGCATGAACGCCTCATGGAATTGCCGTCTTTAAAGGCAAAATAGGGTTGGGCGCTATTCCCCCATGAGGTTTCTGGGGGAAGGGGCTTTTGGTGAAAGCGGCGGAGGCGTTATCCGCGGCTCTCCCTGTTCCGGGGAGTAGGGATTATTTACAAGGGCAGGGAAACCGGGGAAACCCGTTTGGACGGAATGCAAGCATGAAGCCCGCAGGGAGAGAGAGGCCTGCAACGCGAACGAATCAACCCCTTATTCCCAGGGCACGTCATCAGAAGGGCACGGAAAAAGGGCAATATTCCACAGTTTGGCTGAAAGACACCCTCCCCCGGGAGCGAAGGACACCTGGCCTTCGTACCCGAACTTATCCGGAACGCAGCGACGGCAATTCTGTTCAATGGTCACGCTGCGGCAACCTTACAGCCGCTCCTGAATCAGCACATGGAAATGGCCGCCTGCGCCGTGTTCGTCCGTCAGGAAGGCGTCCTGCGGCGTGTCCTCCGCGTAAGGGAGCAGGTAGTCCCGCTGGGTCATCAGGGTGACCGTATCCCCCAGGCAATTGCGGGAAAGCTCCAGCAGGTCCGTAAAATTCACGTCGCAGGTCAGGTCCGTGAGGCCGGGGTGCCGGTACAGTTCCTCTCCGGTCAGCACCTGGTGGCCTTTATACCCGCGCAGGGAACCCTGGGGGCGGCGGTAGTACAGCCGCTCCATTTCGTCCCCGTAGTCGATGACCGTCATGACGCCCATGTTCCAGAAGGGCAGCCAGCCGGTGAACCAGCGCGCGTAGGAATCGTGAATCTCCAGGCGCTGCCCCGGCTGGGAATCATATTCCAGCATGTGGGAAAAAAGCGGCTGTTGACGGACGGGGCGCAATTCCTCCCGCACGGCTCCGTCCTTGACGGTAAGCCCCGCTTCCCGCCAGCCCTGTTCCGTGTATTCGAACACGCGGGCCGGGAAGGCGTCCACCAGCTCGTTGGAAAAAATGAAGGCCTTGCCGCCGCAATGCTTCAGAGCCTTCTCCATGGTGGAATAAATCTTGGCCTGGCTTCCCAGCAGCAGGTGCTGGAATTCGCGCAGTTTTGGGGAAGCCTCCACGATTACGTAATCCGTGTTCAGGCGGTTCCAGAATCCCAGCTGCTCCAGGATCTTGACGGCCAGGGCTCCGGACCCGGCGCCTATCTCCAGCAGGGGCAGCCGCCTGCCGCAACGGGCGCAGGCCTCCTTCCAGCGCGCGGCGACGGCTTTCGCCAGAATGGGGGAAAGCGTGGGGGTGGTGGAAAAATCCCCGCGGCTCCCGATATTTTCAATGGAGGAGGAATAATACCCCTCCTGCGGGTGGTGCAGGGCCAGCTGCATGAAGGCTTCCAGGGAAAGCCAGCCGCCGGCGGCCGCGATGTGGTCGGAAAGGCGTATCATGCGGGGGAAAACGGGTCAGGATTTGGACTGCTCCAGCATGCGCAGCAGCGGGGCTTCCGCCCTCTTGCGCAGGTCTTCCGGCAGTTCCACGGCGGGAGAAAGGTCCCGCAGGGCCAGGTACAGTTTTTCCAGCGTGTTCATCTTCATGTACGGGCAGGTGCTGCAGGAGCACTGCTCCGTGGGGGCGGGAATGAACTCCTTGCCCGGCACCAGCTTGCGCAGGCGGTGCAGGATGCCGGATTCCGTGACGATGATGAAGGAGGAGGCAGGGCTTTCCGTGCAGTAGGGAATCATCTTCTCCGTGGAGCAGATGTGGTCCGCCAGCAGGCGCACGGCCTCCGTGCATTCCGGGTGGGCCACCACCGGCGCGCCGGGGTGCTTTTCTTTCAGGGCCAGAATCTGGTCCCGCGTGAACTCCATGTGCACGTGGCAGGCCCCGTTCCATAACTCCATGGGGCGGGCCAGCTGGCGGCCTACCCAGGCGCCCAGGTTCTGGTCAGGCACGAACAGGACGGGGCGGCCCTCCGGAGCCTGGGACACGATCTTCACGGCGTTCCCGGAAGTGACGATCACGTCCGCCAGCGCCTTGACGCCGATGGAGCAGTTCACGTACGCCACCACGTAATAATTCTTGTCGGCGTTTGCCTTCAGAAAGGCTTCCAGTTCCCCGGCGTCGCAGGAAGCTTCCAGGGAGCAGCCGGCGTCCGCGTCCGGCAGGATGACGGTTTTGTCCGGATTGAGGATTTTGGCGGTCTCCGCCATGAAATGGACGCCGCAGAAGGCAATCACGTCGCAATCCGTATTCTGCGCCTTGTAGGCCAGCCCCAGGGAATCGCCCACGTAGTCGGCCATGTCCTGGATGTCTCCGGTCTGGTAGCTGTGCGCCAGAATAATGGCGTTGCGTTCTTTTTTCAGGCGTAAAATTTCCTCTTTCAGGTCAAAGGGTGCCATGCGGGAAAAGATGGGGGGAAGCCCCCGGCAAGTCAAGCATCATGTCCCATGCAGGGCGCACTTGTTGACGGGGGCGGGGAATTGTGGCACAGTCTGGCGCACCATACGATTATGTTTTCACTTTTAGCAGATAAACTGGATAACACGTTCCGGCGGCTGCGCGGCCTGGGCAAGATTTCTGAAAAGAACATTGCGGACGCCCTGCGCGACATCCGGATGGCGTTGCTGGAAGCGGACGTGGAGTTCGGCGTGGCCAGGGATTTCATCGGCCGCGTGAAGGAACGGGCCATGGGGCAGGAAGTGTTTAAATCCATCAAGCCCGGAGAGCAGATCGTCAAAATCTTCCGTGATGAAATCGCTTCCCTGCTGGGCGGCGACGCCGTGGGGCTGGACCTGACGGACCCCGCCAGAATCATGGTGGTGGGCCTGAACGGCGCCGGTAAAACCACCACCAGCGCGAAGCTGGCCCTGCGCCTGAAAAACGAAGGGCGCCGCCCCCTGCTGGTGGCCTGCGACCTGGTGCGCCCCGCCGCCGTGGACCAGCTGGCTACGCTGGCGGAACAGATAGAAGTGCCCGTGTACAAGCCCGCTCCCGGCAGCCGGGACGTGGTGGCCGTGGCGCGTGAAGCCCTGGAATGGGCCCGCACCCAGAACGGGACCGTCATGATCTTTGACACGGCGGGCCGCCAGGAAGTGGATGAAGCCCTGATTGACGAGCTGCGCCACCTGCACGCCTTCCTCTCCCCGCGTGAAACCCTCCTGGTGGTGGACGCCGCCACGGGCCAGCAGGCCGTAAACGTGGCCCAGACCTTTGACCGGGCCGTGAACGTCACGGGCATCGTCCTGACCAAGCTGGACGGGGACGCCCGCGGGGGCGCGGCCCTTTCCATGCGTTCCGTGACGGGCAAGCCCATCAAATTTTCCGGGGAGGGGGAAAAACTGGACCAGTTCGGCCCCTTTGTCCCCGGCCGTATGGCGGACCGCATCCTGGGCATGGGTGACATTGTGGGGCTGGTGGAGCATGCCGCCGCCCGCATTGACGAGGAACAGGCGGCCAAGTCCATGGACCGCATGATGTCCGGCAAATTTGACTTCAACGACTTCCTGGACCAGATGAAAATGATGCAGAACCTCGGGCCGCTGGAAGGCCTGCTGGGCCTGCTCCCCGGATTCGGCAAAATCAAGAAGCAGCTTCCGGACGGTGCGCTGGACCCCAGGAGGATGAAGCACATGGAAGCCATCGTGCTCTCCATGACGGCGAAGGAGCGAAGCAACCCCAACCTGCTGAATCCGTCCCGCCGCCGCCGCATTGCCGCCGGCTGCGGACGCTCCCTGATGGAGGTGAACAAGCTCATCAAGAACTTTTCCGAAATGCGCAAGATGATGTCCGGCAAGGGCAAGATGGGCGCCATGATGAAACAGATGGGCGCCATGAAGGGGAAGGGCGGCAGGATGCCCGGCCTTCCCGGCATGGGCGGCGGTCTTGGCGGCCTGAAAGGCCTTGGGGGGCTTGGAGGAGGCCTGGGCGGTCTCTTTGGCGGCCGCAAATAGGCGGAAACGGATTTGACCCGGAGGCGCGGCTGAACATGGCCGCGCCTTTTTTTGTAATAGGGGCCGGAAGTACCGGAGCGCGTATGGTGCGCCGCAAGCCTTCCGGCTTTATATGAAAGAACGTTCGTGGCGTTCCCGTATTCCGGGAATGATGAATGGAAGGCGGTTTTACCTGCGGACGGCTGTGCTGGCCATGGCCGCCTTCCTGGGGGTGGAAAAAGGCCATGCCGTCCCTGCGGAAGACGTGCTGCTGCCTGCTCCCTCCGAGTGCAGGTCGGACGCTTCTTTCCTGGTCCTCTTGCCATTGAGACTGGCCGTTTATGCCCCGGAAAAGGATGCTCCGGCAGTGGAAGCCCTCTTGAATGTGCTCAACGCACAGGGCGTCCTGACCGGGCTTTCCATGACGCGGGACAGGAATTCTGCGGACGTGGTGTGCTCCCTGGGAGGGACCCCGGCGGGAACGGGAGAAGGATATGAGGCGCGTCTGGAAGGCGTGCAGGGAGGGCGGGGCGTACTGCATCTGAATGCGGCTGACCCCCAGGGCCTCTTCTACGCGTGGCAGAGCATGGTCCAGATACTGAACGCCAACCGGACCGGGGAAGGCTTCTCCGTGCCCGTCTTCTCCATCAGGGACGTTCCCCGTTTTGAATGGAGGGGCATCATGCTGGACGTCTCCCGCCACTTCTTCACCATGGCGGAGGTCAAGCGCATGATTGACGCCATGTCCCTCTTCAAGCTCAACCGGCTTCACCTGCACCTGACGGACGGCCCCGGCTGGCGGATGGAAATTAAAAAATACCCCCTTCTCACCTCCATGAGCGCGTGGCGCGTGCCGCTGGCCAACGGGGAATGGAACTGGCAGGAAGTGAAGCTGGCCATTCAGGAGCATGACCCGGAGGCCACCTACGGCGGTTTTTACACCCAGGAGCAGATGAGGGAAATCATTGCCTATGCCCGCAGCCGCCAGGTCGCCATTGTGCCGGAAATAGACCTTCCCGGCCATTCCTATGCGGCCATGCACGCTTATGGGGACTTGATCTGCGACGGGGTGGACTTTCCCGTGGAAGGGAAAAAAGGCCGGGACGCCGTCTGCATGGGGCGTCCGGAAACGCTCCGCTTCGTGAAAGACGTGGTGGATGAACTCAAGGCCGTCTTCCCGCCCGGCTCCCCCATTCATCTGGGCCATGACGAGGTATCCGCGGAAGCATGGAAAAAATGCAGGTACTGCCAGAACCGTTTGAAGGCCCTGAACGAGACGGACCTCAAGGCCCTGAGCCGGGACTTCCTGCAGCAGATTGCGGACTACGTGCGGAAGGACGGTTATGACGCCATCGTCTGGGATGAGGCAGGGGAACTGGAGGCGGACAAACACATCTTCGTCATGGCGTGGCGCGGCAATGACTTTGCCGCGGCGGCGGTTAGAAAGGGGCATCCGGTCATTCTGTCCCCGTGCTCCCACTTCTACTTTGACTACTACCAGTCTTCTGCTCCCACGGAGCCGAAGGCCATCGGGGGCCTGATACCTCTCAGGCAGGTGTACGGCTATGAACTGCCGGAACTGTCTCCGGAAGAGGCCTCCAGGGTGCGCGGACTCCAGGCCAACATCTGGACGGAATACCTGTACGACATGGGGCTGGTGGAATACATGGCGTGGCCCCGCGCGCTGGCGCTGGCAGAACGGGCCTGGAGCGACTGCGACCCGCGGGACTACAAATCCTTCCGCAGCCGCGCGGCCCTGGCCCTGAAGCTTCTGGAAAAACTGGCCGTGAAATACCGCCCCATGGATGAAGAAAATTAGGGACTCTCCCGGGTGGCCGTTCTTTAAAAAGGAATTTTCATAAACCTGCCGCGCCTTTTCCTTGCGGCACTCCGGACGGTAACAGGGAAAACATGCTGGAAAACCGTGCCTTCTCCCGTGCGCTTCCGATAAAAAATTTCCACCCTTGTCAACACCCCTGCCGGGATATTTCCGGATGCAGTGAGGGGAAAATTCCTTCCGTTCCCGTTCTTCCTGGCCGGTGGATGCCGGAAATCTTCGCTCCCACTCCTGCCGCCTCAACAAGGAAGGCGTCCCTTTTCCGGTCTTGAGCGGTTTGTTTCCTGGGTTTTATTGACAGCGGATGCCCGGTCATGTATGAAATGATTCTAGCTGATTGCCTGTTTATGAAGAAACACCGGTTCCTGTTCCTCGCTTCCCTGATGGCGCTCGTGCTGCTTGGCGGCATGGCGGTAGTGGCTTGCTCCAATAACTTCAAGCATGTGCCCCGGACGGGCTTTGTGGCTCATCAGATAAAAAATTGCGACTCCCATATCCCGTTTGACGCCTACTGGAATGCTGATGATAAAAAAATCTGGAATGACAAGGTAAACGGCGTGGACGGCAAAAAAGTCCTGATGGCCGTCGTTCCGGTGGATACGGTGCACATGGATGTGAGGCCGGATACCGCGGAAGGATTTGATGCCCTGCACAGTCTGGCGGAATACTTCCGGAAGAGCGTCACGGCCAGCATGGAAAAGGAAGTTGCTGAAAATCCGCACTTTGAGATGGTGCCTCCGGGAACCAGGGGGGCCTATACGCTGGAGCTCGCCATCATCTCCATCACGCCCACGAACGCCAAAGCCGGCATTTTTGTCACGGCGTTGAGCGGCATCAAGGGGGGCGGCCTGGTCAAGCGGTTCATCAAGAAGGGCCACATCGCCATGGCGGGACGCCTGCGGGATGAAAACGGCCGCATCGTCTCCGAATTTGCGGACTATGAAGAAGACCACAGCGCCCTGCTGGGCGTGGATACCAAGGACTTTAAAAAATACGCCCACCACCAGCGCACCATTGACGAATGGGCCCGTGAAATTACTGATGTGTATTCTTCCACGTACGGGCACAGGACGCAGAAGCGCATGATCTCCTTCAACCCCTTTTAAGGGATAAGCCTCCACGGGCGCTATCCGGGGGAATTGCCCGGCAACCGGGTTTCTGCAAAACATGGGAGGAACTGGAAGGGCGTCAAACTGCCGGACGGAGGCATTCCCTTGAGCCTGCCGAGCCGCAGGAACGGCGTGATACAGGACACCTTTACCTTCTGGCTCCCATTGAAAAGGACTGGGGGCCTGGGAAATCCGGACAAATACCTTTCCCCGCCTGCGTGGAAGAGGGAAGCGTCCGTACGGTGGGGAAAATGACCTTTGCCTTGAAGGATACGGTCTGCGTCCTGATCTGCCGGAAGGGCGGCCATCCCGTCGTGGAAGAAAACGCCGTCCGCACATGGCCCGGAAGCGCGGATTTTTACCTGGTTGAATTCCCCTGGGAACTGCCTGTCCGCAGGGTAACCGACCTGAAGGGCAAACCGTGAAATGCGGTTGAAACGGCATTGCCGGCGGACCGCGGGACCGGAGGAATGGCCTGCGCTTTTATTCCCCGTATTCCGCCCAGGAACTGCTGGTCTCCCACACGCGCACGCGTTCCAGGGTGACGCAGTCCCGCACGGGATATTCTCCGGAACCTTCCCTGGCCTTTTCCAGCGCATGCCGGGCGAAGTTGAAAATGGTGCGGGCCATTACCTCGCTGGTGGGGTCCTCCCGGTCAAACGGGATGATGCGCTCTCCGTACGCGGCCACGAAGGCGGCGTAATTGGGGTCTTCCGTATTCACGCACAGGGAATGGTCAAACTGCTGCAGAAAATCCCCCATCATCTGCTTGACGGCCTTGAAATCCACCACCATATCGTTGGCGTCCAGCGTATCCGCCCGGAACACCATCTCCACGGAGCGCGTGTGGCCATGGGGGAATTTGCAGTTGCCGGGGTGCTTGGACAGAAGGTGCCCGCTTTCCAGTTCAATGGATTTGCAGATTCGGTAGGCCATGAAGGCAGGATAGCGTGGGAAGGCGCGGGGGGCAATCCCAATCAGAGTCTGCCTGCGGTCCGGCTTTCTGCGTGCGGAACGGGGTTCGTCGCGGATTCTGCCGGACGTGGGCGGCTTTTCCTTGCGGGCGGCTGTGATTTCTGGCAACCTTCGGAAAACCAACCTCTTACCCTATGGCCTTCCTCTCATGGTCCTTCCTGAAAATGGGGGAAAAATCGGATCGCAGGACAAGCCTCCTTTTCCTGCTCATGGCGGGCATTCCCATCATTTTTACCGCCTTCTTCGTCTTCATGCTGGGGGCGGCCACGGTCTGGTACGCCTGGCCTGTTCTGCTGCCGATGCTTCTTCTCCTCTATCTCCCCTTCGCCCTGCGGAAGGAAAAGGTGCAGAGCGTCCATTCCCGGAACATCCTCTTTGGCCGGGACCCGCTGGCGGTCGTCTTCAGGCCGGAGGTGAGGAACTGGGTATATGCCGTTTATGCCGTGCTTCCGGCGTTGCCCCTCCTCTTTTCCGGCCGGAAAATGCCCCTGGACAATCTCGGGAATGGAAGGAATCTGACGGAATTCTTTCTGATGTGGATATCCCTGTATGCCGTCTTCACGGTGCTGGCGGTTTTCCTGGGAAAAGCGCGGTATTTGAAGCCGGGCGGGCTGCTGCTGGCCGCCGCGGCCAATCTGGCGCTGATGCTGCTTTATTCCCTGCTTGCGTGAAGCGGGCGCACTGTGTATCCGGCGTGGTCCCTGGCCTTCCCGTGGACGGGGGCTTTTCCGTGGCGCCTGCTGCGATGGGGGAACCGCGTTGCTCTGCCAGCCTGGCGGCCATCTCCGGAGTTGTTGGAAAGGACGTGCTCTATTGCCGTTCTTTCCCTGAAACGCCCGCCCCGGGCATGGGAGAATGGAGCGGAAGGACGGGAAGGCTCTAATGTTCAGCTGATGAAAAGCCCCGTCCTGTGTCAGCAGGACGGGGCGATTTATTAGAGGTTGATGTAATCTGTATGATACTAACTGGGACTACTATGGAAAAATTCCATAAATAGTCAAGAGGGAAAACCTCCGGAAAATGCCCTACAAACGGTTTTTTGAAGGATGGAAATCCTGCCTGTAACGGGTGGGGGATTCCACCTATTTATATCTGCGCTTCTTCCTCCTTCCGGATTTAATGAATGCTTGAAACAGCGTGCCGGGGATATTCGGAAGAATCTATCCAAAAGCTCAAGGGAAAAAGGAGGGGAGATAAAACGGGTTTTCCCGTAAAGGACCGTAAAAAATCCCTGTTCCGCGCGGCATGGCGGAACAGGGGTAAAAATCAGGCGCTCTGTCCGGGCGGCTTAATGGGCGCAGCCGGCGCAGGCCCAGCCTTCGCGGATCTTCGCGAAGAAATCGTTGCCCTTGTCGTCCACCAGAATGAAGGCGGGGAAGTCCTCCACCTCAATCTTCCAGATGGCTTCCATGCCCAGTTCCGGGTATTCCAGCAGTTCCACCTTCCTGATGTTATTCTTGGCCAGGATGGCGGCGGGGCCGCCGATGGAGCCCAGGTAAAAGCCGCCGTGCTTCCGGCAGGCGTCCGTCACCTGCTGGCTGCGGTTGCCCTTGGCGATCATGATCATGGAGCCGCCGTTTTCCTGGAACAGGTCCACGTAGGAATCCATGCGCCCCGCCGTGGTGGGGCCGAAGGAGCCGGAGGGATACCCTTCCGGGGTCTTGGCCGGACCGGCGTAGTACACGGGATGGTCCTTCATGTACTGGGGCATGCCTTCACCCTTTTCCAGGCGTTCCTTCAGCTTGGCGTGGGCGATGTCCCGAGCCACGATGATGGTGCCGTTCAGGCTCAGGCGCGTGGTGACGGGGTACTTGCTCAGTTCCGCCAGCACTTCCTTCATCGGGCGGTTCAGGTCAATGGAGACGGCCTCGCTGGAGGTCATGCGCAGGGCTTCCGGAATGTACTGGCCGGGGTTGGTTTCCAGCTGTTCAATGAAAATGCCTTCCGGCGTGATCTTGGCCTTCGCGTTGCGGTCCGCGGAGCAGGAGACGCCCAGGCCCACCGGGCAGGAGGCTCCGTGGCGGGGCAGGCGGATGACGCGCACGTCCAGCGCGTACCACTTGCCGCCGAACTGGGCGCCCAGGCCCAGCTTGCACGCTTCTTCATGCAATTCCTTTTCCAGCTCCAGGTCGCGGAAGGCGCGTCCGTACTCGTTGCCCGTGGTCGGCAGGTTGTCGTAATACTTCGTGGAGGCCATCTTCACGGTTTTCAGGCACTTTTCCGCGGAGGTGCCGCCGATGACGAAGGCGATGTGATAGGGCGGGCAGGCCGCCGTGCCCAGGGTGCTCATCTTCTCCACCAGGAACTTCTTCAGCGTGGCCGGGTTCAGCAGGGCCTTCGTTTCCTGGTAAAGGTAGGTCTTGTTGGCGGAGCCGCCGCCCTTGGCGACGAAGAGGAAGGAGTACTTCATGCCTTCCACGGCTTCAATGTCAATCTGGGCGGGAAGGTTGGTGCCGGTGTTCTTCTCCGTATACATGTCCAGCGCCACGGTCTGGGAATAGCGCAGGTTGTTCTGGGTGTAGGCGTCGTAAACGCCGTGGGAAAGCTGTTCGCAGTCATCGCAGCCGGTCCAGACCTGCTGGCCCTTCTTGCCCACGATGGTGGCGGTGCCCGTGTCCTGGCAGAACGGCAGGATTCCGGCGGAGGCCACCTCCGCGTTGCGGAGCATCGTCAGGGCCACGCTCTTGTCATTGGCGCTGGCTTCCGGATCGTCCAGAATGGCGGCCACCTGCTTCAGGTGGGCGGGGCGCAGGAAAAAGGCCACGTCATGGAAGGCTTCCGCGGCCAGCAGGCGCAGGCCCTCCGGTTCCACCTTCAGCATGGGGTGTCCTTCAAAGTCCCCCACGCTCACGTAGTCGGACGTGATGAGGCGGTACTGGGTGTCGTCCTTTTCAATGGGAAAAGGATCCTGGTAATGAAAATCCGGTGTTGCCATAACGGGAGGCAATATAGCGGAGCGCCGCCCCCGGTTCGAGCAAAAAAATCAGGGGCGCTCCAGGCCGGAATCAATCATTAAAAAAGGCTTCCGTTCACCCAGCGTACGGAAAGGAACGCAGTTTTTAAAGAACCACGGGCTGACGGGGAACAGCATGTCCCTGAAGACGTAATAAAGGAATTCCCGGTGCATGCGCCGTTCCTCCTCCGGGGTGAGGATGTAAATGGCGGAAATGGGCTGAATGGTTGTAATCACGGGGATTCTCCACATCTGCAGCAACCTGTCTCTGATCTTGAACAGCTGGTAAACCTTCCCCTGGAAGACGATCGCCACAGCTACTGTTCCTTCCGGGCTTCCGTCCATGAAGGAACGCAGCTTCTTCCAGGCCTGGGGCAGCAGGCTGTACACAATCGTGCCGTCCTGCTCCCGTGCCGCGTGCCGGACATCCTCCGGGCCGATCAGGGATTCCGTCCGGATGAAGGCCCAGGATGGAACAGGCTCCGGGAAATCAGGGCGGGTGTAGGGGACGGAGCGGAACCCGCTTTTCAGGTGAATGGTTTTCCCCTGCCGGAGTTCCGGGAGGAACCGCTGTTCCAGCTCCGTGCTGCGGGGATGCACGGGATAAACGGCCAGCTCCTCTTTCGCCTTCCTCTGCTGCTGTTCCGTGAGCGGCGGAATCTGGGTATTGATGGCCGTGCAGAGATCATCCAGCCGGCGGTCATCATCCGGCACGGGAATGAGGGTGGCGTGGGAAGGCATTTTATGGAATACGGGCGTGGACAGGATGGCACGGCCATTCTGTCCTTGCCGGGCCGGAGGGCGGCGCAGGCCTGTTCCAGGTTCCTGTACGCTTCTTCATTCCAAACGATGTCCAGATGCCCCGGATAATCCAGATTAGGGCGTGCGGACCGGGCGTAATCCCCGGTGACGATGGGAGCGTTCCCCAAAAACAGGTATTCCTTCTCCGCGTTTTTTCTTTCCCCCGCGCCCGGGCGGCTCCAGAGCCGGTAGCCCGGTACGGAAAGCGTCCCTTCCTTCACCAGCCGGTCACTGTCCGGATGAACGGCGTACAGGGCCAGGTCACGGGGAGTAAAGGAAGCTACCTTTCCGGCGGCAGCCCTGCGGTTGAGCAATTCCGCCAGGTTTTCAGCTTCATTCGCCTTGTCCAGTCCGGAGATGACGAAGGTATTGGAAAGAATGGCCTGAACCACCGGGGCCGAATTGACTTTTCCCTGAACGACGACAGCCAGCCTGTCATGTCCCAGCCTCATGGCGGATGTAGCCGTTTTCATGGCCCTCCCTCCCGGCGTGTTCAGGGTGATGTTAAGATGCCCCGGCGTGCCCGGATCGACGCCTGCACGTTCCACCTCCGTTTCCGTAATGACGGGTTCGTCTTTCAGAAACAGCCGTTCCCGATGCATTTTTCCGTGGCGGTCCCGGAATTCATACACATAAGGCGTGTATCCTTCCGGAACCGGTTTCCCTTCCCGGTCCAGCTCCAGGCTGTCCGGATGCACCATCCTGACGGCAATGGAGGGAACGGCCGGCGGAGCCGCCTCCGCACGGGCGGAAAGCGGGAGCCAGAAGGCGGAAATGAACAATAGGCAGAGTAGTTGACTCATGGTCAATATGATAGAACTCCTTGAGCTCGTCAGGCAAGAAAAAAGAGCGGACTGGAGCGGGCAAGCCCCTGCGGCAGCTAATATCCCCAGCGTGCCCGCTGGTCACGCGTGATTTCAATCGTTTGCGGAAGCTCATCCCGGTTCCGGCTGCCGCAAGTGTTTGCGCCGTTCCCGATGCCTTGGCAGGAAAAACCCCCGGAACCGCAGGGAGCCGGGGGTTTTCAGCCAAAGGGGGAATTCGCGGGCGGCGGCGTTTCTGCACGGGCGCGCCTGCCATATCCGCCATGGTTTATTGCCGCGGCCTGCGGCGGGGAGGAGAAGGTTCGGAGGGAGAAGAACTGGAAGAGGAGGAAGGCCTGGGAGCGCCGTACTCCTCCGGAATTTCCGCTGCCAGAGGGATGTCGTTCGGGAGGCTGCTTTCGTCGTCGTAATAATTCTTCATCCTCTTCTGGGCGTCCTTGATCAGGGTGGCTTCCGCCCATTCCTCCACCGTCATGTTGTCTCTTCTGGCGGCTTCTTCGATAAGTTTGTAATCCTCGGCGCTCAGCATGACGGCGAAGGGTTTCCAATGGGCTCTTGCCGCCTCCTTCAGTTTTTTCTCCCTTTCCGTCTTTTCCATCATGAGCCGGATGAGAGCTTCCTTGTCTTTGGGAATGGCTACCTTGGCAAGCCAGTTGCGGACCGTATTGGGAGACACGAAGCATTCCTCCGCAAATGCGTTGCGGGAAATGTTCTGCTGTTTCAGCCATGCCTTGATCTGCACTTTGAGTTCATCCTGATTCTCACTCATGCATCTCTTTGTAACGAAAATGGTGCGATTTTTCAACCTTTTTTGCATAATATCATTTTAACGGTATATTTTCGTTGACTGGAATACCGTTTCAGGTGCATTATCGCATCGTAAGCGGGTTATTGAAGCCCTTATTGCACCAAAAGAAGGATTTTTATGAAGACGGGAAATAAGAAAAAGAGTCAGAAAAAAATTCAAATCAAGGGGAAAATGCCGTTATCCGTCCATTTCTTCCGGGATGCGGAAGCGGCCGCTCTGAACGTGGAACGCTGTCAGCTGGATAAAGCCACCCTGATTGCCTGTGCCGTCAAACGTCTCCGGGAAGATCTGGGCAACGTCCCGGACTCCGGTAAAAAACCTTCCGCATGACTCAGGAGATTTACTGGGAACTTCTGGCGTGGCTGTTCCGCTCCTTTCTGGCGGTGACCACCTTCGCCTTTGTCGTGGCCGGGTACCAGGCCCTGCGCTGCCGTCCGCAGGGCCGCCGCAAACGGAGAAAATAGGGAACGGGAGGAAAAGGGCCGCGGTTCCCCGGCTACAGGAGGGGCAGGAACGCCGGGGAGGTTGACTCACGGCTCCGTCTCCCTTATCTTCCGGGAATGTCCCGCCGTGTTTCGGATGAAGCCGCCCTGTCCGCCATGAGCCTTGAAGAACTCTGGCGCTTGTTTCCCGTCATCTTGAGCGATTCCAGGCCGGAGTGGGCGGAAATCTACCGGAGGGAGAAAAAGATGCTGGAATCAGTGGTGCCCGTCTCGCGCATTGGCCGCCTTTCCCACTTCGGGAGCACGTCCGTTCCCGGCCTGGCGGCCAAACCCACCATTGACATTCTGCTGGAAGTGCGGCCCGATTCATTCGTCCTTGAAGCGCTTCCGCTGCTGGAAAGGTGCGGCTACCGGGAAATGCACCGGGACGAAGCGCGGATGCGCCTGGTTCTGGTGAAGGGCTATGCCGCGGACGGCTTCCGGGGCCAGGCGTTCCATCTGCATGTGCGGCCCTGCCTGGATTGGGATGAATTATACTTCCGGGATTACCTGGCCGCGCATCCGGATGAGGCGGAAAGGTACGCCGCCCTAAAACGCTCTTTAAAAGAGAAGTTCGAATTCAACCGGGACGCCTATACGGAGGGAAAGACGGAGCTGATTGCCGCCATGACCCGCCGGGCGCGGGAAGAAATGCCCGGCAGGCATGTTCCGGCATAGGCCGTTAAACCGGGTTGCTTTTTGATATGGAAGGGAAGGGGAAGCGCGGAAAAACGGAAGGAAAGGACAGGCGGAAATTCCAGAGTGGCATCCACGGTTTTTTCAGGAGATGGGGGAATGCGCTTTACGACATGCCGGGAAAAATTGACGGTTTCACGATGGGAACACGCCGGAGACGGATAGGCGGTCTGGCGCGCCGGAAGCATCGTGGTCTGTCAAGGAAGAGTTGTTCTTCATCCGTTGCCAATGCTGTGCCAGCGGGTAAATCCTTTTCCCGGAAACTGGAACATTCTTTACAGAACTTTTTAACGCATGATGTTACAGTCATCAAAATTGATGATGGCGAATATTGCAGCATGCCTTTTTCTTTTCCCCGTGATGTGCGTTTCCGCGGAGGTGGCCAGTTCATGGGAAAGGCAAATCAGGCCGCAGGCGGTTGCTTCCATGAAAATGCCGCATCAGGAAGTTGCGGCTGCGGAAAGGCAATTATTCAAGGAACCTTCATGTGACGGAACACGGTACAGCATCCCGGATAGGCCTCCGTTTTGGATGGCGGACGCCCGCTCTTTGACTTTCACCCCTCATGGGGCGCAATGAAGCCGATCATTCCTGTTACAGTGAGGCCCGGAAAATCCTGAATCCGGACGGAATGGCGCTGACCACCATCCGGCTGCGGAAGATTAAGGATTCCATGCCGTTTTTTGAAAAGGAAATTCACCGTGCCGTTTTTCCTTATCTTTTTGTGGATTCCCTGGCGGACATCGTGGACAAGAAGGATGAACGGCTTTATTTCATTTTCCGGGATACGGACTTTTTCTCACGGGAGTTGTCCGGAATTTATATGCGTACCCGTCTCTTGCATTCCCGCCAGTTGGTCCCGGAGGATGTTCCGTATTCAAATCCGCGGCCTGGGAAAAACAGATAAACGCCGTGGATAAAGGACCGCTCCGGATGGAAATCCGTATTGCCAGAAGTGGGGAATGGCGGTAACATTCCGCCGCTATGAGTATTGAAAGTTTCGCAAACCAGCATGTGCTGGAATTGGTGGCTTACCAGCCGGGCAAGCCCATTGAGGAGACGGCCCGGGAACTGGGGCTGGATCCCCATGACATTGTGAAACTGGCGTCCAATGAGAACCCGCTGGGGCCGTCCCCCAAGGCGGTGGAGGCCATTGCCCGCGCGGCGGCAGGCGTGAATATTTATCCGGACGGCGCGGCCTTCCGCCTGCGCTCCGCCATTGCTGAATTCTGCGGCGTGGACTTCGGCCAGACGGTGGTGGGCACGGGCAGCAGCGAGGTGATTGAGCTGATGTGCCATGCCCTGCTGAATCCCCGGGCGGAGGTGGTGGCCGCCAGGCACGCCTTTTCCATGTACCCCATCATGTCCAAGCTGTTCGGCGCCACCTACGTGGAGGTGCCCAACAAGCCGGACTGGACGCACGATCTGAACGGCTTCCTGGATGCCGTTACGGACAAGACGCGCATCGTGTTCATCACGAATCCCACCAATCCCGTGGGAACGGTGGTGGGCCAGCAGGAGATTGACGATTTCATGGCGAAGGTGCCGGAACACGTGCTGGTGTGTTTTGACGAGGCGTACCGGGAGTTTTCCGACAATCCGCCGGATACCCTCAAATTCGTGAGGGAAGGCCGCAACGTGATTGTTCTCCGCACCTTCTCCAAGGCTTACGGCCTGGCGGGACTGCGCGTGGGCTACGGCATTGCTCCGGAACACGTGTGCAGCATGCTGCACAAGGCGCGTGCGCCGTTCAACCTGCACGTGCTGGCGCAGGAGGCGGCCCTGGCCGCCCTGGAAGACCGGGAGCACGTGCGCCGCACCGTGGAGAACAATGCCGAGGGCATGCGTTTTTACGAACAGGCTTTCCGGGACATGGGGCTGGAATGGATTCCCAGCCAGGGCAATTTTGTCCTGGTGAAGGTGGGGCAGGGCGGGAAGGTATTCCAGGACATGCTGGCCAGGGGGGTGATCGTCCGCGCGCAGGATGGTTACGGACTGCCGGAATGGATACGCATCAGCGTGGGCACTCCGGCGGAAAACGCCCGCTGCATTGAAGTTTTGAAGGAGGTTCTTTAAACAGTTTCACCGTTTTCCCTGTCTCACCTTGTATGATCTCTCCGGAACAGTACATGGACGGTCTTGAATGGCGTTACGCCTGCAAGAAGTTTGACCCAGAAGCCCGCATTGAGAAACCCACCTGGCACGCGCTGGCGGAAAGCCTGCGCCTCAGTCCCTCCTCCCTGGGGCTCCAGCTCTGGAAGTTCGTGGTGGTGACCAATAAGGAATTGAAGGCGCGTCTGCGGGAGGTTTCCTGGAACCAGTCCCAGGTGGAGGATTGCTCCCATTACGTGGTGCTGTGCGCCCGGCGCACCGCCACCCAGCGGGATGTGGACCGCTACCTGGCCCAGATTGAATTCACGCGCCATCCGTCCGCGGAAAAGCTGGCTTCCTCCGCTGACTTTTACAGCAGTTACGTGAAATCCCTGACTCCGGAGAAGATGCATGCGTGGCTGGATTGCCAGGTGTACATTGCCGTAGGCTTCCTGCTCAGCGCGGCCGCCGCCCTTCGGGTGGATTCCTGCACCATCGGCGGCATGGACCGCGAGAAGTATGATGAGATTCTGGGCCTGGAGGGCACGCCTTACCGCTCCGTGGTGAGCGTGGCGCTGGGCTACCGCGCGAAGGACGACGATTACGCCCGCGAGGCCAAGGTGCGCTTCCCCGCCGGGGAGGTGATCGACATCCGCGCCTGATTCATCCTTCCCTTTTTCCCTGTCCGGGGGCCGGATTTCCTGATTGGAGGTCCGGCCCTTCTTTTTTGTCCGGCGGGGCGGCCTGCATGATCTTTTTCCCGCGTCCGGAGCGTGCCCGTTTTTTAATCTCGCCAATAACGGAATGTTTGGGATAATAATCCGCCTGAACAAGAGTGGCCGGTCCTCCCGGGGCCGGCGGTTTTCCTTCATGAAGCCTGACGCGCAGCAGTCTGCCCGGCGGAATGCCTGCCCGGACGGCGGAACGAAGGAAAATTCACCCGCTTTTTCCCTTTCCCTGCAAGAAAAGGACGGCGGGCGCGTAATTCTTGGCACGAATCAGATACTCCTTTCCCCTGAAACGACACGACAACATGAAGAAGAACCTATTCCTGATGATCGCCGCTTTTGCCGCATCTCCCTTGATGGGGCAGGACGCCAAGCAGATTGCGGATTCCCTCTCCATCCCTCCGGTGAAAGCGGGCGCGAAACAACTGCCGGTGCCCAGCGCCTCCGGAGCCCAGGTCAAATTCCTGGGCGCCGACTATGAGCAGCTTATTAACAGCAAGGGAAAGATAGCCCCCGTTATTTCAGATACCCCCGTCAACGTCAGCTTCAAGGTGACCAAGGACGGCAAGGAGGCCGTCAGCAAGGATTATGAAATCATGCTGCAGGCCCCGAACGCCGCCCAGGGCAATCCCAAGCCGCGGATTATTCCGGAAATTCTGCAATGGAAAGGCGGCCAGGGCGAGTACAAGCTGGGGAACACGGTTACCGTAGCGTGCCCGGACAAGGAGCTGGGCAGATTGTTTGCGGCGGATATGGAAGACGTCCTGGGGAAGAAAGTCAAGCTTGTCGCCCCCGGAGCGAAGGCGGATATTTCCCTTTCCCTGCTGAAGGGCGGCAATCTGGGCAGGGAAGGATACCGGCTCCAGATTTCCAGAGACGGCGTTCGCCTCGGTGCGGCGGCTCCCACCGGCCTGTTCTGGGGAACGCGCACCCTGCTTCAGATGCTGCGCCAGACCCCCGGCAGCGTTCCCTGCGGCACGGCGGTGGATTTCCCGCGCTACCAGCTCCGCGGTTTCATGCTTGATGTCGCGCGCACTCCCTATCCCCTCAGTTACCTGAAGGACGTGATCCGCACCATGGCCTGGTACAAGATGAATGACCTGCACCTGGTCATCAACAACAACTATATTTTCCACGAGCACTATGTGGACAACGGCCATGATCCGTTCAAGGAAAGCTATGCGGCCTTCCGCCTGGAATCCAGAATGAAGGGAAAGGACGGCACCCCCCTGACAGCCAAGGATCTTTTTTATACCAAGAAGGAATTCGCCGACCTGGCCAGCTACGCCAGGAAGTACGGCGTCAACATTGTTCCGGAGTTCGACACTCCGGGGCATGCCCTTTCCTTCACCCGCCTGCGGCCCGATCTCATCTACAAGGGGCCCATGAATCATGAGAAGCGCCGCTGCGAAATGCTGGACGCCGCCAATCCGGAAACGATCGACCTGGTGAGCAAGGTTTTTGACGAATACATGCTGAAGGATCCCAAGCTGGGCCGTCCCGTGTTCGCGGACTGCGGCGTGGTGCATGTGGGGGCGGATGAATTCTATGGGGACAAGGAAGATTACCGCCACTTTGCAAACGCCGTGCTCAGCCATGCCCTCAAGCGCGGTTATACGCCCCGCATCTGGGGAAGCCTCAGCGCCAAACCGGGAAAGACCCCGGTAGTCAGCAAGGGGGTTCAGATGAACCTTTGGAGTACCGGCTGGATGAAAGCGTGGGAGGCCGTCAACCAGGGCTATGATGTGATCAATACGAACGATGGAGCCCTTTATATCGTTCCCTTTGCCGGCTACTACCGGATGGACAGAAACCATAAGGGACTGTACAACAACTGGATTCCCAACCGCATCGGCAATGAAACGTTGCCTTCCGGCCATCCCCAGCTTCTCGGAGGCGCCTTCGCCGTCTGGAATGATGAAACGGACATTATGCATACGGGGTACGCGCCTTATGACATTTGGGGAATCATTTCCGGTTCCATGGACGTACTCGGCCAGAAACTGTGGGGAACCGCCAAGGCTCCGGATACGTTTGAACAGCATCGCGAGCTGGTTTCGGCCATCGGCAATGCTCCGCGCACCAATCCCCTGTATAAATGGAAGGATGACCAGCCCTTTACGGTGAAGCCTTCCACCCTTCCCCAGAAGCTGGACAAGCCTGCCCTGGGGCCGAATTACCGCCTGACTATGGAACTGGAATTGACTGCCGCTCCGGAAGGGAAAGAGCAGGTGCTGCTTGCCGCGCCTGAAGGCGAATTGCTTGCGGTCATGAAGGACGGCACTGTCGGATTCCGCCGTGACGATTCTCTGGAATTCTCCTTCGGCGTCAAGCTGCCCGTGGGCAAAAAGGTCAAGGTGGAAATTGTGGGTGAACCGGAGAAAACCAGCCTGTTGCTTGACGGAAAGCCTGCCGGAACCGCCGTGCTGAAGAGTTTTTCCGACAAGAGCAAGGATTTTTCGGACAAATTCAAGCATCGTCCCAAAGTACACCGTTCCACGTTCATTCTGCCTCTGAAGGAACTTGGCACCTCTTTCCAGGGGAAGGTGTTCAATTTTAACGTACAGCCGTTATAATTCACGGCATTTGGACAGTCCGCCGCCCTTGACGGGGCGGCCTGGCCTGTAACCCGGCGTCCCTGCTGCATGGGAGGCCGGGTTTCTTTTTACGGAGGGGGGCCGGAAAGTTTCCGGAATATTTCTTGATGCCTTTCCCCTCATTCCTGTTCCGGGAAGAAAGGGGCGCACGGCTGCTCCGGAACCCGTTTTCAGTTCCGCATACCCCTGTACCTCATGGGGAGGTAGCCGCTGTTCTCCAGCAGGGGGCGGCTGAACACATGCTCCGCGCACTTCCAGACCGGCAGGGGGCCGGCTTCGCTGCCCAGGAACCTGTCTTTTTCCGCTCCCACCCAGCGAATGAACAGGAGCACGTGCCGTCCCGGAGCAATCAGGATGTCCCCCGTTTTCAGCTCCTCCCAGGAGGGCAGGGGGATGGAAAGAGCGGGAAGCTCCCGTGTGGAAAAGGGCCTGGACAGGCGCCAGCAGCGGGAGACGAAGCCGGAGCAGTCCACCCCGGCGGCAAAGCGGCTGACGGCGGCATCCCCCGCGGCCTGCTTTTCCAGGGTGCCCATGTCTCCGGCCGCGGCGGGGGCGCCCCCGTTGGCGGCATCCCCCTTCAAGCGTGCGGCGAACTGCCGCGGGGTGTCGAACCCGCCCCATTTGTACGGCATGCCGGTGGAACGCGCGCCGGGCCGCCACCACGCGCCGGCATGGCCTCCGGCTGCTGCGGCGTCCGGAGTGTCTATCCGGATGCCGTCCTCGTCCGTTCCGTGGCGGACGTTCCGGGGAGAGCCCCGCCAGGCCATGGAAGTATAGGCCCGGCTGGTTTCCAGGGCTTCACGGCGGGTGACGGAAGAAGAGGGAGGCAGTATTTCCGGCACGCCGGGGGCACAGGCCCCCAGGCAGGCGGAAAGGGTGAGCAGCGTCAGGGTGTTGGTCATGGACTGCATGTGTAGCCGCTTCCCGCCGCGGAGGCAAGAATGATTGCAGGAGAACGCTTTTTATTCGGAAAACGAACGGTCTGGAAGCTTGACTACAGGGAGGAATATGTGAAAAAGAGGTTAACTGAGGCGGAAAGGAATGGAAGAAGTTTCCGTTCGCCCGCCGCTTCCCATCGCCTTGAATTTTTTATGAACGAAGAACAACAAATCATCCAGGAGCCGGTTCAGGAGCCCGCCCCTGAAAAACAGCCAGACAAGACCCAGGCCACTCTTACGGCGGTTTCTCCGCTGGTATCCGTCTTTTTCGGTTTCTCCACCGGCGTGAACATCATTCCTCCCCTGATCTGCTGGCTGGTCTGGAAGGATGCCAACCCGCTGGTGGACAAGGTAGGAAAGAACGTTCTGAATGCCCAGATTTCCTGGGCTATTTATTCGATTGCGGCCTTCCTGTTATGTTTTGTCCTGATCGGCTTCGTGCTCGCTCCCGTGGTCGTCATCGCGTGGATTGTTTTCGCCATTATCACTGCCGTCAAGGTGGCGAACGGGGATTACGACTACGTGGCTCCCCTCACGATTACGTTCCTGAAGTAACGTTTTTCCCACTTGCCCCTCTATGAAAAAGCCGCTGGCATTCTGGTCCGGCGGCTTTTTCATTGATGGCCTTTTTTATGAAAATTTGCTTGAAAGGGGGATCTGAAAAAATCTTCGTAAAACAGAGGCGTCCAGGCTGTATTTTTTTCCATTGCCGGTTCTCCCCACTTCCGGAGGCCGTGTGCGGCAGAGAGGCTGGATGAGCCCTGCTTCCTGGAATTGATGGCTTGGCATCCACGGGAGGCGCACTGTCTCCATAAATGGTTCATTGCACGAACGAAGTGCGTTTTTTCAGAGGAAATGACCCTGTTATGCGTGGAAGGCCGCGCTTGATTTTTTTTCTCATGAGAAGCCGGAATGGCCTGCTTTGCCGTCAGCAGAAATCGGGGCCCTGCCGGAACGCTTGGTGAAGAAACGGGGGTAAAAATTCTTTCCACGCTGCCCGTAAAGCCTTGGGGCGCTTTTTTTCCCTATGCCGGAGTTCGCCCACGGATTCTTCAATGAAGGACCGGTGGAGAAAAATGCACAAGCGGCTGCTTCCTCTTTTCCGCTTTTTATCCCGGATAACGGGACGGCCTTCCATTTTCAGAACCGTGTGGAAAAGTTGCTGGACGGAAGGCGGAGGAATGTCTAGCATGAATAAAATTCAGGTTGCCGTAAGCAGGTGGAAAACAATAAATTTACCATTTGTTGAAACCCTTCTCACTGCTTGCGCCAACCCCAGTCTCACAGGAATTCCCCGGGAGATCGGCGATTCCTGCAAGTCATTGGAAAGAGAAGATTGACATACCTGGAGATAAAATAAAGGGCGTGAGGAATATCGCCGTGGAAAGAGGTTGGCGCAAAAAGCTTTTTGCGGCGTTGCTTCTCAATGCATATCTCCCCGCGCCGTCGCACCCTCACGGGTGCGTGGATTGAAACTCCCTCTCTCTACGTGTCCAGTATATCACGCAAGTCGCACCCTCACGGGTGCGTGGATTGAAACAGTCATTGATTTCCGCGGGTGGTGGCAATTTTGGTCGCACCCTCACGGGTGCGTGGATTGAAACACGATGCTTGCGGTTCAGCTCGTCGCAAAGCTCCTGTCGCACCCTCACGGGTGCGTGGATTGAAACATTTTGTATGACACAATTATAATCCATTGAAAAAGTCGCACCCTCACGGGTGCGTGGATTGAAACTATTATTGTTGTTGCAGCTTTAACGGATGCTGCAGTCGCACCCTCACGGGTGCGTGGATTGAAACATAGTCATTATAAAAATAGCATGCTAATTGGCAAGTCGCACCCTCACGGGTGCGTGGATTGAAACTTTTAGTTATTGTGTATAGTTTTGCATTCTGACTGTCGCACCCTCACGGGTGCGTGGATTGAAACTGCGCCAATCTGCCATAAAAGCACATTTTTCTACGTCGCACCCTCACGGGTGCGTGGATTGAAACTTACTGGTCCGAGGCAAAGAGAAGCCTAGTCGCCAGTCGCACCCTCACGGGTGCGTGGATTGAAACCATTGAGTAAACAGGATTTAATGCGTCTCTGCATGTCGCACCCTCACGGGTGCGTGGATTGAAACGTCCTGGATCACGTAAGCAATGAGCCGGGATGACGTCGCACCCTCACGGGTGCGTCGTAGATTAAAACTGGTCTTTCATCTCTACAATATTATAAGTAACGGCCGTGCTTTTCCGGGACGCGTCAGATGGGGAGCTCTTTTTCACTGCCGCCGTACATGAAGGAGTGTAGCAGCCGCGTGACCTGGTTCTGTTCCGCGCGCAGCTGGGCGGAGGGGCGCAGCGCGGCGTACGTCAGGCTGTCATGTCCGGTGAATTCCCTCATGTGGAAGCCTTGGAAGCTGGTCATGGGTTCGCTGTCATGGAAGAGCTTGCCCCTCCGGAGCAGTTCGTCAAAGACGTGTTCCGCCTCCCGCGTGCGCGTCAGCGCGTTTTCCGGATGAGGCACGCGGATGACCAGCGCGCCGCCGTCCCCGCGGAAGTTGATGCCCGCTCCGGCCATGACGTCTGCGGAAGGCTGGCTGGTAACGCTGCCCAGAAGCAGCACGCCGTCATCTATCAAATGGATGCGGCTGGCGTGGGCTTCCTCCTTCACGTGCAGCACCCCGCCGTAAATGTGGGTGGATACGCTGCCGGAGAGTTTTTTGATGCGCATCAGGCCGTGCTTGATGACGAGTTCCGAGCCCTCGGCGGGCAGGTCCACTTCCGAGGCGAAGAGCCAGCCGTCCGTCATGGCGATTCTGCCTTCATGCTCCCTGGAGCCCTGAATGCGGCCCTGGCCCATCAGAAGGCGGCCGCCGTTGATCTCCAGGCTGCCGTTGGCCTTGTTGCCCAGAAAAACGGTCATGTGGTCCGGCAGGTTGCCCAAGAGCGTCATGGCGCCTCCGTTCCGGATGACCAGGTGGGCGGTGCGGTGCCCGTGGTCCGGCTGGTTGGGGCCTCCCACGTAAACGGGCGCGTTGATGATGTAAAGATTGCCGCCGGAATCAACGGTGAGGGAATCCTGAATGTCCGTCTGGCCCTGCACCACGTCATTGTTGATGGTGACCGGGCACATGTAGGAGACGCGGTTCATGGATGAGGCTGAAAGCGGCATCATCCCTGTTAGAATGAATGGGTTGATATTGCTCATGACGATGGTTACATAGTTGGTTTGACGTTTGAGGCGCGGTGGATGCGCGCCAATGGTATTAGACCGTCCGGGCGGGTAAAATGTTCGGGTAAAATTACCTTATTTTCTTCCGGACGGGAAAAGCGCGGTTCACTCCCATTCCACCCGGGTCAGTTCCAGTTCCCGCCCGCGGAGGATGGCCAGGGCGGGGTCTCCGCAGCCGGGGCAGATGTAGCCGTGCTCCGTGAAGGAAAAGTCCGCGCTGCAAGCATCGCAGCGGCACAGGGCTTCCACCCATGTGACGTCCAGGGCGGCGTCCTGCGCGGCATACGCGTCTTTCAGGGCCAGGAAGGCGGATTGCAGGGCCTCCGGCACCACGCCGCTCAGGCTGCCGATGGTCATGTGCACGCGCATCAGCCGGGTTCCCCCGTTTTTTTCCATGAGCCGCCGGGCCATGTCCAGCGCGCCCTCCATGATGCCTACTTCATGCATGCGCGTCTTTCCGGGCCCGGTGTTCCTCCAGGGCGCGGGCGATGAGGGTTTCCACCAGGTCCAGCGCCTGCGGCACGGCCTCCCGTACCTCCGCGGACATGGGGCGGCAGAATTCCGTATGCCGCGCCTCCACCCCCACCAGCGTGATGATGTGCGGCAGGGTGCCGCACAGCTGGGCCGCGCCCAGCACTTCCTTCATGCCTATTTCATGCGGGGAAATGACGTGGGAGAAGTGGCGCGGAAGCTCCTCCTTTTCCCGTGTTACGACGGTTCCCGGCAGGGCCCCCGTCCTGACGGCGTCCAGCAGGATGACCGTATCCGCGTCTTCCAGCAGGGGCAGCAGAGTCATGCCCAGCGTTCCCCCCTCCTCCACGTGGACCAGCGGGCCGTAGTCCCGTTCCTGGAGGCGGTGGGCCAGTTCCACGCCTATGCCGTCATCCCCCATGAGCGGGTTGCCCACGCCCAGCACGAGCACGGGATAGGCGTTTCCCTTCACGGGGCACCCGCGCAGTTCTTCCGTGTATTTTTCCAGTTCCATGGCGGGAGCGGGTTATTCATCCCGGAATTTGACGCCCTTGCGCAGCCAGCGCCCTCCGCTGAACATGGAGGAGATGGTGCCGTCCCGGTCCACGTTCCCGGAGAGGATGGAAAGGTACACGTGAATCATGGCGAAGATGATGAAGCACCACATGCCGATCAGGTGCACCAGGCGCACGTACGGAACCCCTATCAGGTCGTTCAGGGGCATGAACCAGTGGTAGAACCAGTGGCGCGGCTCATACAGCGCGTACAGGGCCAGCCCGGTCACCACCATGGTGGTGAACAGGACGTAAACGCCCGTGTACGTCCACTGCTGTAAAGGATTGTGGCCGATGTAGCGGGGGCCGTCATAGCTGCGGGCGAACACGTAGTCCACCGCCGTGGTGAAGAGGTCCTTCCACTGCTGCCTGGAGACGGGGAAGAGGGCCCGGAAACTCTGGTACTTGTTGGAGGCCATGAAGAAGCAGGAGAAGCGCAGCATCATCACCACCACCAGCGTCCACCCCAGCGCGTAGTGCACGAAGCGGAGCGTGCCGAACTGGAAGGCCCCGTGCAGGTCCCCCATTTTCAGGAACCACCCTTCCGCAATGCAGATGCCGGTGGAGGCCAGCCCGATGATGCAGAAGACCCAGGTCCAGTGCAGCACGCGCAGCGGCCAGTCCCAGACATGGAAGTAGCGGAAGTTGGCCTTGGCCATGGAAAGGCGGCGTACGTCCCTCATGGCGTGCATGGGCACCACGCCCAGCAGGCGCCACGGCGCGCCGGGACGGTGGACGGCCACGGCCACGGGTTCAAAGCCGGAGGGGGAGTATTCCTCAAAGGCCTTGTTCATGCGCTCTTTTTCCAGGTGGCTGACTTCACAGAGCTTTTCCAGGGCCTTCAGGCTGCCGCGGGCCACCATGAAAGGGGCCGCGTCCGTCTTGTCCGCGGCTTTCAGCAGGACCGTGCTGTACGGCCTTTCCCGGGAGGGGGCCTCCCAGGAGTTCTCCTGCTGGGCGTACGGAAGGGCCACGCCCCGTTCCCGCGCGGCGTGGAGCAGCGCCAGGTCCCCCGGGTCACGGCTCCCGTTGGGAGAGGCACAGACGGCCAGGGCCAGGATTTCCTCCGGTGTGTAAACCGGGCTGGCCGGAATGGCGTCCTCCACCGCCAGGGTGAGGTCTTTGTCGATAAGCGTCGTTTTCACGGGTCCTGTCTGGTCAGAATGGCCTCCCCTTCCTCGTCAAACAAATGGACGGCGCAGGATTGGCACGGGTCATAGCTGTGAACGGTGCGCAGGGGTTCCACCGGGCGGGTGGGGTCCACCAGCGGATGCTTTCCGGTATGGGCCAGGGAATATTCATACGGCCCCATCTGCCCCTCCGCGTCGCGGCCGGAGCTGTTCCAGGTGCTGGGCACCACGGCCTGGTAGTTCACCGTCTGGCCGTTTTCAATCCGTACCCAGTGGCTCAGGCTGCCGCGGGGGGCCTCCACCCAGCCCACGCCCTTGCAGGAGGAGGGCCAGGTTTCCGGCTCCCATTTTTCAGGGTTGAAGGTGGCGGTTTCCCCGTTCTTGATGCGGTCCGTCATCTCCTGGAGCTGGTTCACCATCATGTCCACGTTGATCAGGGCGTCCAGGGAGCGGCCGTACACGCGGCCCAGCGTGGAGTTCAGGAAGGCGTTGTCGCGCGGCAGGCCCAGCTTGTCGCAGGCGGCGTCCACCCGCTCCACGATGGCGGGCACGCCCTGGGCGTAGCCGATCATCATGCGGGCGTTCGGGCCCACGGCCATCGCGTGGCCGTCGTAGCGCGGGGCTTTCACCCAGGTATACTGCGGATGGTCGGAGAGCCACTTGTAGGGCGGCCTGGGGCCGTTGTAGTCCGCGTTCGTCTCCCCGTCGTACGGGGCCAGGCCCGCGTCCCGTCCTTCCGTGTACTTGTACCAGGCGCTGGTGACGAATTCCTTGATCTTGTCCTGGTCAAAGGGGAGCACGTTTTTATAGTCCCCGTTCAGCAGCACGCCGGGCTTGATCATCCCCTTGCCGGCGGGAGCGCCGGTGTTGATTTCAGACGGGTCCCCGGTGCAGAAGAAGTTGGGGTTGGACGCGCCGATGTGGGCGTAATCCTTGTAAAATCCGGCGATAGCCACAATGTCCGGGTAATACACCTTGTGGATGAAGTCGTGGCAGGTCTGCACCAGCTGTTTCAGGTAGCTCAGGGCAAACTGGTTGATGGCCTGGTCATTGTTCATGTTGATGGCGCAGGCCATGCCGCCCACCAGGAAGTTCGGGTGCGGGTTTTTGCCGCCCAGGATGGTGTGGATCTTGATCATGTCCCGCTGCCAGACCAGAGCCTGGAGGTAGTGCGCCACGCCCAGCAGGTTTACCTCCGGCGGCAGCTTGTAGGCCGGGTGGCCCCAGTACCCGTTCGTGAAAATGGAGTACTGGCCGTGGGCGATGGAGTCCTTCAGCTTTTTCTGCACCCCGGCAAAGTACGTGGCGGAGGACAGGGGCCAGTCTGAAAGGGATTTGGCGATGGCGGCGGTTTCCTTGGGGTCCGCCTTCAGGGCGGACATCACGTCCACCCAGTCCATGGCCTGGAGCTGGTAGAAGTGGATGACGTGGTCCTGGATGCCCAGGGCGCCGCTGACCAGGTCCCGCATGAGGCGGGCCTGGACGGGCACCGGGTATTGCAGGGCGTCCTCCACCGCGGCCAGGGCGGCGATGGCGTGCGTGCCCGTGCAGACGCCGCAGATGCGTTCCACAAAGGCCCATACGTCACGGGGATCCCGCTTGCAGGCGATCACTTCAATGCCGCGGTACTGCGTGGTGGACGTCCAGGCGTTCTTGATGACGCCGTCACCGGCCTCCATTTCCACCCGCAGGTGGCCTTCAATGCGCGTCACCGGGTCAATGACCACCCGGCTGGATTCCGGAACGTCCGCTGATGTGTAATTGCTCATGGTAATCTGGTGGTGAAAGCTTCCTTTATTCTTCAGTTTCCTTGTCGGGCGAGCCGGGAGCGTCCCCGAAGGCGGGCAGGGAGACGTTCGCCTCCTCCTTCATGTGCTGCTTCTTGTAATGGATGGCGGAACCCACGGCATGGGCGGCGATCGCCGCGCCTGCGCCGGCCACGCCCACGGCCCCGATCACGTTGGCGGAGGCTTCCACGCCGAAGCCGTTCACATTCGGCAGCGTCTTGTAGAAGGGGGTCATGCGGTCAAAGAAGTACAGCTCCGTGCAGCCGATGCACGGGTGGCCGGACTGGATGGGGAAGCTGACGCCGCCGTTCCACTTGACGATGGGGCAGGGGGAGAACGTGTCCGGCCCCTTGCAGCCCACCTTGTACAGGCAGAAGCATTCCCGCGCGTTCTCGTCGTCAAACACGTTGACGAACTGTCCGGCGTCAAAGTGGGCGCGGCGCGGGCAGTTGTTATGGATGCGGGTGCCGTACGCCATCAGCGGACGCGTCTCCAGGTCGCATTCCGGAGCGCGGTCAAAGGTCAGGATGTACATGATGACGGCGGTGATCACGTCCCCGATGGGCGGGCAGCCCGGCACGTTGATGACCGTGCGGTCCGTCAGGATGTCCCGTATGCCCACGGCTCCGGTGGGGTTGGGCCGGGCGGCCTGGATGGAGCCGAAGTAGGCGCAGGAGCCCACGGCCAGGATGTAGGAGGCGTTTTCCGCGCAGTGGCGCAGCATATGCTCCACCGTATCCCCGGCCACGGTGCAGTACACCCCGCCGTCGTTAAGCGGAACGGACCCGTTGATGACGAGGATGTGGGGTTCCTTGATCGCGTCTTCCAGGGCCTGGTTGGCGGCTTCCCCGGAGGGGGCCATCAGCAGTTCCACATAAGGCATGGAGACGGCGGAAAGCACCATGTCCCCGATTTCCTCATTATAGCTGCGGATGGTGCTTTCCAGGCACCCGGTGCATTCCTGGAGCTGGAGCCAGATGACCACCGGGCGTTTCAGGGCCGCCATCTTGTCCGCTATTTCCTGGGCGTTGGAAACGCCTCCGGTTACGGTGGCGACGCCCATCAGGGCGATCATTTTCAGGCACCATTTGTTGAATTCGCGCCGGCTGACGCCGCGGCGCTCCATGTGTTCCCCCAGGGTTTCCCCGGGGCGCCATGTGGTTAAGATTTCATGATTCAGGGAGGCTTGCTCCGCCTCCTGCATGGAAGGTTGCTGCGTGCGCTTCATGTGCGTGGTCCAAATAAAAACGTTTCCATTTAGACAGGATTTCCGGGAAATGCGATCAATATTTTCCAATTTTCAGGGGACGCCCCTACCAGGACCAGACGTTCTGGATCTGGAAAACCACGGCCGTCTGGCCCCTGCGGCCGTTGACGGGGTTCTTGACGAGCTGAATATCGGGCTGGAGCGTCATGGTGGGCGTCACCTGGGCCACGTACGTCAGTTCAATGCCGTATTCATTCTTGTTCACGTACGGACCGTTCTTTTTGGCGCCCTGCTGCCAGAGGAATCCCAGGCCCAGGTAGCCGTCATTGGAGGCGCCTTTTCCGCGGAAGGGGGAGAGGAGCACCAGCCCCGTGGTGGCCGCGCAGCGCACGCCGGTCAGCGTGGCGGCGTCATCACTGGCCCAGCCCCCGCGGAAAAACCAGCCCAGATGGCTGCTGCGCCCAAGCTGCTGCTGGAAGTTCACGGCCACGCCGCCGCCGTTTTCACTGTTGCTGGTGGTGAAGAAGGGTTGCAGGCGGTACACGCCGGAGCCCATGCCGCAGAAGTCCTCCGCCACGTAGCCGAATTCAAGCACGTTCGTCCAGTTGTCCGAGTTCAGGTTCCTGAACGGGTTGTGGTTCTGGGTCATGTTGTTGGCGGCGGTGGCTCCCATCACGTAAAAGGAGGTGGTGGGCTGCCACGCGAAATGGAAGCCCAGGGAGTTGTCCGTCAGGGGCAGCATGGGGTTGTTGCCGAACACGCTGTTGGTCAGGTTATTATTGTGGGAGTTGGCATAGGCGTTGTGGTCCATGTAGTTGGTGGTGTCCAGCTGGCCCGCCATCAGCAGGAGCTTGCCGCCCGCTCCCACCCATGCCAGGCTCAGGTTGCTGAGGTGGGGGTCCGGCCCCTGGAAGGAGCTGGTGGGGTTCTGGAGGGAACCCAGCGTAGTGGCGGGGCCCTTGCTTCCTTCATTGAAATCGAAGCCGTTGCCGAAGTCGAACTCGGAGGCCAGGTACAGGCCGCTCCCCGTGGAGTTGTTGCGGAAAATGGTGATATTAGTCAGCAGGGAGCCGTTATAGGAGGGGAAATCCGTCTTTCCGTTCAGGCCGCCGCCCGTCAGTCCCGTGTAGTTGAAGCCGAACTGGGCGGAATAGGTGATGCCGTATCTGGACAGGGCGGTCTTGAGCTTCTGAGCCCCGGTGGAAATCATGTCTTCACGGATCCAGGCGTTCGGTTCCGCGCAGGTGTTGCCGAAAACGTAGGAACTGTCCAGATACGGCATCATCTTGAGCGGCTTGGCCGCAAACCATTCAATGCCGGGAGCGGAGGGCCTGGCCTCATGCTGGAGAAGAACGCTGGGCCTGGTGGGAACGCCGGGCGTCCTCTTGGTGATTTGTTCTTCCGGACGCATGCCTTTCAGCAGGCTGGGGCTTATTTCCCTGCCTTCCAGGGCTTTCACGCGCAGGCCGCGTTCCGTGTTCAGGTAGGGAGGCATAGGCGTTACCACGGGTGCGGGCTGCTGGGCCAGGACGGGATCGCAGGAGACCACGACGGCGACGGCGCACAAGGAGGGAAGCATGACATGTTTCATATAGACAATCAGACAAGACAGCAGACGGAAGTGTCATAACTCAACTGAAATGCTGACACGAATACCTGTTTTTTCCCGCCTTTCCGCAAAAAGGGAAGACCGCCCTTTCATCCGCCTCATTGAACCGGGCATGAGCAGTCAGGCGCGGTTCTCCGTTTGCTGGCGTCCGTGCCGTCGCATTCCAAAAAGTGTGGAGGGTAGGGGTGGAAGGAGGAAAGGGGTGCCCCCTGTTCCGTTCCGGATTCCCTTGATTGGCAGTCAGCCGGAGAGGCGCTCCCATAGAAAAACGGGAACATGGGAGAAGGAAGGAGTACGTTGAAGGTAAAAGGCTGATTCCAACCGCGGTTCCTGTACGGATTTCAAATCCGTGAACAATGGCAAATATTGCAAATCAGACTTTAGTCCATCTCAAGTAATTGCCTTTTAATACTATATATATTCTCTGGTCTTTTTTTGTTTTGCTTTTTCCTGAATGCAGGTAAGCAAGTTATGAAAAAGCAGAAGCTTTAAAGTCGGGAGACGGATTTGAAATTCGCCATAGTCCGGGAAGGGGAATGCAGCTTCGCGTTCCTTTTTTCAACCCAACGCAGTTAAATGAAGAAAACCTTATATTTGATTTCTTGTGTGGTGGCCTCATCCCTGATGGCCCAGGGCGCTACGCTTGTGTCTGAATGGGATGGCTTTACGCCGGACGGCGCAGCCACCACGGGAGACCTGGCTTTCAATTTCGGCTCCAGTTCCGTGAATGCCGGCGGCGTTTTGAACGTGACGGCCAACGGCACTCTGGCGAACCGCCCCTCCGTGGATTTGTCTTCCGCAGGACTGAGCCTTTACAATGGCCTTACCATTTCCCTGGAAGTGAAGGGCGCCACCGCCAATAAGAACCTGCTGGGGCTGGCTTCCTCCCAGAACGAACATTTGTTCGCCGCCGGCACCGATGGGAGCGCCCACGGCCTGTTCCTGTTCAACGGCAGCAGCAATAACGGGGGCACCACGGGGAATACCGCCTCCCTGGGCGTCACTTCCTCCACCACGTCTTCCATCATCACCATTACGGCGGCCTGGGACGGCGCCAACGTGGTGTTCCAGATGTATGAGAACGGCAGTCTCGTTGCTTCCGGAAAGGCCAGTGATTCCACGATCGCCCAGCAGGAGCTGACCAAACTGGCGCTGGGCGGCTGGGCCGGAAGCTCCGGCAACAGCACCACCAATGAGGATGTTTCCCGCCTGGCTATTTATAACGGGGCGATGACTGCCGGGGAAGTGCAGGACGCCTATGTGGCCTGGACGACCGTTCCCGAACCCGCCACGGCCTCTCTTGGCCTGCTGGGATTGGGCGCTCTGCTCCTGCGCCGCCGCCGTCAGCATTAAGAGGTTTCTTCCGTTTGACACGTTTACAGGACTCCGTTCCCGGTGAGGGGACGGGGTTCTTTTTTTGAGAGTAGAGAGTAGAGAGTAGAGAGTAGAGAGTAGAGAGTAGAGAGTAGAGAGTAGAGAGTAGAGAGTAGAGAGTA
>CANQLV010000012.1 GCA_947624785.1 Akkermansia muciniphila | reverse complement strand
CTACTACAATTACCGCCATCTCAATCCCGCAGACGGCAGGTGGATCAACAGGGACCCCATTCAGGAACAGGCAGGACATAATCTTTATGGATTTGTCAGTAATCATTGGGAATGGGATTTCCTGGGACTTCTTCTAACAAAGGATGATATTAATGTCACTGGAACAGATGAAGTAAATGTTATAGAAACGCCTGCTGGATTCATTCCAGAAGGAGTGGGAGAAGATTCCATATTTAAAATTCAAGCTACTGATCCCAACGTTTTTGCAAATACTCAAGTAAAAATAAACCGGGCATCAATCTCTGTTATATGTGGTAAGGCAAAAGCTGCCAAAGCAAGCCCGTGTGAAGTAAAAAGTGTTTCTCTCCAAGCCAGTGTGATTATTGTGATTAATCAGCCGGAAGATTTGACGTATTATAATATTGTTGCGGAGAATGGCATGGTTTTTAAAATTTCAAGTGACTATGTTTATAAATCTGTTGGCGCTACGAATTCCAGTGTTTATGCTCCATATGACTGGGTTTACAGTAAGGAGATGGATCATGTGAAAGATTTTAAAGCTTGGTTAGCCGGGGATGAATTGAAAACTGCAATTGTTGAAGAATTGAGTAATGGCATTATTTACTTTTTTACCTATGGAAGTTGCAAAGAGAATGCAACTAAGCGTACTATTTCTGTTCTGGATAAGCAGTACAATACGGCAATAGCAAACACAAAAGAAACTTATGACAATGGTCCAAATGCTCCTCATACTTGGAAACAAGTGAATTATCCAGAAATTTCTGATGAGATTGCAAATATAGTGAAGGATCAAGTTGAGGGTGCTCTTTTACCAAGATAAGAAAAATGATGAAAAATAAATTCATACTGGAAATCATCTGTTTAATGCTCTTTTTTCCTATTCATGCCGGGGCATGGACAGTTCAGAATGAAATAAGAAATGACCGAACATCAATAAGTCTACAATGGGTACAAACGTCATTTGCTGGTTGTTTTGAGAGTTTGCCCTCTTCTGTATGGAGTGAACGCTTGATTCCAAGGAAGGTTGAAGGGGAAGTGTACCTCGGTTTTTTTCTGGAGAACGTGTCTTCATCAAATATTGCCATTTCCGATGTATCTTTTGAGACGTTCGAACTTTTTCGGAAAGAAGGAAAACAGTGGGTAAGAGTCTATCCAGAGCAAAAATTAGGGCGTTGCGGAATAAGTTTGCGTGAAGAAATTGCTCCTAAGACAAAAATGATGATCTTCTTTGCCGTACCTTCTTCACTTCTTGCAGGTGGTTCGTACATGATCAAAAGCTATTGCAACGTTGAACATGACGACAACATGCTGGGCACCATATCATGGCTGACGGGAATATTTGTAATCCCCAAAATTTTGGAAATAAAAAGTTATGGGGATACAACCGGCCATGAGGGAATCTTGGAATGTACCGGCATCGTAGCTGATGAATCGTCGCGGACCCCTCAATTTTATTTGTCAGTCGTTTTAAAGAATGAGACGGATCACCCCTTACAGGTTCCTTTAACCGGGTATACGGGACCTTTGAACGTTGACATGAATTTTCGGTTGGTGGAAGTAATGGAGAATCATGAAAAAATCATCGGGGAAGCTGGCAGGGAAACAAAAAAAGAAGACAGGAAAATTCTGTTGCCGGGAGAACGTTTGTACATTCGAAGTGACGGATTTCAGAAGTATACGGCTGACGCGCACGATCGAAAATTCTTCAATCCTCTAAATTGGAAGGATTTGATTGGTAAAAGATTGAAAGTTACATCCATAAAATGGAGTTCTCAGGAATTTTCTATCAATAAACAGGGAAAGCTGGTAAAAGCGGAAGTCAAAGAATGAAATTGGAAACGGGCTTCTTCAAGAGATAAAAATAGGTTATTTTCTACTGCGGAAAGAAAAATCCAGCTTAAAATTGTTCAATCGAAAAATCTTGTTTATTCCCTTGGAGCGAATCTGGGAACTAAAAGCAAATCAAGGGACTTCATCCGCTTAATGTTTTCTATCTAGCTGCTATGGAAAAGGAAGCGGCATTGACAAGAATTACAATAAAAACGTTCTACTGGACAGCAAAAGGGACTCACCAAAATACTTCCTCACCTTAATGGAGAAGGTGGAAGACGCTCTGATTGCCTACGGCAACTACACCTCCCAGATGCAATACCTGGACAAGGAAAACAACGCCAACAGAGAGGCTTTCCTTCTCTCCCGCACCCTGTGCATCAACGGCCAGATGGACTTCCTGAACGTCATCACCGCATCTCACTGCGCTATCCCTTGCGGATGGGCAGCGAGATGCGCTTTTACATACCGGAATGCATCAAGACATGTTGCCGGAAAACAATGACCAGCATTGGAATTTTCATCATCCCACCCCTGTTTGAAAGAAGCATGAATAACCGTCTTACAAATATCACTATTGTTCTCCTCGCTGCCGTCTCACTCGTTGAGGGGAGCATTATCTGGCATGAAAAGAGCATCCGCCGCGATTCTCAAAAGGCTGGAACGGAAGAAAAAAGCGAGCGTGCCGACCATAGAGATGACGATTTCGTTCCGGATATTTCTTCCCAGTTTCCCCATCTCTATTTCAAAAACCAGGAAACGCAGGATTCTCTATCTGCTGAAGTAGGAACTCTTATTATTGAAAGAACCCAATCCAAGCAATCCGCTGAAAATAGGGAATATGCCGAGACGGAGACACATTTTATCAATCCCAATGAAACCGCTCATCTTCCTCCGGAAATAAAAAATACGTCTGTCTTATCCATTCTCTGGACATCCGACTCCGTCACCACTAAAACGGAAGAGAATTCTCTTTCCATGGAAATCGGCAAAAAATCATTATCCCCTTTGAAACTAACTCTCACCCTAAGGGCCAAAGATGGAATGGGCCGGGAATGGAAACTGGCATGGGTGAGAGCAAATGAGGATTAACAAGATATTTCGCCGCATCACGAACACAAGCCTCCGCCAAATCATGCCACAACCAGTTGAGGCACGGACAGGATACTATTACCATACGGAATAAGATCATCACACACATATAGGAATGAAAACCTTTAAAACGATAGCTTCACACAGGACGGAATATGAACATCCCATCAAACTGGAAAATGGGGAAAGCGTTACACTGGGGGAAAGAGCGCCGGAGGAAAACTGGAAGGACTGGATTTGGGCGGAAAACAAGCATGGCCATGGAGGCTGGGTTCCCGTTCAACTGATTGACTGTCCGGGAGACGGAACGCGGGGAATTGTACTGGAAGATTACAGCGCCAGGGAACTGGACGCAGACCCGGGGGAAAATATCGTCAAAATCAAGACGCTGAACGGATGGACATGGGTCAGGAGAACAAGCGACGGAGAGGAAGGCTGGATACCCGATGAGGCCATTGGAGATGGAGCGGCGCAAGCCCCTGAAAACAGCCGCCCCTGAAAGAGGCGGCGCATCCTGGAAATCTCCCCTTTATTCAGGAAGAACGGTTTTTCTCTCCGTGCCCTCGCGTTCTTTCGGGGAGGAAGGTCAGGCCTCCGGCCTCTCCTACATTTCTTTCATCACTGCGCTGATAAGGTTCCGGGTCTTCACGCCGGGCAGCACGTTCAGGTCCATGCGGTTCATCGCGTAGCCGAAGGAGAGGCCGCGGGCCGGGTTCGCAAAGGCGTGGGAGCCGCCCGCCCCGGCGTGCCCGAAGCCGCCGGAGCCGAACAGATGGCGCAGCTTGCGACCCGTGGCCGGGTCCGCGGGGTCATGCATGAAGCCGCAGGAAAAGGCGGTGGGTGTTTTCAGGGTCAGGTCCGGCCCGTCAATGACGACGTCCCGCATCCAGCCGCGCACGGCGGAAGGGAATACCCGGAGTTCATCCAGCCCCAGGCAGGCCTGGTAGAATTGCGCCATGCCGCGGGCGGAGGCCACGCCGCCGAATGCCGGAGCACCAGACGTCCACGCTTCCGGCGTGTTCATCTGCCGCACGCTGTTCAGCCCTGTCAGGGTGTTGAACGCACGGTTCACGGGAGTGCCTTTTTTCATGTATTCCAGATAAAACGGCGTGCCCATGTTGGACATGTCCATCTTGCCGGGGTACAGGGTCGCCACCCGTCCGAATTCGGATTCCGGCAGCCTGATGTAAAAGTCCAGATTCAGCGGCTTGCGGATGTATTCCTCCCAGTAACGCCACAGGCGTTCCCCGGTCAGGCGGAGCATGAGCTCGTCCAGCATCACGCCGTAGGTATGCGGATGGTAGCCGTGTTCCGGCGGCTGCCACGCCGGTACGGTTTCCTCCAGGGCGCGCACGCAGTCCTCATGGTCAAACACGCTGGCTGTCCGGGAAAAGGCCGCCAGGCCGCACTGGTGGGACATCATCTGAGCGATGGAAGCGTAGGGCAAAGGAAATTCCGGCCAGAGTTCCCCCATGCTCATCTGCGGTGAGGCTCCCTGCCGGTGCAGGGCCAGCAGCAGGGCGGCGGAAGCGGGGCCCTTGGTAGCGGAATAAACGGGCACCAGGGAACGTTCCGTCCACGGGCGCGTTTCATCCGCCACGGCAAATCCGGAATGCAGGGAAACAATTTCCCGCCCTTCCTTCCAGACGGAAACGGAGGCGCCCAGTTCCCCGTAGTCACGGAAGTTCTTTTCAAAAGCTTCAGCTATCTGGCGGTCATTGTCCATTCCCTTAAACGGCCCGGCATTACCTCCGGAGTCCGGACGGAAGGGTACTCGCCTCCGCCCCGGAAAGCAAGCTCCGGCACTGCCCTGACGGGAGGCTCCGGAGCAGGGGGCGCCCGCAGGACGCTAGTCTTTCGTATGGGCGGCCAGGTATTCCCCGGCCCCAGCTTCATCCGGATCCTCCTTCAGTTCATTCAGGGGGAATTTGATGCGGAACAGTTTCATGATGAATACATACGAGCACGGAATCAGGAAGACGCCCACCAGTGTGCCCATCCCCAGGATGAAGGCCAGCAGGAAGCCCTGGTCCCCGTCCGGCAGAAATCCGCCGGGCACGCGCTCCGCCACGGAGACCACAGCCCCCCCAGAAGAAAAACAGGAGTGGGATGGAGATCACCAGCTTGCGCGCCAGGCTTCCGCACACGCGGGTGTAGCCGCTGGCGGCACGCCCGCAGCACCGGTTGAACAGGCAGTGGAACGGGGAGAAGATGCTCTTCCGTTCCGCACTCTTGGGCTTCAGCAGGGCGCACAGCGCCAGGGAGGGCGTCAGCGCGTTGAAGTCGGAGATGAGTATGGGAACCGGCGAACTGCTTGAACAGCGTATCCATGATGCCCCTCCGGCAACAGGAAAGGGGCCGGAACCGCTTTACGTTTTTTCCATGGACAGCACATGCAGCCGCCCTTCCGCCACCCTGAATTTTACCTCCCAGCCGGAGAACAGGAGGCCGTAAACCCGTTCCGGATCGTCCTGGTACTGCGGGCGCGGGTCCAGGGCCAGCGTGTCCGCCAGCGCTTTCCGTTCCTCCGGGGTCATGGAGCCGCCAAGAGCGGCGGGGATTTCCACGTCCAGCCGTTCATAGGGAACAGCCGTGAACCCTTCCGAGGCCTCCGGGATGCAGTCCGCCAGAGGAACATAGGGCTTGATGTCCAGAATGGGCGTTCCATCCACCATATCCACGCCGGAAAGATGCAATACCGGACCGTCCTGGGGATGCAGTTCCACCTTTTCCAGCCTGACGGCGGACAGGCCGATGGGGTTGGGCCGGAACGGCGCGCGCGTAGCGAAGACGCCCATGCGCACGTTGCCCCCCAGCCGCGGTGGCCGGACCGTGGGGCTCCATCCCTCGTTTACGTTTTCACTGAATACCCAGATCAGCCACAGGTGGGAGAATCCTTCCAGGCTGCGGACGGCATCCGGATGGCGGAACGGCGGCTCAAATACCAGCCGCGCACGTGCGCCCGGAACCAGCCCGCTCTGGCGCGGTACGCCGAACTTGTCCGGATAACACGTGCTGACGCGGGCGACAGGGTGCAAGCAAATGAACAGTTAATAATTAATAGTTAACAGTGAACGTTAAAAACTGTGAAGTTCTTCACCGAGCACTACGGCTTCCACCTTCCCCTTCAGGGTCTTGCCCAGGAAGGGAGTGTTGCGGGCGCGGCTGCGGAGGGTTTCATCCGTGACGGGCGTTTCACCCTCCGGATCAAACACCACCAGATTGGCCGGAGCGCCTTCCTCCAAAGAAACGGGGGCCAGCCCCATGAGCCTGCGGGGAGCGTCGCAGCAGGCGCGCACCACCGTTCGCCAGGACATTTTTCCGGGTTCCACCAGATACTGGTAAATGGCGGGCAGGAACGTATCCAGCGCAATCATGCCCTGCGGCGCGACGACGAAGTCCTGAAGCTTGGAGAACGGCGTGCAAGGCGTGTGGTCGGAGACGATGCAGTCAATGGTGCCGTCATTCACCGCGGCGATCAGGGCGTCCACGTCCGACTGCCCGCGCAGGGGCGGCAGCGTCTTGTAATTGGTATCGTAGCGGCCCACGTCTTCATGCGTGAAGAGGAGGTGGTGGAGAGCGGCTTCCGCGCTCAGCCCGGCCGTCACCGGCTTGCAGCGGCGCAGGATGTCCACGCTGCCGGCGGTGGAAACGGTCTGCACATGCAGGGAGTTGCCCGTATCCACGGAAAGGCGGATGATGGTTTCCATTCCTATTTCCTCCGCGCAGGAGGGAGAGCCCGTCAATCCCAGGCGGTAGGAGGTGGTGCCCGGGTGCATGGCGGCCTTGGCCGTCAGGGACGGCACGTCCCCGCGCAGGGCGAAGGTGAGGTTCAGGTTGCTGGCGTACTGCATGGCGCGGTACAGCAGCAGCATGTTGTCCGGCGCGCGGTCCCCGTCCGTGATGAAGCGCACGCCCTTGGCGCGCAGGGAGTCATAGGAGGCCTGCTCTTCCCCGCCGTCCCCCTTGGTCAGGCAGCCGGAGGGGATGACCTCCACCAGCGCGTCCGTGCGGCAGATTTCCATGAACGTGGTGATCTGGGCGGCGTTGTCCATCACGGGATCGGTATCCGGCATGGCCATCAGGCCGGTCACGCCGCCATGCAGGGCGGCGGCCGTAGCCGTGGCCACGTGTTCCTTGTCCTCACGGCCGGGCTGGCACAGGTGGGCGTGAAGGTCAAACAGGCCGGGCAGAACCAGCTTTCCGGAGGCGTCCAGCACCTTCTCTGCGGAATCCGCCGGGAGCGTCCCGGCGGGAGCCTTTGCGGCGATCAACCCTCCGGAAACCAGAAGATCCGCCGGAGCGGAACCGTCCGCCAGCCGGGCATTGCGAATAAGTACGGAAGTTTTCATGAGCAATCAGTGCTGGGTTTGCGGGGTAAGATGGTAAAGGATGGACATGCGGCAGGCGATGCCGTTTTCCACCTGGCGGTTGATCAGGCAGCGCTCGTAGTCCATCGCCAGGTCGCAGATTTCCACGCCGCGGTTGACCGGGCCGGGGTGCATGATATACAGGCCTTCATCGGAGATGCGCTTCAGGCGTTCTTCCGTGACGCCGTAAATCTTGTTGTATTCCCGGGCGCTGGGGAAGAAGGGGGCGTCCTGCCGCTCCTTCTGCACGCGCAGCAGGTAAATCACGTCCGGCTTCCAGGCGAAGGCCTCGTTGAAATCGGAGAAGCGCGGGATGCCGGAATGCTCCGTGCGCGGCACCAGGGAGCCCGGCCCCAGGTAGGCCACCTCCATCCCCAGCCTCTTCATCAGCAGGGAGGTGGAGCGGGCCACGCGGGAATGCAGGATGTCCCCCACGATGAGCACGCGCTTTCCCCTCACGTCCGGAAACACCTCACGGATGGTGAAGGAGTCCAGCAGGGCCTGGGAAGGATGGGCATGGGCTCCGTCCCCCGCGTTGATCACGCTGGCGCAGGTATGGCGCGCGATTACGTTCGGCAGGCCGCTGTTGTAGTGGCGCACGATCACGTAATCCACCTTCATGGCCTGGAGCGTGGCGATCGTGTCCTGCACGGATTCCCCCTTCACCACGGAAGAGGTGGAGACTGTAAAGTTGGTCACGTCCGCGGACAGGCGTTCCGCCGCCACCTCAAAGGAGGAGCGGGTGCGGGTGCTGGGCTCATAAAAAAGCGTCAAAACGGACTTCCCTTTCAGGGCAGGCACCTTTTTGACGCTTTTGGTGAAGAGCTCCTTCATCGGACCGGCCGAATCCAGCAGCGTATGAATTTCCTCGTCGGTCAACGAGGAGATGTTGAGAAGGTCCTTGCGGGGATTCATGAAAAACGGGTAATGGATTAAAAGTGTCTAGTGGGAGGAGATGACTACGCGGTCCTCGCCGTCGGCCTCCTTCATGCTTACGATGACCTTGGCTCCGGCGTGGTCCAGCACGTGGCCCGTGTAATCCGGCTGGATGGGCACTTCCCGCCCTCCGCGGTCAATCAGGCACGCCAGTTCAATGCGGGCCGGGCGACCGTAGTCAAAGAGGGCGTTCAGGGCCGCGCGCACGGTGCGGCCCGTGTAAAGAACGTCATCCACCAGCACCACCCTCATGTCATCCGTGGAAAAGGGAAGGTTGGAGGAACGGAGGGAGGGGCGGGCCTCCAGCTTGAAAATGTCATCCCGGTACAGGGAAATGTCAATGGCGCCGTACTGGGCTTCCATGCCCAACTCCTTCACCTTGTCCACCAGCCGCCGCGCGATGACGTCCCCCTGGCTGAGCAGGCCGACGATGGCGAGCGGTTCCCCGGGGAAGCGGGCCACGATGCCGTGGGCCATGCGCTCCAGCGCACGGGAAATCCCCGGGCCGTCCAACACGATTTCCTGTGACGGAGGAGGAGTCATCTGCCGGATGGGAAAGGAGTGAATGTTACAGGCCGGCCAGCTTCAGGATGCGGTGGGCGGCCATGGCGGCGTTGACGGGGGTCTTCTTGTGCAGGCCCACTGTGGTGCAGGGCACGCCGCCCGGGCACTGGGCGATAGCCAGCAGGGCGTCAATGCCGTTCAGGGGGCCGCCGGGAACGGGCACGCCGATGACCGGAAGGGAGCAGCTCATGACCACCACGCCGGGAAGGGCCGCAGACAGCCCGGCCACGGCCAGAATGACGGCCTTTTCCCCGCTGGCTTCCAGCTCACCCAGGAACTTGACCAGCTCCGGGAGGTCGCGGTGGGCGGACAGGACGGTTTCTTCATACGGAACGTTTTCCTGCGCAAAATACTCGCGGGCCGGTTCCATAAAGGGCTTATCATTCGGGCTGCCGTAGATGACGATGACTTTCATGGCTGTGTGTGCGGTTGTGAAACTTGCAGATTATGGCCCCAAGCCCCCTGCCCTGGCAAGACTTAACGTGAAAAAACGGCAGTCCACCCGGGAATTTGCCCCGGCGGACGGATAGCCCGGAGATGGGGAAAGAGGAGAAAGAAGCTCCTTTCTTCTTTTCCTGCCGGGGTTGAAGATGTAACGAAAACAGGAGATTCACCGCCATGCTGAGCCAATTTCTGCATACCAGGTAGGGGAAGTTCACCATCATTTCACAAGCCTTGCATTCAGCAGGGTCCAGAGTTCATCATCCGCCCCTCAGAATTATTTCCCGCGGTTCATCATCCTCCACTCCGTCGTTCCTCACAGGGAGTTTCAGTTTTCCGGAAAGGAGACCGTCCTTCATTCGGTAAAGAACCTTCAATCTTTCTGCCTTGTCCAGCCCTTCCGTTTCCTTCATAAAATACGTGAAAAACTGCAGGGAGAATTTTTCCGACTGGTATTTCTTCATGACCGCGGCTCCCATTTCCATGCATTCGGTCCCGTGTTTCTCATAGGCTTCCATAAATCGGTCATCATCCATCTTCTCTTTTTCCACCCGTTCCAGCAATTCCTTTGATCCTTTAATGATTTTCAAATGCATCTCCCGGAAATCGGAAGGGCATTCGTCCAAGGTTTTCAGCCATTCGGGAGACTGAACATACTTGAGCATCGCCATCAGCATCGCACGCTTCCCCTTTTCCTTCATTTCCTCCTCCGTGATACAGGAACAGACGATTCCCAGCCACAGATGCCTGTTCACAGCCTTCTGATACGCCTCCATTTTCTTTCCCTCCTCCGTCTCTAGATCCACGTTCGGCAGGGATGGCACGGCTATATCCTGGCACCATGCCGCTCCGGCATGACACATCCAGACCAGAACCGTCATAAAAATCCTTCTTAACGTCTTCATTTCCCTTTCCTATTCTAACATTTCCGAATGAGCAATCCATCTTTAACTATTGCGCCATTTCCATCAAAAACCGATACTCCTTCCCCTACTTAATTCCGTTCTCTAAAAAATGCCTGTCCAGCTTCAATTTTCCAGAGTTGAGAGTATCCCTTACCCTGTAAAGCCACTTGACTAACTTTTCCGGCATCTCCCTTTCTTTTTTCTCCAACTGCTTTGTTACCCAGAGAAGGCTTCCCACTGAAAAACGGGACAGCCCATATTTATGGTCCAGAAAATCATTCAGTTAGTCAAATTTTTCCATCATTTCCTTTCCCTCCGGCTTTTGTTCCCATGCCGCCCCGTGCCGCAGCCGAAACCTGTACAGGTCCATGAAACGGCTAAACTCTGCAAGACATTCGCCCAGACACTCCTGCGGCATCAATTCCAAAACGCGCCTCTCTATCATTTCCTCTCCTGGCGCCGGCTCTCGCTCCTTCAATTCCCTCACCGCAATCTGATTGCATGCAGCATCCAAAAGAAGATACTTGAAGATCGCCTTCGAAGCTTTTTCCAGCTCCGCTTTCTTTTCAAAAGCGTCAAGGTCCGCCGCAGGCATGCCCGGAGACGCGATATCCTGCGCACGGGAGAAAAGAGGGGACGCCCCGCATAACAATAAACCGATCAACAAAAACGACTTACGCCAGCCATGTCCACAACATGGCCACAGGACCATTCGCAGGCAATAAGTTTTCCTCTATTCCACCACGCATTTTCCCGGCTTTCTATCCTCCGCTTTTCCTGCAGTGCAGACCCGGGGACATTTCTTTCCCCAATTCATAAAGAGTGCCGGGGAATTACTTATTCCCGCTCTGCCGCCGTCAATATGCCGGACACCATGAATGGCGGCCATTAGCCACAACAGATTGCCCTTTCTTCCCAAAAAACGTCATAACGGAATAGGCCCCCCTGCATCCGGACTTACTCTTCCACCGTCTCCGGCATGACGAGGTGCCCTGAACGGACATGATCGCGAAATTGCTTGAACGCTTGGACAAACGCATCCTGGTCCATGTTGCCGCGGGCGTTGACTTCCCGCTCCATCCAGTTCAAGGCCTGGCGGCACAAGTCCTCCATGCCGTATTCCGCCAGAAAAGCCAGCACCTCCGGGTCTTCCGGATTAAACGGTTCGGCCTGCAATTCCTTTTTTCCGTCCGCCGCCTCTTTCAAAGCCTGAATTCTGGCAGTCATCAGCTTTTGGAGCTTTTGCGGGCATTCCTTCAATTCCTGTTCGGGAAAAGCCGCCAGTATCAGGGGGTAAAGGTCCTTTTCCTTGAATACGTCGCCCTGGTTTTCCACGACCGGCAGGAGGACGGCCAAATAAAGCAGCACGAAGAATTTGCGGATGGCCGCCTTTTCCGCCGCCAGCTTCTGCCCGGAAGGCGTTTCCAAATCCACATTCGGCATTCCGGGCGCCCCGACATCCTGGGCTGCACCGGACAGCGCGAACAGCACGGGGCACAGCAATAAAATGTTCAGGGGCATTTTCATGTTCATTTTTGGACAGCAGGGCTTCCCGATCGTTCGAAATCTGCGGTAATCCCTTGTTCCTTCACTATTTTACTTTTCCGGGACGCTTTCACCGGGAATGTCTTAAAACCTCCACTTTCCGGAATGAAAGCCGCAGGAAGAAGGGATTTTCTTTCCATGCCTCTGCCCCTGATTCCCTCCGTCCGGCGCCCTGCGGTTCTTCCGCCCCATCCGCCTCCCTATATTTCTTCCTCAATACCGTCAAAATCCCTGGGAACCTTGATTTTCCCCGCCTCTATCTCCTCTTTCAGCTCACGCATCCGCGCGGCTTTGAATGCGGGCGTATCCTCATCCCCGAAGTTCAGCACCGCCGCCATCCATTTTGAAATCAGAATTTCCTCTCCCTTCAAGCCATACCTGAACAGCAGGGAGGAAATTTCCTCATCTTCCGCATAGGGCCAGACAATGTCCGTTTTAATCCCGTCAAGGTATGCCTGGATTTCCCTCTTTTTTAAAGCGATCACTTCCTGGAAATCCGTAGGGCAGCGCTTCAGGGCTTTTTCAGGAAATTCCTCCAGCATTATCTGGTAAAACTCCGTAACCAGCCCCTTGCCTCCCCTAATGACCAATTCAGGGGACGGCAAGTTCCGGGCAAGACATATCTGGGCAAGAAAGCTCCGGATATTCTCACGGTTTTTCTCCTGCAATCTTCCTCCCGCCGTGCCCTCCTTCAAGTCCGGCACGGCGGGAGGGGCAACATCCTGGGCGCACGCCATGCCCCACAAACATAACAAGAGCGGAAAACGGGCCAGATTTCTCATGAAGGCACCATACCACAAATGCGAGTTCCGGCAATTCCGTTCATCCGGTCCGCAGACTTCCGGCCTCCATGCCTCAACTGCCTCCGGAACGGAAGGAATCCTTGCAAGGACAAAAACGGGAATCCGAGCTTGCCCGGCGAAGTCTGAAAAACTTCATGGCGCGCCGCAGAGGCCCGCGGCGCTCCGGACGGCTGGAGGCATCAGCGAGGAATCTGCTGCGCCATGGCCTCCGCGCAGCGGCGGCCATCCAGCGCGGCGGAAACAATGCCGCCGGCATACCCGGCCCCTTCCCCGCAGGGATACAGGCCTTCCAGCCCGGGATGCTCCAGCGTGGCGGGGTTCCGTGGAATGCGCACGGGGGAACTGGTGCGCGTCTCACAGCCAATGAGCTGGGCGGAGGCACCGGCAAAACCGCGCCATTTGTGGTCAAACTGCCGCAGCCCCTCCCGCATGCGCCAGACGATTTCCCCCGGAAGCAGCTCATGCAGGGGGTGGGATGTAATGCCGGGATGGTAGCTGGTGGGAAGCAGGGAGGAGGAAACGCGCCCGTTCAGGAAGTCCTGCACTTTCTGGGCAGGGGCTTTCTGCATGCCTCCGCCGGCGCGGCTGGAAGCCGTCTCCAGCGCTTTCTGGTACGCCACGCCCGCCAGCACGCCGTGCTCCCTGCGGAAGTTTTCCGTATCCTCCGGATGCACGCTGACCACAAAACCGGCGTTGGCAAACGGGGAATCCCGCCGTGCCAGGGACATGCCGTTGACCACCACCTCGTCATTTTCCGTGGCGGCGGGTACGATAAAGCCGCCGGGGCACATGCAGAAGGAGTGGACGCCGCGGTCCCGGATGGTGGCCGTCACGGAATAGCGCGCCGCCGGAAGCTGTTCCGGGCGTTTCCGGCCCGGGCGCAGATGGTACTGGCGCGCATCCACGAATGACTGGGGATGTTCAATGCGCACCCCCACGGCAAAGGGCTTCTGTTCCAGGGCCAGCCCCTCCGCGAGCATCATGCGGTACACGTCCCGAGCGCTGTGCCCGGTAGCCAGCAGAACGGCTTCCGCCGCAAATTCCCGGCCATCCGCACAGGCCGCGCCGCGTATGCGGCAGCCGTCCGCGGAACGGAGCAAATGCTCCACCCGGGCGTTGAAATGGATTTCCCCGCCCGCGCGCAGGATGGATTCCCGGATGGCTTTCACGACGTTGGGCAGCAGGTTGGAGCCGATATGCGGATGGGCGTCCGTCAGGATTTCCCGCGGCGCGCCGTGGGCCACGAAAATTTCATAAACCTCCCGCACGGGGCCGCGCTTGGTCGCGCGCGTAAACAGCTTGCCGTCCGAGAACGTGCCCGCCCCTCCTTCTCCAAAGCAGTAATTGGAATCCTCCATCACGGTGCCCTGCCGCAGGATGGGGGCCAGGTCAAACCGGCGGGAGGAGACGTCCTTCCCCCGTTCCAGCACCACGGGTTTCATCCCCAGTTCCAGGCAACGGAGGGCGGCGAACATCCCCGCCGGGCCGAATCCTACAATCAGCGCCACCGGGGCGCCGGGCCTGACGGGCGGATAGTCCCGGGAAGGGAGTTGTTCCGGGGGCAGCGGTTCATCAACCCCCGCCAGCAAACGCAGCTGGAAGAGAATATTCCTCTGCCGGGAGTCAATGGATTCCTTCACCAGCCGGAGTTCCTTGATGCGGGAAGGGGAAATGCCCAGCTTTTCCGCCACGGCGGCGCGGCGCGCGCACTCGTCGCCGGCCTTTTCCATCGGCAGAATCACATCCACCGTTACGCCTTCCCCGCCGTTCATGGGACCTCCTTCCGCGGCCGGGGCTGCTGCTGCGTGATGCAGTGGATGGCTCCGCCTTCCAGCACCAGCTTGCGGGCATCCACGCCGACTACCTGCTTTCCGCTGAAGCATTCCCGCAGAATGCCCAGGGCGCGGTCGTCATTCCGGGGCTGGTTGAACACGGGAACGATCACGGCGTCATTCACGATCAGGAAATTGGCGTAACTGGCCGGCAGCTGGTCCAGCCGCCAGTCCTGCGCCCGGAGGGGGTCCGGCATGGGAAGAGGAATGACTTCCACGCCGGAGCCGTCCACACATTTCAAATCCTGCAGGCGTTCATTATTTTCCGCCAGGGCGCGGTAATGAGGGGAGGAAGAATCCGGCTCCACGATGGAGACCACGGCATCCCGGCACACAAAGCGCACCATGTCGTCAATGTGGCCGTCCGTATCATCCCCTTCAATGCCGGAACCGAGCCAGAAAATGGACCTGACGCCCAGCATGCGCCGCAATTCCTCCTCAATCATGGCACGGCTCCATTCCGGGTTGCGGTTGGGATTCAGCAGCACGGATTCCGTCGTCACCAGCAGGCCGTCCCCGTTGCCTTCAATCGCGCCGCCTTCCAGAATCATGGAGGAGCCGCGCACGGGAAGCCCCAGGGAAGCGCCGATCAGGGCGGGAATGCCGTTGTCCAGGTCCCACGGAGCAAATTTGCCGCCCCAGGCGTTAAATTGCCAGTCCGCCAGTATCAGGGAGCCGTCCTCCACGTCCTGAACGAAGACGGGGCCGTGGTCCCGGCACCAGACATCGTTGGTCGGATGATTGAACAGGCGGTACTGTTCCTCCCTCACCCCGGCGGACTGCATCGCGTGCCTGATGACCGGATGAAGGGATTCCGCGGCATTCACGCACACGCGGGCATGCGGGGCAATGGCGGCGGCCACGCGCCCGTAGGTCTGCTGCAATTCATCCAGGGCTCCCTGCCACAAATCCCTGCGGTGGGGCCAGGAAAGCCAGACGGCGTCCTGCGGTTCCCATTCAGCGGGCCAGCGTACAGCGGGGTCGTTGCTCATGGCGGCATGGGGGGGTCAACTGGGCTGCTCCTGAAATTCGTAAGGCTCTTCAAAGGCCTTGCGGAAACTCATGAATCCCTTGAAATCGTCCAAGGAATCCTCCGGCTGTTTGGAAAATACATCCTCCTCAATCAGCAGGAAAACCATCTCTCCCACATTTTTCCCGTTCCTCAGCCCCCATTCCTTCAATACGGTGGAGGCCATGGGGCCGAACTGGGCGAGGGCGTAATCCCGGAAGCCTTCCAGCAATTCCTGTCCGCTGACATGCCGCTGGGAGCCGTTTTCCTGCTCTTCAATACGCTGCATGGTGAAATCCAGCGCATCTTTCAGAAAGGAATACGCCCGTTCCGCAAAACGGGGATCTTTCCGCACAATGCGGCTCACGGCATCTTCAAACGTAGGGGTGGTCATAACGGCTCACCCCTACCCTATACGGGCCCCTGTGAAAATCAAGATTTTTGGGAGCGAGCAAACTTCACGGCTTTCCTTCCTTTTTCCCGTATTCCGGCCCTTCATAAGTTCCCATGAACAGCACGGCCCGGTCCTCCGGGCTGTAAATGAGCCACAGGAAAGGACGGTTGAATTCGATCTCCGGCCCCCTGCCGCGGGGAGGAGCGCCGGCAAACGGGTCCATACCCCCGGCGGTGGAAGCGGACGCATCCAGCCCTTCCTCCCGCACTCTGACCGCGCATTTCTGGTACACGTCATGGATTTTCAACGGCTCCGGCGCACAGCTCTCCATCCGCGAAAAATCGGCGCGGACGGTAAACGCGTCCTTCATTCCCAGCGCCTCCAGGGCCTTTTTCAGGGAAAGCGTGGGGGAAGACTGGGAGAAACGCGGCAGCCGCAGATGGTATCTGGAATATTGCTCCAGGGGCTTTCCGCCGGGCTTCCGCGTTTCTTCCGCGGCATCCCGGACGGACAGGGAGGACAGGATGCCGTTCCATTCCTCTGCGGTCATCCCGTCAATGAATTGCTTCAGCTTCCTCCCCTCCGGAGGCAGAACGGCCATAAAAACGGGCGCGCCCTTCCCTCCCGTAAAAAACAGGCTTGCCCCCCCGCACACCGTCCTTTTCATAATACATTCCCCCCTGCCGGGGCCATGACCTTCCCTCCGTGAATACCTGCTGCTTCATCATGGGCACCTGGCAGGAGGTGCCGTCCTCCCGGACAAAGGTCCGCGGCCCGGTGTCCCGCCTTTCAAATTTACTGTCCCAGAACGCCTTCAAATACATGGCGTTCACCAGCACAAGCACCGTCCGGTCACTCATCCGCTGCGGATTCAGAAGATTCCTGATGCGGTTTCCCGTATTCGCTGCCGCCCAGGAGTTCACCTGCCGCACGGCTTCCGCCTTGTTTTCCCGGAAGGGGGCCGGAGCCACGGCGTCCGGTCCCACGGCCTTTTCATAGGCGTCTTTCAACTCCACGGACCGGTCCGCAAAAATGCGGCTGGCGGAATAGCAGCGCAGCGAACGCGAAAAATCATCAGACAGAAAGGTCCAGTCCCTCCTGATTTTTCCGTCTTCGGGCAATATGGCCGCCATCTGCTTCTCCGTTTCCTCCGCCGCTCCCGGAAGCATGTAACGGAGAAGTTCATACAGGGAAAAAGGGGAAACCATGACACTGCCGCCGCTTTTCTCCATGCATGCCCGGAGCAGGCGCAGCTCCGGAGGCGCGGAAACGCCGGGAGACGGAGCAGACGGAACATCCGCCCATGACACGGAGCCCAGAAGAAACACATATGCCAATGTCCTGAATATCATGCTTCTACCTTATCAAACCGTCAGGAAGTGGCAAGTTTTACGGACTGATGCCGCCAAAAAGCCCCCATAAGCAGGAAGGAAACCTTGCCAGCCTCTGGTCCGTTTGTTATGAATGGAATGCTTTATGTTTCGTTCCTCCATCATGCTTCTGGCAACCATGCTGTGCGTTTCCTGCGTATCGCACCGGCCTATCCAGGACAGCAGTTCCCCGCCCATTGACGCGGCCAATCCGCTGGACGGCACCCCCGTGGCCCTGGCGTGGAGTTCCGGAACGCAATTGATGATGGGAGTGGACACGGGAGCGGTCCAGACGTCCCTGCTTTTCTCCCCCGCAGTGGAATCCATCGGCGCCCGCCTGCGCGGCAGGGGCGCCATGCGCACGGCGAATGTGCCCGTTTCCCTGAAGGATGACGGAGAACCCATTTCCCGGAAGCAGGACGTGGTGATAGTGGACCAGGCGCCGTATGACGGATTGCTGGGCTGGGAATGCATCCGGAAGTACGTGTGGAACATCAACTATCCCAAACGCTCCCACCGCTTTTTCAACAAACTTCCCTCCAAAATACGGAGCTGGCACAAGCTTTCCCTGATTCCCGGTTCCGACTACCCGCAGATTGCGGACAAGCACGGGCGGCGCATCATTCTGGATACGGGCGCCCCCCATGCCGTCTACATCTCCAAGAAGCGCTGGAACGCCATCAAGCAGGCCTACCCGGACGCGTTCGTCAGCGTCTATTCCGGCTACAGCCCCGCCGCGGGCGGCTTTTACGCCCATGAATGCATGCACGTGAGCTCCTTCCAGCTGGGCCCCCTGGAATTGAAGAACATCCTGCTTTGTGAAAGCTTCGCCAACCCGGAAGTGATGGGCATTCCTGATGACATTGACATCATCCTGGGCTACGGCGCGCTGGCCGCACGCCAGTTCTGGCTGGACGGTCCGGGGAACGCCCTTTATTTCAGCTCCACCAGCCACCGGATGCCCGCCCCCTCCTCCTTCAACCTGATGGGGGGCACCTTCATCCAGGACCGCAACGGGAACGGCCCCATGAAGGCCTACGTGGCCGAATGGTCGCCCGCGTGGGACGCCGGCCTCAGAACGGGGGACGTGCTCGTTTCCATCAATGGGAGAAAGAATCCGTATCCGGACCTCGTAGAATATGTCACCACCCAGCGGGGGGCGCAGGCGAGCGTTGTGGTCCAGCGCAGGAACAGGCTGGTGCGCATTCACTGGGAAGTTCCGGCCGCCCCCCCCGCCGGGGATTATTACCCCACACCCCAGGCCATTACAGAGCAGGAGTTCGAAAACCACGTCAAGCAGCAGGAGGAAAAGGAACAGCCTCAGGACGCCGCGGGAGACCAGCAGCCCGCGCCCGCCGCGACGGAAAATCCGGAGGAAGCCGCCCCCGCGCCTGGCGGAAAAACGGATAAGGCCCCCGCGGCCTGAGCCAGCCCCTCCATCCAGCTATCTCTCTACCACCGGCATGAACGACGCACAGCAACAGGATTTACATGAAGCCTCCGGCGACTGCCGCATTCCCTCACCCTTTCAGAAAAAAACCTGCTGGTACGCCCTGACGGGCGTCGCCATCCTGGTGATGCTGTGCATTGCGGCCTTCGTCATCTTTGAAGTGGTGAAACTCCTGGGCTTTCTGGAACCGGTGCTCCTGCCCATCCTGATTGCCGCCGTGGTGGCCTACCTGCTGGAACCCATCGTCTCCTGGCTGGTGCACTTCAGATTCTCCCGCCCCTGGGCCGTGGTCACGGTCATGTTCGCGGCGCTGGCCGTCATGGTGGGCTTCGGCGCCACCATCCTCCCTCCCCTGATCCGGCAGACGGATGAGCTGATCGACAACCGGATGGAGCTCTGGGACAAGACCTCCGAGCTGATTGACTCCACCATTGAAATCCCCTTCATCTCCCGCACCATTGACAGCGTTTACAGCACCAGCCTGCGGGAACTGAATACCGGCCACTATACGGACGCGGAGGTCCATGACCTGAGAAATGCCCGGACCGCCAGGGAAAAACTGGGGGCGTACATGACCATCAATTCCTCCTTTTACCAGGACAAGCTGATGAGCTGGCTCACTTCCGGCGGAAGAGCCCTGTACAGCACCATAGGCATCATGGTGAGCATCCTGATCACGCCCATTTTCGCCTTTTATTTTCTGCTTGAAGCTGATAAGATCAGGGAGAAATGGCCCAGCATCCTGCCGCTGAAGGCCTCCAAGTTCAGAAAGGACGTGGTGGACACCATGGAAGAAATCAACGGATACCTGATTTCCTTCTTCCGCGGCCAGATGCTGGTTAGCATCATTGAAGGCATCCTGATTGCCATCTGCCTGAAACTGCTCGGCCTGCCGTACGCCGTCACCATCGGCGCGGCGGTCTGCGTGCTGGGCATCGTGCCCTACCTGGGCATCATCACCGCCTTCATTCCCGCGGTTCTGCTGGCCTGGTTTACGTGGGGGGACTTCCAGCACGTGCTGATCGTTTCCGGCATTTTCCTGGCCGTCAACCAGTTTGACGGATGGGTCATCCAGCCGAAAATCGTGGGGGATTCCGTGGAGCTCCACCCGCTCACGGTCATGTTCTCCGTGCTGATCTGGACGCTCATCCTGGGCGGCCTGATCGGCGCGCTGCTGGCCGTTCCTCTGACGGCCGCCATCAAGGTTCTCTACAAGCGGTACATCTGGCAGAACGCCAGCATGCGCCCCATGACGGAGCCCCTGCCTCCGCCGGAAGAACCTCATTAAAAGTGCCAGCCAGGACCGCGCGGCCCTTCCCCCGGCATTTTCCCGACCATCTTTTCAATCAATCGCAACAATACACACACCTGACAACATGAACAAACCCGCATTACACCTGATGCTTGCCCTGGTGGCGGCAGCGGCCTGCCCGGCCGCCACTACGCCCCAGGTCAAGCCGCCCAAAGCCATCGTCATGATTTACGCTGACGACCTCGGCTATGGAGACGTAGGCTGTTATGGAGCCAAGGGGATTCCCACCCCTTCCATTGACAAGCTTGCCAAGCAGGGCATCCGCTTTACGGACGCCTATTCCACCACTTCCGTCTGCACCCCTTCCCGCTACGCCCTGTTCACCGGGGAATATCCCTGGCGCAAGGAAGGCACGGGCATTCTGCCGGGGGACGCCGCCCTGATTATCGATACCAAGAAGCCCACGCTGCCCAAGATGCTCCAATCCCACGGCTATAAAACCTACATGGTGGGCAAGTGGCACCTGGGCCTGGGGGAAAAGGGAAAGACGATTGACTGGAACAAGCACATCGCCCCCAGCCCGAATGAAATCGGCTTTGATGAAAGCTTCATCTTCGCCGCCACGGGAGACCGCGTTCCCTGCGTGATTCTGGAAAACGGCAACGTCCGAAACCTGGACCCGAAGGATCCCATTGAAGTGTCCTACCGTCACAACTTCCCCGGCCTCCCGAACGGGAAAGACAACAAGGACCAGCTCAAGCTCATGTGGAGCCACGGACACAACCAGGCCATTATCAACGGCATCGGCCGCATCGGCTTCATGAAGGGCGGCAAGAGCGCCCTGTGGAAGGATGAGGAAAACGCGGATGTGATCACGAACAAGGCCATTGAATACATCCAGAAGAGCGCCAAGGCCAAGGAACCGTTCTTCCTGATGTTCGCCACGCATGACATCCACGTGCCGCGCTGCCCGGAAAAACGCTTTGTGGGCAAGAGCCAGCACGGCGTGCGCGGTGACGTGACCGTGGAACTGGACGACTGCGTCCGCCGCATCACGGAAGCCCTGCAAAAAGCCGGTCTGGAAAAAGACACCCTGGTGATTTTCTCCAGCGACAACGGCCCGGTGCTTGACGACGGCTACAAGGATTTTGCCGTCAGGGACAATGCCACCCACTCCCCCGCCGGTCCTTTCCGCGCAGGCAAGTACAGCATTCTGGAAGGGGGTTCCCGCATTCCGTTCATCGTCAAATGGCCCGGAGTGGTCAAACCCGGAGCCACGAGCAAGGCCCTGTTCAACCAGATGGACCTGGCCGCCTCCCTGGAACAGCTTCTGGAACCCGGCAAGGCCAATTCCTTCCGGGACTCTGAAAACGTGATGGCCGCCATCCTGGGCAAATCCGCCAAGGGCCGCGACTACCATGTCATCAACAGCACCGGCAAGGCGCTGGCCATCCGCCACGGCAAATGGAAGTTCATCCCCGCCGGCGTAGCCATCCGCGACGGAATCAACGGAGTAGTCGCAAAAATGAGCAAGTCCCCGGAAGGCGGCAGCCTGTTCGACCTGGAAAAGGACCCGAAGGAACTCAACAACGTAGCCGCCCAGCATCCGGATATCTGCGAGCAGATGAAAGCCAAGCTCCAGGAAATTCGCCAAAGGCCGGAAACCAAGGCCGACCTGGCGGACCTGCTTCCGCTGGACGACTAACACCCATTCAGCCTGAATCATGAGAGAATCCGCCACATGCTCCCTGTGCGGCCACGGGTACACCTACCCGGCCGGGCTGGATGAAAAAGCCGGCATGCACTGCACGGCGTGCGGCGTCCTGATTCACGTTAAAACGGGGCTTCCCTTTGGGGAAGCCCCCTCTTCCCCCTCCGGGCAAAAGCCGGAAAACGCCGTAAAAACGCCGGCTTCCCTGCCCCTCGTCAAGAAAAAGCAGCCGACTTCTTCCGGACGGGACGCGGATGGGCGCGGCCCCAGGGAAGGAAACCACTCCCGGCTCACTGCCGCTGGCTCCGGCACCGCCGTCCCCGCCGTATCCTGGCTGGCATGGGGCCTGGCGCTGATTGCACTGGTCATGGCTTTCATCTTCCCCTCTTACGGGAACGGCTCCACGGACCCGCTGTACATGCTCCAGTGCCTGCCCTCCATGATTTTCGGCTGCACGGCGGCCATCCTGTTCATTCAGGGGCTTGCGGCCACGCGCCGCTAGCAGAAGCCGGGATTCCGCAATTCCCTGGGGCGCAATCCGGAACCGGGTCGGCTCAAAGCAGCCTTCCCGCAAATCCGGGATTTTTAAGCTTGCCTGTCAAATTCGCAGGTTCTAAGTTACTCCCCGGTAATTTATGGAACGGGAGGCAGAGGCGCAGGACAACAGGTGGAGAACCAGGCTGGACGCCGTCCTGATGCACAGGATATGGGGCTCCCTTATCTTCCTGTGCATCGTTTACATTATTTTTTTCCTGAGCTTCGCCATTGGCGACCCCCTGGTCAGGCTCATCCAGACAGGGACGCAGATGTTCAGCATCTGGGCCTGCCGCATGCTGGAACCGTGGCCCCGCCTGCAATCCCTGCTGGGGGAAGGCGTGGTGGGCGGCGTAGGCGGCGTGCTGGCCTTTCTCCCCAACGTGGTGCTGCTCTTCGGAGCCATCACCCTGCTGGAAAACAGCGGATACATGATGCGGGTCTCCCGCCTCATGAGCCGCATCATGAAGATCATGGGGCTGAACGGCAGCAGCTTTGCCCCCCTCCTGCTGGGCTTCGGCTGCTCGGTTCCCGCCATTCTGTCCACCCGGAGGATTGAAACGCGCAACGACCGCCTGGTCACCATCGCCGTCCTGCCCATGATGAGCTGCGCGGGGCGCCTGCCGATTTACATGATGTTCGTCTCCGCCCTGTTTCCCTCCCGCCTGCAGGCCACCGTATTGTTCGGGATTTACGCCAGCGGCGTCTTTCTGGCCCTGTGCTGCGCCCGGCTCCTGAAAAACACGCTTTTCAAGACCGCCCAGAGGGACTCCCTCCACCACATGAAGCGCCTGCGCCTCCCCTCCCTGCGGAAGGTGGGCGCCCTGATGTGGTCGCGGGCCTTCATGTACGTCCGGAAGGCGGGAACCTTCATTCTGGGGGCCTCCATCATCCTGTGGTTCCTGAACACCTACCCCAGGCCGGAGGAAGGAACGGCTCCGGACGCAGCCGCTGCCATGGAACATTCCTACGCTGGGAAAATAGGCCACTGGATGGAACCCGTCACGCAAGTGGCCGGATTTGACTGGAAGATCAATTCCGCTCTTCTGGGCGCTTTTGCGGCCAAGGAAATCTTCGTCACCCAGATGGGCATTCTCTATGCGGTGCAGGACGGGGACTCCGGCCCGGCAGCCCAGCAGACCCTGAACGCCCGCCTTAAAGCCAGCTACACCCCCCTCCAGGGCATCAGCATCATGATGTTCTGCCTGATCGCGCTGCCCTGCATCGGCACCGTCACCGTCGCCAAACGGGAAGCGGGCACCTGGTGGTTTGCCTTGGCGCAATTCGGAGGATTGACCCTGCTGGGGTTTCTGACGGCTACGCTGGTGTACCAGGCGGGCCTGTTCCTGTAAGAGCCGGATGCGGAGAAAACGGGCGCCGGAAATATTTCCGGCGGCTGGTATGGCGGGGAACCCCAGAAAATGCCATAATCCCCGGAAAATCCGTTTCTGCCGCCACCTGGGAACGTAGGTCTCCCGGCCTTCGGAGAGGGACTGTCCCCCGCAGGGCAATGAAAGGAGAACTTTTCTCTCCCGTTTTCTTCCACAGCAGGCAAGGGGCGGAAGCTCCTTGTTCCCACGAGGGTGCCCATATCGTATACGGGGAACAGGGAATCCCCGTTTCCGGAAGCCAAGGGGATTCCCTTTCATGCAAAAACCGGAGGGATGTTCTCCCTCCGGTTCCGGATACGGCTTGGCGAGGCCATTTAAATTGTCTTGATAACGGACGACTCGTCGTCCTCCCTGTCATCGGAGGAAGCGGCCTTCTTGGTGGGAACAGGCGTCTTTCTCACCTTTTCCAGGGCCTTGTCCACCGCCGCAATCACCTTGTCTTCCCCGGTTTTCTGGCTGGCCAGCTCATTATAGACCTTTTCCTTGGCTTCATAATCAGCTTTGGCGGCGGCATCGTTCGGGTTGGCCTTGAATTTGTCCTCCGCCTTGAACAGGGCTTCCTCCGCGGCCTGGAACTTGGGTTCCACCACATTCCTGTGGTCTTCCGCCGTTTGCTTGATGCGGCCCAGCAGGCGGATCACATAGGGGCGGTTGCTGAGCCTCTTGAAGGCGGAAACCAGGAACTGGCGGCGTTCGCTCGTCTTGGCGTCCGCAATCAGGGGCTCGAACAGCTTGAGCGTGGCGTTGTCATCCCGGTCACGATCCACGGAGAGCACGCGGAGAATGGAATCATGGGCCTGGGAGCGCACGCGTTCATGCAGGGATTCATCCTTCCACGCCTTGAACAGGTACGGAACGGCGTCATCCGTGTTCCAGTCCCCCCAGGCGGTGATGATGGCGAGCGCCTTCTTGGGGTCTTCCTTGTAGCTCTTTTCCATCATGTCCAGCACCTTGGGATCACCGGTGCGGGCCAGCAGCTTGTAGAGGACCTTGACGTTTTCCTCCGGCATGTTCTTCTGGTACTGGAGCAGTTTGGAAGAGAGCGCCATGCGCTTGGCGGGGGGAGCTTCGTCAATCAGGTAGCGGGCCGTGCGGAAGGCGGAAGAAACCAGGTCCTGGGAGGCATCCTTCTGCTGGAGAATCTTCATGACGTCGTCCAGGTCGTCCAGCTTCATGGCAAAGCGCATGTACTTGAGCACCACGGCCTGCTTGTCCTGAATTTTCTTGTTCTTGCTATCACTGATGGAGGCGTACAGGTCTTTAAGCATGCCACGCATGGCGGGGCTGGAAGATTTGGCCAGCAGCGTCACCATCATGGAGTATTTCTCCTTGCTGTACCTGCCGACGTTTTTCTTCATGTCTTCCACCACCTGGCGCGCGATGTTGTCATCCATCTGGGCCATGATGGAAACCAGGTGGGCGGCGCCGGGCCAGTTTTCCCGGTTCCCCTTGGTTCCCCTCACATTGGCGAGGAGCAGGGCGGCGTCCTCCGCATTGGGAACCACCTTCACGTCCGGAACGCGGCTGAGATTTTTGGAGTCAAACAGGCGGCTGCGGCCCAGTTTGCCGCCTTCCACCACCAGTGCATTCAGGCGCGCGTTTTCCCCTTCCACCTGGTCTTTCTTGCTGTTGGTATGCCATGCATAAATTCCTACCCCGGCGGCGGCAAGCACCAGGGCGCATACCCCGTAAATGACACCCCTCAGCAGGGATTTGGACTTATCCACGGAGGCGACCATTTCCCGGGTGGTTTCCGTGCCGGCAGGCGGCTGGATGCCGCCCGCGCCCGCAAGGGGGACGCTGGCGGTGGGAGAAACAGACGCGGCAGCCACGGGCTGGGAAGCCGCGGCAGACGCCACGGAAGGAACGGGAGCGGTCCCCACGGGGGATTTCAGCACTTTCAGCCGGGGCACCGCGCTTTCCGCCGGAGCGGCGGCAGGGGCTTCCTGCGCCTGGGCCGGAGCCGGGGAAGTTTTTAAAACTTTCAATTTGGGGATGGAGCCCGTGGGCGCCGCGGCAGGCGCCGGAGCAGCCGGTTCAGGCGCCTGAACGGCAGCGGGAGCCACGCCGGCGGCCTGCGCCAGGGCAGCGGCCTGGGCGTCCGCCAAGGCTTTCTGGGCCTCCGCCACCTTGGCAAGGGCGTCCTGGATCTGGGCATCCACCGCCGGACCGGGCAATGGCCGGGAAGCGGCTTCCTTTTCCTCCTGTTCCGCCGCAAGGCGGGCTCTTTCCTCTTCCGCCGCCACGCGGGCCGCCTCCTTCTCCGCGGCAATGCGCGCGGCTTCCGCGGCCTCCTGCTCCGCCCTGATTCTGGCGGCTTCCTCCTCGGCGGCTATCCTGGCCGCCTCCTTTTCCGCAGCGATGCGGGCGGCCTCCTGCTCGGCTGCCGCCTTTTCCGCCGCAATCCTGTCCGCTTCCGCCTGCTCTGCGGCACGGCGCGCGGCTTCCTCCTGCTCCTGGGCCAGCTTGGCCTGCAATTCAGGAGTGAGGAAACGCGGTTTGGCAACTTCCACGCCTTCCGCGGCGGGGGAAGCAAACTTCACTTTGGGCGCTGCCGCAGGGGCTGCCGTTACCAGGCGGCGACGTAATTTGGGAGCCTCTGGAGAAGACGGGGATTCTGGCTGGTCGGTCATGATGATAAAATGGCTGGAAGATTGGGGTGATTTTACACGATCCCGCCGGCTCCTGCAATCTCAAAATCCGGACTGACGAAGGGACGCGAAATTCTCCGGAACACCCGATTCAACAAGGAATTTACGGAAAAAGACTTCATGCGGAGCGGAAAATGAAAAAGCGTTTAAACATCCCTCACCCCCCTTGCTCGGAATGTTAAACAATTCAAATTTTAAATAATAAAAATCATGAATAAAATATGCATATTAACTCTGAACGTCAACAATATGCTCCCTGTATTTAAACAGTCTTTTAAATTATGTCAAAATACTTGCTCTTTTTGCTTGCTACCCTACGGGCCATTGATTAAACAAATAGCCACTCGTCAATATCATGAATTCCAACGACAGCACCAAAAACAAGAGGCGCTATACGCCTGAAGAAAAACAATCCGTTCTTGACTTCATTGCCGAACGGAAAACTCAGAACAAAAGAGGCGCCCAGAAGGAGGCCGCTGAACGCTTCGGCATCAGCACGGTAACCATTTCAAGCTGGATGAAGGCCACCAAGGCCAAGCGCGGCCGCAAGCCCGGCACCAAAAACACAGCCGCTCCCAAAGTTCAGCCTCTCGCAACAGCCCAGCCCGCGGACCTGCGCCGCCTGGCAGCAGTCCTGGAAGAAATCGCCGACCTTGAAGCCCAGACAGCCAAGCTCGACGCCCTGCGCGCCGAAGCGGAGGAACTCAAAAACAGGCTTACGGCCAAACAGGCCTGATTGCGGTTATCCATTCATTTTTCCGATAACCGGCTTTCCTTAACGGAAGGCCGGTTATTTTCTTTCCGGAGATCGCACTTGCCCCTCCGGAACAATTCCTTTAATATTTGCGGCCGTGACTCAACCCGCCCACATTGCTCCCGCGAGCCAGTCCGTGGAAGGCATGTATGCCGACTACTTTCTGGATTACGCCTCGTACGTCATTCTGGAACGGGCCGTACCCAAGATCAATGACGGGTTCAAACCCGTGCAGCGCCGCATTCTGCACGCCATGGACCGGCTGGACGACGGACGCTATAGTAAAGTGGCGAACATCGTGGGGGATACGATGAAATTCCACCCGCACGGCGACCGCTCCATTGCGGACGCGCTGGTGGGGCTGGGACAGAAAGGGCTGCTCATCGACACGCAGGGGAACTGGGGCAACATCCTGACCGGGGACCCAGCGGCGGCCTCCCGCTACATTGAAGCGCGCTTCACCTCCTTCGCCCGTGAAGTCGTATTCAGCCCCAAGGTCACGGAATGGCAGCTTTCCTATGACGGCAGGAACAAGGAGCCGGTCAGCCTTCCCGTCAAATTCCCCCTGCTCCTTGCCCAGGGGGCGGAAGGCATTGCCGTAGGCCTTTCCAGCAAAATTCTTCCCCACAATTTCAACGAACTGATTGACGCCTCCATCGCGCACTTGCGCGGCCAGCCCTTCCAGCTTCTGCCGGACTTCCCGACCGGAGGCGTGATGGACGCCACCAACTACCGGGACGGTGAACGGGGCACGGGGCGCGTCCGCATCCGGGCGCGCATCCTCACGGAATCGAAGAAGCTTCTCCGCATCACGGAAATTCCGTTCGGAGTCACCACGGAAATACTGATTGATACCATTGTCTCCGCCGCGGAAAAGGGGAAAATCAAAATCGCCCGCATTGAAGACAATACGGCCCAGCACGTGGACATCCTGGTGCATCTCCCGGCCGGAGCGGACCCGGAGCAGACCAGGAAAGCCCTGTTCGCCTTCTCCGCCTGCGAGGTCAGCATTTCCCCGAACGCCTGCGTCATCGTGGAGGAAAAGCCCCGGTTCATGTGCGTGAGCGACATCCTGCGCTACAACACGGACTCCACCAGGAACATCCTGCGCCAGGAACAGGAAATGCGCCTCAAGGAACTGAACGAGGCATGGCACCAGGCAAGCCTGGAAAAGATTTTCATTGAAAACCGCATCTACCTCTCCATTGAAGATTCGGAGACGTGGGAGGAAGTGCTCGGCACCATTGACCGGGAATTGCAGCCCTTTGCCGCCCAACTGCGCGCGCCCATTACCAGGGACGACCTGGTGCGGCTGACGGAAATTAAAATCAAGCGCATCTCCAAGTTTGACGCGTTCAAGGCGGACCAGCACATCCGGCAGCTTGAGGCGGACATCGAACAGACGCAGAAGAACCTCAGCCAGCTCACCAAATTCACCATCCGCTGGTTTGAAGCCCTCCGCAAGAAGTACGGCGCCGCCTATCCCCGGAAAACGGAAATCTCCTCCTTCGGCTCCGTGGACCGCGCCCAGGTGGCCGTGGCCAATGAAACGCTGTACATTGACGAAGAAGGCTTCGCCGGGTACGGCGTCAAGAAGGGGAATCCCGTCTGCAAATGCTCCACACTGGACGACGTTCTGGTCATCGACAGCACGGGCGTGCTCAAGATCGTGCGGATTCAGGACAAATTCTTCGCCGGTAAGAACCCCCTCTATATCTCCGTCATCAAGAAGGATGACGACCCCGTGTTCAACCTGATCTACCGGGACGGAAGGGACGGCCCCGTGTACGCCAAGCGCTTCCGCATAGGCGGCTTCACCAGGGACAAGGAATATCCGCTCACCCGCGGCGCGAAGGGAACGCGCATCTTCCACTTCTCCGTGCATGAAACGGAGGAGAACAGCGCCCAGATCAGCGTGAACGTCTATCTGAAAGCCGTGCTGAAGCTCCGCAACCTGGTCAGGCCCTTCCACTTCGCGGACCTGAGGATTAAAAACCGCGGCGCCCAGGGCAACATCATTACCAAACATCCGGTGGAACGCGTCTCCCGCATCATGCCTCCGGCGAAATCCGGAGACGGGGAAACGGAGGAAGAAACGCCCTCCCCTTCCGCTGCCACGGAACAGGCGGAAAACACGCCCTCTCCAGGCACGGAACCGCCGCAGGCCGGGCCCCCCCCCGGACCGGAGGAACCTCCTGCCGGTCCCGCACTGGAACAGGGCTCCCTGTTTGACTCCTGAGGCGGTTAAAATGAGGCGCGCCATGCCTGCCACCCCATTTTCGGCTTGCCACCACGGGCCATCTTCTGTAGATATGGGCCACCTCATTCACCACGCCGCTTTAGCTCAGTGGTAGAGCACCCGCCTTGTAAGCGGACGGTCGTCAGTTCAAATCTGACAAGCGGCTCCATTATAAACCCCTCAAGTTCACCGCTTGAGGGGTTTTCTTTTTCTTGCAAGGGAGAACGCAGCCGCACGTCAGGCCACACGTCAAAACGGAAAAGGCCCTTCCCTCCGGATTCGTCCTGAAACGGGAATGCGCGGCATGCCGGGTCCGGCGGCTGCGCCCATCCTGAACCGGGAACGGATTCAGGAACCCATGCCGCCCGCGTTATCCGGAACACGACGTGCCGCATTCATAAAAAAGCCCCCTGGCACGGAGGCCAAGGGGCAAAGTATCCTAACGTAAAGTCTTTTGACAGTGACACCCTTTCCAACGGGACGCAAGACTTAATCATTCTTTTCGTGCAAAATAAATTCCGGGCGCACCAAAACAATCGCTGAAAACCCATGTGCCATGTTTCCAAGGGAAGCTCCACTTCCCCGGATGGCCCCCGCGTCCGGGGGAATATCCGGAAACGATTCCACAGCGTCTTTAATGCCGACAGGCTGCAGCCGCCAATCCCCGGAAATGAAAGAAACCATCATCCTTCACCGGGTTTTGTGAATTTCAGGCGTTATGCTTTTTGTTTTCAATGGTTCATGAACAGGCTAGGAATAAAGAGCTTATTGCCGCCGGGGAAGAAAGGCGCCTCCATACAGGAACGCATCAAACCGCTCCGGAGACGCCTCATTTATTCCCGGACCCGGCAGCCGTGCATGCAGCTCAAGCGGCGGACCGTTCATTGACGGAAAACGGCAGGTCAAAAAGCCGTTTTCCCCCTTGAAGACGCATTCATTGCAGGTCCGCCGAACCTCCACCACTATTGGAACCAATGAATACTACAGAAAAAAAGATGGCTGCGGCCATTCTCCGCTTTGAAGACGACCGCGTCACCGGCCCGGACTCCCTGCGCGTCTCCCGCCTCCCCGCCGCCGACAAGGGCGGCAAATGGGAAATCTGCGGCATTTGCGACGGCATTGAACCCGCCGTATTCAACCGCCTCAAGTCTCTGCTTGACGCCGGAAAACGGGAAGAAGCCTGGGAAGGCTGCCTTCAGTACGTTCTGGACAATACCGCCGCCGTCCGCTCCTGGATTGGCTCTGACGCCCATCCGGAAATTGAGTTCTTCCTGCGCGACCACTATTTCAATTCCGGCAGTAAAAATGCCGGGAAGATATTGCAGCGCGCCCTGAACGACCACGGCGCCGGGATTGCCGAGGACGGCATTCCCGGAAAACAAACCCGGCAAACGCTGCAAACCGTTCTTGCAGGGGCCGGCGAACGCAAGCTCCTTGACAGCCTCTACGAGCGGCGCAAGTCATTTTACCGTTCCTGCAAGCAATTCCCCGTGTTCGGCAAGGGCTGGCTGCGCCGCTGTGAAGATGCCTACAAGCTCGCCGTCTCCCTGGCCTAGCAGGATTTTCACCCAAAATGCCGCGAACCGGGAAGCGGCCGACGCCTTTGAATGCCTTCACACGCTTTCATCAGGGCGGCATCCGGCATGCAAAAAGCATCCATGCGGCCTTCCGCATGGATGCTTGCGTTTCATCAACAGGGTCAGGAGAGCGGTCCGGCGGCCGCAGATGCCGCCAGCAGGCGGAAGAACCGGGAGGAAGAGAACTTCATCAGCCGCCCGTCCCCGCGCTTGCCATGCTGGGTCAGAATCCATGGCAGGGAAAGAATTTCCCGTTCATAAGACAACAGCCCCCGTACTTCCCCCGCCAGAAAATGGAGATGCCAGGCGTCGCACCGTTCCGGCTCAAACCGGCAGCGGACGTCAATAATCCTGCCGAAAGGAGCGGAGGAATCCACCCTGCGCGCCATCAGTACAAGTTCCGGAGTACGGACATAGACATCCTGGCTGCGGCCATCCTCCTCCATCTCCTCTTCCCTCCTGCCCGCAGCCAGATAATAGGCGGCGGCGGCTGATAAGGCGTTCATGCCATTCCCCCTTTTTCCATAGTCCATTCACTTCAGCAATTCCCGCCGGGACGGCTCATGCAGAACCGCCTGTCCCGGCAGGTTGCGGACCGGACGGCACGGAATCATTTGCCTTTCCGGATTCTCTGGATCACAGGCTGTACCTCCGTCTCCGGCTGGGTCTGGGAATAGGAGAGGCGCCCCGGTTCCAGCACCAGGCAGGCGCCGTCCCTGCATATCTCCGTCCGCTCCGCAGTCACGTCTATGGTATGCCCGCAGCCGGAAAGAAGGGAGGACGCCGCATAGGCCGCTCCCGCCAGGACCACCCACAGGAGGCGTTCCCACCACGTCAATCCGGCACGGGACTTGCTTTTCTCATAGGCGTTTTTCATGCCCTGCTTTCCCGCTTCCAGAGCGGCTTTCTTTTGTTCTTCCGTCAGATTGAGCTTCATCGGAGGGAGGGGGCAAGGGGTTCAAGGAATTCAGCGCAGGGAAAACCCTCGCCATGGCAGGATTGTTCATTGTTGTTCATCTTGTTCATTTGTTGGTTCATGGCCTTGAAACGCCCGTCTGCCCTGCACGGGACAGGATGTCCGCAGCCTGCCGGAAGAAAAGGAACGGGAGGTCGGTTCCTGTCCATCCCCTTCCCCGCCGGAAGCCAGCGCGGCGGCAGCGGGCCATTTCAAGGCACGGACATCTTTGACCTGCTCCCGGGGTGCGGCGCAACACGCCTGATACGTCCGGGAACAGGGATGATGAACCCGGCCGCACAAGCGGGAATTTCCGCCGCGGAAAACAAATACCCTGTTGAAAACGGAACCGGATCATGCTAGTTTCTTCCCTGCTATGGCAAAACCGGCTCTGGGGAAAGGCTTTGACGCCCTTATCAATCAAAATCTGTCTCGTGAATCCTTGACGGCTCCCCAGGCGGGAGACGTTGTGCATCAATTATCCCATGCCTCCATTATTCCCAGCTCCCTCCAGCCGCGCGCCATCTTTACTCCGGAACAACTGGCGGAGCTGGTGGACTCCATCAAGGAGCACGGCATCATCCAGCCGCTGATCGTCCGGAAAACGGAGAGCGGCAAGTATGAGCTGATTGCCGGGGAAAGGCGCTGGCGCGCTTCCGGCATCCTGGGCCTGTCCACCGTGCCCGCCATCATCCGGGAGGCTTCCGACAAGGACGTGCTGGAGCTGGCGCTAATTGAAAACCTCCAGCGTGAAAACCTCAGCCCGCTGGAAGAGGCCTCCGGCTACATGCGCCTGAAAACGGAATTCCGCATGAAGCAGGGGGACATCGCCAAGCGGGTAGGCAAATCCCGCGCCGCCGTGGCCAACAGCATGCGCCTGCTTGATCTTCCCCAGGCGGTCCAGGACATGCTGGGCAACGCCTTCATCAGCGTGGGGCATGCCAAGGTGCTCCTGTCCCTCAAGAACCAGGACCAGCAAATCCAGCTCGGACGCGACATCGTCAACAAGGGCTACACCGTCCGCCAGACGGAGAAGGCCATCCAGAAGATTCTCAATCCCCCGGAACCGGCGGCTCCCGCCAGAAAACCCACCTCCCCGCAGTACAAGAAGATTTCCAGCGTGCTCGCCAAACAGTTCGGGACGCCGGTGAATATTTCCGGACAGGGAAGCCGGGGCTCCATTGAGATCACCTTTTCCAGCAAGGCCGAATTCGTCCGCATTCTTGAACTTCTGGGCCAGGATGAATGGTCCGCTTCCAAGTAAACCTTCCACTCCGTCTTTTTCCCATGACGCCCCGCATCGGACTTATTCTGCTCACGGCCCTGCTGATGCAGTGCGGAAATCCCGTGGAAACGCCCCTTCCGGGCGCGGAAACCATTCCCGCCCGGCTTGAGGAAACAACCCACTTCAACGGAGGAAACGCCATGTTCCACGCCGCCCGGATAACGGAGATGGGGGACCGGGGCTCCGGCACTCCCGGCTACCGTCAGCAACTGGACTACCTGAAGAAGGAACTGTCCAGACACGGCTGGGCCTGCCAGGAGCAATCCTTTGAGCAGGAAACACCCAAGGGCCCCATCCAGTTCATCAACCTGCGGGCCCGCTTTGGCAAGGCGCCGGATTTCCAGGCTCCGGTCCGGGGGCTGCTGACCTGCCATATCGACACCAAGCAGGGCATCCCCGGCTTCACCGGAGCCAATGACGGGGCTTCCGGCGCCGCGGCCATTCTGGAAACGGCACGCATCCTGGCCGGGGAACCCGAGCGCGCCGGGGAACTGGAGCTGGTGTTTTTTGACGGAGAAGAGAGCTTTGCGGAACACATGGACAGTGACGACGGCCTGTACGGCTCCAAGCACTACGCCGCCGCCATGCGGAAGCCGCTGCCCGAGTGGATGATCAACCTGGACATGGTGGGGCGGCAGGGGAAAAAGATACGCATCCCGGTCATGACGCCCCAGTCCATGTACCGGGTTTATTCCCGCGCCATTCGTGAACTGGGCTATTCCCCGGAGGAATGGGGCGTCTCCGGCTATGCCATTCTGGACGACCACGTCCCTTTCATGGACCGCGGCATGGATACGCTGAACCTTATTGACGACTTCCAGGACGGCAACTGGTGGCACACCACCAGGGACAACATGGACATTCTGGGTGAGAAATCCTTCAAGCAAACCGGAGAAATGACCCTGCACATCCTCCGGGAGCTTCTGCCCGCCCCTCCCTCCACCTGAAAAGCAGGCCTGAATTCCCAACTACCCCTATCCTCCCATGTCCTTCACCTCTCCATGGCTGCTATGGGCCCTCTTCGCAGCCTCCATTCCCATCATCATCCACCTGGTCAACAGGTGGCGGCACCGCTCCGTCCATTGGGCGGCCATGGAATTCCTGCTCCGCGCGGCCAGGGAAACCCGCGGGACGAAGAAACTGCTGCACTACCTGATTCTGGCGCTGCGCGTCCTGGCCGTGGCGGCGCTGGTAACGGCCTTTGCGCGGCCCCTCCTCAGCAGCTTCTTCGGCTGGGGAAGTTCAGGGCTGAATGAAGTCCTGCTGGTTCTGGACCGTTCCGCCTCCATGGACGCACGTCCGGATAAAACCAACTCCCTGCGGGACGCCGTTCCGCCGCTGGTGGAATCCACCTTCGCGCAGCTTGGCCACTGCCGCCTGTCCCTGCTTGATTCCGCAACCGGAACCGTCACCCAGATTCCCGCTCCGGAAGCCCTGGCGGACCTGACCGTCAGCAAAACCACGGACGGCGGCGCGGACATTCCGGCCCTGCTGCAAAAAGCCATCCCGTACCTGGAGGAGTCCGGCTCCGGAAAGACGGAAATCTGGATTGCATCAGACATGCAGGCCTCCTCCTGGAGGCCGGATTCCCCCCTCTGGCCCGGCGTGCGCCAGCGGCTGGCCGCTCTGGCCATTCCCCCTTCCATCCGCATCATGGCGCTCCGCGACAGGCCGGAAAGCAACCGCGGCATCAGGGTCAGGCAGGCCCAGGTGAACAACGGCAGGCTGGTGCTGGACCTGGAGGTGCTGCGCCAGGGCTTCAACCCCAACCAGCCGGAGGACGTACCGGTACACCTTTCCGTGGATAATGCCGCCGCCTCCGCCACGCTGCAACTGGCCGGGGAAAGCACCGCCATCAGGAAGGAAATTCCGCTGCCGCAGGGCAAGGAATCCGGCTTCGGCTTCGTTTCCCTGCCTCATGACGACTTCACCAGGGATGACATTTCCTTCTTCACCTTCGCCCCCCGGCCCCTCGCCAACGTCCTGATCTGCGGCCCCGCGGGGGAAGTGGGGAAAACCCTCTCCCTGATGTCCGCCCCTCCCGGCCTTCCCAACAGGAAAGCCACGATGCCCGGCAACACGCGGGCGGCGCAGGCCGGCCTGGTCTCCCAGTCCATGGTCGTCTGGTACGGACCGCCGCCGCGCGCGGAAATGGAAGAAAAGCTCCTGGCCTTCATTGAAGAGGGGGGAATCGTCCTCTTCCTGCCGGATGATACGGCCCACGGCACGCGGCGGCCGTTCCTGGGCGTCTCCTGGGGCACGATGGAAACGGCCCCGCCCGAGGAGTACTACCGCCTGGAAACATGGGACCGCCAGCGCGGCTTCCTCCGGGACGGCTCCGACCAGGCGGCCATTCCCGCCAACCGGCTCCGCGCCGTGCGCCGGAAGCCCCTGCTGGGCAAATACCGCACCCTGGCCTCCTGGGATGACGGCACCTGCGCCCTGGCCCAGGTCAGGGCCGGAACGGGGTCCGCGCTGTTCCTGGGAACTCTGCCCAGATACTCCTGGTCCAACCTGGCGGACGGCCACCTGCTGCTCCCCCTGCTCCAGCGCATGGCGGACCGTGGGGCGGAACGCTTCTCCACCTCCATCTCCCTCCGGGTAAATGACCCGGCCCTGCCGCAATCCGCCACGGACACCCCCGTGCGCATGGACAACGCCCAGGGCAGCCACCCCTCCGGCTCTCCGGCGGACACGGCGGGCGTGTACCGCCTGGGAGCGCAGACCTACGCCGTGAACCGCCCCTGGTCGGAAGACAATCCTGACCAGATTACGGATGAAAAGCTCCGCCTCCTTCTGCCGGAGGCCTCCATCAGCTCCATGCGGAGCACGGCGGAAACGCCCTCCCTGGTGCAGGAGGCCTGGAAGCTCTTCCTCATCATCTCCCTCGCCTGCCTGCTGCTGGAAGCTTTCCTGTCCCTGCCCAGGCACGCGGCCAAACGCCCCTCCCCCACCATCCGCCCATGAGCCTGAGCCTTCAACCTACCGCTTTAAGCATCCTCCTGGCCGTCCTGGTCATGGCGGCCGGCGTCTGGATGAGCCGCACCGCCTGCAAACGCAACCGCCGCCCGCTGACGTTCAAGCTGGAACTCCTGCGCCTGGTGATTCTGGGGGCCATCTGCTTCCTGCTCTTCCAGCCGGAATGGGTCGTCACCTCCGCCCCGCAGGAAAAGCCCAAGGTCTCCATCCTGGAGGACCGCTCCGGCTCCATGGAAACGCAGGACGTGGAAATCACCCCCCAGCACGTCGTTACCCGCACGGCCTACGTGCAGGAGCTGATCAAGGGCAACAGCACGGAATCCCTGAAAGACACGCATGTAGTGGAGTCCGCCGCCTTCGGCTCCCCCCCTCCGCCGGACTCCCCGGATTACTCCATGGCCTGCACGGACCTGGCCAAGCCGCTGGAGGAGGCCATGCAATCCTCGGACAACCTGCGGGCGGTCATCATGTTTACGGACGGCGGCCACAACGCCTCCTCCTCCGTGCTGACGCAGGCCCAGCGCATGCGCACCAGGGGCATCCCCCTCTTCATCATTCCCGCCGGCAGCCCCTACCCCCTGCCAGACCTGGCCCTCCAGGACGTGAAAGCCCCCACCTACGGCATCATCGGGGAGACGGTGCAAATACCCTTCACCATTAAAAGCACGCTGGGCAAGGAAACGCGCACCACGCTCACCCTGACTTCCAGGGACACCGGAAAAACCGTCACCCGCACGGTCACCATCCCGGCCCAGGGGGAGGTGTCCGACGCCGTCCTGTGGAAGATAGAAAAGGAAGGGGCGGAAACGCTGGAGCTCAAGCTCCCCGTCCAGCCCCAGGAACGGATGCACAACAACAACGCCTCCTCCTTCAGCATCGCCGGCAGGAGGGAATCCATCAAGGTGCTGGTGATCGACACGCTGCCGCGCTGGGAATACCGCTTCATCCGGAACGCCCTGTACCGCGACCCCGGCGTAGACGTGCACACCCTGCTTTTTCACCCGGGGCTGGAGGAAATGGGGGAAGGCCCCGGCTACCTGGTCAAATTCCCGGACAGGATGGAAGACCTGGCCCAGTATGACGTCATCTTCATCGGCGACGTGGGGCTGGGCCCCAAGGGACTGACGGAGGAACAGGCCGCCCTGCTCAAGGGCATGGTGAAAAACCAGGCCAGCGGCATCGTCTTCCTCCCCGGCTACCAGGGCAAGCAAATGGAACTCCTGAAATCCGAGCTGGGCGACCTGATGCCCGTCACGTTCCTCACCGCCAGGCCGGAGGGAACCACCCAGCCAGCCCCCTCCCCCCTCATCCTGACGCCGGAAGGGCGCGGCTCCCTGCTCACCATGCTGGCGGATACGGAGGGTGAAAACGAGGAAGTGTGGCGCAATCTGCCGGGTTTCAATTGGTACGCCCCGGTGGAACGGCCCAAGGCCGGAACCACCGTCCTGGCCGTGCATGCGGCGGATAAGAACGCCTACGGCCGCATTCCCCTCATCGTCACCCAGTCCTACGGCAACGGGAAAGTCCTCTTCATGGGGACGGACTCCGCCTGGCGCTGGCGGCGCGGCGTGGAAGACAAGTACCACTACCGCTTCTGGAGCCAGGTGGCCCGCTGGATGAGCTACCAGCGCAACATGGCCGCCGGGGAGAGAATACGCCTGATTCCCAATCCGGAACGCCCGCGCCTGGGGGATACGCTGACCGTTACCGCCATGGTCTCCGACAAGCTGGGAGCCCCCCTCCAGAACGGGGAGGTTTTCCTGGACATCACCGCCCCGGAAGGCACCGCCAGCCGCGTGCAGATGGACAACATGGACCACACCTGGGGTTCCTTCACCGCCTCCGTCAAAATCAACCGCCCCGGCACCTGGAAGCTGACTGCCTCCTCCTCCGCGGAGCCGGACAAATCCGTCACGCTCCCGGTCATCACCATGGGCGAGACGCTGGAAAAAATCGGCCAGCCCGTCAACACCGCCCTGATGGAGGAAATGACCTCCATCACACGCGGACGCATGGTGAAGGCGGAGGAAATACAGCAGCTCATCAAGGAAATCAAGGACCTGCCCGTGCCGCCGCCCATGGAAACGCGCATCCTGCTCTGGTGCAGCCCGTACACGCTCGCGGCCCTTCTTTTCCTGCTCACCCTGTTCTGGATAGGCAGAAAGCTCAACGGCACCATCTGAGCCGGTGCGCTCCGGCTTTTCGGGAAAAGGGAGGCTTTCCCACTCCTCCTTCCGTCATTTCCCCGCCGCCTTTTTCCCGTCCGCAGCGGGAGGAGCGGGCGGCGCAAACTTCAGCTTCACGCCAAGTTTTTTCCAGGCAGCGGCCATTTCACGCTCCACCTCTTCCGGGGCCTTCCCGTCCAGCAGGACGGCGTGCGCCCCGTTGACGTCTTCCGCATCCCAGGCTTTCAGATAACGCCTGAGGCGCTCCGCCTTGCCGTCCCCTTCCAGATGGCACCAGTACACCGTCCATAACAGATCGGCCCAGTACCGTGACGCGTCCCCCTTTGGAGGGAGGCCATGGCCGGCGGCGGAATGAACGGAATCCCGCGCCAGCAGGTCCGCCAGGGCAGGCAACGGCGCCCTGCCCGCGCGCAAGGCGCGGGGAAGCATGGCGGCCAACCTTCCCGGAAGCTTCCGGAAAACCAGCGCCCCCTTTTCCCTTTCCATGGGGAGAAAAGCCATGTACGCGGAAAAGCCGTCCACCAGCCAGTGTTCCAGGTCCATGGACTGCGCCACCCAGTGAGTGACGGCAAAGCGCGGATCCACCGTGGCCAGCTTCAGCGGCTTTCCCTTTTTATCCCGCAGCAGCAGGACCGTAAAACTGGTGGGGGAAAACTTGAGGCTCCCGTTCCGCAGGCCCGGCGCCTTGTTGAAATCCTCTTCCTGAAAACATACCCGCACCAGATACTTGCGAGAGGGGCGGCGGGCCACCGCCAGATTCATGGGAACGGCCGCCAGGGCGGACAAAATGGTTTCAAAACGCCGCGCCAGGGCCATGCGTTCCGTTTCCGGCAATTTTCCGGAGGACTCAATGATGAAATGATCCGTTTCATACACGCTCAGCTCATCCGTCTCCTGCACGGTCTTCACCAGCAGGTAGCCGGGCGCGGCGGCCCTCTCCGGCCACGGAGCGTCCCAATTCGGCTCCAAGGGAACGTAACGTCCGCCGGACGCACCCTGCGCCGGAGGATTTTCCGCCCCCGCATCCGTATCCGGAAGAGTGCCGCCGGACTTCACCCATTCCAGAATATACGCCTGGTCGGCGCCGGAAAAAACGTTCTTGGGGACGGCTACTATACGCCCGTCCTGAAGCTTCAGGTCAACCTCCGCATCACGGACGGCCACCAGCACGGCTACGACGGTAGCGCCCCGGTCATTCGTCCAGATGCGCGCCTGAACGCTTCCGGCCAGGCTCAGTCCCGTCAATACGGACAGTATCTTTACGGGCACGGTCATAGGGCTCCCTTTGTCCGCACAAGCTACCACATTACCCCGCGGACGCAACCCTTTTTCCGTGCACCCTCGCGCCGCCGGAACCTGTTCCGCCAAAGGAACATGGAGCGGCTCCGCGTCATGGCTTTCCCCCGGAGGGGTTGACACGTCCAAGTAAAACCCATAATCTTATGGAAGAAAGGAAAAGCAGGCATGCACATCAGTCCCCTCAGAAAAAACATTCCGCTGACCGTCGTTACCCTGGCGGCCCTGGGCATCATGCTCTTCCTGTTCTTCATGCACCCCTCCTCCCCGGAGGAATCCCTGGAATTCTATACGCCGGACGGCAACGGCGTAGGCTCCTTCCGGGTGGAAATCACGGACATGCCGTCCAACCCCGCCTATACGGAAGTGAAAATCATCCCGGAGGACATGGAGCCCTTCCAGCGGTTCATGTCCAAATTCCGCAACAAGCCCGTCACGGCCAAAATACCCTCCTACGGCAGCCATGTAGTCGTTCCGGGCCGCGACATGCAGTGCGACGGCGTCCTGCGCCTGGCCGGGCATTGACCGGCAAGCGGAGGCCGTCTTACAGCCTGTCACCCTTTCCCACGTCCTTCGCCCACTTCCTGGCCAGGAAGGAACAGACCATCAGCTGGAGCTGGTGGAAAACCATGATGGGAATCACCAGCAGCCCGATGGGCGCTCCGGCAAAAATCACGTTCATCATCGGGATGCCGGTGGCCAGGCTCTTCTTGGAGCCACAGAAAATAATCGCGACGCGGTCCTCCCGGGAGAAACGCAACTTGCGGGAAAGGAAGGCCGTCATCCACAGGGCCGCGGCCAGCAGAATGCCGCAGAAGACAAGCACCTCCACCAGGGAGAGCCAGGGCAGGTTCTTCCACACGCCGTTGATCATCGCATGGCTGAACGCCGTGTAAATCACCAGCCAGATCGTGCTGTGGTCCGTCCAGGAAGTAATGTTCCGGTGCGTGACCACCCATTTGCCGATCCAGCGCTGGGCAACCTGCCCGGCCACAAAGGGCACCAGAATAATATAGCAGATGTTCAGGAAGGTGGAAAAATCCACGCCCCCCTCCCCTCCGCGGGACCACACCAGCCCCACCAGCAGAGGCGTGAGGAACACCCCCAGCAAACTGGAAACGGAAGCGGAGCAGATGGCCGCGGCCACGTTCCCGCCCGCCATGGAGGTGAACGCTATGCTGGACTGCACCGTGGAAGGCAGCATGCACACGTACAACATGCCCATGCACAAATCCGGCCCCAGCACGCTGTTCCACAGCGGCATGCTCAGCATGCCCAGCAGGGGGAAAATCACGAAGGTGCTTGCGGCCACCAGGCCCTGGAGGCGCCAGTGCATCAGCCCCTCCCATACGGAGCGGCGGGAAAGCTTGGCCCCGTACAGGAAAAAGAGCAGGATGATGGCCGCATCGCTCAAGCGGCTGAACACCGTATCCCACACGCCGGAACAGGGAACCAGAATCCCCGCGCTCACGCTGACGACGAGGCCGACGGTAAAGCGGTCCAATTTGGAAAGGAATCCCGGCATGGAGGAAGGAAGAAAGGTGAACGCCGTTTCCGGCTCCCTACTTAAAGCGCACGGCGTGCTTCTTGCTCAGGCGCAGCACGCCGCCGGGGGCCAGCTCCGGCACGGCGGCGGGGTCCGTCACCTTGACGTCGTTCAACTGGATGGCGCCGGGCGTGAAATGCTCCTTGCGCAAAACGCCGTTGGACTTCTTCACCTGGAAAACGTTCTCAAAAAGGAAGGCCACCAGGGCCAGCGCATTCATGCCGGCAGGCAGGGAGGCGATCTCCACTTCCGGCAAATCCGCGGCGGCCAGGTCCCTCTTGGAGAAACGGGTTTCCCAGTCAGCGCGGGCGGCGTCCGCGGCGGCGGAGTCGTGATAGCGGGCCGTAATCTTCCAGGCCAGCAGCTTCTTGGCTTCCATGGGGTGCAGCCCCATGTCCCGCTTCTCGCCCAGCAGAACCAGGTAATAGCGGTCCATCAGCTCATCGCTGGCGCTCATCATCTTGCCGAACATCATCTCCGGAGCTTCATCCACACCCACGTAATTCCCGTAGGACTTGGACATCTTGCGCACGCCGTCCAGGCCTTCCAGCAGAGGCATCGTCATGGCGATCTGGGGCAGCATGCCTTCCTCCTTCTGGAGGTCGCGCCCTACCAGGATGTTAAAAAGCTGGTCCGTGCCTCCCAGCTCCACGTCCGACCGGATTTCCACAGAATCCCACCCCTGCATGATGGGGTACTGCATCTCGTGCAGGCGGACTTCCTTTCCGCCCTCCACGCGGGCCTTGAAATCCTCCCGGGCCAGCATCTGCTGCATGGTCACGCGGGAATTGAGCTTAAGCACTTCCTCATACGTCATCTTGCGGAACCAGTCCCCGTTGTAGACGATCTCCGTCTTGTCCCGGTCCAGAATCTTGAACGCCTGCTTGGTGTACGTCTCCGCGTTCTCCAGCACCTGCTCACGCGAAAGAGGGGGGCGGGTGACGGAACGGCCGGAGGGATCCCCGATGGTGGCAGTGAAATCCCCGATGAGCAAAATGGCCTGGTGGCCCAATTCCTGGAACTGACGCAGTTTTTCAATGGCCACGGTATGGCCCAGGTGGATGTCCGGCGCGGTGGGGTCCACGCCCAGCTTTACGCGCAGGGGACGGCCCAGCTTGAGGCGCTCCTTCAACTCTTCACGGCTGATCACGACGGCGGTACCGCCCATCAATATGTCTAATTGCTCATCTATAGTCATTGATCTGGCGCATAGAGTGCCGGGGGCACCGCGCCTTTTCAAGCTTATATCCTGTGCGCGAAGCGTCAGGCCCGGCAAAGGCCCCTCCGGAGCCCGCGCCGGTGCCGGGAAGCGGACGGACCGGGGGTGGAATCCATGCCGGCGGGATGCAGGACACAGGGAACTGCATTCCTGCACACGCGTCCTTCCCGCCAGCGCCGCTTCATGATTTACACCGCCCCTCCTCCGGAAGTGGCGGCGTTTCTGCGTAACCGCAAAAACTACATGAGCTGGTACAGGCGCGGATAGGAAGCCTGGTTGGCGGTCACGTAATGCGGGCGGGGCCTGGGACCCGGCCTGTTCTGCCCGTGATGCCAGCCGTTGTTATAATCATTATGGTTATAATGGTGTGACGGACCGGGGCGGTAATAATCGTTATTATTATGGCGATGGTGACAGCCCGCGGCCAGGACGGCTACGGCTACTGCGGCAAGAATAGGTATTATTTTCATATTCATCTTTCTGAATGGTAAGACCACCCTGAAAGAGGAATGCGAACGAAAAAAGTCTGTCACCCGAGCAAACGCTCCCTGTTGACAAAGAAAACGGCCCCCAGCACGCATAAAAAAGCCCACAGGTAGTCCCACTTCCATTTTTCCCCGATGTAGAAGAGGGCGAAGGGGATGAACACGCACAGGGTGATCACCTCCTGCATGATCTTGAGCTGGGCCACGTTAAGGCCTCCCGCATTGCCCAGGCGGTTGGCGGGAATCATGAAGCAGTACTCGAAAAAAGCCACGCCCCAGCTCATCAGAATAATCAGCAGCAGGGGCTTGTCGTCCGCCGCGGAACCCTTCTTCAAATGCCCGTACCACGCCCACGTCATAAAAACGTTGGAGACCACCAGCATGGAAATCGTTAAAGCAACCTTCATTGTCTTTTACTCAAAAGCGTCAATCCTTGGAGGACTTGGGGTCCAGGGCGTCACGCAGGCCGTCCCCCAGGAAATTCAGCGCCAGCAGGGTGGCGGAAAACAGGAGCGCCGGAAACAGGAGCAATTCCGGGCTCACTTCCATGCGGTCCGCCCCCTCCTTGATCAGCGTGCCCCAGGAAGAATTGGGAGCCTTCACGCCCAGGCCCAGGAAGGACAGGACGGCCTCCAGCAGCATGATGCCGGGAACGGCCAGCGTCGTGTACACGATGACGGATCCGAACAAATTCGGCGCAATGTGGCGGAACAGAATCTTCATGTGCCCGATGCCCAGGGAGCGCGCCGCCTCCACGAACTCCTGCCCCTTCAGCTCCAGCGCCTGCGTGCGGACGATGCGCGCCAGCGTCAGCCAGCCCAGCGCGCCGATGGCGATGAAGAGGGGAATCAGCCCGGTGATGGGGCTCACCATCTCCGCGGACCAGCCCGTGACGCCGGAAACCCACTGCGTCAGCCGCTGGGCGGGTTCTTCCACGGACAGTGAAAAAATAATAACCAGCACGATGAACGGCAGGGCGAAAAGCACGTCCACCAGGCGCATCATCAGGGCGTCCAGCCTGCCTCCGGCATAACCGGAAACCAGCCCGTACGTCACGCCGATGGCCAGGGAAACGCCCGTGGCCACCACGCCCACCAGCAGGGAAATGCGGCCGCCGTACAGCACGCGCGCCAGCAGATCCCGCCCGAGCTGGTCCGTGCCGAACCAGTGTTCCCAGGAAGGGCTTTCCGCAATGCGCGCCAGGTTCTGCACGTTCGGGTGCGGCAGCCACGGCAGCAGGGGCCCCAGAAAACAGGCTGCCACAATCAGCGCCAGCGCCAGCAGGGAAAACATGGCCGCGCGGTTGCGCGAAAGCCGCAGAAAGGCGTCCTTCCACAGGGAGGACCCCTGCTCCTCCGTGCTGTTCCATTCCCTGTTCTTCATGACTCCGCTCTCAATCTGGGGTTGACGGCCATCTGCACCAGGTCCACGGCCAGGTTGGCCGCGACGATCAGGATGCCGTAAAACAGGACGAGCCCCTGGATCAGGAAATAATCCCGGTCCGTGGTGGCGTTCACGAAATGCTGGCCCATGCCGGGAACCTGGAAGCAGGTCTCCACGACAAAGGAGCCGGTAATCATGGCAGCAAAGGCCGGCCCCAGGTAGGAAAGCGCCGGGATCAGGCCGCCGCGCAGCGCGTGCTTCCAAACCGTGCGGAAGGGTCCCGCCCCCTTGGCCCGGGCCGTCCTGATGAAATCCTGCCCCAGCACCTCAAGCATGCCGCCGCGCGTCAGGCGCGCCAGGTACGCGGCATTCACCAGCCCCAGCGTCAGCGCGGGCAGGACCACGCAGCCGGGGGAATCCCATCCGGCCACGCTCAGTCCGGGCACATGCATGCCCAGCGCCACGCCCAGCAGCGGAGCCACCACGAAGGCGGGAATGCAGATGCCGGCCATGGAAACCAGCATCACCCACCAGTCCATCCACCGGTTCTTGTACAGGGCGGCCACGATTCCGGCGGGAATGCCCACCAGAATGGAAATCACCATGCCTATGACGCCAAGCTGGAGGGAAACCGGGAACGACTGGCCGATCATGTCCGCCACGCTAATGCCCTCCTTCACCAAAGACGGCCCCAGATCTCCATGCACCAGCATATTCCACCAGTAGCGCCCGTACTGGACCAGGGAACTCTGGTCCAGCCCGTAGCTGGCCTGGAGCTGCCGGAGGACGTGCTCCGGCAGCTTCTTCTCCCCCATGAAGGGGTGGCCCGGCAGCAGGCGTATCAGGAAAAACGTCACGGTCTCCAGCACCAGCAGCACCAGAAGCCCCTGCCCCAGGCGTTTTAAAATCATCCTGGTCAAGGCGCGGCCTCCTTCCCCGGTTCCCTGGGCGCGCCCAGGCTGATATCTTCAAACAAATGGTTGTCCAGCAGCAGGGGGTGCCATCCCCGCACCTCCGGCCTCTTCAAGTAGGACCGCCTGGCCCAGTACAGGGGAATCACCGGGGACTCGGAAAGCATCAGCGCTTCCGCACGGGCCAGCAGGGCCATGCGCTTCTCCTGGTCACCCGTGGCGCGGCTCTCCGCCAGCAGGCGTTCATACTCCGGGCGGGACCAGCCCGTGTTGTTGTTCCCGGAAGCGGAGCTCCACAAATCCAGAAAAGTGGACGGGTCCAGATAATCCCCGGACCAGGAGGAGGAACTGAAATCATACTGCATGGAATTCTGCGCGAACTTGTACGCCGTCCATTCACAGGAACGGATATCCACGTGAATGCCCAAGTGCTTCCTCCACATGCCCTGGATGGCCTCCGCCATAATCTTCTGCACCTCGCGCGACGTAGTCATCAGCTCCAGCCGGGGAAAGCCCTTTCCGCCGGGGAACCCCGCCTGCGCCAGCAACGCGCGCGCCTTCTCCGGATTGAACTCCACCCCATGCGGCGTCCTGTATCCGGCGCCGTCCGGCGTAAAGCCGAAGCAGGACTGGCCGCCCCCGCACACCACGTCCCTCACCAGGGCCTCCCGGTCCACGGCCAGGGAAAGGGCGCGCCGCACGCGGGCGTCATCCAGCGGCGCGCGCGACGTATTCAGCCGGTAAAAAATAGTTACATAATAATCATCCTGGCAGAAATCACCGCCGCCGCGCTTCCGAGCGTAGGCCGTCATCTCCGGGGGCACGTTATTGGTGACATGAAGCTTGCCGTTGAAAAACATGCGGGTTTCCGTAAAGCCGTTCACGGTGGGGAGAAAACGGACCCCGTTCAGCCGGACGGAGGAGGCGTTCCGGTACCTGGGATTGCGCCGCACCTCCACATAATCATTGAAACGGTGCTCCGCCATCAGAAAAGGGCCATTCCCCACGGCCACGCCGGGCCGCGTCCAGCCCCCCGTCCTGTCCAGCATGCCGCCGTGGGCTTCCACCGCATGGCGGGGAACTGGAAACCAGGTGCAATGAAGCAGCAGCAGGGGAAGCTGGGGCATCGGAGAACGCATTTCCAGCTCCAGGGTATGATCGTCCGCGGCGCGCACGCCCACACGGGCCTCTTCCCACAAATCCGGCCTTCCGGCCCGGACATCCTCCAGCATCCGGGCCGCGATTCTCCGCGCGCCTTCCTCCGGCATTCCGTCCGGCCACTCCATCCGGGAAATATCCTTCCGCAGCGCCTCCAGCTCTCGGGCGCCCATGCCGTCCAGCCTCTCCCAATCCACCCGTGCCAGAGCCTCTCCATCCAGACCCGCTTCCCCAGCCAGCCGGGAACCGGGGCCGCACAACAGCAGGCTGCGCCTGTTCCGGTTGTAAGCCTCCGCATTCTTCAGCGGATAAAGCATGTCCGCGTACCTCCCGCCAAACTCCGGATGAAGCAGGCGGTGGTAGGCATAAACGAAATCATGGGCCGTCACCGGAACGCCGTCGCTCCACACGGCGTCCTTCCGCAGGGAAAAACGCCACTTGTCCGCCTCCGGATTGTGCGTCCAGGACTCCGCCACGGCGGGATGAAACACGGCGTCATCCCGGGAATCCCCGCGCAGCAGCCCTTCCATCACGGCATTGATAATCTTGAAATCGGAAACGGACGTGGCAATATGCGGATCAAAACTCTGCGGTTCCGAGTTATTGCCTACAATCAGCACTCCTTCCTCCTGGGCCCGTTCCACGCTGGTACGCGTATCGCATCCGGCGAGCAGAAGCATCACACAGAACATCATGAACAGGCGCATGGCGGGATTCTGTCAGGTTTCCTTCCCCCGCGCAAGGCTTCACCTCAAGAAATACAACCGCCGCGCCGCGGCCCATGGAATCTTCCCGGAAATCCCTCCCTCCGCCATTGCCGGTCATGCCGCTCCGTTCACGGCCGGCCCGTACTGTGGACATTCCTTCCCCGGCAGGGGGGCGGTTCCTGTCCTGAACCAAACCAACAACGGGCACGAAACACTTCCCGCGGGAAAAACCGCCCGCCGCAGGATATCTTCACAAAAACCGTCCAAAAGAGGCGCTTGCGCGCCGGGAAGCCTGGGCAAACACGCCGCCTGTCCTCCCCCGCCTCAGATGCATGACGGGCCGCCTTCCCATCCCCCACAGGATTCTACCGGAAGTAAATCCCGGAAACCGCCTCCACTGGTCTTTTCTGAAACAGTCTCTTTTATCCTGTTCTCCCAACTGTTCCTCCCTTAATTTTTCCCCCATGTTTAAACTCAAAAACCATGCCTTCTGTCTTCTGACCGCATTTGGGGGAATGCTCCTCACTCCGGCCTGGGGAGAGCCCGTAGCTCCGTGGCTCAGAGCCTACATTAACGGGGAGGAAGTGGTCGGAACCACGCTGGAAAGCCGCTACAGCACTCCTGAGGACGAACCCGCCAACCCTGTCATCCAATGGGAAAAAGCGGATTCCCGGACCGGAAAGCCCGTGCTGGTGCAGCAGGGCAAGGATGCGGAATCCTACACCCTGACGGACAAGGACGCCGGAAAATATTTCCGGATCATCGTGGGGCACGGCACGAAAGATGCGATTGCCAGCCCGTGGATAGGCCCGGTCATTACGGAAAAGCAGGCGGAAAGCATCAACAACCGTTTTGACCCCGGCAAAAGCTATCAGGAAAACGTTGACACACTCCAGAAGGAGCTGTCTGAAAAGCTCAAGGACGCCGTTTATTTCACCGTGGACACGGATAAACTCCACGGCGCTCCCTACGCGATGGCCGGGAACCAGCGGATAGCCCTGCCGGAAGACGTCAGGCCCTTCCGGGAGAACGGGAAAATTTATGTGAACCATCCCTTTGTCCAGGCCGTTTTCAAGAAGGAGCTGCCGGACGAAATCATGGAGGAAGCGGGAGGCCAGAAGGCCTACGAAATAGGGAACGTGGCCAGGGCGCTGAAACTCAACCTCTGGCTGGGAGACAAGGAAAAGGCTCCCCTCCCGAACTTCCGCATGCAGCCCATGGCGGAAGGCCTGGTGGTTCTTTCCCCTGAAAAAAACGTCTTTTCCCCGGTTGCGGACCGCGACCTGATCAATGAAGCCGTCAACAGGCTCTTTGACTTCAAGGCCAGTGACGAACAGTTAAAATGGTTCCGGGACGCCAAATTCGGCCTCTTTGTCCACTGGAACCCCTCTTCCCTGTTGGAACGGGAAATCAGCTGGGAACGCAATGCGGCGCGCCCCAAGGACAGCGCAAGCGGCCATAAAAACATCATGGATTTTGAATATGACTCCGCCCACCGCCGCTTCAATCCCAAACAATACGATCCCCGGAAGTGGATGTCCGTCGCCAAAAAAAGCGGCATGAAATATGCCGTGCTGACCACCAAGCACCACGACAGCTTCTCCAACTTCCCCTCCGACTACGACACCTTCACCATCGCCAATACCCCCTACGGCAAGGATATCGTGGGGCAATTCGCGGCGGCGGTCCATGCGGCAGGGCTCAGGCTGGGCTTCTACTACTCCGGGCGGGACTGGTACAATCCCTACTACCTGACCGACCAGCACTACCGCTACCTGGAATACTACTTCGGCCAGATCAGTGAACTGCTCACCCGCTACGGCCAGGTGGACGTGCTGTGGTTCGACAGCCTGGGCAACAGCTCCCTCAACCAGTGGGATCCCCGTACCATGATGCGCCGCATCAAGCAGTACCAGCCGGACATTCTGGTCAACAACCGCATGAACGGCACCCGCGGAGGCAACAAAGGTCCGCTGCCCGACGACCTGAAAGGGGATTTTTTGACTCCGGAATGCAAGCTGGGGCCGTTCAACGATAAAACGCCCTGGGAAAGCTGCATGACCGTGGCGGACATCCCCGGCACCCGCTGGACGGGCAACTGGTCCTACACCTCCAAGGCAAAGGCCAAGCCCGTGGAAACCTCCATCAAATTCCTGATCAATAACACGGTCAAGGACGGCAACCTGCTTTATAACATCGGACCCACGCCGCTGGGCACCTTTGACCCGAAACAGGCGGAAACCTTCCTGGCCATGGGCAAGTGGATCGCCCCCTACCGGGAAGCCATTTACAACACCCGCGGGGGTCCCTACAAGGACCAGCCCTGGGGCGGCAGCTGCTACAAGACGAACCGCAGCGGCAAAAAAACCGTTTACCTGCACGTCAGCCCGCTGATTGCTCAACAAGGAAAAGAGATGAAAGGCTCCGAACCTCTCTTCATCAAGGACATCGGCGAGAAATTCACAAAAGCGACCGTCATCGTGAACGGCAGTGGAAACGGAAAAGCCGCCAAGCTTGAAAAGGAAGGCGCCCAATACAAAATCACGCTCCCTCCGGGCCTCACCTGGGATAAACTGGACACCGTCATCAAACTTCAATAACCCCCTTTCTCCTACGGAGAGAGAGAGCATGCAGCCCACCGGCCCCGGCATCATGCCGGGGCCGTTTTTTTATGCCGTAAGACAGGCACGTCCGCCTCCCGGAATTCCCTTCTCTTCCGAAACCGGGCTTGGCGGCGAGAGCGGCGCTCAGCCCTGCTCCTTCCCCGCCGCGTATAAAAGAAAAAACAGGCGCCTTCAAGGAGCCACGCCCGGCGGGAACTGACGGCCATTTTCCCCATGGAATCCCCTTGAGCAAACGGCTCACGGCGAGAAAATGAAAAACCCCGCAACGGCATGAAACCGCTGCGGGGTCGTTTTTCCAAATCAGGGGATAAAGGAAAGGGAGCCTTTACTTATTTGCTCTGGGCCTTCTTGGCTGCTTCAATCTGAGCCTTGATCTGATCCTTGTTGGCAAGAATGCCGGCCTTGATGCGGGGAGCCCGCTGTCCGGCTTCCGTACCCGGCATCAATTCGGCCACCTTGTCCAGAATCAGCACCGCGCCGTCCACGTCACCGGTGGAATTCAGGTAAGTCCCGAATTCCATCATCAACAAATCCTGCTGGGTTTCCGGAAGAAGCTTGTCACGGTCAGGATAGCCTTTGACGACCTGGAGGGCTTCCGCGGGCGTCGTCTTGTCCGTCAGCTTGCCGGCCAGATAGTCCTGCACGTCCTTCTGTTCCTTCTTGAGCTGGTCAGCCTTGGCGTCGGCAGCTTTCAGGCCGGACTTGTCATCCTTGTCCAGCTTCTTGATTTCCGCCTTCACGTCGCCGTAAAAATTGTCCACATACTCCTGCGGAGCCAGTTTGAGCACTTCCATCAGGGCGGCGACCTTCGCTTCATCCGTGGTGGCCTTGGCTGCATTTGCCTCGGCGGCCTTCAGCGCTTCCTTGTTCTTCAGGGCTTCCTGCATGGCCTTCATCACGTCATCCTTGGAACGGCCTCCCACAAATCCGCCGAAGGGCTTGCCGGAAGCGTCCGCAAACACGATCGTCGGGAACCCCTGCACGCCATACTGCCGGGCAAGCTTGTCATTGGCGGCTTTCATCTCCTTGGACTGTTCCTTGCCGCGCGGATAATCCAGCTCCACCAGCACGAAATTCTTCTGGGCATCCTTCTGGAAATCCGGCTTGCTGAACACATTGGCGCGGAGCTGCATGCAGGGCGGGCACCAGTCGGAACCGGTGAACTCGATCATGAGGTCCTTCTTCTGTTCGGCGGCCTCCTTTTTGGCGGCATCCATATCGGTAAGCCAGCCTTCCGCGGCAAAACAGGGAGCGACGCAGGCGGCAACAACTATTGGCAGAATTTGTCTAATCATATCTACGATTCTATATTGAATAGTCCGACAGCCGGCGTCAATCTCCCGTTCAATCATTTTTAGAAAATTTCCAAAATGGCGCCCCCTCTCCGGAGAAAATGACAGACGGACTACGTACAACTTCCAAACACCATTCCCTGCCCCCCTTTTCGGAACAGCGTACGCAACCCTCCCGGTATCTCCGATTTCAGGACTCCTTCCATTTTCAAAAAAGGCAGTCTTCTCCCGCAGCACTTCTCCCTATATCCTGAAAGAATGCATTAAAAGGCATTCCCGTCTGACACGGCATGTGAAAACAAACAAAAAACTTACACGTCCATCCTCATCTTCCTCCGTTCATCATTAAGCGGCGTGCGCAGTAGCATACAAAAACCCCGCAACAGTCTGGCCGCTACGGGGCGAGTCTCCGTATATTCAAGGAGAGGAAATTAATTATTTGCCCTGCTCCTTCCTCATAGCCTCAATCCGGGCCTTTACCCTGTCCTTATTGGCAAGAATGCCGGACTTGAAGATAGAAGCCCGCTGGCTGGCTTCCGTACCGGGAGCCAGCTTCATCACCTTGTCCAAAATCGGCAGGGCGCCGTCTACGTCACCAGTGGAGTACATATATGAGGTAAATTCAACCATCAGCAGCTCCTGCTGCGGTTCCGGCAGAAGCTTGTCACGGTCAGGATAGGCCTTCACCACCTTCAGGGCTTCCGCGGGCGGCATCTTGTCCGTCAGCTTGCCGGCCAAATAGTCCTGAACCTCCTTTTTCTCCTTCTTGAGCTGGTCAGCCTTGGCGTCGGCGGCTTTCAGGCCGGACTTGTCATCCTTGTCCAGCTTCTTGATTTCCGCCTTCACGTCGCCATAGAAAATGTCCACGTAATTCTGCGGAGCCAGCCTGAGCACTTCCATCAGGGCGGCGACCTTCGCTTCATCCGTGGTGGCCTTGGCTGCATTTGCCTTGGCGGCCTTCAGCGCTTCCTTGTTCTTCAGGGCTTCCTGCATGGCCTTCACCACCTCTTCCCTGGGCCGTCCGCCCACAAATCCGCCGAAGGGCTTGCCGGAAGCGTCCGCAAACACGATCGTTGGAAAAGCCTGCACGCCGTACTGCCGGGCCAATTTGTCATTGGCGGCTTTCATCTCCTTGGACTGTTCCTTGCCGCGCGGATAATCCAGCTCCACCAGCACGAAATTCTTCTGGGCGTCCTTCTGGAAATCCGGCTTGCTGAACACGTTGGCGCGGAGCTGCATGCAGGGCGGGCACCAGTCGGAACCGGTGAACTCGATCATGAGATCCTTCTTTTGCCCGGCGGCCTCCTTTTTGGCGGCATCCATATCGGTAAGCCATCCTTCCGCGGCAAAACAGGGAGCGACGCAGACTACGGCAACTATTGGCAGAATTTGTTTAATCATAGCTATTACTGCTATAGAATACTTGGACATAATCCGTCAATCCCCCTTTAACTATTCCTGAAAAAAACCAAATGTTACAAGGCCTTCCTTCAACAGCGGAAAGCGGCTTCCGGAGAAGACGCCCCTGCGTGCCGCCATGGGAAAGTGACACTATTACACCAATTCAGAGGTTGCGTTTCAGCCTGTTTTCACTTATGTACTGGGCATATCATGAACACGGTTTTAATCATTGGAGCAGGCGGTGTAGGACATGTAGTAGCCAATAAATGCGCCCAGCTGCCGGACATTTTTCAAAACATTCATCTGGCCTCCCGCACAAAAAGCAAATGTGACGCCATTGCGGACGATGTGCGCGCCAGAACAGGCGTCAGCATCACCACTCATGCCGTGGATGCGGACGACGTTCCCGCCACCGTGGCCCTCATCCGAGAAGTCAAGCCGCAGCTGCTGATCAACGTGGCCCTTCCCTACCAGGATTTAAACCTGATGGACGCCTGCCTGGAAACAGGAATCAACTACCTGGACACGGCCAATTATGAACCCAGGGACGTAGCCAAATTCGAATACTCCTGGCAGTGGGCCTATCAGGACAAATTCCGCAAGGCCGGGCTCTTCGCCCTGCTGGGGTCCGGCTTTGATCCCGGCGTCACCAACGTCTTCACGGCATGGGCGCTCAAGCACCACTTTGATGAAATCCATACGCTGGACATCATTGACGTCAACGGCGGAAATCATGGCAAGGCCTTCGCCACCAACTTCAACCCGGAAATCAACATCCGGGAAGTGACGGCCCCCTGCCGCCACTGGGAAGACGGAGCTTTCCGGGAAACCGCTCCCATGAGCACGCACCAGAGCTTCACCTGCCCGCAGGAAGTGGGCACCTATGAAATCTACCGCATGTACCATGAAGAAATGGAAAGCCTGGTCAAGCACATCCCCACCATCCGCCGGGCCCAATTCTGGATGTCCTTCTCCCCGAACTACCTCAAGCACCTGGAAGTGCTGCAGAACGTGGGCATGACCCGTATTGACCCGGTCACGTACAACGGCGTGGAAATCATTCCGCTGCAATTCCTGAAAGCCGTGCTACCGGACCCCGGGGACCTCGGCAAGACGACCAAGGGGAAAACCTGCATCGGCAACGTCATCACCGGCGTCAAGGACGGCAAATTCAAGGCCGTGTACATCTACAACATCTGCGACCATGAAAAATGCTTTGAAGAAGTAGGCTCCCAGGCCATCTCCTACACCACGGGGGTTCCGGCCATGATCGGCGCGGAAATGATCCTTACGGGCAAATGGTCCGGCGCTGGCGTCTTCAACATGGAGCAGAACAATCCGGACCCCTTCATGGACGAACTCAACAAGCGCGGCCTTCCCTGGCGCTGCGTGGAACTCACGGAAGAACAGGCCACGGATTTACAAGTCCACTGACAAAGGCTCCAGCCGGAAACGGCCGCCTCATCAAAAGCCAGGTATTGAATTCTCAATTGCCTGGCTTTTATTCTCTCCCAAGCCCCCTCCCCTGCACGGGAAAGTGACGGCCTTCATCATCGGCGGCTCTCTGCGGAATACTTCAACAAAAGCGAAACCATGAAAGCGTACCTTATCCTGCTGCTGGCGATTGTTCTGGAAACGATCGCCACCTCTTTCCTGAAACAGAGCGAGCAGTTTACCAAGCTTCTGCCCTCCGTGGTGACCATTGCCGGATATGCCGGCTCCTTCTACTGCCTCAGCCTGGTACTGAAAAACATCCCGGTGGGCATAGCGTATGCCATCTGGTCGGGAATGGGCATTGTACTGATCTCCGCCATCGGGTGGGTGGCATTCAAGCAGCACCTGGACTTGCCGGCGATTTCAGGTCTGGCGCTCATCATCGCCGGGGTGCTGGTAATCAATATCTTTTCCAACTCCGTTTCCCACTGATGGGAAAAAACGGAAGAGCATTCCCTGCGAGGGGACGGCGGCTCTCCCCTCCGGGCAGCGGCAACCGGGATAGAAAAACGCCCCTTCACTGAAAAAAGACGGCAACCTTCCGGCGGACCGGCAAGCCGGTCTTCACAACGGCTCATGCCTCCGCCAATAAAACTCCGTTACAGAACCCGCTTTTCCGGAAAAAAGAGTTATCCCTCTCACTGATTCCAACTGCTGTGGAGCCTTTCCGGTCAACTCCGAACGATCAACTTTAAAAGGAAAAAGGGAAGCACCCGTCCGGCGTTTTTCCGGCGCATGCATAATTTTCTGGTCGGGAAAGCAGGCGGGCGGTAAAAACGGGGTGCCATGAAATATCTTGCGCTATTTCTCATCTTTCTGTTTCAAGCGGTGCAGGCGGAAGAACCCGCCCCGTGGAAAATCGCCATCATCGGCGACACGCATGACTCCCCCAGGCGCATGGAAGGAAGCGAAGGAGTAGCCGTCAACTTCATCAAAACCCTCTATGGGGAAATTCTGAAACACCAAGTGGACATGGTCATCCAGGTGGGAGACATGGCGGACATTGAAGGAAGCGCCCCCGTCAACGGACTCGCCAAACGCAAGGAACTCAACAAGATGCTGGAAGACAAAGGCATCCCCTTCTACGCCGTGCGCGGCAACCATGAATCGCTGCCCTTCCGCGCGGAACAATTCAGGGAACTCTTCCTGCCCACCCGGAAACAGGGAGCCAAAGGGCTGGCCACCAGAAAACTGAACTACGGCATCCGCCATAAAAACGCCTCCCTGTACTTCATGGACATTGATCTGACCCCGGACCAGCTCGTGGACTTCAGCGCGTGGGTCAAACGCAACAGAAGCAAGGCCAACACCGTTCCGCGCCATTGCCTAATTTTCACCCACCGCACCCTGCAAACGCCCATGCAATTCCGCGAATGCCTGTGGGGCCGCTACAACGACAGCGCGGCGGAACAGCAGAACATCTTTTACCGCAACCTCCGGGACGCCGGCGTCCGGTTCGTCGTCACCGGGCACCTGCATGCCCACGACCTGTACATGATCACCTCCCCGGACGGGAAAAATACCCTCACCTCCCTCATCTGCGCCCCCGCGGGCAACAAGGTGCTGCCCCTCCCTTTCCTTCTGCCCGCAAAATCCCGCGTAAAAACCCTGCAATACCGCTCCGGCATCACGGCCTATTATATCCTGAACATCTACCCGGACTCCATGACCCTGGATACCTACGCCGCCCCCAACAACGGCATCACGGACCAAGGCCCGCAAGGCAGCGAATTCAAAAAACTGCACTCCTACGCCATTCCGATGAATTAAAACATAGAGAGGGATAATTCCTCTCACAATGAAATAACACCCTCCGACGTGGAAGAAATGGAGCCCTTATGAAAACCTCTCCCAAAAAAATGATCCGAGCTAACAGTATAATGATCTTCTTTTCCTAAAAGAAGGCGTAATGCAAATTTATCAGCCTCAAGTGTGCTTCCCTTTAACTTTTTTTCGGCTTGAGCCAGTGAATAAAATCCAAGGAATTTATCTTTGACGGGTCTAAAACCGGGATAATGAAGTTCAAATGGGCGTGTGGGAAATAAGGAATTCGGTTTCAATACCGCATAATGAATATAAAAGGCGTAATGCCTCCCCTCTTTTTTACGGAAAGCCAATGCGTTGAATCTTACCGGAAAGGGGAATTCACGATAGGAAACGAACGGCAACCGGAAACAGTTCACATAAGCTCCTATCTTTTGCGTAAAAGGGTGATACGCATTTAAAACAATCCTCTTTCCACTATAAATGGCTCCATAAAATTGTTCCAGTCCCGAAGAAAGCAATAAAGAGTGCTTGGCTTTTTCAAAATGGTGGTTGACGTCTTCTCTGGAGAATAATCCTACTTTTCCGGCAGCAACGTCATAAAGAACATAGGAAAATTTAATGACAACATAATTTTTCTTGTTGGAGTCAGACAACCGGACAAGCTGAGCATTTTCCAACAACTTTTTAGGATCGATTTTTTCCAGTTTAATCTCCTGGCTTTTGTCTAAATCATCGGCTCCTTCGTACAGGATATTCTTCCTGCGCGAAAGAGGAACCGCCAGCTTTTCCTTTTCCTGACTCTCAGAGAGACCAGGAGACTTTTCTTCCATCATGAGCCGCTTGCTTTTCAAGTTCTATGATTTCCTTAGCTTTAACGGCTTTCCCCAAATTAAGAGGGATCCCCATTCTAACACACATCTCGCTTCTCGCATCGTGTCCCCCGGCTACAGGAACGGGGGGAGGATCAGGAAGAATATAAACATTCCCACGATACTCACTAATATCCGGAATCCACTGCGAAAGAACACCCACAAGTTTGACTGTCCCCTGAGTATTGATACTCATTCTGGTGGCATCTACGCGCAAAGGAGGAACAATGATGAACACAGGTGATCCGCTGGACCCCGGAAAACATGCTGCATCAATAAGAAATGAGGGCACTCCGCAATAATCCACATGGATTGATGTTGCGGTAATTCCCCTTCGGACTATCGGAAGATTATTTTCCACGTCAATGAGGCCTCTGGGGTATCCCAACATTAATACATCTTCAATGCATCCTACGAATTCCTTTTCCGCCTCTTGGAGAATAAAATCTTTATTGGTAGATGATATATAAAATTTCAACCCCAGAGGTTCATTGATTCTTACAGCGGCCAAATCAACAGAACGCCCCTTGTCCTTTTTCCAGTCAGGATGAAAGAAGATATTCTCTGCCGAGCAATCTACAACTACCTCCTCCTTATATCCAAAATCAGGAAACCCCATTTCATTCTTAGGCGTCAGGGTGATGTTCATTTTCTCAACACCTTCCAAGACGTGTGCGTTTGTAACCAGTAATAACCCTTTGGTTGCACTGGTATAAAAAAATCCTGTTGCCGTGAATTCCGCACCTTCACAAGACTTTGCAGAGATCAGGGTGGTGCAATGAAGCACGTTGGACAAAAAATCATTGGAAATTCCGATCATGGCATCAGATACTGTTGGTTGTGAACGGTGTAGAATGCCACCTTTTTTATCATAGGGTATTGATAAAAATTTCACATTGCCTTCTCCTTACAGCATAATAAAATATTTCTCCAAAATCAACAATAAATCACCTGTCAGACGTCAGTACATTCCACAGGCAGAAAAATATCTTCCCTTCATCGTATTTCTGCCACCAACGGCAAAAAAATACGTGATATGAAAGTGAGGAACCTATAGAAGATGAATGCTGTGAACCCCGTAATACACAGCCGCGCCCCGGTTGACGTAGTCTTCCGGGTTTTGCGACAGGTCTACCCAGAAGATGAAGGAACACCACGGGGAGGGTGGAACGAGGGGAGGAACCACAATTTCCCGAACGCCGGCCTTTTTCTGTTCCAGAATCAGGCGGACGCGCTGTTCATGCTGCCGGAACAGAAGCAGGTGATCGTGAAGGGTGGAAAGAACGCATATTCCGGACAGCGCCAGAAAAACGGCCACAGTCATCCGCGGACGGGGCTCCGCGGCGGGAATGCCGTACCACACACGGAGAAGAGCCAAAACGCCAATGCCGAACAGCAAAGTGGCGGAGAACATGGCATGGTCCGCCGGAACGACGGCGATGACAAAGGAAAGGGCCATGGCATACGCCGTCAGAATGTATGCTCCCGCTATTCCGATGAAAATTTTCCATGGCCGGAAGGCATTCCGGTTCCTGCGGAAGCTTCTCCACAGCATCCAGGCAGCCACCGCACCCAGCAGCAGGGAAAGGGCCAGATATTCATGCATCCGGAGCAGGAGCGCGGGGACCGCTTCCCATCTGTCCCAAATGCCGGAGAGGGGCTCCGCGCAGCCGGGAGTGGCGGAGTGCATGCGCGCGGAGACGCCGGGCGCGAGCAGCATGCACAGGGAGCCCGCTACCTGCGCCGCAACGCCCGCATAAAACCACAGGGGAAGTTTTTCTTTCCGGACCAGGCGGACGAAGACAAACAAGGCTCCCAGCAGAAGCCAGGTTCCCGGAATGTTGTTTTCATTGGTCATGCCTGCCAAAAATCCCAGTACCAGTACGGCAGCCCACTGCCCGAAGCCCTTTTTTGCTGGCTTTCCTTTCTCCCCGTTTTCCAGCAGTCCCCGGTACAGGCACAGGAAGCCCAGCCACACAGCAGCTCCCCAGGAGTAGTTGGTGGCGCCGGAGAGCCAGTAAATCGTGACGCCAGGCCGGGCCGTACAGGTGAACAGCAGGAGAAGCCCCAATCCGAAGAGCCGCACGTCCGGGCAGGAACGGGGGTCCACCCTGCGCCCGGAGGCCAGATAGAACATCATCAGCGCGAGGCCCACCTGTACAAAGGGATTGAGCAGAATGAAGAGCCATTTGCCAGCTGTCGCCACGGCAAAGGCCAGGTATTCCCCGATTCTGGGGTTCCAGTTCATGTAAGAGGCCACGCAGCGCTCCCATACCAGGCTGAGGGAGAAACGGTGCTCCATGCCCGTCAGGGCGTGATGGTACGTATCCGAGGTGAAGGGGCTCCACCAGCTAAGCAGCGCCACATACAGCAGGGCGGCCGCAACCAGCGCCCAAAACCACACCCTGGACGTACGGGGAGACGGCATCAGCTCGGGTCCGGTTTCTTTTTCCGCAGAGCCGGGGGCAGATCCAGGTCTTCCCCGTCCAGAATGAGGGGCCGCACACGGGCAAAGAGTCCATGCCCCGCGCGCTCTTCCTCTCCTTCCTCCGGGGGATTCCCTTCTTCCAGTTCCTTGATATCGGGAACCGGGTCCAATTCCGGTTCCGCATCCGCTCCGGGTTCCTGCGCAGCAGGCGCGGGTTCCAGGAACGTCTCCTCCACGTCCGGCACGGAGGGAACAGGCCTTACGGGCACCAGCTCCTCTTCCAGTTCATGGTCATCCCTTCGGACGGAGGGAATGGAAACGGGAGGTTCGGGCTCCGGAGGCCGTTCCGGTTCGTGAACCACAACTGGAGCCACAGGCTGAATGATGGTTTTCCCTTCCCCGATGAAGGTTTCTTCCTCCGGCCCAAGAATTGTCCGGAGCTCCGGTTCCTTACGGAAAACGGGAGCAGGAGAAATTTCCGGTTCATCCACGGGCACAACGCCCAGCACGGTCAGGGACAGGCGGTTTTCCGGCTGTTCCGCCACGGAAGCGCCGATATGGAGGCGCACGCCGCTCCCCAGCATTTCCGCCACGCCGCCTACCAGCGCTTCCAGGCGATGCAGGGTCAGGGAACTGCCGCCGCGCACCAGCACCAGAACGTCGTCCACTTCCCCCAGTCGTTTTTCCAGGAAAAGGGGAGAATGCCGGACCTGGTCCAGCATGTCCGCCGTGGAAATGTCCGCAGACGCCTCCCCCACGCCGAAGGAGCAAATTCCCTTCCCCGTTCCGGCCACGCGGAGCAGGTCATCCAGCCCCACGCGGAGCAGGCTTCCGGAAGAGTTGAGAAGGGAGGGCACGATGAGCACCGCGCGGGCAATGAGGGCATTGACCACGGAAAAGGCTTCCAATACTCCCTTGTCGGGGTCAATCAGGCTCTCCATGGCATCATTGTCAAAGCGCAGCACCATGTCGGAATACAGGGCCAGCCGGGACAGCGCCTCGTCCGCCTGGGCGGCGCGGCGGTCCCCTTCAAACCGGAAGGGGCGGATGACGACGCTGACTACGTAGGAGCCCTGCTCCTTGGCCAGCCGCGCCACCTCCGGCGCCACGCCGGAGCCCGTTCCGCCTCCCAGCCCGGCGGCGAGGACGGTCAGCGCACTGCCTTCCAGGGCCCGGAGGATGGAGGATTCACTTTCACAGGCGGCCTGCGCTCCCACGGAAGCGTCCCCGCCGGAGCCGAGCCCGCGGGTCAGCCTAGCCCCCAGATGGACCTTGCACGGAACGGCGGAGGCGTTCAGCAAACGGGCGTCCAGATTCATGGCGCACACGGAAGCCGCCTGCGGAGCCAGCAGCAGAACTTCCTCCATCACCTTGGCGCCTGCGGCTCCAATGCCGCACAGGCAGATTTTTCCGGATAGCCCGGACGGATCCTGGGGAGAAAATTCCAGCATGGTTTTTAATTGGGGTAGAGATTGATCAGGAGTTCTTCCTGCCGAAGAGGCCCAGCACGCGCCCCAGCCAGCTCCGCTGCTGCGGCAGCTCGGCATCCAGAATCTGGGCATACCGTATCAGCCCGATAGCCGTGCAGTAACGCGGGTCATCCAGATAGGAAGGAGCTCCGTTTTTGACCAGCGTGGGACGGCTGATCGCCACGCCGAACACGTGGGAGGCCAGTTCCCCCACGCCGCGCATCAGGCTGGCGCCCCCGCACAGGTAGACGCCGTGGCAGCGGTTGCCCTTGAAGGTGTCCTTGGGCAGGGAGGATTTGACCAGGTTGAAGATTTCCAGCAGGCGGGAACGGATGATTTCATTCAGCACATTGCGTTCAATGGCGGCGTCCTTCATGTTCCCTTCCCCGCGCACGCGCACCATTTCATTGGTCTTTCCGGAAAAACTGTTGGCATCCCCCTCCGTTTTCTTGAGCAGTTCCGCCTGCGCCAGCGGAATGCCGGTCATCAGCGTGATGTCATTGGAAATGTGGTCGCCGCCCAGGGGCACGCATCCGGAAGCCACGAGCTGGCCGTCCAGGTAAAGCACATAGTCCGTGGTGCCCGCCCCCATGTCAATGAGGAGGGCTCCCGCCTGCTTGACCTGCCTGTTGAGCACGAACTGGGCCGTGGCAATGGGGGCAAAGACCACGTCCGCGATGTCCAGGGGAACTTCCCGCACGCAGCGGAAGGAGTTGGTGATGCGGGATTTGATGCCGTGGATAATATGGCAGTCGATGTCCAGGGTCCTGCCGGTCAGCCCGGCGGGATTGGTCAGGTTTTCCTGCCCGTCCACGGAGAAGAGGCCGGGCACGCGGTGCAGGACGAATTGTTCCGGCCCCAAGGCGACGTCACGGGCGATTTCCGTCACCTCGTCCATGTGCTCCTGGGAAATGATGCTTTCATCCGGAGGCAGGCGGAAGGTTCCGCGGTTGTTCTGCCCCACGATGTGGGCTCCGGTCACGGACAGATAGACGGTCATGATGTCCACGTCCGCATGGTCCTGGGCCATGTTCCACGCATCGTAAATGCACTGGATGACCTTGGAGGTGTCTTCAATCTCGCCGCGGACCACGCCCTCGCTAGGAACCTCACCCACGCCGATGATCGTCACGGTTGCGTCGGGCTTCACTTCGCCCACGACCATGCAAGTCTTGCTTGTCCCTATCTCAAGCCCTACGTGAATTTTTGTCTTAGCCATGAAAGTCAAGGAACTATCAACGTCCTCGCACCTGATAGCACATTACTTTCCATTGTTCAAGAAAGCCTGCGCGAACATACGCAAAAAACGCGATTTTCCGTCGCGCAGGCCCGGATCAGAGACCCGTGGGGTGGCGCACCAGGAAGTTCCGGGCATTGCGGCCATCCACCCTCCAGCGGGGGCCTTCGCCGCGGCGGCCGCTTCCGGTGGTGTCAAACCGGAGGCCGCAGATGACCATGAATACGTGCCCGTTCTTGGCATAGACGGATATCCAGTCCCCGGCGCCTTTCTGCCCGTAGTTCAGGAACAGCTTGGAATGGCGGGTGGAAGTGAGCAGGCCGGCTTCCTTCAGCACAAAGGAGGTGCTGCCGGAGCAGTCATAGTGGGAATCATAGTGCTTCCTGTGGCCGCCGCCCAGGCGGTAGGGCTTGTTGACCAGGGAATTGGCGGCCGCAATGGCGCGCTTGACCTGCGGGGGGGCATTCCTGGGGGGAATGGCTTTCCCGTTGTGCAGCACGGCTGTCTTGCCGGGAACAAAGTGGTAGGCCGGAAGCCGTGCCGGGGCTTCTACTTGTTGGGAGGTGGAAGAGCAGGAGGAGAGAAGAAGACCGGCCAAAAGGGCACCGGCCACGGAGAGAGTTTTGTGGACCGCAAATGTCATAAGAATTATAAACTGCGGAATTCCGGCCTCCTTGGCAAGAAAATAAATTTCCCCCGTCCACATTACATGGTAGACGGGGGAAAGAAATCAACAACATTTAGCCGTTGGAACGGGCGCGGGCGTCTTTCTCCACGGCAGCCCACAGGGAATCCAAGGAGGCCTGGACCGCCGGCAGGGCTTCCTTCACCGGAGCGCCCGGTTTCCCGTGGCCGAAGAGGTAGTATTTGATCTTGGGTTCCGTGCCGGAGGGACGAACCGCAAAGCTGCGGCCGTCCGCCATATCCACAAAGATCATTTTTTCCGCCGGGATGGGATCGCCCTCCGCATCCACCATGTCACCCCTGGAAAAGTCCCGGATGCCGCTGACGGCCACGCCGTCCAGTTCCGTGGGCGGATTGGCGGAATAGGAGGCGGAGAGGGCGGCGATTTTCGCCGCGCCGTCCGCGCCTTCCATGACCAGGGATTTGCCCATTTCCAGGTATACGCCGAATTGTTCAAAGAGTTCATGCAGCAGTTCCAGCAGGCTCTTTCCGGCGCTTTCCGCATAGGCGGCCAGCTCAGCAAAGATGATGGCGGCGGAGTTGGCGTCCTTGTCGCGCACGAAGTCCTGGGCCAGGTAGCCGTAGCTTTCCTCCCCGCCGAAGACGAAGTAGCGGCTGTATTCCAGGCGCAGGGCGCGCGTCTGTTCCTCGCTCATCTTCCGGTAGCCTTCCCGCTTTTCCGCAGGAATGGCTTCTTCATATTTGCCGAGCTTCTGGGCGATGTACTTGAAGCCCGTGAGCACGTTGACCACTTCATAGCCGAAGTGGTGGCCGATGGCGTCCTGAAGGCCCGTCGTCACAAAGGTTTTCACCATCACGGCGCGGGAACGGTTGGAGTCATTGACGATGCCCAGCTCGGACATGCTCATGCAGCGGTACCACGCCAGCAGGGAGCCGATCTGGTTGCCGGTCAGCAGGTGCATTTTTCCATCTTCCCCGCGAACGGCCACACCCATGCGGTCCGCGTCCGGGTCCGTGGCGATGACGATGTCCGCGCCGGAAGCGTCCGCCTGCTCAATGGCCAGGGCCAGGGCCGGCGGGTTTTCCGGGTTGGGGGAGGCCACCGTCGGGAAGCGGCCGTCCTGCACGTCCTGCGCCGCCACGGTCTGCACGTTGCAGCCCAGTTCCTTCAGCAGGGGCACGATGATGTGGCCGCCCGTGCCGTGGAGGTTGGAGTAAACGATTTTGGCGCCGCCCTTGCTGAAGAGATCCGGACGGAGCAGCACGGTTTTCAGGCGGTCCATGTAGACGCGGTCAAAGGAGGCGTCCAGCACGTGAAGGGCGCCGCGCCGGTCTTCCGGCAGCGGTTCGTATTCCTCAGAGGCCAGGGAGTTGACTTCCTCAATCACGGCCTTGTCATGCGGAGGCACAAGCTGGGCGCCGTCGTTGAAGTAGGCCTTGAAGCCGTTGTCGTGGGAGGGGTTGTGGCTGGCGGTCAGCACCACGCCGGAATCCGCATTGAGTTCACGGATGGCGAAGGAGATTTCAGGGGTGGCCCGGGGGCTGTCGAACAGGTAAATGTCACAGCCCAGGTCCGTACCGATTTTCGCGCAGAATTCGGCAAAGTCACGGGAGAAGTGGCGCGTGTCATGACCGATGACCAGGCGGGGCTTCCTGCCCGGGTCCGTGGCCTCCACATGCTTTTTCACGTAAATGATCAGGCCGCGCATCGCGCGCCCCACATTGAAGTAGTTCATGCAGGCGGTTCCCACGCAGGGATATTCCGGGCGGCCGTTCACGCCGCCGTTCCCCTGCTCCGCCCGGGTCACGATGCTGCCGATGGTGCGGCCGCGCAGCCCCCCCGTACCGAAGGCCAGGGTCTTGTAAAAACGGTCATTCAATTCCTGCCACTCCCCGGCGGCGGCCAGTTCCTCTACAGCCTCGCCCGCTATGGGGGATTTGGTTCCGGCCAGCAGAAGGCGGATATTGGTCAGGGAAGACTCCAAAAGCTTCCCCTCTTTAACGGCATTCGTCAGGGATTCATCCAGTGTATTCATGCTGGCGGCATAGTACATCATGGCCCTTGTTTGACAATAGCTCTTTCCACCATGGCCTGAGAAAAAACGCCATGTGCGCCCCGGCACGGACGCGGGAAAAGCCTTCCGCCCCTGTCCTCCTTTCACCTAGAGAGACTGGCGGTCATACAATTCCCGGTACAGCGGGCAGGAGGCATAAAGTTCCGCATGGGTGCCGTCTCCGATGATGCGGCCTCCCTCAAACACCAGGATGCGCGTCGCCACGCGGATGGAGCTGAAGCGGTGGGCTACGATGAGAGCCGTCCTTCCTTCCACCAGGCGGTCCAGCTCCTGCTGGATCTGGGCCTCGCTTTCCGCGTCCAGGGAGGCGGTGGCTTCATCCAGAATCAGGACGGGGGCGTCTTTCAGGAAGGCGCGGGCGATCGCCACGCGCTGGCGCTGGCCGCCGGACAGGCCGCTGCCGCCGTCGCCAAGCATGGTCTGGTAGCCGTCCGGCATGCCCATGATGAAGCCGTCCGCGGCGGCGGCGCGCGCCGCGGCCATCACTTCCTCATCCGTGGCGTCCTGCCGCCCCAGCCGGATGTTTTCCATGATAGTGCCGTGGAACAGCACGGGATGCTGGGAAACGAAGGCGATGTTTTTGCGCACATCGTGCAGGGAGGCGTCTCTCACATCCACGCCGTCCATGCGCAGGGATCCGGAACTGACGTCGTAAAATCTGGGAAGAAGGCTGGCGAACGTGGTTTTTCCGGCGCCGCTGGGGCCTACCAGGCCCACCACTTCCCCGGGGCGGATATGAACGTCAATGCCGTCCAGCACCTTGCGTGCGCCGTCATAGGAGAAGGAAACGCCGTCATAGTCCAGACGCCCGGAGGCGCGCCCCAGGGGAGCGGGATTGGCGGCTTCCGGCATGGTGTCCGGCTCCTTCAGCAGGTAGTTGATGCGTTCCAGGGAGGCATGCGCGCTTTTCAGGTTGGTCAGCGTCACGCCCAGGCGCTTGAGGGGGTCGTAACACATGAAGAGGGCCGCCGCCAGGGCCGTGAAGTCAGCCTTGGTGATTCCCATTTCATGGCCCCTCACCAGCAGAATGCCCAGGCCCAGCGCCGTCACCATTTCCAGCACCGGCACCAGGAAGTGCCTGTACTTCACCGTTCTCAGATTGATCTTGAAGAAGCGCTGGATCAGCCCCAGGAAAAGCCCCACCTGCTGTTCCTGCATGCCGTAGGAACGGATTTCACGCTGGGACGCCAGGTTTTCCTGGGCGGCGGCCGTGATATTGCCCAGCTCGTCCTGCGCCTGCTTGGCCTTTTTCATCACGCGGCGGCCAAAAAAGCGGATGGGCCATACCGCCAGCACAACCAGTCCCAGATTCATCAGCACCACCGCCGTATTCGGGTCAACAAAGACCTTGTACACCAGAAAGGCGAGTGCGGTCAGCAGGGTAAGGGGCTGTTTGATGATGTCATTGGCGGCTATTACCAGCCCCCCCTGCACGTTGGCCGCGTCATTGATGAGGCGGCTGATCAGGTCCCCCCGTTTCTGGCGGTCAATGAAGGAGAGGGGCAGCGTTTGCAGTTTGGAAAAGGCGTCCAGCCTGATTTCCTCCAGCACTTTCATGCTGACGATGCTGATCCAGTACACATTGAAGAATGTGCCTATGCCCCGGATGGCAAAAACCAGCGGCAGCAGGGAACATACGGCCACGAGCACGGCGGTGTGCATGTGCTCCGGAGCCACCAGATGGGCGATGATGTTCTGAAGCTCCGGGGGAATCTGCGTATTGTCAAACACCACCGGGAACACCTTGGCAATCATCAGCGGGAAGCCGAAACCGCTGGCGGCGGCGGCCAGCGCCCCGGCGGCCAGCGCGGCGATGAACAGCTTCATCACCGGCTTCAAATACCGCGCGTATTCAAAAAACTGTTTTAACATGAAGCGCCTCCTTCCTCTTCCGCAACCATCTGCTGCTTGTTGTAAAGTTCCCGGTACAGGGGGGAGGAGGCCATCAGCTCCTCATGCGTGCCATCCGCAATGACGCTCCCTTTTTCCAGAACCAGAATTCGATCCGCCATCCGGATGGTGCTGAACCGGTGGGCAATGATGAAGGCCGTGCGTCCGGAAGCAAGCTTTTCAATCTCCTTCTGGATGAGTTCCTCGCTCTTCATGTCCAGGGAAGCCGTGGCTTCATCCAGCACCAGGATGGGCGCGTTTTTCAGAAATGCCCTCGCCAGGGAAACGCGCTGCCGCTGGCCGCCGGAAAGCCCTTCCCCCATTTCTCCGATCATGCGGGAATAGCCTTCTCCCGTCTCATTGATGAAGCTGTCCACGGCGGACATGCGCCCGGCTTCCTCCACCTCCGCGTCGGAAGCGTCCGGACGGCCGATGCGGATGTTGTCCGCCACGGACCCGCGGAACAGCACGGGATACTGGGAAACCAGCGCGATGTGGGAAAGCAGGTCCTTCTTGGCCATCTCCCGCACGTCGATGCCGTCCACCTTCACGCTGCCGGAAAGTACGTCGTAAAAACGGCACAGCAGATTGATGAAGGTCGTTTTCCCGGCGCCGCTGGGGCCTACCAGGGCCACCACCTGGCCCGCCGGGATGCGGATGTCAATGTTCTTCATGACGGGGGCGTCCTGCTGGTAGCCGAAGCACACATTGCTGAACTCCACTTCCCCCTTCCAGGCTTCCGGACTCTTCGGGTTTTCCGGTTCCGGAACGTCGTCCGGAGCGTCCAGCACATGGTTGATGCGCTCCAGCCCGGCATTCAGGGTTTCCGCCTTGTTATGGACCGCCCCCAGCTTCTTGACCGGTTCATAGCAAAGGTACATGGCCGTAGCCAGCGCGGCGAAGTCCCCCATGTTCATGCCGTTCATGTTGCCGACAAAGAGAGTGGCCGCCATGGCGATGGCGCTGACGAATTCAATCAAAGGCGTCAGCAGGCTCTGCCACCTGACCGCACTGATGGAAGCCTGGATGTAACGGTGAATCCTGCTTCTGAACAGCCTTGTCTGCTGCTCTTCCAGCTCAAAGGCCCGGATGTCCCGCTGGGAGGAAAAATTTTCCTGAAGCGTGGAGGAAAGGTCCCCCTGGCTGGACTGAACCACCCGGGCGCGGGCGAGCATTTTCTTGCCGATGTAGCGGATGGGAATCACGCAGACGCCCACCAGAAGCATGTTCGCCAGCAAAATAAGAAACTGCTGGCTGACGGAGGCCCTGTAAATCAGGAATCCCAGCGCGGCCAGAAGGGTGAGGGGCTGGATAATCAGGTCATTGGCAATCTGCACCAGGCCGCCCTGCAGGAACTGCGTGTCCTGCATCAGGCGGCTCAGCAGGTCTCCCTTCTGCTGGCGGTCGTGAAAGGCCAGGGACAAATCCTGGTATTTTCTGTACACCTTGAGCCGCAGCGTTTCCAGCACGCCCAGCCCTATTTTGGAAAGCAGGTAGACATTGACGAAGGAGGAGAGGCCGCGTACCACCACCACCATCGGGAGCATGGCCGCCGTGGCCCACACCGTCACCCAGGGCAGGTTTTCCGGACTCACGTACCAGAGGAGCACGCGCTCCGCCCACGGAGGCAGCGGCTTCCCGTCAAAGATCACGGGGAACATTTCCTGCAAAATCACCGGTATGCCGAAGCCGCTGGAAACAGCGGCCACCATACCGCCGATCACAGCCCACACCAGCGTGCCCTTATAGGGGAGAAGATATTCGCGCCATAACGCCACGGCGCGCTGGATGGAGGATTCCTGCCCCTCTGTTGACTGTTTCCTCATAAGTAATTCCGGATTGATGCGCCCGGGAACGGACGGCGCGCAATCGGAGCAGATCATACCATGAAGACCGCGGATGACAAGCTCCTTGCGATAAAAACTCCTCAGGAAACGCCCGGAGGGAAAGCCGCCGGGCATCCCGGCTTGCCCGCCTTCCCGGAATGGTCTACCCTGCAGGCGCATGCTGAAGACAGGTTTAATCCAGCCGGAAACCATTCCCGGCCATTTCCCCGGGAACCTCAGAACCATCGTGGAACTGTACCGTTCCTGCCTGGACGGCGGGGCGGAGCTCGTTCTTTGTCCGCCGCTGGCCCTCAGCGGCGCGCACACCGGGGAACTGGCCCTGCGCAGCGGTTTCCGGTCCCAGCACAAGGCGGCCCAGGCCTACCTGGCCCGGGAAATAGCGGACGTCCCCCTGCTGCTGGCAGCGGCGGAAGCGGACGGCCTCCGCTTCCACGTGCTCCGGAACGGCCTTTCCTTTCCACGGCAAGCCGTTATTTCCCCAGCCGCACACGGAACGGAGGCCGTTCCCGTTTTCGGCATCTGCCGGACGGCGGATGAAGCGGGTTTTTCCATCATTTCATGGCCGGAATCTTCCCCGGCCTCCTCTTCCGTCCCCTGCCTCTTGCTCCGCACCCATTCCGGCGCGTGGCATGAAGGACTGCTGGAGCAGGATGAGGAGGAAGCCTGCCGGCTGGCGCGGGAAACAGGGCTGCCGGTCCTTACCGCCCGCCTGGCCGGGGGAGAAGGCCCGTGTATGTTACCCGGCGCGTCTTCCGCGTGGGCCGCCCACGGGATTCTGCTCAAACGGCTGCGCCTTTTTGAACGGGATTCCGCCGTCATTTCTCCGGAAAATTCCACGGAGGAACCTTCTCCGCTGCCCGCTCCGGAAGAACAGCTCCGGCACGCCCTCCGGAAAGGCACGGCGGACTTCATCCTGAAAAGCGGGCACGGCGCCGCCTGCCTGAACCTGCTGGAAAGCTCCGCTTCCCTCCTGCTGGCCCGACTGTTAAAAGAGGAACTGCCGTCCCTGCCCGTAACGGGCTTCATCCCCCGCCTCCCCGGCGTTCCGGAACAGGACACGGCCCGGGCGCAAGCCTGTGCGGACAGGCTGGGCATTCAGGCCCGGATGCTGCCTTTTTCCGCAAATGCGGCGGCCGGAGGACTGGACGACCCGTTCACGGCCGCATGGCTCATGCGCCAATGGGCCCAGGAGGAAGGCGCCCTGGCGCTTTCCGCCCTGACCGGAACGGATATCATGACCGCTCCCCGCCTTCTTCCGCCGGCCCTGGCCGCCGATTTCATGCCGCTGGGGGATTTATATGAAACGGAACTGGCGGACCTGTTCCCCGGCCTCCTTTTCCCCGCGCCGGATGCGGCCATGCGTGACAGCCTCCTCATCCGCCTGCACCGCGCGCATGAATCCGCCACGCCGCTTGCAGACCTGTTCCCGGAATCGGAGCCTGAAATCCGCCGCTTGCAGCGCCGGGCCCGCGCCTCCGAATGGATGCGCCGGAAACTGCCGCCGCGCCTCATGCTGCGCTCCATTCCCGGCGCACCGGAAACGCCTTACGTCCACCGGCTGACGGATTGACGCGGCGCCTTCCTTTTCTTCCCGTGGCGTACATTGCGCTTGCTCTTGAAGTGGAAGAAGTGATTAGTAGAAGCCATGCAATTCTATGTAGCCACCATGATCGGCCGCGCCGCTCTAAGGCTGGTTGACCGCCTGGGGTCAATCGGATTGCTGCTTTACCAAGTGACCGCGTGCATGTGGTCCGGCAAATTCCGGATGCGCGTTCTTGTGGAGCAAATTGCAAAAATCGGGGTGCAGTCCCAGCCGGTGGTCATCATCACCGGCGCGTTCACCGGAGCCGTGCTGGAAGCCCAGACCCTGTTCCAGCTCCAGACGGTGAGGATGGAAACCATGGGGGGCGCCGTCGTCGCCGTGGGCATGTTCCGGGAACTGGGGCCCGTCATTACCGGGCTGATGCTTGCGGGCCGCGTCGGGTCCGCCATGGCGGCGGAAATCGGAACCATGAAAGTCACGGAACAGATAGACGCCCTTAACTCCATGAACGTGGACCCGGTGGACTACCTGGTAAAGCCCCGCATCCAGGCCATGCTCATTTCCATGCCCATCCTGATGATGGAAGCCGTGCTGGTGGGCATCGCCTCCGCCTACATCGTCAGCATCACCTCCTTTAACGTGGACCAGGCCTACTGGATGCACTTCATGAGCAAATTCGTCACCATGGGGGACATCATCGTGGCCCTGGTCAAGGCCCTGGTCTTCGGCCTCATCATCTCCACCATCTCCTGCCGGGAGGGCCTGAATACCACGAACGGGGCCGTTGGCGTGGGCAAATCCACCATGCAGGCCATGGTGTACGCCTCCGTGGCCCTGCTCATCGCCAACTTCATTCTGACCATGATTCTCAACTCCATCTTCCCCATGGGATTCATGAGATAACCCTTCCGCGCCGCCATGCAGCCATTCATCCGCGTCCACCAGCTCAAACAAAGCTTCGGTACCCAGGAAGTGCTGAAAGGCGTGAGCTTTGACGTGGGAAAGGGAGAGCTGATGGCGCTGATCGGCGGGTCAGGAGCCGGAAAAAGCGTCATCCTCAAACATCTGGACGGCCTGATGGACCCGCTGGACGGCTATGTGGAAATAGACGGCAGGCGCATCAGCGGAGCGCCGGAAAAAATCAAGAAGCAGATCCGCGGCAAAATCGGCTTCATGTTCCAGCAGGGAGCCCTGTTCGACTCCCTCAGCGTGGGGGAAAACGTCGCTTTCCCGCTGCGCGAGGAAGGAATCCGGAATGAAAAGGAGCTGGACGAGCGCATCTCCGCCGCCCTGGACTCCGTGGACCTGCTGGGGCAGCAGGAAAAAATGCCGGCCAGCCTCTCCGGAGGCATGATCAAGCGCGTAGCCGTAGCTAGGGCCATCGTCACCACGCCGGAATGCCTGCTGTATGACGAGCCCACCGCGGGCCTGGACCCCATCGTCACGGACAGCATCAGCTTCCTCATCCGGCAGATATGCAAGGACAAGGGAATCACGACCGTCATCGTCTCCCATGACATGCCCAGCGTGATCCGCATTGCGGACAAAATCGTCTATCTCAGGAACGGGGAGGTTTACTGGACGGGAACCCCGGAGGAACTGCTGCGTTCCAGGGATGAAAACCTGCAAAGGTTCCTGTACGGGGATTCCGGGGAAGACTGGGCCTCCCTGACCGGCAGGCATGAAAACTTTCAACGGGTTCTGCTGGAACGGGCGGAACGTGAACGGAAACAATAACCATCTTACCACAGAGCCATGAAGCAGAAACTTAAGCCGGAAACCTGGGTGGGCATCTTTCTGATTGCCGGAATCCTGATGATCATCGGCGTCATCCTGGGGTTCGGCAACATCAAGACCTCCAAGGAGCAAACCTACCCCATCAACATCATTTTCAAGGACGCGGCGGGCCTCATCAAGGACTCCCAGCTCCGGCTGGGCGGCGTTACGGTGGGAAAGGTCACCAAGGCGCCCGAACTCCTGCCCTCCGGCAATGAAGTCATGCTGGAAGCCAGCATCCTGAGCGACGTTAAAATCCAGGAAGGCTCCGTCTTCCGCGTGGACATGCAAAACATCCTGGGGGACAAGTACATCGACATCGTCCCCCCGGCGCGCCCCACGCACGAATACATCCCGCCCCACGCCACCATCATCGGGCAGCCTGAAAGCGATTTCAGCAAAATCAAGAACAACGCCGTGGGCGCCACGGAGGAAATACTGAAAATCCTCAAGCAGATTGAAAAGAATTCGGACAACATTGACCAGGCCATCCTCAACATCGGGGAAGCGGCCAAGGGGCTTGCCCAGACCACCAAGCTGATCAATGAAGGCATCCTGAGCCGGGAAAACCTCCGGCACCTCAACAGCGTGCTGTCTCAAATGAACAAAGCGGGCGAACAACTTCCCGCGACGATGGCGGCCATGAAGGACACCGTCAGCGACGCCCGCAGAATCATTGCCGGAGCGGAAGAAAAGCTCAACAGCCTGGACCCCGCCATCAAGGAAATCCCCCCCACGCTGACCGCCCTGCGCAAGGCATCCGAGCAAATCGCCTCCGTCACGGCGGACGCGCGCAAAAACCAGGGCTTCCTGGGGCTGCTCATGTACGATGCGCGCTTCCGCGCCAATGCCCAGGAATTCATCCGCAACCTGAGGGACTACGGCATCCTGCGGTACCGGAACCCGAACGAGCCCCAGGCCAAGCCGGACCCCCGCGGCGGTTTTTCAGGAAGCCGCCGCTGAGGAACGCGCACAATTCCTGGTGAAGCCGCTTTACACACTTGCCAATAGTGGGAAGCGTGCTAAATAATTCCCAATGTGAGAGGCGAAAACATGTAAGCCGACATGTTTTTCAACAGGAACCAACCCTTAACACTCTAATCAACCATGCAAGACAACCAAACCGAACTTGAACCGACCGCAGCAGCAAACGACACCGCGTGCTCCTGCCCTTCCGCCCGCGAGCTTGCCGTAACCAGATTTCAACAGGCCAGGGCTTTCGCCGCGGCCAAAGTAAACCAAATCCGCAAGGCGGCTACGGAACAGGCCAGCACCATCCGTGACTATGCCCAGGAAAAGGGAGAAGTCATTCGTGACAAGGCCAAGAAGTTCCATGAAGCGGGCGAAGAATACGTGAAGGAAAAACCCACCCAGTCCGTGCTGATCGCCATGGGCGTGGGCCTTCTGATCGGCATGCTCATCCGCCGCCGTTAACCCTTCATTCCGCGCCATGCGCGTCAAGCGCATGGCGCCCTCACCCCTTCAAACCGAGCCATGGGACTGATTGACAAACTCAAACGTACCTTCGTCACCCCCATTGTAGAGGAAAAGGAAGAAGGCGCGGCCATGGTCCGGTCCCTCCGGGAAACCGGAGCGGCGGCGCTTGACCATGTGGAAGCCCTGGCCGCGCTGCTCAAGCTGGAACTGGAGGAAGCGTCCAAAAGGCTGGGCAGGAAAATGGCCCTGCTCCTGGCGGGCGCCTTCATGGCCGTCTTCAGCTATCTGTTCCTGTGGTGCTTCCTGACCATGGTCATGGCCCATTTCTGGGGAATCATTGCCGGACTTGCCGTAACCACCGGCATCCATCTGCTGGCGGCTGCCGTGGCGCTCATCCTTTTCAGCCGAACCCATGTAACGCCCATCGCCCCGGCGACGGCGGAAGAACTTAAAACGGATTTATCATGTCTGCAAATGGCTCTCAAGAAAAGCTCGCACTCCTGATGCGGGTGGCTTCCTCCCGGCTGGATATCGTCAATGAGACGGATACCCTGGTTCAGAAGACGCAGCAGCAGGCCGAACACTTCCGGAAGCTGAAAAAAAAGGCCATGTCCCTGCCTGTAATCGGCTCCATTGTCGGCACGGTGGGAGGCATTCTGCTCATCCGCATGTTTACGGGGAAGAAAAGCCATCCGGCGCTCCCGCGTCCGCATGCTTCCGGGAGCTGGGTCAACTCCCCCATCTTCCGTTTCATCATTGAAATCCTGATTACCCTGGCCTTCCCGTCCCTGAAAAAAATGGGCTTCGACCTGGCCGGCAAGAAATTCTTCAACCTGTTCAAGTAACAGGCTTTTCCGGCTGACGCGGCACTCCCTTTTCAGGCCGTTGCTTTAAAAAAGAGATCAGGAATTCCGCTGTTGCGGGAGAAATGGCTTCATATCCCTGCGGCGTCAGATGCGCGCCGTCCCGGCAATACCGTCATCTCCCTGCAGGACAGTCTCTTTATGCAGACGACCGCGATACCGCATAAAATAACGGCCTGCCGCCAAAGAAAACCGCGCTCCCTTGTTCATAATACCTCGCCAACGCTGGACAGGCATTTCGGCATGGTCCATGCGGCGGTATTGGAATAAAACAGGAAAACCAGGGCATTCCTGACCATAAAAAGCATCGGCAGCTCCATTCCCCTTTCCGGCGCTTTCCGCCATGAACAATTCCTGCCAAAAATAACAGGGCACAATCAGGAAAAAAGCCACCTGGCCATGAAAGGGAGGCCCCAATATGGGAAGACGGCCATCATGGTGCAAACATGCCCTTCCCAGTCATCACGGCGGCGGGGAAATTGGAAATGTTCCGTCCGTGTCTCCGTTCGGAGAAACAGGAAAAATTGATGAAGAAAGCCATTTAAAACATTGTCCTAACTTTTCCCCGGAGGCAAAAATGCAACCGCGCCATAAATAAACTTGTCCTCAATGCCGCCAGTTCACATTTAACCATGAAAACAGCAGCGGGATTGCTGTCGGCTCCTTCCGCCATGCCAAACGTATATCTCCACCGGGAAAGTCCGTGAAAAACTACGATCCCTCAGGGCCGGTTTCCCGAAACGGCAGGGAAACCGGACTGTTCTTTCCCGCTCCCGGAAACAAACTTTTGCAAGTCTCCATGAAGGCTTCTCTCCAAAAACCCTCCCCCGCCGCGGGACGGCGCAGGGCCGCTTGCACAGAAATCATTTCCCAAACATTTTTTGCTGGTCAAAAAAGCCCCGTTTTCGTTAGTATGCAGCTTTATCAGTTTGCTGCATTCACAACATGAGCGAATACATTTTGCCCCACGTCGACGGATATCTTAAGCTTGGACAGGACTTTGACTGTTCCGATATCCACCTTGCCGTCAACAGCCGCCCCACCTGGCGCCGGTTCGGCCAGCTTCTCCCCATCTGGGAGGAAGCGCCCAATCTCACGCCCCAGGACACGGAAGTTCTGGCGAGGGGCTTTCTGGAAGACCCGGAATGGAACCGCCTTCAATTGAAGGGGGACGTGGACTTCGCCTATGCCAACGACTTCGGCCGCTACCGCGCTTCCGTGGTCAAGCAGCGCCTGGGCTATGACATCTGCTTCCGTATCATCAACACGCGGGTGCGCACCATGGAGGAAATCGGCCTGCCGACGGAATACGTGGTGCCCCTTACCCGCTACACCAACGGACTCATTCTGGTGACGGGCTCCGTGGGTTCCGGTAAATCCACCACGCTGGCCTCCATCGTGGACTTCATCAACCAGGACCGCCACGACCACATCATCACGCTTGAAGACCCCATCGAATACCTGATTCCCTCCAAAAACTGCCACGTCAACCAGCGTGAAGTGCACAAGCACACGGAATCCTTCGCTCGCGCCCTCCGCGGGGCCCTCCGTGAAGACCCGGACGTCATCATGGTAGGTGAAATGCGCGACCTGGAAACCATCTCCCTGGCGCTCACGGCGGCGGAAACGGGCCACCTGGTGCTCGGCACCCTGCACACGGGATCCGCGGCCCGCACGGTGGACCGCGTGCTGGACGTCTTCCCGGTGGAGCAGCGTGACCAGATCCGCATCATGGTCAGTGAATCCCTGCGCGGCATCATCTCCCAGCAGCTTGTGCCCAGGGCGGACGGCAACGGCCGCGCCCTGGCCATTGAAATGCTGGTCAATACGCCCGCCATCGCCAACTGCATCCGCGAAGGAAAGACATTCATGATCCCCGGCTGCATCCAGACCGGGAAGGCCCAGGGCATGATCCTGATGGACGACTCCCTCCGGGCCCTGCACCAGGCAGGCCTCATCACCACGGAAGACTGCATCTTCCGCGCGGAAGACAAAACCATCATGAAATCCTTCCTGGGAATCAAGTAACTTTTAACTTTGACACACTCCTGTTATGGCTGTTATCGACCAATACTTCAAATACCTCGTAGAAGCGGGCGGCTCCGACCTTCACCTCAGCGAAGGCCAGCCTCCGAAAATACGCGTCAACGGGACCATCTCCGCCATCTCCGACGAAAACCTGGAAGGCCAGTCTTTCAAAAACCTTCTCGCGGAAATATGCGACCCCCAGGCCTTCCAAAAATACCTGGAGGAAGGAGACCTGGACTTTGCCTATGAAATGGATGAAACCTCCCGTTTCCGCTGCAATTACTTCAGGCAGCAGCACGGCCTGGGGGCTGTTTTCCGTCTTATTCCCACCAAAATAGCCACGCTGGAAGAACTGGGCGTGCCCACGGTCGTCAAGGAATTCGCCCACATGAGATCAGGGCTGGTGCTGGTCACGGGCCCCACGGGCTCCGGTAAATCCACCACCCTGGCCGCCATCATTGACTACATCAACAGCAACCAGGCGCGGCACATCATCACGGTGGAGGAACCTATCGAATTCGTTCACCCCAACAAAAAATCCATCGTCACCCAGAGGGAAGTGCCTCTCCAGACCCCCTCCTTCGCAGACGGCCTGCGGGCTTCCCTCCGCGAAGACTCCGACATCGTGCTGGTGGGTGAAATGCGCGACCTGGAAACCATCTCCCTGGCGCTCACGGCGGCGGAAACCGGCCTCCTGGTATTCGGCACCCTGCACACGAACAACGCCAGCAAAACCATTGACCGTATCATTGACGTATTCCCGTCCGACCAGCAGTCCCAGGTGCGCACCATGCTTGCGGGCTCCCTCCGCGGCGTCGTGGCGCAGCTCCTGATGAAGCGCAGCGACAAGCCGGGACGCGTAGCCGTCAATGAAATCCTCTTTGCCACGCCCGCCGTGGCGGCCATCATCCGTGAAGGCGCCACACAGAAAATCCCCGACGTCATCGTCGGCGGAAAGGCCATGGGCATGCAATTCATGGATGACGCCATCTGGCAAAAACTCCAGCAGGGCATCGTCTCTCCGGAGGAAGCCTACATGAAATGCATTGAAAAGAAGAGGTTCCGCAACTTCCTTCCCCCGGAATCAGTCCGTCTGGCAGACTCCGGCGGCGGAAACTAGGCCCTTTGCCCCTTCCCTGTCCCTCCCATGTCCCCCACTGGAAAATTCACGTTCAAGCTCGTGATCTATGGAGCATTCCTGCTCTATCTGGTGGGGGATCTGTTTCTCTGGCACGGCTTTCTGGCCGGCAGGATGGACGCCTACCTGAAACCGATGCCGGGACCGCCCGGAGACAACTCCGCCCGGATTGCGGAAGTTTACGGAGAACCCGTCACTGCCAACCAGCTCTCACGGAGGATTGCGGAACTCCAGCTCCTGCGCCGGCCTCCCGTTCTGGACTTGAACGGAGGCATCAGGCTCACCCATGAATTGGACGTAGCCGGAGACCTGGCTCCGCGGGCCAGGTACGACCTGATCGGCTCCTCCCTCCTGCGCCTGAAAACCAGCGTCAACGACCTTCAGCTACCCAACCGCAATGCGGAAGCGGCGCGCGCCGCGGAACAAATCCGTTCCCGCTTTGACGGAAACACGGAACAATACCTGAAAACCCTGCATGACCAGAAATTCACGCAGGAGCAGTTCCAGGAAAAAATAGCGGCGCGGCTCAAGCAGACGGAACAACTCTACCGGGCGACCGCCCAGGCGGCGGACCCATCCGACGAAGACCTGAAAACCTACTACGATTTGATCCGGGACCAGCTTACCCCCCCTGATCTGCGGAAAACCAGGCACATCTTCCTGGCTACCCTGCACAAGGATGAAACCCAGGTCAAACAGGCGGCGGAAACGCTGCTGGCGCGACTGCAAGATGGGGAAACCTTCTCCCGGCTCGCCAGGGAATTCAGTGAAGACGAGCGTTCCGCGCCCGCAGGCGGGGAACTTGGCTGGATCAGCCCCGTCCGCGCGCGGGAAACCCTGGGCCTGGATCTGGCAAACGTTCCCGACAACAAGCCGGTGCTTCTTAAAAGCCGGTGGGGATGGCACCTTGTAGAAGCATCCCCCGTCAAAAAGGGAAGCGCCCCCTCCTATGAACAAGCACTTCCGGCCCTGAGAAATGCGGCCCAAAGCCTCAGAAAAGCGCAGGCCGTGGGGCTGTACATGGACGGCCTTTTTGAAGAAGGCCACCTCAGGAACCGCATTAAAAACAAGCAGGACCGCTGATGCCCCAGTTCTGATGAACGCCCCTTCCTCATCCTTCATTCCAGGCATCTCATTAATCCGGATCATCCTCTGCCTGATGATCTGCGCCTTCCACTGGGCGCGCTGGTCGCCCGTTGCGGGATCTGTGGGCGTGGACTGGTTCATCGTCCTTTCCGGATTCCTGATGACGTTCACCCTGAAAGAAGATTCGTTCAGCGCACCCTCCTTCTACATCTCCAAATTTGCGCGGCTGTGGCCGCTGCTGTTCACGGCCATCCTCCTGTCCAGCCTGGTCTCCTACAAGGAGCAATTCCAGCTGGACAACCTGCTCGGCGTCCTGCTGGTTTCCTTCGGCGGCAATCAATTCATGCACCTGCACACGGGAGACAATTATGCCTTATGGTACATGAAGCTGGAAATCCTCTTCGTCCTTCTCTTCCCCCTCGTGGCCTATGGAAGAAAACACCTTCCCCTGCTGTTGGCTCTGGGCCTCTTAACCGCTGTCGCCTGCACGTTCCTGGAACCCGGCACGCGCCTTTATTTTTTCCCTCCCTATCGTTTATGGCAATTCCTCGCCGGCTGCTGCGCGGCCCGGCTCTATAAAAAACATGAACGCTTCTTCCAAGGAAGCCCGGCCATCTTCTCCTTAGGAATGCTCTACCTTCTCTATCAGACCTTCATCGGCGCCTTTTGGGGCTCCGGCGGGGAGGTAGCCTCCCTGGCCTTCCTCCTTCCGGACACGCTGATTGCCGTGCTGACCATCGCCAGCGCGTGCTCACTGGCAAAATCACCCCATCCGCCGGCCGTTAAAATTCCAGCGGCTCTCATCCATTTGACCAACCGGGCCAGCCTGCTGACCTATGCCGTCTTTCTGCTGCATGTGCCCCTGCTGTAATTCATGCAGTACATCTGGCCGCAGGACCGGTATGGCCTCCCCTCCGCCTTCTTCTGGATATGCGCCGTACTGCTGTTGATTGCCGTGGGAGCCGTCATGCACTACGGCATTGAACAACCGTGCGGAAAATGGCTCTCCTCCCGTTTGAAACGGGCCTTCTCCAAAGTACGGAACATCAAACCCACCTGCCCTTGAACCGGCGGCCTCTCTCTACGGCCGGCAGGCATTCCGTCCCTCCTTCCGGCATTGTTTCTCCTCTCCCACATTTTCCGGAAATGGTCCATCTCCCGGAATAACCGCTTCCTGCGGCAAACTTCCGCCGGACAGAAAACGGCAGCGTGCAAAAAAGGACCACAAAATCTTCCATCTTATTTGCGTTGCCTGACGAATTCCTCTTGCTTTCAGGCGGCGGATGGAATAGATTCCCTCCGGTATTTCCCACGGGGTATTAGCTCAGTTGGTAGAGCGTCTCGTTCGCAATGAGAAGGTCAGGGGTTCGAATCCCCTATACTCCACCATCCATCTCTCTTTCCCGCCATTGTCTTTCATGCGGGAATCACGGGTAGCTCTATGAATGGTAATTTATTTAAAATTGTACTGATTTCAGTAGTTGCCATTCTCCTAGCCATCATAGGCGGCGTCATGTCGGCGGATGGCGACCCCTTCTCCATCGCCCTGGCAGTTTCCCCCTTCGTTCTGGCCGCCCTCTTCCTGATGAAGGAAAAAGTATGGTACCTGTGGATATGGCTGCCCCTGCTCTTCCTGCCCATATCGGAACTGACGGACTACGCCCCCCTCTTTGCCTACGTCATTACCATTCCCTTCTACTTGTGGAATGCGATGCTCAAGCGTTCCACTCTGACATGGAATTCCGCCCCCCTGCTGGACATCGTCGTGCTAGTACTGTTCATTCATGTGGGCTACGTCTTCCTGATTCATCCCTTTGGCCTAGGGTTGAATGTGCTGGAAGACTACTACGGAGGCAAGGGATACGTCCTCTTCCTCCAGGCGCTCCTTGCCTACCTGTGCCTCTCCTCACTGAAAACCACCAGCAACGAACTGGGAAAGGTGCTTCAATGGGCCGTTTTTCTGGCTATTATCTTCACGCTGATCTCAACCGCCAAGGGCATCCTTTCACCGAATTCTGCCGGGGCGAACCCGGCGGCGGCCGCAGCCTCGGCAAGCGCCGCCTCCGAAGACACGCGGCAATCAACCTTTCTCCAAATTTCCCTATTGGCGGTTCAACTACTCATCATCAACTACTCCGTGTGGCAGATGATCAAACGTCCCTGGTGGGGCGTCCTTCTTCTCCTTGGAACCATCGGGGTCCTGTTTAGCGGATACCGCTCCTTTATTGCCCAGCTTCTGCTCCTGTTTTTCACAATATCCCTGATCTACAAAAGATGGTTCTTCTGCATCCTGGTTCCCATCTTCGGAATGCTTTTGCTTCTGCTCCTCTCCTCCGCAGGAATGCTCCATTCCTTTCCTTACGGTATCCAGCGCACGCTTTCAGCCCTCCCTTTCCTGGATGTCAGCATGCAAGCCAGAGTAAACGCGGAAGCATCCATGAACTGGCGCTTTGAAATGTGGGAATGGGCCCTGGACGACCGGGAACACTTCATTCAGGACAGAGTATTTGGAGACGGCTTTTCGCGGGATATCAGCATCGTGAAAGCCAACCTCTATGAAGAGGCCTACAACCTCAGCCAGGACCAGACCTCCTTTGCCTGGAACGGCTTGTGGCACAGCGGCCCCATCTCCACCATTCAAACGCTCGGCTACGTGGGGCTTTCCCTGTACCTCATCCTGTCCGTCATCGGCATGACCTATGCATGGATCGTCAGCAGAATCTACCGCAACCACAAATACAAGCTGGGCATTCTGTACGTTTCTGCCATCTACTTCATCAAGCCGCTCACCTTCCTGCTCATCTTCGGGGACAGTACCACCATCTCCCTGGACATCATCTCCCTGGCTATCATCAAGGTACTCTTCTCCTGCGCCAAAAAGGAAGGACTGTATGTATCCCTCCACGTCCGCAGGGAATACATGCCGCTCATTATCCGGAAAACGGAGGAAAAAACGCAGTCTGGCGCCGTGCCCGCCATTTCCGCCTGACCGTTCCGCCCCTACTCCGGAAAAACGGGCGGACCTGATGCTTGAGGCTGGACTAATTCAAGGGGAGTTGCTACCTTTCGATGCGTTTCCTCTTCTCATGGCAGCAGACTCTCCTCATCACCTCATCGGCCTCATCCCGTCACGCTGGGGATCCTCCAGATTTCCGGGCAAGCCGCTTCACCTCATTGCAGGAAAACCGCTTGTCCAGCACGTATGGGAACGCGTTTCCCGCTGCTCCCGCCTTGACGACATCGCCATCGCCACGGACGACCAGCGCATCTTCGACACCGCCGCGGCCTTTGGCGCCAAGGCGATCATGACCTCTCCAAACCATCCCAGCGGCAGCGACCGCCTGGCGGAAGCGGTGCAAGCCTTCCCCTCCGCCACTCATGTGGTCAATATCCAGGGAGACGAACCCCTCATTGACCCGGCCCTGATTGACAGGCTGGCGGACGCGCTGGTGTCTGACGAGGCCCTGTCCATGGCTACCGTAGCCTGCCCCATCAGCGCGCGGGAAGACCTGGACAACCCGAACATCGTCAAAGTAGTCCTGGCCGGCAACGGAGACGCCCTGTACTTCTCCCGTTCCGTCATTCCCTACGCGCGCCATCCCCGCGTCACTCCACCGCTACGCCATCTGGGCATCTATGCCTACCGCCGCGACTTCCTTGAAAACTACGTGCGCTGGGAACCTACCCCCCTGGAACAAACGGAATCTCTGGAACAACTGCGCGCGCTGGAAAACGGCGCCAGAATCAGAGTCATCCTGACGGACCATGTCAGCGTGGGCGTGGACACGCCGGAACAGGCTGCCCAGGTGGAACAAATCCTATTAAACATACATTAAGAACCATAATCATGAAATACATCTTCGTCACAGGTGGTGTCGTTTCCTCTCTCGGCAAAGGACTGGCGGCGGCATCCATCGGTACTCTGCTGGAACGCTGCGGTCTCAAGGTCACCCTTCAAAAATTCGACCCCTACCTGAATGTAGACCCCGGCACAATGAGCCCGTTCCAGCACGGGGAAGTGTACGTCTTGAACGACGGGGCGGAAACGGACCTGGACCTGGGCCATTACGAACGCTTCGTCCATTGCAGCCTCTCCCGCCTCAACAACCTTACTTCCGGCCAGGTCTTTGAAAGCGTGCTGCGGAAGGAACGCCGGGGAGACTATCTGGGAAAAACGGTTCAATACATTCCACACGTCACGGATGAAATCAAAAACCGCCTTTATGAAGTCACGGAACAATCGGACGTGGACATCATCATCACGGAAATCGGCGGCACAGTGGGGGACATGGAAGGCCACATCTTCCTGGAAGCCCTGCGCCAGTTCGCCCTGGAAGTAGGCCGTGACAATGTCTGCTTCATCCACGTCACCCTGCTCCCCTACATCAAGGCCGCCGGGGAAATGAAAACGAAGCCCACCCAGCAATCCGTCGCCAAGCTCCGGGAAATCGGTATTCAGCCGGACGTGATCATCTGCCGGACGGAATACGACATGAGCGAAGACGAACGGCGTAAAATCGCCATGTTCTGCAACGTGGAAGCCAAGAATGTCATCGCCTTCCGCGACGTTAAAAACACCATTTACGAATGTCCTCTGGACCTCAGCCAGGACAAAATAGACCGCATCGTCACCAAGCGCCTGGGGCTGGACGTTCCCGCGCCCAACCTGGCGGACTGGCAACGTTACGTGGGCCGCGTCATCAGCCCCAGCCACTCCATACGGATTGCCGTAGTCGGCAAATACATCGCCCTTCAGGACGCCTACAAATCCATCTATGAATCCTTCACCCATGCCGGTGCTGAAAATGACACTCGCGTGGAAATTCTCCGGATAGACGCGGAAGAAATTGAAGAAAAAGGCGCGGACGCCCTGATCGGTTCCGTGGACGGCATTCTGGTGCCTGGCGGTTTTGGAGACCGCGGCATTGAAGGAAAAATACAAACAGTGGAATACGCACGCACCAAGGGCATCCCGTTCCTGGGCATCTGCCTGGGCATGCAGGTGGCCGTCATTGAATACGCACGCCACATCTGCGGCATGGACGACGCCAACTCCACGGAATTCGACCAGAAATCCACCCACCCCGTCATCAGCCTCCAGGAAGAGCAGAAGGGAATCAAAGCCATGGGGGCCACCATGCGCCTGGGAGCCTATAAGGCCCTGATCCAGCCCGGAACGCTGGCGCATAAGCTGTACGGCAAGGACAGCGTCACGGAACGCCACCGCCACCGTTACGAATTCAATCCGGCCTACCGTGAAGAACTGGAAAACGCAGGCCTGGTCATCAGCGCCGTCAATGATGAACACGGACTGGTGGAAGTCGTGGAACTTCCCGGCCATCCCTTCTTCATCGCCTGCCAGTACCATCCGGAATTCCAGTCCGCACCCAACCGGGCTCATCCGCTCTTCTCAGGCCTGGTTTCAGCCGCGCTGGAACACAAGAGCCACTCCTGACCCTTCACCAAGCCCGGGGCCTTTTCCGGAAATCCCGTTCCGGAAAAGGCCTTCTCTTTCCAGGCATGTTCATGGACCTCCTTGTCATCGTCGTCTACTTTCTGGCCATCTTCTGCATTGGCATCTATGCGGGACGCAGGCAGAACTCCCTGACGGACTATGCCCTAGGCAACCGTTCCCTGCCCTGGTGGGCCATTCTGGCCTCCATCCTGGCGGCGGAAATCAGCGCGGCCACCTTTCTGGGGGCTCCGGGGGAAGGCTACCATACCCGCAACTTCACGTACGCCCAGCTCTGCATCGGTACCATCCTGGGCCGCATCATCGTCGGCAAGCTCTTCCTCAGGCCCTACTACGACTACAAGGTAGTCTCCATCTATGAATACCTGGAAAAAAGATTCGGGCTCCTGACGCGCCGCACGGCCTCCATGGTCTTCCTGGTCAGCCGGGTGCTCGCCAGCGGCACCAGACTCTACTTTGCAGGCATTCTGCTGGTCATTGCCTACCAATTCATGACGGACACCACGGCGGACGCCAACCAAATTGTCCTGCTTTACATTGCCGCGCTGGTCGTCATCTCCATCGCCACCACCATTTACACGGCCATCGGCGGCTTGAAAGCCGTCGTCTGGACGGATGTCCTCCAGGCCGTCGTGCTGGGCGTCTCCATGCTCTCCGCCCTGTGGGTTCTCTTCTCCCACATTCCCGGAGGGTGGAACTCCGTCTCCGCCGCCATGAACGGAGGGGACGACTGGAAATTCTTCTCCTGGGGCACCAAGGAAGGCCTGGACTTCCTCCAGCAATGCGCCCATGTCCTGGGCCAGGAATACACGGTATGGGCCGCATTCCTGGGAGCGACCTTCATCACCATGGCTACGCACGGCACGGACCAGGACATGGTGCAGCGGATGCTGGCCGCAAAAAGCAGCAAGGCGGGAACTCGGGCGGTCATCGTATCCGGCCTGCTGGACTTCCCCATCGTCATCGTCTTCCTCTTCACGGGCATTCTTCTCTACGTCTTCTACCAGTACAATCTGGCAGCCCTCCCCGCAGACACGCCGCAGCTCCATGTCTTCCCTTATTTCATCATCCATGAACTGCCCAACGGCATCCGTGGGCTGCTGATCGCCGGGCTGCTGGCGACCGCCATGGGCTCCCTGTCCACCGCTCTCAACTCCCTGGCGACCACCGCCACCAAGGACTGGTACCAGGGAGTATTCAAACCGGAAGCCACGGAACGGCAGCTCCTCCGGTGCGTGCGCTGGGGAACGGCAGGCTTCTCCCTGCTGCTCATCCTCGTCGGTTCCATCACGGCTTGGTACGTGGTGCACCATCCGGAAGTGCGCATCATTCAAATCGCTCTGGGCATCTTCGGCTACACCTATGGCTCCCTGCTTGGCGTCTTCCTGCTCGGAATGCTGACCCGCACCAGAGGAAACGATTCAGGAAACATCATTGCCATGGCGGCAGGCTTCCTGGTCATTGCGTTGCTGACTGAACTCATTCCTCTCCCTGCCGAATGGAAACAGTATATTCCGGAAATAGCCTTCCCATGGCGCGTAACCATCGGCACCCTGGTCACCTTTATGGTCGGTTTTAGTTTCAGGAGCCGCCACCTCTCCTCGCGCTGACCGGCACCCGCCGCTGTTCATTTTGCTTCCCGGCTTTTTCATCGAGGAAACTTGAAACCTTATTGCAATTTCAGGGTATTCCGCCATTCATTCAGTGCCTCATTCTTCTGAAAGGCATGTTCCCCGGTACATTCTTGCCTATAAAAAAACGCTTCCGCCAGCAGGGCCCATCGCATTGCCGGAACAGAAAAGAAAATGAGCAAGTATTCTTTGCAAGCCTCCACTATCTAAAACCGGCTCCGGCATGTAGTGGAACAATTCTCATGCCGGAAGACGGTGAAGTGATACCCTCCCGCCCCCATGGTGCGGAAGAGAAACCTGGTTAAGAAATCGTCACA
>CANQLV010000011.1 GCA_947624785.1 Akkermansia muciniphila | reverse complement strand
ACAAGGACCAAGACAAGGACCAGAACAAGGACCAAGACAAGGACCAAGACAAGGACCAAGACAAGGACCAGAACAAGGACCAAGACAAGGACCAAGACAAGGACCAAGACAAGGACCAGAACAAGGACCAGAACAAGGACCAGAACAAGGACCAAGACAAGGACCAAGACAAGGACCAAGACAAGGACCAAGACAAGGACCAAGACAAGGACCAGAACAAGGACCAAGACAAGGATAACGCCGCGGGCAAGGAAGATAAAGGTGATCAAAATGAAATGAAAAACGCCCAGCTTCCCTCCTCCCCGGAAAAAGACAAGCTGCCTGAAACGCCCGAAACGGAACAACCGCAGCCCCAGCCGCAACCGGAAGGAGACAAGCCCGTACCGGTAGCCACGCAAAAGGAAAGCAAGGAGGAAAAGGAACGCCGGGAGGCAAGAGCCATCCTGATGGAACGCAGGGACATTGAACCCGGCTGCCCCGTTCCCCAGCGTTCGCCGGAAATTCCTCCGGACAAGGATTATTAACCCGTTCCGCCCGCATCCACGATGCCAACCCTTCAAACATATCCCGCAACATGATGAAAAAACTGCTCGCCATTCTTTCGCTCTTCTTCTGCATGACCGTCACGCTCATGGCCCAGCAGGTGGTCACCACCTGGCTGTCCGACGCCGTTGTGCCGGGAGAACAAACCCGCCTCTTCATCATTCTGACGGACGGCAGCATCGCCCGCCAGGATCCGCTCCCCAGAGTGAAGGGCGCCAGCCTGCGCTGGGTCAGCCAGGGCAACTACATCCGCTGGCCGGGATCCCCCAACCAGTCCGCCTTCCTGATGGCCATTGAAGTAACTCCGGACGAAGTGGGCACCGTGGAAATCCCGTCCCTGACCCTGCAAGCCAACAACGGCCGCACCTACACCACGCTTCCCCAGACGCTGACCGTCTACCCGTACAGCGCCATCAAGTGGAACACGCTGAACCTGAACGGCGCCACGGTTCCGTACGGGATGCTGTGGCATGTGGACAACCAGAAGCCCTACGTCCACCAGCCGGACCGCTGCGAACTGAAAATTTATGCTCCGGAATACATTCTGGAATACACGGCGCCCACCATCACCACCTCCAACCTGGCTACATGGCGCTTTGAACCCACGCTGGTGGAACTGCTCCGCGGCCAGCCCCGAGGCTCCGTGCTCTACAAAGGCGTCAACTGGAACGTCATGACCTTCCAGAGCACGCTGTTCCCGCTGCGCGCCGGGGAAGTCACGGCGGCGGGCACCGTCACGGCACGCGCCGCCCTGCCGGAAGCGGACCCCCTCATCGCCAACTTCATCCGCTCGGAGGTGCTGGTGGAAATGTCCATTCCGGAAGTGAAAATCACGGCCCAGGAACTCCCGGAGGGAGCGCCCGCCTCCTTCACCAACGCCGTGGGGGATTTCCTCATCTCCGCCGGCACGGATGCGCGGGACCTCAGCGCCAATGAACCCATCACCGTCAAAATCAAGGTGACGGGCACGGGCAACATCCACAGCATCGCCTGCCCTGCCCTCACGGACGCCTCCAACTGGAAGCTTTACCCGCCCAACAAGCTGGACCCGGGCCAGAACACGCGCTCCATCCAGGGGACCGTGGAATTCCAGCAAATGATGCGCCCGATTGCCCAGACGGACGCCATCCCGCCCTTTGAACTCACCTTCTTTGACCCCAGCACGCAGCAGTACAAAACCGTAACCACCTCCCCCATTCCCCTGGAATGGAAGGCCTCCGCCATCACCGGAACGGCGGCCGGCGCCGCCGCCCCCGCCACGCCGCCCCCGGCAGGCACCATTCCGGTAGCGGAAATGACGGACATTTACGGGATCATGCCCGCCGCCGTCATGAACGCCCTCACCGCTCCGGCCCACTGGGGATGGTACTTCCTGGCCTACATCCCCGCCGTCGTCCTGCTGGGCATGGCCCTGATCCGCTACATCCGCAGAGTCCAGAAGGAAAGCTTCACGGCCCGGGAACGCATGCGTTCCTTCCGGAAACTGGCCTCCACGCCGCGCCAGGCCAGCCCCACGGAATTCCTGCGCGCCGCCGGCAACTTCATTGAATCCTACATCCCGCCTCCTAAACAGAATGAAGAAATGAAAACCATCCTTCAGCTCCGGGATGACAGGGCGTTCAAGCCCTCCGGCTCTTCGGACGAACTGCCGCACGCGGAACGCCAGCACATGCTCCAGGCCATTAAAAAAGCCATCGCCAAGCTTCCCGTGCTCATCATGGCCGCCGTCGTGGCCCTGTCCCTGGCCGGAGCAGCCGGAAACGCCGCGGAAACGGACAACCTGGGCGTGCGGGCCTATGAACAGGGAGAATACGCCAAGGCCATTGACTACTTCAGCAGGGAAAGTGGCGATACGGACCTCTCCAAGTCGGAACGCGCCTATGCCAGCTTCGGCATCGGCAACTCCTACTACCGCATGAACAAGCCCGGCCTGGCCGCCCTCAACTACCGCCGCGCGCTGGAACTCTCCCCGTACTTCACGGAAGCCAGATACAACCTGCAATTCATTGAACGCAAGGAGGGGGCCATCCTCCCCGCCAACACCACGGAAAACCAGTGGCTCACTTACATCAGCCATGATGCGCTCGGCCCCATCTCCATCCTCTCCGGCGCCGTCATGCTCACCTTCCTGGCGCTCCTGACCGTCACCCGCAGGCACGGGGCGCTGCTGACCATCCTGGCCACCCTCAGCGGACTGGTCACCGTGGCGGCCATCATGAACTACATCATGTACCCGGAAACCCCGGAATCCATCCCGGCAGACCGGCTGCTGGTCGTCACCCAGAAAACGCCCGGGAGGCACGCGGCGGACATGAACAGCCCGGCGGTCATCACCCTGCCGGAATCCACCCCGCTCATCCTGCGCGCGGAACGCGGCTCCTGGTACTACGCCAGCACCTTCCAGAACACGCCCGTCTGGATACCCAGGACGGACGCGCAGCCGCTGTAGCGCTTTTTATCCCCTCACCCATCGGCCGCCCCCGGAACACCGTATTTCCGGAAGGGCGGCCTTTTTTACGGCTGCGTTAAATCCCTCTTCGCAACCGGAAGAGGCTGAAACCAGAAAATGACAGCACCGCTGAGCACCGTTCACGAGTGTTTTCCTTCCTTTTCCACTACGGCACGGATATCTGCCGCCTTTTCCTTCTTCCTTTTCTCATTTCAGGGAGAAAAAAATCTCCGGATGGAACCCTGCGGAGACGCACAAGCGATTCCCCGTTCTCCATGAACAAAGAAATTGCGGTAGCCAATGCCCCATCGCACCCGCATGTTAAAATCGTTCGCTGGCGCCCTTTCTCCCCAGTTGACGCAAGGACTTGCGGCGCTCCTGATACCGCGAAAAAATCCGCACGCCGCGCTTCATCCGCGGCCTACCAGGAATCCAGATGCACCTTCCTGCCCGGAGGCGGAAAAGCCTCGTCCAGCAAATCCACATCCTCCGCAGTCAGCTTGATGGACAAGCTCCGGTAATTCTCCTGCACATGCGTGACGGAACCGGCCTTGGGGATCGCAATCATTCCGGGGCGGCGCAGAATCCAGGCCAGCGCGATCTGCACCGGAGTAGCCTCATGCTTCTGCGCAATCTCCATCAGAACCGGATTGCGGGACAGCCGCCCTTCATCCGCAGGAGAATAGGCCATCACGGGAAGGTGGCGCTCCCGGCACCACGGCAGCAGGTCGTACTCCACGCCGCGATGGGCCAGATTATAAAGAATCTGGTTGGCGGCGCAGGAAACTCCTCCCGGAACGGCATAAAACCGCTCCATTTCCGGAACGTCCATATTGCTGACGCCCCAGGCCTTTATCTTACCCTCCTGCTGCAGCTCAATCATGGAGGCAACCGTATCTTCAATGGGATGGGGGCCTCCCCAGTGAAGCAGGAACAAATCCACATAATCCGTACGCAGCTTGTTCAGGCTCCGTTCGCAGGCGGCCTTGGTTCCTGTCCTGCTGGCATTGCCGGGAAGTACCTTGGTAACCAGGAAAACACGGTCGCGCAATCCGCGGATTGCCGTTCCCACCAACTCCTCGTTGCCATACATCTCAGCCGTATCAACCACGCTCATGCCAAGCTCAATGCCCGCGCGCAGCGCCTCTACTTCTTCGGCCTCCCTCAACGCGGATTTTCCCATCTTCCAGGTTCCCTGCCCCAAGGCGCAAACCTTCCGATGGTCCGGAAAAATTACTGAATGTTCCATCATCAACTATTCTTTCTACCTAATCGTACAACTCCATGCTGTATAAACCTTTGACAGCATGCGAGAAAAAAAGCTCAAGAATCAGGACGTTTCCCATGGCCGCCTCATCCAACTTCTTCCCTTCTCTCCCGGAGCGGCACAAAACGCCGTTCATTAAAACATCACTCAACACGTTAATAGTGAACGTATTCAAAAACACTATCCCTTCCCATCCGGACATGCCGGGATCAAAAAACCAGCGCAACCGTCCTGTCATACCTGCTGTGGGGGCACTCCGCCTTCTGCCTGAAAAAATCTTCTCCGTTCCCCTTCGGCGGAAGGCCGCCCCTCCGGAACTTCCCCACTATGCCGGGAACTTCATCCCTCCGCCCCTTCCGGAAAAGAGCTTCGCGCGGTTCTCCACAGGAACGGCAGCGCAAGTATGCCGAACCATTCAAGCTGAAAATTGCCGATGCCGACAGCCCATGCCATAACCGTCCGCCTCCGGTATGGATAACAAGCCCTTCGGAAAAATCCGCCTGTCCGGACAACCGCGGCCGCCCTCTCTTCGTTCAGCCCTGCAAAGGAAAAATCGATCAACCGGAATCTATGGTATCCACTGACGCGGTGCCGGCATCCATCCCTCCACGGGCATTTCAACGCCGTTGTTTTCCGGAACCTCCGGCGCCTTCCCGTTGCCTGCCCTAAACCGTCATTGCCTGATATTCCTGATGAACCGGGCCGGAACGTCCCCGCCGGCCACGATGGCATTCTCCCCCACGGTCACGCCGGGTAAAAGGGTAGCCCGGCCCCTATCCATGCCCTCCGTCCAATCACGATGGGACGCCCATAAACATGATGGCGCAATTCCGGTTCCTCCGCATGATTCTCCGTAATCAGCTTCACTTCCGGACCAATCAGCACGCCGTCACCAACCGTTATTCCGCCACAGTCCATGAACGTGCAGCCGCAATTCACGAACGCGTCCCTGCCGAACCGTGTGAAACGGCCGAAATCGGTATAAAAAGGCGGCACGATCCACGTCGTTTCATCGATCTCCTGCCCAGTCAATTCACTCATGCCAGCCCGCGTCTCGGCGGCGTCATGGTAGCCCGCATTCACTCTCCGGTGATGCGGAAGGCCCTCGTGATCAACTCTTCTATGACCGGGTACCCGGGATCGCCCAGCCGTGTCAACTCTCCACGGCGCATTCTTTCCAATATATCCATCTGCTTTTCTTTTCAATTCTTCAAGTGACAGTATCCATGGACCGTTCAGAGCCCATGGAACTACGGGCGCCCCGGCAGGGGGAAAGCGGAGAACCCTGAATAAAATCCCTCCCCTTCCGTTCCCTGTACGCCATGGCCTTCTGCCAATGATACAATAAAAGAGGGTCTGCCGTTCACACACGGCCCCCAATAAAACCTTCCCTGCCGTTCCCTGGCCGTGTGCTCCGGGAACACCGCCGGGAAAAAGCTTCCATGGGATGTTCCCGGACGGAGCCAGACTTACTTCAGGTTTTTACTGAAAAAATCCGTCAGCTTGTCGAAGGGGATCATATTCACCCTTCAATCTACGCACTCGTGAGAGTGCGACTCCTGGACGAATTCGCCCTCCACAAAGACCAGCAGTTTCAATCCACGCACTCGTGAGAGTGCGACTTAAAAGCTCCTTCTATTAAAATAGCTGCATCGCGTTTCAATCCACGCACTCGTGAGAGTGCGACCAATAAATCATGAATGTAAATAAACAAGACATCGAGTTTCAATCCACGCACTCGTGAGAGTGCGACCATGCGGCACCCGTTAAACGCCGCACCAACAATAGTTTCAATCCACGCACTCGTGAGAGTGCGACTGGTGAAACGGTATCACGCGGGGTTCCTGTCCCCGTTTCAATCCACGCACTCGTGAGAGTGCGACGCTTGACCCGGTTTCCATCATCGGCCAACGCATGTTTCAATCCACGCACTCGTGAGAGTGCGACGTTATGACACCGCCAGCACTCTATCAGACGAGGTTGTTTCAATCCACGCACTCGTGAGAGTGCGACAGCCTGGGCGTCTATGGTTTGAGTATCAACAGCGCAACGGGCGTTTTGCGCCAACCTCCCATGGGAGGCACAAGGATTCCAAGCCGTAAAAAAGAGATGATAGTTGTCAAGATCAGAACCCCAACGGATTACGAAAATCGCCGGTGTCCCGGGAATTTCCTGTGAGCTTGGGGTCGGCGGAAGGGAGACCGGGAGAGGAGCTTTTCATGCGTTAAAAAGCCCGCATCTCCAGCAACCTGGGCCTGTGCACGATGCGGGGACATCCTAGCCTGTTCCCTCTTTCCCGTCCAGAATTTTGCAGGCCTCTCCCCGGAAACCGCCTTATTCTCTTTTCCACAAAAGAAGAGGCGCCCCGGGACTGCCGTGGTCCCGAAGCGCCCTGCGGAAAATATCCGCGGTTTACATAATGCTTTTGCGCGTCCACCTGTTCAGGCTCAACAGCCATACCAGCGCCAGGGAGACGGCGGAGGCCAGGCAGGCCAGCAACGGTATTTTCACGGCGGAGGGAAGCCCCCCCATTCCAATGAAGTTCACGAAGTCATAGGAACACTGGACAAAGAAGAAGTGGCACAGGTACACGCCGAAGGTGAGCGCCGCCATCTTGCCCAGCACCGGGCTGGGCTTGATCCTGAGCCTGCTGACGATGGCAAAGATGGCGAAGGTCATCAGGAAGACGTTGATGCCGGAGAAGTACCAGAGTATCTCCAGCTTGGAATACTGGCCGGGGAAGTGCTTCTGCGTTTCCAAGAAGCCGAAGAACGTGACGGCAAAGCCGACCAAAAAGAGGGGAACGGTGATGGCGAGCATTTTTTTCCAGCTCCAGGCCAGCGGGTATTTGGCCAGGTAATGGGCCAGCACCATGTACCCCAGGAAGCCGGCAAAGTTATAGAACATTCCGTACGGGTTCCAGTCGCAAACGCCCAGAATGCCCATGTTGCCGTAATTGCCTTCATAGCCCAGCGCCGGGGCAAGCATCTGGATGTAGGGGAGAGTCATGCTGAATACCCAGATGCCCAGGAAGATTTTCACGTCCTTCCTTTTGGCCTGCGCCAGCCACGCGCTCATGATGGGCATGAAGAGGTACAGGCCCACCAGCATGTACACGTACCACAGGGGAGTGGTGTCATAGTTGAAGTTGAAAAGGAAGGTGTAAAGCTTGCCGACGGTGGCGCTCCAGGTGTAGTTGTCCATCACGATGTTGGGGCTGGCCGTATGCACGCCCGCGGCAAAGTAGCCGAAGTAGAGCAAGGGAAGCACCAGGGACCAGACGACGAGAGGAATCAGCACCCTTTTGAGGCGCTTGGAGTAAAAAGCGCCCATTTCCATGGTGACGGGAAAGAGCAGCACGCCGGAGATCATGGCGAACAGCGGCACGCACGGCCGCACCAGACTGCCCCAGAAGACGGCGGATTTAAAGTTGAAGGTGCCGTCAAAACTGCCTACGAACGGATCGCAGCAATGGGCCACGACAACGAGAAAACAGGCCAGGATGCGCAGGAAGTCAACCCAGGCGATGTGGGTGCCGTGGGAGGTCAATGGTTGGTTGGTGCTCATGGAGGTGTGGTAGGGAGAAGCGCCGCTTCGTCGCGGACGTTCCCGGAAATATACCCGTTTCCCGGAAACGTTCTATCACAAAATGGAGAAAAGAAACAAAAGCGCCCAGGAACAAGCCTGCGGGAACGGAAGAAAGCCGGGGAAGAAGCTAACAACAGCGGTAAGCCGATCAGAAGAGTTTGCGTTTCCTGTGGATTCCAATTTTTTTGCCCTTCCGAGAGGGGCAGGAGCGCCACAGCCTCTGCGGCAATTAAAAAATAACTGAGCGTCAGCGGATGGACGTTAAGAGAGAGTGCGGCCCAGGCCGTATTTTCATTCAGCTGCCGCAGAGGCCCGCGGCGCTCCATGAAGGCCCTTCCCGTACTGCCTTAACTTTTCATCGTTCAGCCGCCGGGAAATTCCTTTATCCGGCAGGTTTCATCTTTTACCCAACCGGGCAAACCCGGTTTTTCTGCCCCTGCAAGAAAAACCCCTCCGCTGAACTTCAGCGGAAGTTCATCCAATGAAGGCCGGAAAGCCTTCATTCCCCGAAAGGCACTGCGGGGCATTTTCCTGCTCCGCCTTTATACTGATGTCCGCGCCGCTAGGGAGCCAGGGTTCAACGCTCCCCTTCACGCCCCGGCCGTCTTGAAACTGCCCGGAGGCGGAATGAGGTTGCCGTAGCGGTGAACGGTTTCGGAAACGGCCTGTTCCCGGAAGTAGCCCAGCAGCTCCAGACGTCCGTTGGCAAGCACGGGGCGGTCCAGCACTTCCACATCCCGGGCGCGGGCGGCATTCGCCAGAGCCTCGGAGATGCCCGTTCCCCGCAGGAATTGCACGCCCTGGGCCGCATCCGGCATCCGATCGATCAGTTCCGCTTCCGTCTCCACCGTCAGGGAGGCATAGTAGCCGTTCATTTTCTGAATCCAGGGGTGCCCTTCCTCCACGCTCAGGTGCAGGGCCGCGCCGCACAGTTTCGCTCCCAGCAGCAGGATGGCGGCGTCAGCGTCGGAGATGCCTTCCACGCGGGCCAGAATGCCCTTTACGGGCACGTAACGGAACGTGTTGTTTTCCCCGTAGATATGGGAGGGATCATGCTCCACGCCGAATTCCTCCATCCACCATTTGGCCTGGGAACCGGCCGCGGAACGGATGCGCTTGGCGCAATCCGGCAGCTCGGAGCACAGTTTTTCCACCAGCCCCGTGATGCGTTCTCCCGGCGTGCGCAGTTTCTGCGGCAGCGCCTTTTCCTCCCAGCTTCCCAGCATGGTCAGGTAATTGGGGCCTCCGGCCTTGGAGCCGGGCCCCATGGAGGAATGGTTCCAGCCGCCGAACGGCTGGCGGCGGACGATGGCGCCGGTAATGACGCGGTTGATGTAGGCGTTGCCCACCTGGACCTTGCTCTTCCACAGGGCGATTTCCCGTTCATCCAGAGACTGGAGGCCGCCGGTCAGTCCGAACTCGGAGTCATTCTGGATGTCAATGGCTTCTTCCAGATTTTCCGCGCGGATAATGCCCAGCACCGGGCCGAAGCATTCCGTCTGATGGAACCAGCTTCCCGGCTTCACGCCCAGACGGATGCCGGGAGACCACAGGCACGGATTGTCCTCCGCAGGTTCCGGCTTGAGCAGCCATTCCTCTCCGGGTTCCAGCTGCGTGAGCGCCCGGAGCAGGTCGCCTTCCGGCTCCTTGATGAGCGGCGTGACCACGGAGTTGACCTCCCAGGAACCTCCCACCTTCAAACTGGCGGCGGCATCCTTCAACTGGCGCAGGAAGGCCGGGTTGTCATAAACGGAAGCTTCCACAATAGCCACGCTGGCGGCGGAACATTTCTGCCCCGAATGGCCGAAGGCGCTTTTCACCAGGTCCTTCACGGCCTGGTCCGGGTCCGCCGTAGCGGTAATAACCATGGCGTCCTTCCCGCTGGTTTCAGCCAGGACATGCAGGTCCGGCCGCAGTTCACGCAGCATCTTCCCGGTGCGGTAGGAGCCCGTCATGATCACGCCGTTCAGGCGCGGATCCATCAGGAATTTGTGGGAAATTTCATTGCGCGGCATCGGCACGAATTGAAGCACGTTCTTCGGAACTCCGGCGCGCCAGAATGCCTGGACAATCTGCCAGGCCGTGTAAACGGCCAGCTCGGACGGCTTGAACACCACCGTGTTCCCCGCCATCAGTGCGGCAGCCAGCCCCCCCGTGGGAATGGCAAAGGGAAAGTTCCAGGGAGACATCACGCAAACGGTACCCAGCGGGGTCATCTCCACGCCGTCATTCATGCCGTCACGGTCCAGGCCTTCCGCATAATAGCGGCAGAAGTCAATGGCCTCGCTCACTTCCACATCCGCTTCCGTGGGCACTTTTCCGGCGTCCCTCACCATGGCGGCAATGGCCTCTCCACGGATTCTGGACAGTTCCTGCGCCGCACGGTGCAGGATTTCTCCGCGCTCGCCGACGCTCTTGGACGCCCAGGAGGAGCGCGCCTTGTCCGCGGTGTCCAGCGCATGTTCAATCTGGTCAAAGTCTGCATACGCAAACTTGTAGGAGACTTCATTATGACGGGACGGGTCGCGCCCCACGCCCCACAGGTTGGTCGTTATTTCCTCCCCGTTGATGACCAGCGGAATCTCCTCACCGGATTTTTCCTTTTCCGCGGCAATCAGGCCGTTGATCCACTCCGCATTCTGCCGCAGGGACCAGTCCGTATCCCGCTCATTGGCAAAGGCGTCCCGGTAATGCGTGGGCGGCACGGGATCCGTGGCGCGGTTCTGCGTACGGTTGGGGCCGTACTTCACGTCGTCCTTCTCCTGGCAGGCTTTTAAAAACCTTTTTTTCTGGATTTCCCAGCTCCGGGAGCCCGGCGTCATGCCGAAGAGGTCATGCAGGAAGTTCTCCTCACTGGTATTTTCATCCAGCCGCCGCACCAGGTAGGCAATGGCGCTGTGGAAGTCTTCCTTCAGGACCACGGGCGCATACAGCAGCAAGCCGTCCGCCGCCTGGCGGATCACGCGAGCCTGATGGTTCGCCATTCCTTCCAGCATTTCAAACTCCACGCAGTCTCGCACGCCTTCCCGCTCACGCAGCAGCATGGCATAGCATAAATCAAACAGGTTGTGGGAGGCCACGCCAAACTGGACGTATTCCGCGTTCCCCGGCATGCAGCCGTAGTGGAGCATCCTCTTGTAATTGGCGTCCACCTGGGCCTTCGTGCCGTACGGGGCCTGCGCCCAGTCATGCATGGAGGCCTCCACTTTCTCCATCGCCAGGTTGGCGCCTTTCACCAGGCGGATCTTGATGCGTGCGCCGCCCTGCTCCACGCGCTCCTTCGCCCAGGCGCACAGCTTCATCTGCTCCTCCCAGGAATCCGGCAGATAGGCCTGAAGTACAATCCCGGCTTCCAGCTGCATGAACTCCTCCTCCATAAGCGTGCGCTTGAACGCCTCCGCCGTCAAATGGAGGTCGCGGTATTCCTCCATGTCCAGATTCACGAACTTGGGCTTTTTGGAACCGTCCGGCAGCGTCACCGCATGGGTGATGGCCGCCCGGTACAGGATGCGCAGCCGCTCCTGGATCAGCTTCACGGTTTCTTCAAACGCCACCAGATGGATCTGGCTGAAAATGGCTGAAATCTTGACGGAAATATAGTCGCAGTCCTTGTCCGCCAAACGGTCCACAACCTGCTGCAGGCGGTGATGGGCTTCGCTTTCCCCCAGAATGGCCTCTCCCAGCTGGTTGATGTTCATCCGGATGCCGGCCTTGCGCCTGCGGCGCAGGTGGGAACGCAGTTTCCCCTCCTCCGCCGGGAGAATCACGTTGGAGCTTTCCTTCCTCAGCTGGCTGGTAATCATGGGCATTACCACGCCCGGAAACTGTGTGGAAAACCTGCCGCCCAGCTTCATGGCGAGCCGGTCCGCGGCGGACAAATAACGGGGAATGCCGTAGCCGTCCAGCAGGTAGCGGAACAGTTCCGCGCCCCGCGCCGGCGAGGAAGGACGGAACACGCGGTCCGCCAGCGCCAGCGTAAAGGCCTTGCCCGCAGGATCGTTCATCATGCGCTCCATCTGCTCCGCCTGCTTTTTCTCCTTCCTGCGCATCCCGGCATTCGACTGTTTCAGAATGGATTCCGCCAGTTCCACAGCCTTGGCGGCCAGTTGCTGGTCAGTCCATTTGTCACGGCGCGCCGCCGCCATCATGTCCGGGATGGATGAGTCTGTCATAACGGTCCGAAGACTAGCCCCGGACAGGGGCAAAATCAAGCCAATTTGCCGGGCCCTTCCTGTGGAGAAGGGAATCACGAAGAAAAAACGCGCCCCTTGATTCCGTGGCGGCAACCGGGAACCCTTCCTGTCCGTTTCCGGAAGCTCCGGAAAACCGCATCAATCATACCGCGCGGCAGCCAGGCGAGCCCTCCTCAGCTCTTCCCGGAGCTGGTGCGCGCGCCTGCCGCAAACGCTGGCGCGGTCCATGTCCCGCACTTCCTCCAGCACGGCAACCGCCCGGTTGAAGGCCTCCTCACTCTCCGCCGTGTGGGCGTCCCGGTACAGCGCCTCTTCCAGCCGGACCCAGAGGGGATGCACCATGGAAAGCAGGATCAACTGGCGTTCCTCCACGGGCAGAGAGGGATCATCCGCCCTTTTCCGCCACGCTTCCAGGCATTTCCGGATGGAAGGGGAATCACAGGCCTGGAAGGATTCGCAGAGCAGTGCCGCCGTTTCCCGGTTTTTCTCCAGCCGGCGGACCGCCGCGCGGGCGTTCAGAAAGGCCGGAAACGTGCAATTCAGTTTTTCCAGGCGTTTCATCGTTCCCGGATAATCCCGGAACCAGGCTTCCGCCGGCACCAGTTCCAACGCCCGGCAAATGGCGGCGGCCTCCTCCGCAGGGTCTCCGCCCTTCGGAACGTCGTTCACCAAAGTCACCGGGCGCACGCCCCGGGCCTTCTCCACCAGCAGGGCCGCCTTTTCCCGCAGGGATGCGGCATCCGCGCCCCCTTCCACCAAGTCAAACACGCGTCCCCTGGAATCAAGCAAAACCACCGCAGGCAGCACGCGCACGCCATGCTCCGCCGCACGGGACAGGCTGCCGCCTTCTTCCCAATCCTTCACGGAGGGACGTTTGGGCACCGTAACAAACTGCACGTCACGGACGTGTTCATCCAGTGCACGGCGTTCTTCCGTTCCAGGACGGAGCGCCTTCAGCCAGCGGGCTTCCGCCGCTCCGGGTTCCGCGGAACCGTACACCACCAGCACAGGCGGAGGAGGAGAAGGAGCCGCGGCGCAGGGAACGGGGGAAGCCTTCGTTTCCGCACGGCCCGGAACCGCCGTCACCAGCGCCAGGCAAACAGATGCTATAACCGCTGCAACCTTCATGAAAACTGCCGGCTTCAGGCGCGCCGGATGGTAATGCGCTTGTAACGGCCGTCTCCTTCCTCGGACTCCGTCGCAATGCCTTCCATGGACTGAAGGGCGTTGTGCACCAGGCGGCGGTGGTAGGCGTTCAGCGGCTGCATCTTCATCGGCTTGCCGCTCTCCTGCACGCGTTCGGCCAGGGAACGGGCCTTTTCCAGCAGGCGGGCTTCGTTGCGTTCCCGGTAATGGTCGCAATCCACCTTTACGCGAGGGGCCTCCTCCATCTTGCGCTGGATCATGCGGTTGACCAGGTACTGGAGGTCGTCCAGCCTGTCTCCGTCTCCCCCGATGATGTACTGGGAATCCGGGGAGGAAATATTCAGGCACACGATGCCGTCCGCCTCCGTTACTTCAATATCCGCGGAAAAACCCAGGGAGGCCAGAAGGCTCTTCAAACTTTGTTCAGCTATTTCTTGCACCGTCATCACTTTAATTCAATGGGAAAATGGTTCCATACCGGAAAAGCCGCCCCGCGCCATAACGGCATGAGCCTTTTTTCCAATACCCGATTGACACAAAAATCATAACCTATTTATTCCCCGCGTCTATGAAAATTTGTGGAAGTTCCGCCCCATTTCATGTACGCAGCGCCGGAAACGCCGTTGCGCTTTTCCCCCCTTCCTCCGGCCCCCCTGCACCGCACCTGTTTATTCCACCTCCTTCATGCCGTCCGCTCCCTGTTCCAGACGGTATTTTTTCACGGATGTCGGAACCCTTCCCCCTTCCGGATAAGTCTTCACCACCACCGTTCCGTCATCCTCCAGACTGACGGTTCCTATTCCCGTGCGGCAGCATCCCACCTGTTTCAGCATGGCAGAGGCGGAGATGCAGCTCTTGCTGTCGGAAACATTGGGTTTTTGGGAAATACGGAAAATGCGCATATAGAAAGCTCCCGCCCCCGCTTCATGAACCAGAATCAGTTCCGGAATGCCGTCCCTGTCCAGGTCCGCCAGCTTCATGCACGGTTCCCCCACGGGAGAACCGGCAAAGATTCCCACAATATGGGGCTGGTCCCCATCTTCCCCGCGGAAATTCATTTCCGCCACCAGATAAATGGAATCTTCACCGGAACCATGGGAGCGGTCGGCGTAGAGATGCACGCGGCTGATCATGCCGTAGGGAATATCCGGATTTTTCGGCACCGCGAGGCTCTCCACCGGTTCCAGATGCAGGGAACGCGGAGGCTTCCCGAACGCCGTCTGCGTGTCCACGGCTACATCCCGTCGGTCTTCCGCCTCCTGCCCCGCTCCGAATGAAGCGTGGACCACAGGCAGGAAAGCCATGCCAATCAAACAAGCCTTTTCCATAGATGCCATTCTCTATCATATAAACGTTTCAAGTCGAGTTCTTTTCAGTGAATCTCCATCATCCCTGAACGGTAGCTGCTGACAAAACATGACAGAACATCACCGGAAAAAGGGAAGTCGAACCCTTACCCGTATAGAAGAAATTCGGTCCCATCATGAACAAGCAAATGAAAAAAAAGACGCCGCCCATGGAAGACAGCCTCGCTCCTTTCACCGACGGAAAGGAAGCGGAACCCCATTACACAGACACGGTTGATCCGGAGCTGATCAAGCCCACTCCGAAGCCTACACCGCCCAATGCGGAACCCTCCGCTCCCGGCTCCATGAAAATGCCGGACAATACCACGGAAAAAATCAAGGATCTGGACACCATGCGCTCCAACGGCATGGACCAGCCGCTCACAAGCAACCTGGGAGTTAAAATAGCCAATGACCAAAACACACTTAAAGCCGGAAGCAGAGGCCCCTCTCTGCTTGAAGACTTCCACTTTCTGGAAAAAATGGCTCATTTTGACCAGGAGCGGATACCGGAACGCGTGGTTCACGCAAGAGGTTCCGGGGCACATGGCTATTTTCAGGTATACAAATCCCTTTCCAAGTACACCAAGGCGGGCTTTTTGCAGGATCCGGGAGAAAAGACCCCGGTCTTTGTGCGTTTTTCCAACGTGCAGGGCTTCCGAGGATCTCCGGATACGGTGAGGGACATCCGCGGCTTCGCCACCAAGTTCTATACCAAGGAAGGCAACTATGACCTGGTGGGCAACGACACGCCCGTCTTTTTCATTCAGGACGCCATCAAATTCCCGGACTTCATCCACGCCGTCAAGCCGGAGCCCCACAATGAAATGCCTCAGGGGCAGACGGCCCACGACTCCTTCTGGGATTATGTCTCCCTCCAGCCTGAAACCCTGCACAACGTCATGTGGCTCATGTCCGACCGCGGCATTCCCCGGAGTTACCGGACCATTGAAGGCTTCGGCATTCATACGTACAAGCTGGTCAATGAAGAAGGGAAAAGCACCTTCGTCCGCTTTCACTGGAAGCCCGTGTACGGGAAGAAATCCCTGATCTGGGACGAGGCGCAGGCGTTGACGGGACGCGATCCGGACTTCCACCGCAAGGATCTCTGGCAATCCATTGAAGCCGGGGATTACCCGGAATTCGAACTCGGGTTGCAGCTCATTCCGGAAGAGGACGCAGACAAATTCGACTTCGATATTCTGGACGCCACCAAGCTCATTCCGGAAGCGCTGGTTCCCGTGGAAATCGTCGGTAAAATGGTGCTGGACCGCAATCCGGACAACTTCTTTGCGGAAACGGAACAGGTCGCCTTCTGCCCCGCCAACATCGTGCCGGGCATCGATTTTTCCGACGACCCGCTGCTCCAGGGCCGCATCTTCTCCTACAGCGACACCCAGCGGCACCGCCTGGGAGGAGCCAATTTTACGGAAATCCCCATCAACCGGCCCGTCTGCCCCTTCCACAACAACCAGAGGGACGGCTTCCACCGCATGCAGATAGACACCGCTCCGGCCAACTACGATCCCAACTCCATCGGGGACAACTGGCCGCGTGAAACGCCGCCGGAAGACGGCGGCTTTGCCACCAGCCCCCAGCCGGTAACGGGGGTCAAGGAACGCCTCAGGAGTCCCTCCTTCGCGGAATACTACGCCCAGCCCCGCCTGTTCTGGATGAGCCAGACGCCCGTGGAGCAAAAGCATATCATTGATGCTTTCAGCTTTGAAGTAGGCAAGGTGACGCGCCCGTACATCCGGGAACGGGTGGTGGACCTGCTGACGCGCATTGATCCGGAGCTGGCAGCCGGAGTAGCCAGAAACCTGGGCATTGAACTCACGAAGGAGCAGCTTGACCGGGAACTGCCCAAGCCGGTCTGCGGCCTGGAAAAAGACCCGGCGCTGAGCCTGTACGCCAAACCGGACGGCAACCTCAAGGGCATGCGCGTCTCCCTGCTGGTGGCGGACGGCGCCAGCCTGAAATCCGTGGAGGAAATCTGCAGCGCCCTGCACAAGGAAGGCGTACATCCCCAGATTCTGGCCCCGCACATGGGAAGCGTGAACACGGAGGAAGGGAAAGACCTGCTGGTGGACGGCACCCTGTCCGGCAACCCCTCCGTCGTGTTTGACGCCGTCATCGTGCCGGAAGGAGAGCAGAGCATTAAAACGCTCCTGATGGACGGAGACGCCAAGTACCACCTGCGCCAGGCCTACAGGCACCTGAAGGCCATCGGCCTTCCCGGCGACGCCAAGGAAATGCTTGAGGCGGCCTCCCTGCCCCAGGACATGGATGATGCCGGATTGCTCATGCCGGAAGACACCAAGGCCCTGATGAAACCCTTCATCACCGCCATGAAACAGCACCGCGTCTGGGCCCGCGAACCCAAGGCCCTGGACTTCGGCGCCTGATTCGTTCCCATTTAAAAACGATTCAAGTACAATCCAAAACAGGGGCTGCCTCACCGGAAGGTGCGGCAGCCCTTTTTTATCCGCAACGGCAGACGCCCAGATGATGCTTCAGGTAAATTGCCGTGGAAAGGGAGAAGCATTAAAAAAGAGAACCCGTAGGATTCACGCCCGGTAAGCCGGGGTGCGGCAGCGTTCATGCAGTCTTAACGTTCCACGCGGGATGACCTTTCTCCGGAACAGCCGTAGATTTTTCCCGACGTGGGTTTCAACCGTTTCCATTTTATCCGGGGAATGCGAGGCGGTTCAAGCCAAGGCACCGCTGGATCAAATTTCAGCCCATCCGCAACCGAAGGAAGGGGAAGTTCCCATGAACCCCGTCCAGAATTGCCCTGACCTCTGAAGAAGTCAACCCGCCTGGAAGGCGCAAACCTTCCAGGCCCGGATGAGCCGGAGTTGATCATGGATAAGGGGCGGCAAAGTTGTTCAACTACCTCACTACAACCAATAATAAACAAAAATTATGAATAAAATCACCTCTATCAACGGAATTTTACTGACAGCCCATAATGATTTTTATGCCGAAAGGAAAACATAATATACTATTTTTTATAATCCACAAAAGAAAAACCCCTCAAGCCGTTAAGCTTGCGGGGTTTATTAATGGTACACGGAGAGGGATTCGAACCCCCGACCAACTGTGTGTAAGACAGCCGCTCTACCACTGAGCTATCCGTGCATGAGGTGGCGAGAATATATACCGGGGAACCGGGAACGGCAAGGAGAAAATGAGAAAAATGCGTCCTCTTCCCTTCATCCCTGTAGAGGGCGGACTCCGCAGGTTCGGGAACCGGGAGGAAAGCAGTAGCAGATTCCCTGCCCCCCTTTCTGGCGCCCGTTTCCGGATTATTCCCGAAGCCCCGTGCGCTACCTGATGTCCACGCGCCGGAGCGCGCGGCAGTGCAGGATGATGAAGAGGACGCACAGGACGGCTTCAGACCAGTAGAAAATGTCCAGGGCGTCCCGGCCGGAGGTGAAGCCGTAGGAGTGCAGACCCACGCCCAGCATGTTGACGCCCCACCAGGCAAAGGCGATGATGACGCCGCCCACCACGTTGCTGAAGTGGAGCAGCCAGTGGGACAGCCATCCGGCCTTCCGCGCGTGCAGCACGGTCAACTGCCACAGCACGATCATCAGCGCCCCGTTTTCCTTGGGGTCCCAGCCCCAGAAGCGTCCCCAGGATTCATTGCCCCAGATGCCGCCGAAGACCGTTCCCACCAGCGTGAATACCAGGGAGAAGCACAGGATGCCGTAAGCCATGCGGTCCATGGATTGTTCCGTTTTCCTGCCGATCAGGCGCAGGGGGGAGGCCAGCAGGTACACATGGGAGAGCACCGCCGCCAGCAGCCCGGCCGCGTATCCCAGCACAATAGTGATGACGTGGGTGGAGAGCAGGAAGTTGGAGCGCAGGATGGCTACCAGGGGGTCCATGTGGTCCACGGCCTGGGAGGATTCGTACAGAATGCCCATCTGGCAGGAGAAGGCTCCCAGCAGCAGCCCCGCCGCCAGCACGATGCCCTTTTTGCTGAACAGCTCCGCCACCAGGGCGCAGAACACGCCCATGCACGCGATGAAGGCAATGGTTTCATACGTGTTGCCCACCGGGGATCTCATGGTGATGAGCACGCGGATAACCAGGGCCGCCGCCAGCACGCCGGTCCCCGCCGTACCCAGCAGCCACGCAGGGCTGAACCCGCCGGGCCGCAGAAAACGGCGCCAGAGGGGAGCGTTGGCGGAAGGCCGGAAGAGGGCGCAGAGCAGCAGACACACGAACGCCGCCACAAAGACGGCCAGGGAGGCATAGAGCGGGTCCAGGCGGTAGTAGAAGATTTCCCTTTCCAGGCTGCGCCGCTCCCCGGCGGAGGCGGCTTCATTGGGCTGCGCCAGTTTTTCCAGCAGCAGGCCCTCCGCCTTCATCCGCAGTCCGGAGGCTTCCGCGCCTTCCATGCCGATGGCCTTGCGTTCCAGCAGGGAAGCCATTGCCAGAAAGGCTCCGGTGGCTTTGTCCGGGGCGGCCGTCCACAGGCGTTCCCCATCGTGGTTTCCGGCGGGGAACCAGCGGGGGAATTCCATCCGTTCCATGGCGGAGGGGTCTTCCAGCATGATCCGGGAGCTGAGCATCCAGCCGCGCACCACGTCAAAGTTGCGGGAAAGGGCCAGGATTTCCTTCTGGGCTTCCGTCAAGTTCGTTTCTCCCAGCAGGCGGATTTCCCGGACGGCTCGGGTCATTTCCTCCCAGTGTTCCGCAATCTGCGCGTAGGAGTATTTTTTCCGCTTGTCCGCCTGGTCCGGCAGGTGCAGGCGCCTGACTACTTCCTCCCGGTTAACCAGGAAGACGGGGTACTGTTCCGCGAATTCCGGGCGGAACATGCAGTCCAGCATCCATTCCACCGGGGAGAGCGTCCTTTTCCCCTCCGGCGTCTCCATGGCAAAGCTTCTTTTGCCCAGCGTCCGGAGCAGATGGAAGCCCGCGTACGTGGAGACGGGCTTCAGGCGGCCGCCGTCCTGGACGGCCATTGCCCCGGCCCGTTCCACCAGGAAGGAGGACCAGGGCACGTAATGCTCCACCCGAACCGGATGAGAGGCAGGCCGGGCCGCCAGCATGCCGACGCCGAAGATGGCCGCCACCAGCGCGCAAACGCCTATCAGGCGCAGGCGGCGCTTTCCGCCGGGAGCGGGCGGCTCCGGCTGGTCGTCCGCCGCCTCCGTTCCGGGGGGAGCCTGGCCGGGCTTGCGGCGCAGGTACCTTCCGAAGACGCAGGCAAAGTGCCACAGCAGCCCCGCGGCAATGATGTAGGAGGACCATTTGGGCATGTGCTCCAGGGGATTGCGGGAAGCGCGGAGGATGGAGATGAGCCTGCCCGGATGCAGGGAGTCCTGCCCCCAGCTCATCTGGTACAGCGTCCAGCCGGAAAGGCGCAGGGGCTCGTTCATGCGGATAACGGCGTCATACCGGCCGCCGGATTCCGGAAAGACGGTTACCTGGGATTCATAGGATTTGGGCTTGGAGGTGCCGGGATAAAATTCCGGCACGAAGCGGTTCAGGCGCAGGTCAAACGGCAGGGACTGCTCGTGCACCCGGTCGCCCTGGGGCAGTTCCACCTGGTCCACGGCCACCGTCATTTTATTGCCCAGCATGATGCCGGCCAGCAGCAGCAGAATGCCGCCGTGGGCCACCAGCACGCCCGCGTGCCTCCAGGTCCACCGGACGCGGAACATCCCGCCTATGAGCAGGTTGGCAAACAGCAGGGCGCAGGTAATGCCCATGCCGGGCAGCGGCAGGGAAACCAGGGAGTTTTCCCCGCCCAGCGGTATCAGCACATACGGTGCGCCGAAGAAGGATTCTATGGCCGCCTCCGGCCCCATGGAGGAAGACAGCCGCACCTGGTGCAGCGTTCCGGCAAACGTCAGCACCAGCAGGACCAGCATCAGGGCGATGCCCAGCCCGTAGCTTCCGGCGAATTTCCAGAGGCTGCGCCCATATTTCATCCACACCGCATCCGTGCGTTTCCTGTCCATCAGCGTAAGGCGTCCGTAGGTAAAAAGAGGGCCGATCACACGATCAGCTCGTGAAACCGGCCCCATTCATGTTTCTGGCGAAAGGATGGTTAGAAGTTGTCCGCCAGTTCTTCAAAGAACGCCTGGGGATGCACGCAGGCCGGGCACACCTTGGGGGCGGTGGAGCCGGTGTGCACGTAACCGCAGTTGCGGCACTTCCACTGGATTTCCTTTTCCTTGGCAAATACCTTGCCTTCGCGCACGTTTTCAGCCAGCTTGAGGTAGCGTGCCTCATGGTGCTGTTCCACGGTGGCAATCCGGCGGAAGGTTTCCGCAATGGCGGGGAAACCTTCACGGTCAGCCACCTCGGCAAACGTGGGGTACATTTCGGACCATTCGTCGCGCTCGCCGGCTGCGGCGGCCAGCAGGCATTCCTCCGTGGATTCCAGGGGAGCCGTGCAGACGGTGTGCGTTACTTCAACGCAGGCGTCCTTCAAGAGCTTGAAGAACACCTTGGCATGTTCCTTTTCATTGTCGGCGGTTTCCAGGAAGATGGCGGCAATCTGCTCATAACCGGCTTTTTTGGCCACGCCGGCAAAGTAGGTGTAGCGGTTGCGCGCTTCGGATTCCCCGGCAAAAGCCTTGAGAAGGTTCTTTTCTGTTTCTGTTCCTTTGATGGATTTCATAAATTAGTCATCTGGTTGCGTAAGCGGGATTATCGTAATCCGGGCTTGCCGAAAAACAAGCTTTTATTGAATGAATCTAAAAAATCATTTTCCTGCCGATTTTCCGGAAAAAGCCTCGCGCCACGGGTCATCCAGCTTGCCCGGAACGCTTTCCAGCTCCCGGAGGATTTTTTCCCGCTCACGGGAAATGCGCTCCTGGTCCGCGGGGTCCGGCGCGGGGGCCTCCCCGGGCACCGGAAGCAGCCCGTCCGGCGTTTTGCCGCCGTCCGGGGAAATCGGAGGGGTAACCTCCTTGCCGTCTTCATCCGTCCCCGGTTCCGGATTGTCCGGGTCCGGGTTATCCTTTTTTCCGGAGCTTTCCGGGGCGGCCAGGTTCCGGTACAGGAACACCAGGTCCCCAGCCTCCACGGCGCCGCTGCGTATGTCCGCCGGAATGCGCGCCCGGCCCATCCGTTCCTCCGTCACGATCAGGTTGGCGACCCTGCGGTTCTCCTCCCTGCCCGGGGACTGGGAGATGAGCACGGTTCCGGGCTCGTAAACGTTCCCGGCCAGCGCAATGAGCACGTAGTTGTGGCTGGGGTACACCTGCTCCACCTTCCCCACGTACACGGGAGGCCGGACGTTTTTTTTGACGGGCTGCACCTGCTGGGAGCAGGAGGCGCCCAGCAGCGCGAACGCCGCCAGGGCGGCCAGGGAGGGGATTCGTTTCATGGGGAGGGGCTTTTCTCGTCGTTTCATTCCACCAGCACCTTGCGCGGACGGTTGGTATTGTCCGCCGGGGCAATGATGCCACGGGATTCCAGCAAATCCATCATGCGCGCCGCACGCCCGTACCCGATGCTCAAACGCCGCTGCAGCAGGGACGTGCTCACCTTGCGCTCAATGACAGCCACTTCCAGGCATTTGGCGTAACATTCCTCCTCCGCGTCGTCCAGCGGGCTGTCCGCCCCTCCGCGGGAGGGTTCGTCCAGGGACTTCTGAACCTCTTCATGGAATTTCTGCCTGGCCTGGGAGGCGCAGTGGGCCACCAGGGCCTCCACCTCGTCATCGGAGATAAAGGCGCCCTGCGCCCGCTCCACCTGGGCGGAACCCGGCGGCAGGTACAGCAGGTCGCCCTTGCCCACGAGTTTTTCAGCGCCCTGCCTGTCCAGTATCACGCGGCTGTCCGTGCCGCTGGCCACCTGGAAGGCGATGCGTGTGGGGATGTTGGCCTTGATCGTCCCCGTCACCACCTGCCTTCTGGGCGTCTGCGTCGCCACAATGAGGTGGATGCCCGCGGCGCGGGCCTTCTGGGTCAGGCGGCCTATGTTCGTTTCAATGTCCGCTCCCACCGTCTGCATCAGGTCCGCAAGTTCGTCAATGATGATGACGATGTAGGGGAAGCGTTCAGGGATGACGCCGTCGTCCTCCAGGTCCAGTTCATCATCCTCTTCCGCGGGCCATTCTCCCTGGGATTCCAGGTCACGGGCAATGGATTCCGCCAGGGCTTCATCCGCCTCCCCGTCTTCCGGTTCCTCCGCCTCTTCCGCAGGCGCGTCCGGCGGCCGCTTGTTGAAGGCTTCAAAGTTGCGCACGCCCACCTTGGCAAAGCAGTGGTAGCGGTGCTCCATTTCATTCACGCACCAGCGCAGGGCATTGGGCACTTTCTTGGGGTCCGTCACTACCGGCACGATCAGGTGCGGCAGCTTGGAATAAGGCTGCATTTCCACCACCTTCGGGTCCACCAGGATGAGCCTCAGTTCATCCGGCCGGAATTTCAGGAGCATGGAGGAGATAATGCTGTTGATGCACACGGATTTGCCGGACCCGGTGGCCCCGGCCACCAGCAGGTGCGGCATGGACGCCAGGTCCCCGATCACGGTGCGGCCATACACGTCCTTCCCCAGGGCCAGCGGTATTTTCTTCTTGGGGGAGCAGAAGCCCGGGTCCTGCAAGAGTTCACGCAATGGCACGGCCACCTTGTTGCGGTTGACGATTTCAATGCCCACCGTGTCCTTGCCCGGAATGGGCGCCACGATGTTTACGCTCTCCGCCTTCGTCGCCAGCGCAATGTCCTTCGCATACTGGTCAAAGGTGTTCACGCGCACGCCGCGCGCGGGATAAACTTCATAGCGGGTGATGGTCGGGCCGCGGGTAATGTCCCCCGGCGTCACGTCCACGCGGAACGTCGTCAGGGTATCAATAATCTTCTGCTGGATTTCCAGCATTTCATCCTTGTCCTCTTCCGTGGGGCCTTCCGGCTTTTCTTCATAATGCAGCAGCTCAAACGGGGGGAGCTCGTAATCCCTGAATTCCTCCGTAGGCGGCGTGGACAGTTTGGAAAAAGGCTGCTCCCTGGGTGCGGGCTTGATTTCCGCCGGCTTCGCCACGGTAATCCTGGGCCGCGGCGTCAGCGGAAGACGCCCCTGCGTGCGCGGAGCGCGGGGGGCCGGAGCGGGGTCCGCGGGCCTGGCAGGGGAAGCCGCGGCCACTTCATTATACAAGCCTTCCAGGTCATCCCCGGTGCGCTGCAGGCGGGGAGAGGATGCCCTGCTTCTTCCGGCCGGCCTGGGGGCGGACAGGGCCGCATCTTCCATGCTGGCCCTCACGCGCGCCGCCTCCCTGGCAAGCTGCGCGGACTGGCGCGCCATTCTTTTCTCCTTCCTGTTCATGCGCCAGGCGCGCCACTCCCGCAGCATGGCGCGGAACAGCGGGCGGGGATACATTCCCGCGGCATAAACCAAGGCCAGCAGATAGCCCAGCCCGGAAAGAACCAGCACGGCGGACGTGCCGGTCAACGGAAGGAGCAGCCCCGTTCCCAGCAGATGGCCCGCCAGGCCGCCGGCGCCCTGAATCTGGTGGCGCGCCACCCATGCGTCACCCGGCACATGCCCGGCCGTCAGGAACAGGCAGCCGAACAACAGCAGGAAAAGGCCGCCGTACACCACGCTGCGGGGCAGCCTTCCATGGTGCAGCAGACGGTAAAGCCCCCACCATTCCAGCAGAATGACCAGCATCCAGGCCATGCCGCCCAGCACCCAATAAAGAATCCCCGCGCCGTACAATCCCGCCACGCCCAGCACATTGGAGGCGCCCGGAATCACCTGCCCCGAATCATTTAAATAACTCCAGCCTATTTCCCGCACGTCAAACGTCAGCATGGCCGCAAGCAGCGCCGCGCCGCCCAGCAGGGACACGACGCCCCACGCCATTCCTATCCAAACAGGGGGACGCCCCTCTTCACGCTCAAATGCATGATGCTCCTGCACATCCAATGCCATACCTGCCTTTTATCCTAACAACTCCGCTCCCCCAACTCAAGGCTAAACAAAAGAAGGGGGCCGGAAGGCCGCAGGTTTCTCCCTATTGAGGCGGAAATGACAGATTTCAGGGAAAAAAATCTGGAAGTGCCCCTTCCTTCCTCTTCCGAACAGCGTCATGCATAGTCCTTCCCTTACCTGCCCAAACGGATTCATTTCCCTTCAAACCAACGCAAGCACAGCAATAACCAATTCACCCTTCCTATCTTATTGATTACACTAATTCAATCATCTTTCTATTATAAAAAGACATGTTATTCAATACTTGGTCATCTGAAATAAAATATCCAGCGGATTGCAAATCCTATCAAAATAATAGGGCATAATAAATTCTATTATAACACACTTAATTCCATATATTTATACACATAAAACAATAGTTTTGGTTAAATTTTTTTAGTTTTTTAAGGAGCGGGAATGATAAATAAGTATTTTTTCTTTAATGATTACTATTGACATCGGATTTGCAATCCGCTAATTCTGCCGCGGCGCTTATGTACATACATATCTGCAAACCTTTTCTTGGAAGCCTTCTTGCCGGGATAGCTCTCATCATCCTCATTCCGCTGCTTCTGACCGTTTCGGTACTTCTTGTACTTTCTACAGGGAAATCCCCGTTTTTTCTTCAAACGCGCGTAGGGTACAGGGGAAGACTGTTCAAGATCATCAAATTCAAGACGATGAACGACCGGAAGGATGAAAACGGGCAGCTCCTGCCCGATGAGCAGAGGCTGTTCCCGCTGGGGCGTTTCCTCCGCAGCTCCTCCCTGGACGAACTCCCCCAGCTCATCAACATCCTGAAGGGAGACATGGCTTTTGTGGGCCCCCGTCCCTGGATTCCCTCCCAGATGGAGGCATTCCCGCCCAACTACTGCCGGAAGCGCTGCTCCGTGCGTCCCGGCATCACCGGCATGGCCCAGATCCACGGCCGCAACGGCATCCCCTTCTGCCGCCGCCTCTGCTATGACCTGATCTACGTCCAGAATGTCAATCTGAGAATGGATCTCTCCCTCCTTTTCCAGACAGCCCGCACAGTCATGATCCGCGAAGGAATCCAGCAGTGCAACGAAGCGTTCCAGAGCAAGCTGGGGCAGACCCTCGTTCATAACGACCTCTCCCTGCCCTCCTCCGCTCCTTCCCAGAAGATCATTCTGAATACCTCCATCCAACCTCTCTCCAACCAATGAACATCAACAACCTCATCAGCAAAGCCGCCCTCTGCTCCGCAGCGCTGGCCGCTTCCTCTCTCCTGCCCTCCTGCGTCAGCCCCAAGGAAGTCCTGTATATCCAGGACGTCTCCGGACAGACCAATGAAAAGATCAAGGGGAATTACCAGACCGTCATCCAGAAGGACGACCAGCTCTCCATCACCGTCAGCAGCAAGCAGCCTGAACTGGCCGCTCCCTTTGCCGTCTCCGAAATAGGGTCCAGCAGCCAGGGCACCAGCTCACGGAAGGGCTACCTGGTGGACGCCAACGGCTACATCGTCCTGCCGGTCATCGGAAAGATCAAGGCGGCCGGCAAGACCTGCTCCCGGCTGGGGGATGAAATTGCCGCCACCCTGCGGAACAGGGACTACATCAGCGACGCCTCCGTCAACGTCCAGATCACCAACTTCAAGTTCTCCGTCCTGGGTGAAGTGGCCTCCCCCGGCACCTACAACGTGGACGGCCAGCGCCTGACGATTCTGGAAGCCCTCAGCCGCGCCGGAGACCTGAACATCGACGGCAACCGGGACATCACCCTGATCCGTGAAACCAACGGACGCCGCCAGATCGCCACCGTGGACCTCCGCAGCAAGGACCTCTTCCAGTCCCCCTATTATTACATTCAGCAGAACGACACCATTTACGTGACGCCTGCCGAACGCAAGATCAACACCCGCAGCGATACCGTCCAATACATCGGCTGGACGGCTTCCGGCCTCGGCCTGATCATCGGCATCGTTGCCCTGTGCGCCCTGTAAGCGCACGCCCCCTCCCTTGCCGCCTTTCCGTCCTCCGGAAAGGCAGAGCCTTCTTTGATTGATTCCCTTTTATGCCAGATACCCCTGCTCCCCCCGCAGCCCCTCCCGCCGAGGAACCGGAATCTTCCCTGTCCCTGGATGTCATCACCGGCATCCTCCTGAGACGCTGGTACTGGATTTTGCTCTTCGCCCTTCTCGGAGGCGCCGGAGCCTATTACGTGACCGGCAAGCAGAATTACATTTTTGAAAAAACGGCCAGCGTCATCATGCGGGAATCCAGCAAGGATTCCTCCTCGGACCGCATCAAGGTGGAACTGGGCATGGATTCCGGAGCCGCCAACCTGGCCAATGAAAGCTTCATCCTCCGCTCAAGCACGGTGATGCGGAACACGGTGGAGGACCTGACTCTGAACGTCTCCTACTGGAAGCGGCAGGACCTGCGCCAGATAGACCTGTACAAGGACAGCCCCATCACCGTGACGTTTGACGACATCGCGGAGAACCGCTTCTGCTCCTTTGACGTTACGCTGGAGCCGGACAACGCCGTGACGCTGACGTACCATGACGCCGCCGGCAATCCCATCCAGGAGAAAGGAACGCTCCGCTCCCCCGTTTCCCTCCCCTTCGCCACCGTCACGGTTTACCCCACCTCCAGCATGCCGGAAACCGTTTCCGGCACCACCATCACCGTGCGCCGCATTCCCGTGAACGCCGCCGCGGACCAGCTCCTTGCCAATTTTACGGTCACGCGTCCGGACGCCAAGGAGTCCAGCATCCTGCAAATGACGCTGACCTCCACCAATCCGGACAAGGCCGCGGACACGCTGAACAAGCTGATCGCGGTTTACAATGACCACTCCACGGAGGAACGCCGGACGAAGGCGGTGAAAACAAAGGATTTCATCCAGCGGCAGCGCGGCCAGATCGGCGCGGACTTGAAAGAAGTGGACCAGAGAATGGATGATATCAAAATCAAAAACGACATCATCGCGGATACGGAAGCGTCCATTTCCGCAGACTTCAACGCGGCCCAGACCCTGGACAATTCCATTTTCGAACTCCAGACGCAGATGAAGCTGGCGGACGGCCTGAAGGAAAACCTGGCCGCCCTGGGCCACAAGGCGGGCCTCATTTCCCTGGATACCGGCATTGCGGATTCCGGAGTTTCCCGCCAGATTGAAGCCTATAACGCCGCCTACCTGGAATACCAGAAGGTCGCCGGGAGCGCCGGGGGGCAGAACCCCATTGTCGTCACCCTCACGAAGAGGATGGACGCCACCCGCAGCGCGGCGTCCAGGTCCCTGGACAATCTCCGCAACAATCTGGAGCTGAAGCTCCAGGAACTCACCAGAAAGAGGCAGGACATCGCCAAGCGGCTGACGGCCACCTCCGGAAAGGCCCGGGAGCTGACCCCCCTGGACCGTGAACACCGGGTGAAGGAGGAACTTTACCTGACGCTTTTAAGCAAGGAGCTGGAAAACGACCTGACGCTGGCCCTGACGGAATCCTCCGCACGCGTGCTGGAATCCGCCCACGGCACGGACTACCCCATCTCCCCCAACACCAGAAAATCCGTGCTGACCGCGGCGGCGGGGGGCGCCATCGCCTGCATCCTGGGCTTCCTGGGGCTGGCCCTGCTCAACAACAAGATAAAGAACAGGAAGGACCTGAACGCCGTCACGCACCTTCCCGTAGTCGCGGAGCTTCCGGCCATGACCAAGAAGGAGCAGCGGCAGGTGGCCCGCATGTTCACGGATGAACACTCCGTCATTTCAGAGTATTTCCAGATCCTGTGCCACAATGCGGACTCCATGCTCCCCGTCACCCGGAACCAGGGGCACGTCATTCTCCTCACCTCCACCATGCAGGGGGAAGGGAAAACGTTCATCTCCGCCAACCTCGCCATGTCCTTTGCCAACATCGGCAAGCGCGTCCTGGTCATTGACGGTGACCTGCGCAAGGCGTCCCTGTCCAAGCAGCTTGACGGCAAAGGCCGCAAGGGGCTGAGCACCATCCTCCTCCGCAAGGCGGAAGACCCGTTCTCCGTCATCCGCACCCTGCCGGAACATCCCGGAGTGGACATCCTGTACGCCGGGCCGCAGGTTCCCAACCCGGTCACCCTCCTTTCCCTGCCGGAAATGGAGGAGCTCGTCCGCCTCTTCAAGGAACGCTATGACGCCGTCATCATTGACTCCCCGCCGTACGGCATTCTGGCAGACACGGCCATCCTCGCCAGCCACGCGGATATTTCCCTGTACGTCATCCGCAGCAACAGGATAGACAAGCGGCACATCGCCACCGTCCAGCAGCTTGCGGAATCCGGCCAGCTTCCCAACATGGGCTTCGTCATCAACGCCGTGGATTTCAAATCCAGCAGCTACAGCTATTACGGCTACGGCTACCACTACGGCAACACCTCCAAGAACAACCCCTCCTGATTCCCGGCCTTGTTTTCCTCCCTCTTTCAACCCAGGCTTAAAACCGCTGCGCTCTGTCCGGACGGAATAGACATGCACTGTCATTTGCTGTGGGGCGTGGACGACGGAGCGCGCACCCTCCAGGACAGTCTGGAAATCATTTCCCGGCTGAAAGAGAAAGGGTTCAAGGGAGCCTATTGCACCCCCCACATCAGCAGCCGCTATCCCTCCAACACGCCCGCCCGCCTGAAAGCCCGCTTCCAGCAGCTTCTGGACGCCCTGCCGGACCGGGATTTCAACCTGCGGCTGGCGGCGGAATACATGCTGGACCGCCATTTTGAAGAGGCGCTTGAGGAAGAAGAGCTGCTCAGCCACGACGGCAGGCACCTGCTCGTGGAGCTGCCCCAGTTCCGCCTTCCCAGCGCCTGGAGGGACAGGCTCCAACTGGTCCAGGAGAAAGGCTTCATTCCCGTCCTGGCCCATCCGGAACGCTACGGGAAGATCATGCCCCCGGAGGAACTGGCTGCCCTCGCCTCACAGGGAATCAGCTTCCAGGGCAACATAGGCTCCCTGTTCGGCCTTTACGGGAAGTCCTGCCAGGCAGCCGCCCGGAAATTCCAGAAGGAAAACCTGTACCGGTGGTGGGGAACGGACGCCCACAATGCCAACATGCTGAAAAAATTCCGCCTGTAACCCCTTCTTCCGCCGGGAAAGGCGGCACGCCCGCTTTTTCCCCGCATCCGCCGCCATGAAAATCACCGTCGTCACCGTTTGCCGCAACAGCGCCGCCACTCTCCGGGACACCCTGGAAAGCGTGCTGGCGCAGTCCTGGACCGGGTATGAATATCTGGTCGTGGACGGCGGCAGCACGGACGGCACCCGGGAAATGCTTCAGGACACTGAAGAGCGCTTCCACGGGAGGCTGAAATGGATTTCCGAACCGGACAACGGCATTTACGACGCCATGAACAAGGGAGTCCGCATGAGTTCCGGAGACGTCCTCGGCTTCCTGAACGCGGATGACTACTATCAGGACAACGGCGTTCTGGAAACCATCGCCGGAGCCTTCGCGCGGCATGGGACGGACGCCGTCCACGGCAACCTGCATTACATCAACTCGGCCCGGAAAGTCGTCCGGACATGGCGCGGAACGGACTACAAGCCCGGCTCCTTCCAGCGCGGATGGTGCCCGGCGCACCCCACGTTTTACTGCAAAAAGGACTGCTTCACCCGCTACGGCGGCTTTGACCCCTCCATCGGCAGCGCGGCGGATTTTGAGCTGATGCTCCGCTTCATTGAAAAGAACCGCATCTCCACGGCCTATATCGACCGCAACATCGTCTTCATGCGCACCGGCGGCTCCAGCACGGCGGGCCTGCGGGCCATCCTGCGCAATACGCGCCAGAACAGGCAGGCCTTCAGGAAAAACAGCCTCCCCTGCCCGTGGCACTACGGCGTCACCCGGCTGTTGTCCAAGGCGGCCACCACGGGCAACCCCCTCCGCTACTTTTTCCAAACCCGGTAATATCCCCTTTCACTTCCCGTTCCGCCGCCATGAACCTGCTCTTCTATTTTGACCATCCCATCCTGCCCCATGCGGGCGGAACGGAGCGGGCGGCGTATCTTCTGGCGCAGGCCCTGTCACGGCACGGCCACCGGGTTTCCTTCCTGTCTCTCCGGGGCGCGGGCGCGGACCCGCTCCCTGCGGAACCGGCCTATTTCCTCCTTCCCCGCGCAGACACGCTCTCCTGCGCGGAAAACAGGGAGTACGTGGAAGCGCTGTGCGCCGGGCAGCAGGCGGACTGCATCATCAACTGCGGCGCCAACCAGGACGACTCCTTCTTTTTCAGCCATGAGCGCCTTTCCGTCCGGGCAACCATCGTCTCCTGGATATCCTTTGACGTCCATACCGGGCTGGACTACTTTTCCGCCCTGCTCCGGAAGGATTTCAGCACCTGGGGCGACACTGTGAAAACGCTGCTGCGACGGGCGCTTCTGCCGTACAAAAAGCATGTGGCCGTCAGCAACAAGAGGAGGAAGTACAGGGACATGTTCCGCGGCTCGGACAAGGTGGTGTTCCTTTCCCCCCGCTACACGGAGGACGCCCTTCAACTGGCGGGCGCGCCGGAAAGGGCGCGCCTGTACGCCATCCCCAACCTGCTGACTTATGACGCCGTGCAGCCCGACCATTCCGGGAAGGAAAACGCCGTCCTGTACGTGGGGCGGCTGGTGGATTCCCCCAAGAAGGCGGACCGCCTGCTGAAGGTCTGGAAAAAAGTGCAGCCCCTGCATCCGGACTGGCGCCTCTACCTGGTCGGGGACGGCCCGGAACGCGGCAACCTGGAACGGCTGGCGGCACGGCTGAAACTGGAAAACGTCCACTTTGAAGGCGTGCAGGACCCCGCGCCCTACTACCGGAAGGCCCGGATACTCTGCCTCACCTCCACGCACGAAGGCATGCCCATGGTGATTAACGAAGCCCTTTCCTACGGCTGCACCCCCATCGTCTTCAACAGCTTCCACGCTGCTGAAGACATGCTGCCGGACCGGGAGACGGGAAGGCTTGTCCCTCCCTTCAGCCTGCGCCTCTTCGCCCGGGAGATGGATGAACTGATGAGCGGCCCCTACGTGCCGCCCAGCACCAGGGTATTAACCAATTACCAACCGGAACAAATAATTTCCCTCTGGATGGAATGCCTGCAAGAACAACCATGAGCAACATCGTCATCTATCTCCCTTACGAGCCTTTGGGCAAGCAGGGCGGCATGGAGCGCGCCACCCATGGCCTGGCTGAAATACTGCGGGACGCCGGACACAGGGTTCTGCTGCTCTGCCGTGAGAAAAACAGGCTGGGGGAAACGTATTTTGCGCCCGTCCCCCTCACCTTCCTGCCTTCCGGCCTTTCCCTCAGCGGAGAAAGGGACTACCTGCTGAAACTGCTGCGGGAGGAGAAGACGGACGTACTTATTGACCAGACGGAGGGGGGCGTCGCGGGCCGCTGGGGAATTTTCCGGACACGCACTCAAATGGAGGAGGCTCCCGTCAAGCTGGTCGCCGTGCAGCACAGCTCCCAATACTCCGCCCTGCGTTATTACCATCTTGTCCACAAGCGCCGGGGCGCCGCCTCCTTCTCCGGAAAATGCAGGAACTTCCTGTTCAACGCGCTGGCGCTCCCCGTCAAGCGGCTCCGGGCGCGGCGGCTGCAAAAAAGCCTGTTCCGGGAACTGGCCGCCAACTATGACCGCATCGTCACCCTTTCCCACGGCGGCATGGAGGAATTCCGTCTGCTGGCCCCCGGCACGCCTGCGGAAAAACTGGCGGCCATTCCCAACCCCGTCCCGCCGATTGGAGCGCCGCCCCTGCCTCAGGAAAAGGAAAAACGCGTCCTCTTCGTCGGCAGGCTGGACAACTCCGTCAAGGGCGTGGACAGGCTGCTGAGGATCTGGGCGCGCGCCGGAAAAAACCTGCCGGACTGGCGCCTGGATATTGTGGGAGACGGCCCGGACGCCGCCGCCCTGAAAGAACTGGCGCAGCGCCTGCAACTGACCAACGTCTCCTTTGAAGGCTTCCAAAACCCGGCCCCCTATTACCGGCGGGCCTCCATCTTCTGCATGACCTCCACGTTTGAGGGCTTCGGCCTGGTTCTGCCGGAAGCCATGCAGCACGGCTGCGTTCCCGTGGCCTTCAACAGCTACGCCGCCGTGCGCGACCTCGTCATCCCCGGTGAAACCGGCATCCTGGTTCCCCCCTTTGACGAGGAGGAATACGCGCGCCGGCTCCTCCGCCTGATGCAGGACGCCCCCCTCCGCGCCGCCATGGCGCAGGCAGGCCCCCAGCATGCCGCCCTCTTCTCCCCGGCGAACGTCGTCCGGGAATGGAATTCCCTGTTTCAGCACTAACCGGCCACCTTTCAATGAAGATTCTCTTTTGTTTCATGGGCACGCTCAATCCATCCTGCGGCGGGGTGGAGCGCACCATGTGCAATCTGATTCATGAATTGCAGGCCCATGGGCACGAATGCACCATCGTGAGCTGGTACCGGAACACCCCCTACGGGCCCTTTTCCGGGATTCAGGAAATCCTGCCCACGCCTTCCTCCCGGATAAGGGAGGAGCGGCAGGCGGCTTTCAGGCAGGTCATGGAGGAGCGGCAGCCGGAGATCATCATTCATGACGGGGAACTGCTGGGCGCGGGCGCCCTGTTTCCCGGCCCGGCAGGCAGGAAGCGCCTTCTGGAAGCCTTTTCCGGAAAAGCTCCCGCCATCGTGGACATGCACCACTCGGACATCCGCGGCCGCCTCCGCGCGCCTTCCCTGAAAAGGATGTATTACAACGTCACGTGGCGCAGGAATTTCTACCTCCGCATCGCGCAGGCGGACGCCTTCGTCGTCCTGTCTGAGTCCTTCAAACAGGACTTTTACGATTTTCTGCCGGGAGTCCGGAAGGAGAAGATCACCGCCATCCCCAACATGAATTCCTTTGAGAACGGGTGCCTCCCTTCCGGAAAGGCCAGGGAAGTCCTGTTCGTGGGCAGGCTGGACAATCCGGTGAAGGGGGTGGACCGCCTGCTGAAGATATGGAGCATGGCCTGCCGCCGGGAACCCGGCTGGTTCCTGCGCATCGTGGGGGACGGCCCGGACCGGGAATACCTGGCCGCGCTGGCCGAGGAATTAGGCTGCGCCAACTATTCCTTTGAAGGAGCCACGGATCATCCGGAAGAATACTACCGCAAAGCCGGAATCCTGTGCATGACGTCCACCTTTGAGGGCTTCGGCATGGTCCTGATTGAAGGCATGCAGCACGGCTGCATCCCGATGGCCTTTGAATCCTTTACCGCCGTGCGGGACATCATTGAACCGGACCGGACCGGAATCCTGGTCCCTCCCTTTGACCTGGAGCAGTACGCCGCCCGGCTCCTGGACCTGATGAGGGACGGAGGGAAGAGGGAAGCCATGTCCGAGGCCTGCTTCCGGAGCAGCGGGAAATTCGGCAAATCCCGCGTCACCGGACTGTGGGAAAACCTGCTCTCCACCCTGGCGGGAAAGCCCAGATGAACCGAACCCTTTCCGTTTACTCATGAATATCTGTTTCATCGCCTGGGAACGTTTCGGCGTGGGGGGAGTCTCCCGCGTCCTGACGCGCATCATGAATGCGCTGTGCCGGGAGCATGAAATCAGCGTGTACTGCCTGCGGCGGCCACCGCTGGAAAACGCGTACGGGCTGGACCTGGAGAATATCCGCTTCTTCCACCATGAAATGAACGTTTATGAGAAAATAAGGCGTTCCGTGACGGACAGGCTCGTCACCAGGACTCCGCTGTTCTCCTCCTCCGCGGGCGCGGGCGCGTACGCTTTCCTGAGGTACACGCATTCCTTTAAAAAGCGCCTCACCAGCCACATCAACCGCCACCAATATGACGCCGTCGTCTTCGGGTCCGGCTTTGAGGACTCCCTGCTGCTCGCCCTGCTCCGGCCGCGGCTTTCCCCCCGCACCAGAATCATCTCCTGGTCCCATGCGGCCTATGAAGACTACTTCGGGTTCAAGGGGGCCCATTTCTCCCGTTACTTCCACCACGCGCTCAAGCGGTTCTACCACCGCTTCGATCAAATCGTCGTCCTGTCGGACCACGACAGGCGGAACTTTGAAACTCACCAGCACCTGGCAACGCGGCGCATCTACAACCCGGCCAGCTTCACGGCGGAACGGCATTCCTCGCTGACGTCAAAAACGTTCGTCTTCGCGGGCTCCCTGTCCTCCCACAAGGGGGCGGACCTGGCCCTGGAGGCGTTCGGGGAATTCAGCAGGAATAACGGGGAATGGAACCTGCACGTGTACGGAGACGGCCCCCTGCGCCCGTGGATGGAGGAATTCATCCGGGAACACGGCCTGCAATCCCGCGTTCACCTGCACGGCAGCCACGCAGCCATGGAGCGGGAATACCCCAAACACGCCGTTCTGATCTTCCCCTCCCGGTGCGAGGGCTTCGGCCTCGTGCAGATTGAGGCCATGAGCTGCGGCCTCCCCGTCATCGCCGCGGACATCCCCATCTGCCGGGAACTCATCCGGGACAGCGGAGCGGGCCGCCTGTTCCCCGCCGGGGACAGCCGCGCCCTGTGCGGCGCCATGCACGCCATGGCCGGGGAGGACCTGGCCCCGTACGCGCGGAAGGCGCGCGCGCAGGAACAATTCTTCACGCTGGAACGGATCATCCGCGAATGGAACGGCATGCTCAAGGAGGTGAACCCATGAAAAAGCTTCTTCTGCTGGAACCTGTCCGCAAAAAGGGGAACCACCAGTTCTTCATGGACTGGTTCGCCCGGGCGTGGCAGGCCCGCGGGGGCGGCCTCAAGCGCAGGCGCGCCCTTCCCTGGTCCGCGCTGCTGGCGGTGGCCCGGCTGAAGCTGTCCGCCAACCTGCCTCCGCTTTCCTCCCGCCGGAACGCCCTGCTGGTCCCCGGCGCGGGCTATCCGGACTCCTTCGCATGGCCGTACGCCTACACGCATGAAATCATCCCCATGCTGTGGGACGTCTGGCCGCGGTACTGGCCGCGCCTCATCTCCTCCCTGAAGCGCCACCACGTCCGCACCTTCCTGTGCACCTCCTCCCAGGTCTGCGAACACGTCCGGAAGGAACTGCCCCGGATCCGGACCGTCCACGTTCCGGAAGGCATTGACCCGGCGGGCTACCTGCCCGGGAAGGACCTCCGGGAAAGGCCCGCCGATATTCTGGAGCTCGGCAGGCAGATGCCCTTTTTCCACCGCGCCGCCGTCCGGGCCTGCCGGGAACATCCCGAATGGGTCCATCTGTTCCCCGCCGCGGAGGGTCCCCTCCTGTTCCCGGACTTCCGCTCCCTCTGCGAAGGGCTGGCCTCCGTAAAAATCACCGTCTCCTACCCCCGCTGCGATACGCACCCGGCCATGGCCGGAGAGGTGGAAACCCTGACCCAGCGCTACTGGGAATGCATGCTGTCCCGCACGCTCCCGGCAGGCAGGGCCCCGCAGGAACTGGTCAACCTGCTGGGGTACAATCCCGTCGTTGAAATAAGCGAACGGAACGCCCATGAAGAGATCACGAACCTTTTAACGAACATTTCCTCCTATCAGGACCTGGTGGATAAAAACTACCGGGCGGCCTGCGAACACGCTCCCTGGGAAGCGCGGATGGCCTCCCTGCTCCCGCAACTGGAACGCCTGGGCTACCGGATAGGAACGCCTTCCCCGTCCGCATGATTTTCCCCTGAACAGCATGGCACCCCTTCTGCAATACATCAAGAAACACGGAACCTGGTCATTCCTGGTGATGGCGGCGATCGCCTCCACCATGACGGGCGCCATCTCCTTTCTTTCCCCCCTGTATCCCGTGATGCTGGCGGTGGCCGCCGCGGTGTGCGTGACGAAAATGAAGAAAACCAGCATGCCCCTGGTCATCATGGCGGCGGCGTGCGTCCTCAGCCTGGCGTTCAACCATCCGCCCGCCATTTTCAAGCCCTGGTACCGCCTGGCCTACTTCCTTCTCCTCCTGCTGGCGCTTACCCCCCTGACTTCCTCCCGCCTGTTGAACGCGTTCCGCCTGAACCTGTTCCTCTGGCTCATGCGCTTCTGCGTCTTCATCGGGGCCGGATCCTTCATCGGCTACTTCCTGGGCATCAACTACATGCGCTACAACACCAGTGAGATGATCAATGTGGCGGGCCTCTTCGGGGGGCTGGTCTGGCAATCCATCACGCTGGGCCTGCTCGCCGGGCTGGGGCTGGTTTACCTGACCGTTATTCACATGGAAAACCGGAATCCCGGCAAAAAGGAACTTTATATCCGCCTGGGCCTGATGGTCGCCTGCCTGGGCTCCATCCTGCTTTCCGCCTCCCGCTCCGCCCTGGTAGCCACCCTGATGGGGGTGGGGTACGTCTTCTTCATGTACTTCAGGCATTCCCCCAAAAAGCTCTTCCGGGTGCTGCTCGCCCTGTTCTTCCTGGGCATCCTGCTGGTTCCCTTTGTCCAGCACTTCGGCGCCAACACGCTTGCCAAGCAGCAGGCCAACCTGAGCATGGGGAGCGCCATGTCCTCCCGCACCCAGTTGTGGGAAGACCGCGCGACCGAGTTTCTGTCCTCCCCCCTGTACGGCGTGGGATTCGCCTCCCAGAAAATCATTTCATTCAAGCAATCCCTGGTGACCGGCATCATTGAACCGGGCACGTCCTACGGGGCCGTGTTCGCCATGACGGGCCTGCTGGGGGGAATTCCCTTCCTCTTCATCCTGTTCGGCAACCTGCTCAAACGCCCGTTCCGCGCGCCGGGCTCGCCGCCCGTTTCCCCGGCGCAGGCGGCCCTGGCCCTCTTCACCGTCCACATGATTGCGGAAGGGTACGTTTTTGCCGCCGGCTCCGGACTATCCGCCGTCTTCTGGGCCGTCATCGGGGGGGCCCATGCGTACCGCAACCTGCCCTATGGAGGAAAATAGCACCATGGAATTCGTCTTCTGGCAAAACATGATCAGCATCCACCAGTCAGCCCTCATCAAGGCGCTGGCCCGGGAGCACGGCGTCCTGCTGGCGGCTCAGACGGACTTTGAAGGGGAGAGGGAATCCAGCGGCTGGACGGTGCCGGACATGGGGAACGCCCGCGTCCTCATCTCCCCGGACGCCCGGACGGTGGAGGAAACCGTGCGCGCCCATCCCTCGGCCGTCCACGTCTTCTCCGGCATCAACACCTACCCGATGGTATACGCGGCGTTCAAGCTGGCCGTCCGCCATGGCCTGAAAACCATGGTGTACGCGGAACCCTACCGCCGCCAGGGCTGGCGCGGTATCCTCAGAACCGTCAAGTACCGCCTTCTCCGCCTGCGGTACGGAAAAAAAATCACGGCCCTGCTGGCGACAGGGCGGCTGGGCGTGGAATGCTACCGCCGCGCCGGATTCCCGGCGGACACCGTCTTTGAATGGGGCTATTTCACGGAATCAGCAGCATCCGCGGCTGGCGCGGAAACTCCCGCCATGGCTCCCCCCGCTCCCGGGGAAAAGCCTGACCTCCTGTTCGTGGGCCAGCTCATCCCCCGCAAGAACCTCCTGCCCTTCCTCCGCGCGGCCCGGCAATGCCGCGGAGCCTTCCGCCGCTGCCTCGTGGTGGGGGACGGCCCGCTGCGGGAACAGGCCGCCCTGGAAACGGAGGACTGCGGGCAGATTTCCCTGCCCGGCACGCTGGGGAACGAAGAAACGCGCCGCCTGATGCGGCAGTGCGACCTGCTCGTCCTCCCCAGCCTGTTTGACGGGTGGGGAGCCGTGGTGAATGAAGCGCTCCAGTCCGGCATGAGGGTGCTGTGCTCCACGGCGTGCGGAGCCGCCAGCCTGCTTGACGGCTCGCAGCGCGGCGGCTCCTTTGACCCGGACAGCCCGGACAGCCTGCCCCGCGCCCTGCGGGAATGGCTGGACAAGGGCCGGCTCACCCCCGCGGAACGGAACGCCATCGCCGTGTGGGCGGAACAAAACGTCAGCGGAGCCGCGGCGGCCCGCTATCTGGTCCATATCGTCCATTATACGGAGGGAAAGGAAGAAAACCGCCCCGCGGCTCCCTGGGCTCCACTCAAGGAAACGGCATCATGAAGATCCTGCACACCATCGCCTCCATGGCCTCCCAGTCCGGGGGAACCACGACCTGCACCCGCGAACTGGTGCAGGCCCTGAACGATTCCGGCTGCGCCACGGACATCCTCACCGTGGAGGACAGGGCCGGGAGTTCCCCGGAGGAGGAAAACGCTTTCATCCACGCCGTTCCGAACGACCTCCGCACCCCTCTGGGCATTTCCATGAATCTGCGCCGCCGGCTCGGAGCCTGGCGGGACTGCGATCTTTACCACACCAACGGCCTGTGGCTGGACGTCAACCACGCCACCTGCGCGGAGGCACGGAAGACATGCAAGCCCTGCGTGGTCTCCCCCCACGGCATGCTTTACCCGCAGGCCCTGGCTATCAAGCCGTGGAGGAAAAAACTCATGCTGGCGCTGGGCCACCGCCGGGACCTGGCGCAGGCGGACTGCCTTCACGCCACCTGCCGGGAGGAAGCGCGGCACCTGCGCGAACTGGGTTTTTCCAATCCCGTGGCGGTCATCCCCAATCCGGTGGCCGTGCCTTCATGGATTGACCAGATCCGGCGGAGAGAGGGAGAGCGCTTCCGCGCCGGGTTCCTGGGCCGTTTCCACCCCATTAAAAATCTGGAAAGCCTCATCCGGGCCTGGGGCAGCCTCAAGCTCCGGGATGCGGAACTCCTTCTCATCGGGGACGGTCCGGAGGACTACGTAGCGCAGTTGAAACGGCTGGCTGCGGAAGTGGGCGGCCCCGGCATCCGCTTCACGGGCTTCGCCGCGGGGAGGGAGAAATACGAACTGCTCGCCTCGCTCAACGTTCTCTGCGCCCCCAGCCATCAGGAAAACTTCGGCATGAGCATTGCGGAAGGGCTGCTGGCTGGAACGCCCGTCATCGCCAGTAAAGGAACGCCGTGGGAGGAACTGGATGCCCGCCGGTGCGGCTGGTGGCGCGGCAACAGCCCCGCCTCCCTGGCCGCCGCGCTGGAAGAAGCCTTCAGCCTCACGCCGGAGGAAAGCCGCGCCATGGGGGACCGCGGGCGCAGCCTCATCATGGAAACCTACGCCTCGCCCCAGGTGGCCGCCAGCATGAAACGCCTGTACCGTTACCTGCTGGGGCAGGAACCCAAACCGGAATTCGTCTACCTTCCATGAACATCCTCTTTCTGCTTGGGAAATTCCCCTCCATAGGCGGCGTGGAAACCGTCACCGCCATTCTGGCGAATGAATTCTCCGCACGGGGCCATGAGGTGCATGTGGCCTCCTTTGAACAAGTGACGGAGACGCCCTCCCCCGCGCCGGACAGCCGCGTCACCCTGCACCGCCTGAGCTATCCTGTCTCCAGCCAAGACAATCTCGCAGCCCTCCGGAACCTCCTCTTCTCCCGCCGCATTGATGTCATCATCAACCAGTGGTGCCTGCCCTTCCACGTCACCCGGCTGTGCCGGAAGGCCATGCGGGGCCTCCCCTGCCGCCTGCTGGCCGTGCACCACAACGCCCCGGACTGCAACGCACGGCTGGAAGGCCTCAGAATGCGCATGGCCCGGACGGGGAATCCGGTAAACAGGGCCTTCCTGCGCCTCCTGCTGAAAGGCTGCGCCACGGCTACCGGGGCCAGCCTGCGCTACGTTTATGCCCATAGCGACCGTTACATCCTCCTTTCCGACAGCTTCCACCGGGCCTTCCGGAACATCACCGGACTGAAGAATACCGGGAAGCTCCTGACGATTCCCAACCCCGTCACCGTGGAAAACCGGGAATTCCGCTATGATCCGGCCCTCAAGAAGAAGGAGCTTCTCTTTGTGGGGCGGCTGGAACCCAACCAGAAAAGGGTCTCCCGCGTGCTGGAAACGTGGGCCCTGCTGGAACCCCGCTTCCCGGACTGGACCCTCCGCCTGGTGGGGGACGGCCCGGAAAAGGAGGCCCTTCAGGCATTCTGCGCGGAACGCCGCCTGGAACGCGTCTCCTTTGAGGGGTTCCGGAACCCGGCCCCGTATTACGAACAGGCTTCCCTGCTCCTTCTGGCCTCGGAATACGAGGGGCTGCCGCTCGCCGTGGTGGAGGGCATGTCCTTCGGCGTCGTGCCTCTCCTCTATGGAAGCTTCTCTTCCGCGTATGACCTGGTGGACCACGGGCAGAACGGCTGCATCCTGCCGGCGTCCGGAGGGTTCCAGGCGCGGCGGATGGCGGAAATGGCCGCCGGGCTGATGCAGACCCCCGCCGCCCTGCACGCCATGGCGCGGGAAGCCGCCGCCAAAAGCCGGAAATTCACGCGGGAACACGTCGTCCGCCAGTGGGAGGAAGTCTTCCTCAATAACAAGCCCACCCCCTAGCGGAACTTCATTCAGCCACCTCATGGAACAGACACGGAAAAAAACGGACACGGCGTTCACCATCAGCGGCAGGCTCCTGGCTTCCTGCGCCGTGGCCTACATGGCCCTGCCCACCATCCTCTTCCTGCTGGGCTGGGTCAGGCCCCTGTTCTCCGTTCCGGCGGCCATGGCCGTGGCGGCGGCTTCCGTCCTGCTGTGCATGAAGCTCCCGGTCCCCGCGCTTCACTTCACCAGGCGGCAGCTGGCCGTTTACCTCTGCGCCCTTCTTCTCTCCCTCCTGTGGCTGCTGGCGGGAGGAATAACGGGGGTGGCCCTCCAGCACGCGGACTTCGTGGTCCGCAACCCCATTTATGAAACCCTCATCAGGTGCGACTGGCCGCTGGCGGAAGCGGACGGCCGGCACTTCATCTACTACCTCGCCTTCTGGCTGCCTCCGGCCCTGATATGCAAATGCTTCTCCTGCTCGGACGTCTTCATCGCCAACTACGTCCTGACCGCCTGGATTGAACTGGGCCTGGCGCTGGCGCTCACGGTCCTCTGGGGCAAATTCCGCATGGCTACCCTGCTCTTCCTGGTCCTGCTCATCTTCCAGGGCCCGCTGGACGGCGTGGTCAGATGGAGCGTGCATTTATTCAACCCGCAGGGGCAGACGGCCCATGAACTCTACCTGACGGTGCTGGCCTTCTTCGGCGGCGTGGCTCCCACCATGCAGCTCCATTACACCTTCCACCACACCACGCTGCTGTGGCTGTTCCTCGCCATGGCGGCCGCCTGGGACATACCGCCCCGGCACCAGCTCTTCCTGGCCTCCCTGTGCCTGCTCGCCTCCCCCATCGGTTCGCTGGGCCTGCTGGTCTTCATCGCCGTCCGCGCGCTGGTCCGCCGCATTCCCGCCAGGCAGTACTTCTCCTCCTGGACAGTGCTGGCGGGCGGCGCGCTCGTCCTGCTGGCCGGAATCTACTTTACGAGCAGCAACGGGAACAACCGCATCCGCCTGACCTGGGAGGACTCCCCCTTTGACCTGCTCCGGCACGGCGGCTGGAAATTCTGGGGGGCGCTGGCCGGGTCCTGGCTGCTGACGGTCGGCGCTCCGGCGGTCCTCCTGTTCCGCCGGTTAAAAAAAGACGACCTCTTCTGGACCGCGCTGGCCGTTCTGACCCTCACCTACTTCATTTACATAGGTTCCGTGGGCGGCTACAATGAATTCTGCTACAAGGCCTCAAGCGTCAGCTTCTTCTGCCTGGCCCTCCTTTTCACCCGCATCTTCGCGGAACCGGTGGGCACCCGCCGGTGGCGCATTCTGTGCGTCTGCTACCTGGCGCTGGCGGCCCTGCCCAGCCTCTCCGTCTTCGCCAAGGCCGCGCCCACGCTCGCCTTCACGGAATCCGCGCGGCTTGCCAACATGCAGCGTCTGTGGGAGGGCCACCTCCACCACCCGGAGCACCCCTGGAACGCCCCGCTGTGGGGCAAGGGAGAGGGAGCCGCCTTCCGGGCCGCCTATTTCCAAAAAGCAGGGGAATCCGCGGACGGCCCCCTGCGCCCCTTCTCCACCGGCATGAGAACGGACACGGAACCTTCCGCCGCCCCGGCCTCCCGGCCCTGAACGCCTTTCACCATTCAAACGCCATCCCCCCGCCATGAACCTGTCCCGTTACCAGGAACACTACTCCCTCAGCCACCGCCTCAAACGGTACGGCTGGTACGTCATCAACCGCACCCTCTTCCGGATGATGGTCACCAACGTGATGAAGGTGCCCCGGAATCTGCTGCTGCGCCTGTTCGGGGCAAAAATACCGCTCGTCTCCCTCGTGTACCCCAGCAGCAGGATATGGGCTCCGTGGAACCTCTCCATGGGAGAATACGCCTGCATCGGCCCCGATACGGAAATCTACAACAAGGCCCCCATCTCCATCGGCAGCCACGCCGTCATCTCCCAGGGAACCTTCCTCTGCACGGCCTCCCATGACATTTCAGACCCCGGCCACGCCCTTATCTCCGCCCCCATCACCGTGGAAGACCGGGCCTGGGTGGCGGCGCAGGCCTTCGTGGGCATGGGGGTGACGATAGGCACAGGGGCCGTGGTGGGAGCCCGCAGCGCCGTATTCAGGGACGTGGCCCCCTGGACGGTGGTGGGCGGCAATCCGGCCCAGTTCATCAAACAACGCACGCTCCGCTGAACCATGCTCGACCTTTCCGTCATCATCCTCACCAGGAATGAGGAACTTCACATCCGCCGCTGCCTGGAGAACATCCTCCCGGCGGCCAAAGAGGTTTTCGTCATCGACTGCTTTTCCACGGACAACACCGCCGCCATCTGCCGGGAGTACCCCCGGGTGCAGGTCATCCAGCACGAATGGCCCGGCCTCTACGCCCCGCAGTTCAACTGGGCGCTGGACCACTGCCCCATCACCACCGCCTGGGTTCTGCGCCTGGACGCGGACGAGTGGTTCATGCCGGAAGCCCTGGAGGAGCTGAAGGAAAAACTGCCCGCCCTTCCCCCGGACGTCACCGGAGTCATCCACAAGCGCAGGCACATCTTCCTGGGCCGGTGGATGAAGCACGGCGTTTACCCCGTCAAGCTGCTGCGCCTGTTCCGTTACGGAGCGGCCAGATGCGAACAGCGCCATATGGACGAACACATGGAGCTCAGCCGCGGGCGCGCCGTGGAGTTCGAGCGCGATTTCGTGGACGAGAACCTGAACGGCCTGGGCTGGTGGGCGCACAAGCACGTGGACTACTCCGCCCGGGAGCTGGCGGACCTGGAAGACATCCTCTCCTCCTCTGCGGCGGACTCCGGCATCAACGGGCAGGCGGAAAGGAAGCGCGCCATGAAGGAACGCTACGCCCGGCAGCCTCTCTTCTGGCGCTCCTTCGCCTACTTCTGCTACCGCTACTTCCTCAAGCTGGGTTTTCTGGACGGACGGGAAGGATTTTTGTGGCATTTCATGCAGGGTTGGTGGTACAGGACCCTCGTGGATGCCCGGCAATTTGAGAAACAGAAAAAAAGCTCCGGCAAGACGGAGCGCTGCCCCCCACTTCCTCCCGCTTTTCCATGAATCCCTTCTTTTCCATCATCATTCCCGTTTACCGTCCCGGCCCCTTTCTCCGGGACTGCCTGGATTCCGTCAGGAACCAGACCATGACGGACTGGGAATGCATCTGCATCAATGACGGCTCCCCGGACGGGAGCGGCGCCATTCTGGACGAGTACGCCCGGAAGGACGCGCGCTTCACCGCCATCCACCAGGAAAACCGGGGCGTGAGCGCCGCGCGCAACGCGGGCCTTTCCCGGGCGCGGGGAATCTGGACCGTCTTCGTGGACGGGGACGACTCCGTGGAACCGGACATGCTGACCACCCTTCATGACGCCGCCCTCCGCACGCCGGAAGCGGCGCTCCACTGCTATGGAATCAGCAAGGACTTCCACACAGGCGGCCGCCTCACCCGCACGGAAACCACGCTGCCCAGCCAGGACCAGTACATTCCCGCGGAGGAAACGGGCGCCTTCCTGCGCTACCTGCTGACCAGCCTGGACATGGAATCCTCCTGCAACAAACTGTTCCGCACGGAGCTTCTGGAAAAAAACGGCATCCGCTTCAACGCCTCCGCGGTGGTGTTTGAGGACTTCCAGTTCGTCCTGGACTACCTCTCCGCCTGCGCTCCGGGCATCAGCCTGGTGAAAAGGGCCTTCTACCACTACCGGACGCGGGAGGAGGAAAACGGCGCGGCCAAGCGCAGCCGCTTCAACCTCGTGCAGGACATAGACATGCTGGCAGCCAAATTCCTGGCGTGGACGGACACGCTGGCCCTCCCGCAGGAAGACGTTCCGGTGGTCAAAGGCTACATCCTGCAAAAAATCAACGTGATCTTCCACGCCCTCCAGCAGCAGCCCTACGCCGCCCGCAAGGCGGTGTTCCGGGACTTCCTCTCCAGCGGACTGGCCGCGCGCGGGGCTGACCTGCGCCTGTGCGGCCCCTACTTCCACCTGGTCTGCCGCCTGCTGGCCGCACGCAGGTACCGCATGGCCCATCTCCTGCTGAAAACAAGGCATCTTTAACGCCTCATGCGCCCTTCAACCGTTTTTTCCGCCGCTCCTTTTCCAGCCATGCAAGCCGCCATTGACAGCGCCATTCCGCCCCACGCCGCCGCGCCCCCCAGGGAACGGATTCCGCAAGTGGACTACCTCAAGGGAATTCTCATCACCCTGATGGTCCTTTTCCACCTGTCCTGGTTTTCCACGTATTACCTGGACGTCACGCGGTACGTGTACGTCTTCCACATGTCCGGCTTCATCATCCTTTCCGGCTTCTTCGCCAATACAGGCAAGGCTCCGGGCCAGTTCCTGAAAACGTGGCTGGGCATTCTGGTTCCGTACCTGGTCTTTGAATCGCTTTACTACCTGGCCCTGTCCCATCTGCCCGCCTCCGTTCCCGCCAGCAACCGTCTGGACCCGGCGTTCCCCGCCTTCTGGAAGGCGCTGCTGCTGGCCCCCGCCGGAACGTACTGGTACCTCTACCTTCTGGCCGTGTGCCTGCCCGTTTACTACGCCGTCTCCCGCATTCCGCGCCTCTCCCCTCCGGCCCGGCTGGCCGTATGCGCCGCCCTCCTGGCCGCCGTCTCCTGGCTCAATCCGGCGTTCCAAATGATTCACGTCGCTTACTTTCTCCTGGGGGCCTTCTTCCGGATGACCGGGCTCCCCATCCTGAAATGCTTCTTCCCCACCCTGTGGGCGGCTGTCCCCGCCGCCGCGCTCTGCCTCCTTTTCCCCCTCCCCGCCCGGGACAGCATGCTGGGGCTCTGCCTCTGCATGCTCACGCTCAGCTTTCTGGTAAAAACCTGCGATTCCGCAGGCAGGGCCATCCGGGAACTGTTCGCCTACCTGGGCAGGAATTCCCTCTCCATCGTCATCTTTTCCCCCGCCTTCACGCTCCTGTGCAAGCCGCTGGCCCCGGTGCTGGCCTTTGATTCCAGCAGAATCTGCTTTGCCGTCCTGTCCGTGGCGCTGGTGCTGGCGGCCTGCCTGGGAGCCACCAGATTATGCGACGCCCTGGGCTGGAGCAGGTTCCTCTTCTTCAAAAAGAAGATGTACTCCCCCCTCGCCCTTTCCGTTGAACCTGCCGCCCCCCTCACTTACCCTTCATGACCCCGGACGCGCACCCCCCCCTGTTCAGCATCATCATCCCGGTGTACCGGAATGAAAGGCAGCTTGCGGCCTGCCTGGACTCCGTCAGGAACCAGACCCTGGCGGACTGGGAATGCCTCTGCATTGACGACGGCTCTACGGACGGTAGCGGCGCCATTCTGGACGAATACGCCCGGAAGGACGCGCGCTTCCGCGTCATCCACAAACGGAATGAAGGCGTGTCCGCGGCGCGCAACCTGGGCATGAGTCTGGCGCGTGCCCCGCGTCTGGCGTTTGTGGACGCGGACGACCGGCTCCTCCCGGAAACGCTCCGGGCCTGCCATGAAACGATGCGGGACACCGCCGCGGACATGGTCGTCTTCGGCGCCAGCCTGGTCTCCTGCGCGGCGGAATGGACGGGCTTCATGTCCCCCGCCATCAGGCCCCTGCCGCCGGATTCCACGGCTGTTTTCCACGCGGGAACTCCGTTTGTGGAAAACAACAACATTCCGGCCTGCTGGGCCAAGATATATAAAAAGGAAATTCTGGTTAAAAATAAAATTAAATTCCCGGAAAACGTCAAATTCGCGGAAGACCTTTATTTCACGGCGCAATGTTTCTGCCATTGCAGCTCCGTAACCGTCATCAACAAGCCTTTTTATCAGTATTTCACCGACGGGGAAACAGGCGTTACCAGCAACTTCTTCAACCGGAAAAGGCCTCTGGAGGATTACATGGAAGCCCTTCGCGCCATCCTGAACCTGAGCAACTGCATTGACGGGCGTTCCCCGTACAGCAGGAACTATTTCCGGCGGAGCCGGAGCCTGCTGGTCCTGTTCAGGCTTTGCTATGCCAACTATAAACTTCTTGCGGATAGAATAAAAAGCCTTTACCCCGACCGGGAAAAGGCCCTGCGGAAAGAAGCCTTTTCCGCCTTAAAAAAATACGTGACGCTTGCCAACCTGCCGGGGATACTTTACTTTTCCCTCAAATCAAACTACGGGCACCTGCTCAGGAACCTGCTGGCCAACAAGAAATAAATTCCACATGAATGAAATCAAGACGGGGGCCTGCATTAATTACATATCCATCATCGTCAGGCTGGCGACGCAGTTCTTTCTGACCCCGTTTACCCTGTCCAGTCTGGGAGAAAATGAATACGGCATTTTCATGCTCAGCAATTCCGTGATTGCGTGGCTGTCCCTGACGGACTTCGGCCTGGGGGTGACCGTCAACAAATACATCGCCACCTATCACGCGAAAAAGGAGAACGACAGGGAGGCCCACTTTCTGGGACAGGCCATGATGCTGTTCTCCTTCCTGGGGCTGCTCACCTTCGCGGCGGGCATGATCTGCTACGTGAACCTGGGCGCGCTGTTCCCCAATCTGGCCGGTCCGGAGCTTGACACCCTGAAAATCCTGTACCTGCTGACGCTGGGCAACATCATCCTGGCCTTCCCCCTGCGGCCGCTGTCCTGCGTGCCGGGGTCCTACATGAAATTCATCGTTCCCGGGCTGGTCAGCCTGGGCCTCTCCCTCTTCAATACTCTTCTTACGGTTCTGCTCCTGGTGTGGGGGTACAAGGCGATCGCCCTCACCGTCCTGGGCGTGGGCATCGGCGTAGCCAGCCTGGCGTGGGGAACGTATTACACCGTCCGCTACCTGGGCGTGCGCATCATTTTCCGCAAGCCGGACTGGAAGCTGTACCGGGAGATGTTCACCTTTTCCTTCTGGATTCTGCTGAACCAGCTCATGGACCTGTTCTACTGGCGGGCCGGCACCCCCATCCTGGCAAGGACGGCGGGGGCCCAGGCGGTCACCCTGTTCACGCTGGGAATCTCGTTCTCCCAGTACTTCATGACGGCTTCCACCGCCATTTCCGGAGTCATTGCCCCCAAAATCATGCAGATGGTGGCCCTGGACTCCACCAGGGAGCAGCTCACCCGCATGATGATACGGGTGGGGCGCCTTCAACTGGCCCTGCTGAGCGTCATCCTGGTTTCCTTCATCAGCTGCGGCCACGACTTCCTGCATCTGTGGGTAGGGAAAACCATCGGGAACCAGACAGGCACGGTCTGGGTGGGAGCCGTCATCGTGCTGATCCCCCTGCTGGTTCCGCTGACTCAAAACACGGGCCTCGCCATCCTCCAGGCCCTCAACATCCACAAGGGGAGGGCCATCATCCTCTTTTACTCCTCCCTGCTCTGCGTCATCCTGGGCTACTTCATCTCCCTGTACTACGGCACCATCGGAATGTTCATCGGCACCGCCATTTCCCTGTTCATCGGGCAGGTGCTGATGATCAACCGCTACTACGCCCGCACCGCCGGTCTGGACATGAGGCTCTTCTTCCGCCGCACCTACGGCCCCCTGCTGCCGCCCTCCGCCGTCATGATCCTGGCGGGGCTGGGAGCGGCCGCCCTGCTGGCGCTGGACAACTGGTTCTCCTTCCTGGCCTTCGCCTTCTGCTACAGCCTTCTGGCCGTGGGAACCATCTGGTTCTTCTACCTCAACCGGGATGAACGGGACATGTTTCTCGGCCCCCTGCAAAAACTGATTCCTCCCCGCCATGATAAAAACTGACGCCCCCCCTGAGCTCTCCACCCTGTGCACGGGCTGCTCCGCCTGCGCCAGCATCTGCCCCAGGGACGCTATCTCCATGAACTGGAGCCCCTCCGGCTTCCTGACGCCCGCGGTCAACCTGGAAGCGTGCGTCCACTGCGGCCTCTGCACCAAAACCTGCCCGGACCTGAATCCGCCCGCACGGCCCCCCCAGGCGTTTGACGAGCCCAGGGCATACGCGGCCTGGGCGCTGGACGAGGACGTGCGCCTGAACTCCTCCAGCGGAGGCGTATTCACCATCCTGGCACGGCATATTCTTGCACAGGGAGGCGTGGTCTACGGCGTGGCGTGGAACACGGACGGGGACCTCTCCGTCCGCCATGCCCGCGTGGACTCCCTGCCGGAGCTCAAGCTCCTGAACGGCAGCAAATACCTTCAGGCGGACCCCGGCCATGCCTACCGGAACATCAAAAACGATCTGAAAGAAGGGAAAACGGTCCTGTTTTCCGGCACACCCTGCCAGGCGGCGGCCCTGAGAACCTATCTGAAAAAGCCCTGGGACAGGCTCTTCGTCATTGACATCGCCTGCCACGGCGTGCCCTCCAGGAACCTCTTCGACGCGTACCGGCAGGATTACGAGCGGACCACGGGGCGGCAGATAAGCTCCATCAACTTCCGGGACAAAACCCACGGCTGGAATCATTATTCCGTGATGAAATTCCACCGGGACGGCTCCGGTTCCGGCGCGCGCATTTATACGGAAGACCCCTTCATGCAGGCGTACCTGTCAGACATCTGCCTGGGGGAAGCATGCTATAACTGCCCGCACGCTTCCGGCCCCCGCGTCAGCGACCTGACCCTGGCCGACTTCTGGGGCGCGAGATACTTCCATCCCAAGTGGGATGACTTCAGGGGAATCTCCCTGCTGCTGGCCGGCACCCCCCGCGGGGAAGAACTTTTAAACCAATGCGGGAGGGAGCTCTTCCTGCACCGGGAGGACTGGCATGCCGTCAAACACACCAACAGGGGCATCCGGCGGCAGCCTGCCTTCCCTTCCCGGCTGGCGCGCCTGAACTTCCTCCGGGACCTCCGGCAGAAACCCTTCACGGAAGCGGTGGCGCAGCATACGGCCCGCTTCAAGCCCCGCGCGGAGGTAGGCCTGCTGGGCGTGTGGATGACGTGCAACTATGGGGCCGTGCTCACCTCCTTCGCCCTTTACCGGCTGCTGGAACAAATGGGGAAAAGCGTTTCCCTGATTGATTTTTCCTTTACGGAGCGGCAGAAGAACCCCGCGACGGTATTCAGGAAATTCCTGGTCCGGGAGCGCATTTCCACAACGCCGCTGCACTCCCTGGACTACGCCTACCACTTGAACGACCAGTTTGACACGTTCATGGTAGGCTCAGACCAGGTGTGGAACCAGGGTTTCATGGGTCACTTCTTCTTCCTGGACTTCGCCAGGGGGGAGAAACGGAAAATAGCCTATGGGCCGTCCATGGGGCAGTTGACGGCGCCCTCCCGGAAATATCTTAAAAAAACGGCCATGCTGCTCCAACGGTTCGACGCCGTTTCCGTCCGGGAAAAACCGATGGTGGAGCACCTCAAACGGCACTATGGGCGTGAAAGCGCCTGGGTGATGGACCCCGTCTTCCTGCTGGGCCGGGAACGCTGGGAGGAGCTGGCCCGGCAGGCGCCTCCGGCGGGCAAAGGCCGCGTCGTCTCCTACATCCTGGACCCGGCGGAGGAAAAAAGGAAGCTCCTGCTGGACGCCTCCTCCAGACTCGGACTCCCCCTGCTGAACATGGTGGACATCCAGAAAGAGGAGGTGGACAACCTCAGCAGGCTGAACCTGCCCCATACCATGAAGGAAGCCACGTTATATGAATGGCTCGGCAACATCCTCCACTGCGAATTTTTCATCACGGACTCCTTCCACGGCGTCTGCTTCGCCCTCATCTTCAACAAGCCGTTCTTCTGCGTCAACAACTCCATGCGCGGCTCCGGGCGCTTCCACTCCCTGCTGAACCTTCTCCGGCTTCAGGACCGCCTGCTGCCCGAAGACGCGGAAGCCCTGCCGGAGAACGCCCCGCTCACGATGGATTACGCCTCCGTCAATGAACTGCTGGAACAGAAAATCTCGCAATCACGGGAATGGCTTCAGCAGGCGTTCTCCGGGGAAAGGGATGTCTCCCTGGAAGAATACAGCCGCCTGACGGAGAAAAAACTGACCAGAAGGCCGCCGTCCCGGTGGGGGCGCCTCCGTAAAAAAGGAAGAAAACTGCTGGCACGGGCGTACCACCGCATCCGCCGGGCATGACGCCCGGACAATTCCCAACCTTCCGTTCCTCATTAACTTCAACCCTCTGCCAATCCAATCCCCGGCTCATGCCGCAGATAAACTCTCTCCCCATGGAAATCCCTAAAAAACGCGTCGCATGGATTGACGTGTCACGGGTGCTTGCCGCGCTCCTGATCATGTACGTCCACCTGTCCTCCCCCATGCTCAAGACAACGGGCATCCATCTGTTTTACAACGGCCGGGTTCCCTTCTTCCTGGTGCTGGCCGGCTATTTTCTGGCTAGGAACATCACCTGGGGCAAGGCCCTTGACCGGGCCTTATGGCTGTTCATCCCGTACATGCTCTGGAACGTGCTGTACCTGCTCCTCCTCTCCCTCCATGGCGGCAGTTCCTTCCAGCTTGCGGACCTGGCCGGCATCCGGGACGTCTTCCTGCCGGGCATGGACCTCTTCTCCTTCGGGAGCGTTCCCCATGACGTTCCCCCCATCGGCCCCTCCTGGTTCCTGCGGGACATCATCATCCTTACCCTGCTGACGCCGCTGCTGGCCCGCATCAAAATACTGCTGCTGCCCGCGCTACTCCTCTTTTTCTCCTTCTGCAACATGGCTCCCGATCCTCTCGTAACGCTTTCCGCAGGGTCATGCGCCTTCTACCTGCTGGGCGTCGTGCTCAGCTCCCGCCGGATTGACGACATCCATCTGGTGCTGAACAAAAAATTCGGCATCGTCTTCTGCGTGAGCATTCTCGTTTCCTTCGTGATGGTTCTGCTGCACTTCGCCGGAATCCTCTCCCTGTGGACGGAAACGGTCGCGGGCATGCTGCTGGGGGTCATGCTGATTATGTACGCGGGCATCTGGATGGAAAAGCGCCTGCCCGGCGTGGCCGCCAGAATAGCCCTGCTGGCTCCCGCCTGCTTCCTGACCTTCATGCTGCACCTGCCCATTTACGAATGCCTTCCTTCCTCCATGAAATTCGGCGCGTTCGCCCTGTTCACGCCGCTGCTGGCATTCGCGGCCATCGTTCTGTTCTACTTTGCCTTGAAACGTTTCACGCCGTTCCTGCTGCCGTATCTGGCCCATGTTAGGCAGCCGTCAGGAAAGCCGCCGGCTTAAAGGGCAAATGCCCCACTAAAGACACCCGCCCCGGCCACCGGGACACGGTACTTGAACACAGCCGGGAAAATGCCGGCCACGCCCTAAGGGGGCCGTCTGGTTTCCGCCTGGCATAAAACACATTCCTCGCGCAAAAGAAGAATGTGCTCCCATCCGTTCGGCTGCGTGCCTCTCCATGAATTGACGCGCCGTCCGCCCATGTCCCTGCGGGACCGCCTTGTTATCCCACGGCCGCCTGCCCCGGATATATTCGGCCCCTGCACATGCGGCAGGTCAGAATTTAAGAGAGGGAAACGAAACTTTAATTCAAACAATAAGATTCCGGTGAGCGGAGAATGCCCCGAATGGAATCAACAAGGATCACAGGCCGCAGCAAAAACGCCGCCGATGATTTTTTATTCATTTCTGACCAACGGATGAAGCCTCCAGAAAAGAACGGAAGGCGTATGGCCCCCTCCAAAAACTACCCGGCTCTCCGGAAAACCCACAACACTCATTGACGGCACCTGACCTTTATTGTGTTCAACAAGTACATTCATTGAGCGATTATCAATCATACCCCGCTCAAAATCTTTGATTCATCATTACAATGAGCAAAGTTCCCCACATGGAAGAACCTCTTGTGGATATTCTGGAGCTGGGGCGTTGGATGGCTGAAAATCATATCAGCCGCTCCACCCTGGCTTCAGCCATTGGCATGAACAGAAGCGCCATCGACAACTATTTTGTCAGAAAGAAGCTCTCCCGGCATGCCCAAATCCTCATCAAGCGGTTCATGGATGGCCAGGAAGCCCTGGCCGCCTCCAACGAGGTGTCTTCCCTCATCACGGTTCCCCTGAAAAACCGGATCATCAATCTTGCCATGAAAGCCGCCGTCCGGAAAAACCTCACGCTGGAGGAATTCATGGCGTGGGCCGTGGAGGGAGCCGCGAAGAACGTTGAGAAAGAAAAATAAAATCATGAAGCGTTTGCAGAGAATGGCGGCAGTCCCGGCGTAAGATCCCAGCAGCATCACCTCTTCCTTGGCATTTCTCATGGCAACTCCGGCCCATTCCAGAAATCACGGCATTGACTTTCTCCGATGCCTGTCCATGTTCCTCGTCGTCCTTCTTCACGTGCTCAAAGGGGGAGAAGCCGGCAACCTGGACAACAGCTTCCTCGGAACGTCCAATTACGCCGTCTCCTGGTATCTTGAACTCAGCGCCTACTGCGCCGTCAACTGCTTTGCCCTTATCACCGGCTACGTGGGCGTCAATGTGCCGTACCGGATTTCCCGTTTTATCAACTTATGGTTTCAGGTATTCTTTTACACCGTTGGAATAACCTTTTTATTTAAATGGCTCGTGCCGGGCAGTGTAAGCTTTAAGGGAATGTTCCAGGCATTCTTTCCCGTGCTGCGCCTGGCCTACTGGTACTTCACGGCTTATGCGGTCCTGTTCTGCTTTATCCCCTTCCTTAATCCGGCCATCCGTTCCCTCAGCAGGGAATCCGCCAGGTGGCTCTGCCTGCTGGTCCTGATTGTCTTCTCCCTCTTTTCCACCATATCCGGCTACGGGAACTGGCTCAGCCAGGGCGGCTACAGCGCCATCTGGCTGGTCTGCCTGTACGTCGTCGGCGGCTGCCTGGGGCACTTCCGGCTCTGGAGCACGATAAAGCGGCCCGCGCTCTACTACGTCCTGTGCTGCATCCTCCCCACGGCCGGAGTGATCGCGTGGGGGTATCTTCCCCTCAATCCGGGCATTGCGGAAAAACTCTTTGTCGCTTATACGGCGCCGTTCTGCTGCCTGTCCTCCTTCTTCCTGCTCATGGCCTGCGCGCGCATGCGCGTCAGCAGCGGAACCGCCGTCCGCCTCATTTCCTTCTTCGCCCCGCTTTCCTTTGCCGTTTACCTCATCCATAACAATCCCCTCATCTGGCAAAACATCATCAAGGCGCGGTTCGCGGAATTGCAGGCCTGCCCCTGGTACTTCACGGCCGCCGGGGCGCTGGGAGCCAGCCTGGGCATTTACCTCGCCTGCTCCCTGATCGACTACGTGCGGAGCGGCCTGTTCCGGCTGCTGCACATCCGGGAACTGTCCCTTAAATTGGAAGGCGCCCTGTTAAAATTGAAGGAATGGATTCTCCGGCTCATTCCATCATAACTTCCCGCCGTAAATTTAACTGAAAATTCTTTCGAATTTATAAAGAATGTCTTGCGGAATTGAACGGCGCCATTACTATGTCGCCAAACCATGCAATATACAACTATTACCGCTGCGGCATGCACGGCAGCCTTCGCTCTCTCCGGAATGGCTTCCGCCGATATTCAAGTTCCCCTCCGGGCGCTGAATTCCACCTATGACGCGTCCCGTCCCTTTTCCGCCCTGCTGGGAACGGGCTACGCTACCAAGTACGTCAGCCGCGGACTGGCTTTCCAGCAGTCCGGCAGCGACCATGTGGTACCCGTGGAAGCCATAGGCGCTTATGACCTCAACAAAAAATACTCCATCCTGGCCGGCGTGAAATACCAGTGGCTGACCCAGAACGACCTGACGCACGACAGCACGGGCATTTCCGACGAGGCAACGGCCCTGCTGGGCGTCAGCCGCAAATTCAGCGACTACACGATGGTCTCCCTGGGCTACCAGTTCGTCAACGGCGGGCTGCCGGGCCTGATGAACGTCCATCGGGGCCAGACCTCCAGCGACTTTCCGGCGTTTGAACACAGCCGTTCCGAAGAACACAGCTTTGTACTGGACATCCACCACGACTTCGGGAAAGGACTGGAAAACTTCTTCTGGGACTGCCGCGTGCAATACACCTTCCGCTGGATGTCCGGCTGGTGGTTCACCAACACGCTGGGCTACAAATATGACTTCAACCCGTCTTCCTCCCTGATCGTAGCGGGAACCTGGAACGCCTCCGCCGGTTACTTTGACAGGGACTCCCTCAACGCCAACGGAACCCAGGGCATTTCCGTGACCGTGGCCGTACCCTTCAAGGCGGTGGACCGCCTGGTCCTCACCCCCTTCGCCAGTACCGTCTGGCTGGGCAACGGAGGCATGGCGGGCAACTACCGCGGACCTTCCGGCCGCTTCCCCTCCAGAATCCCCTCCAGAATTTACCGCAACTTCACGTTTGTGGCGGGGCTGGGGCTCACCTACTCCTTCTAAGCCTCTTTCAATCCCTACCCCCGCGGCTCCCGGCACTTCCCCGCATGCGCCGGGAGCCCGCTTCCTTTTAAGCTCATGCCGCTGTCCGCCGTTTTCCATACTGATTCCCTCCAGGAACAGGTTGCCGCCCTGGGCGACGCCTTCGCCATCGCCGGAGAATTCCTCCATTGCGACACCATCAACAGCGGCCATATCAACATGACCTTCCGGGCCACCTACCGGAAAATGGACGGCACCACGGACCGCTACATCTTCCAGCGCGTGAACGACGCCGTTTTCCCGTGCCCCAGGGACGTCATGCACAATGTGGAAAAGGTGACCAACCACATCCGCTGGAAGATGCTCCGGGTGCTGAAAACGCCCTTCCGCCAGACGCTGAACCTGTACTCCGCCCGTGGAGGCCGCAAGTACCTGGAAATCCCCGGTTCCGGCTTCTGGCGCTGCTACAACTGCATTGAAAGCACCCACACGTTTGACGTGGCGGAACATCCGCGCCAGGCGTATGAGGCCGCCCGCGCCTTCGGCGCCTTCCAGCAGCTCCTGTGCGACATGAACCCGGAGGACATCCATGAAACCATCCCGTTCTTCCACCACACCCGCAAGCGCTTTGACCGGCTGCAGAAAGCGGCCGGCAAGGACCCCTGCGGGCGTCTGGACTCCTGCCGCAGGGAGCTGGACTTCATCCGCCGCCGCGAGCGGTACGTGGACGTGCTGCTGGACCTCCAGGAACGGGGGGAACTCCCCGTCAGAATCGTCCACAACGACACCAAGATCAACAACGTGATGCTGGACAGGGAAACGGACAAGGCCGTCTGTGTCATTGACCTGGATACCGTCATGCCCGGCAGCATCCTGTACGACTTCGGAGACATGGTGCGCACCATGACCTCCCCTGCGGCGGAAGATGAGGAAGACCTGGACAAAACCTACCTGCGCATGCCCATGTTTGAAGCCGTCGCCAAGGGCTACCTGGACGCCGTCAAAGACTTCATCACACCGCTGGAAATCTCCAAACTCGCCTTTTCCGGACTGCTCATCACGCTGGAAACCGGCATCCGCTTCCTGACGGACTACCTGGAAGGGGACGTCTACTTTAAAACGGAAAGGGAGCGCCACAACCTGCACCGGGCGCGCACCCAGCTCAAGCTGGTGGAAAGCATGGAGGAGCGGATGCCTGAAATGGAAGAATGCATCCGCAAATGCTTTCATGCCGTTAACGGCTGAGGGAGAACCATCCGCGCTCCTTCAATTTTATGGTAGTACCGGAACGCGGGAAGGTGCTATACTGCGGACCATGTTAAAAAACATCTCTCCCCTCATCAGCCCTTCCCTGCTGAAAATTCTTGCGGAAATGGGGCATGGCGATGAAATCGTCTTTTCGGACGCCCACTTTCCCGGCCACACCTTCAACCCCACGGTGCTGAGGGCGGACGGACTGGGGGCGGACGCCCTGCTGGCCGCCGTCATCCCCCTCCTTGAACTGGACGCCTACGCCACGCCCGTCATCATGATGGCCCCGGTGCCGGGAGACTCCCTGGACCCCGCGGTGGAGGCCAAATACCGCAAGGCGCTGAACTATGACGGGGACATTGAGCAAATGGAGCGCTACGCCTTCTATGAGCGGGCCAAAAAGGCCTACGCCGTCGTCATCACCGGGGAAACCGCCAAATACGGCAACATCATCCTGAAAAAGGGCGTTACCCCCCTTTCCTGACCTTTGCCCGCGCAGACAGACCACTCCATGCAGTACGACTTTGACGAAATAATCGACCGCCGCGGCACCGGCGCCCTGAAATATGAAGCCCTGCTGCCCCGCTGGGGCCGGGATGACCTGATCCCCCTGTGGGTGGCGGACATGGACTTCAAAACGCCGCCCTTCATCATGGAAGCCATCCGCCGCCGCTGCGAACACGAAATACTGGGCTATACGGTCAAGCCCCGCGCCTTCTTTGAAGCCATCCGGGACTGGGTGGGCCGCCGCCACGGCTGGGAGGTGCGCGCCTCGGAAATCGGCTTTGCCCCGGGCATTGTTCCCGGCATTTCCAGCGCCATCCAGTGCTTCACGGAACCGGGGGATAAAATCATGATCCAGCCTCCGGTGTACCATCCCTTCGCCATGATTATCCGGGAAAACGGACGGGAAATCGTGAACAACCCCCTCCTTCTGGAACATGGGCGCTACCGCATGGACGTTGACCACATGCGGGAGGCCGTGCGCGGCTGCCGCATGTTCATCCTGTGCAACCCCCACAACCCCGGCGGCCGCGTGTGGAGCGCGGAGGAACTGCGCCGCGTGGCGGAAATCTGCGCGGAAAGCGGCACGCTGGTCGTCTCTGACGAAATCCACGCGGACCTGGCCCTCCCCGGCCACAGGCACACCGTATTCGCCACCGTCTCCGAACAGGCGCGCATGAACTCCGTCACGTACATGGCGCCCAGCAAAGCCTTCAACGTGCCCGGCCTGGGCAGCTCCTACCTGATCTGCCAGAATCCGGCCCTTTTCGGGAAATACCAGAGCTTCGTCAGCGGCAGGGAACTGGCGGAAGGCCACGTCTTTGCCTACGAAGGGCTCATCAGCGCCTACTCCGGACCGGAAGGGGAGGAATGGCTGAACCAGGCGCTGGACTACATTCAGGAAAACATCCGCTATGTGGACCGGGAACTCCGCCGCCGCATGCCCAAAATCAAGGCCATGATTCCGGACGCCTCCTACCTGGTTTTCCTGGACTGCCGGGAACTGAACCTCTCGCAGAAGGAACTGGTGGATTTCTTTGTGGACGGCGCGCATCTGGCCCTGAACGACGGTTCCATCTTCGGCAAGGAAGGGGAAGGCTTCATGCGCCTGAACGCGGGCTGTCCCCGCTCCATCCTGGAACGGGCGCTCAACCAGCTGGAAGCGGCTTATAAGAACCGTGGCTTCCATCAGCATCAGGCATAGGATTAAAACATTTTTTGTTTTTCTGCGGTGCCTGTTTCCTGCCTGGAAACAGGTACTGATGAACTTTGCCGTACCTCGCCGGTTCTCCTACCCCGGAGCGTTCCTCTCTCCTTGAAATATTTCCTCCTGAAGTCTTCCCGGAAAGCAGCAAGATCATTTTCCAACACAGGAGGAATGGGCCCTCACCCCGGAGCCGCCCTGTTAAAAAGAAAGGGGAGGGAATCCATGGATACCCTGTGGAGGAATAAACGCCGGGATGATAAAAAACGGTTCTTCCGTGCGCTAAAAAATAAAAGGGGAAAACAGGCATCACCGTGGCTGGAACTCTATTGAAAGCCGGTATTATTTCTTTTAAAAATAATTTGAGGAGCAAAACGCTGCGCACTCCTTTTCCAGTGGCATGTATTGCATGGGCTTTACTTCCAAAATTATCTGTTGCTGAATGAAGAAAGGGGGTGTTATTGATTATTTCTTCATAATGAAATTATCTATTCATTTTATGATGAATGCTTCACCCCATCAAACACCTGCCGCAGCATGTTCCGTGTTGCAAGAAGGGCCGGGAACGGGAACGCCTCTCCGAATTCCATCCCGCGAGAACATGTGCAATGAGGGACGCCCTCCCGGTTCCGGAAATATTATCCGCAATAACGTCCCAATCCTTTCCCAGCCGGGGAGGACCATCACTATCAGCCATCCCCAATGGAACGACGAATTCCGCTTCACCCATAGCCGCGGATGCCGGCTTCACCGCAATGACCACGCGACCGTACTCTACCACGATGGAGAAAAACTGGTACTGAAATGGGATGATTGGGGAAAGGAACGGTTTATCCGGCGTTCCGCCGGTATTTATCATTTTACCTTCTACGAGTGCACGGATTCCATCACCCCAGAAAACGTAAATGCTGAAGAACTTATTATCAACCCATTCGACCGTCCGGGAAAACACTTTCTCTTAAGGGATGACCACAGACCGACCATAAACATCCGTTACCTGCAATGGGACATGCTTCTTCATTTTCAGGAAATGTATCAGGACGTGTCTGAGCGTATCAGGCAGATGCCATGCCTGAAATCAGTCCTTCTTGCGGGATTGTGTAAAGATTGCCTTGCAGCCGTGTATTTGGCCTTTCGCTTATCTAAAAAATTCCCTGAGCTGTCATTTGGAGTATGGGGATGCCCTTGGGTGGCGAATCGCAAAACAGCCGACCTTAGAAAAGGGCCGTTATGGTCCTGGGACAACATAGAAACGTGCAACCTGCCGCCTTATAGCAGCGTTCTGTTGCGATGGGGCGATCCTGCGGATATTTTCAAGGAAATCAGCCGCTTGTCATTGAAAGTTCGCGGATTTGCATTTTATGGAAGTTCGCCGAACTGGAACCACGACAGGGAATGTACGGAAAGACTTAATTCATATCTTTGCAAACACTACATCTATGAACCGTCATCTCCGGAATCCTGCCAGGGGCTGCATACGATCATTATCCATATCATACGCCAAAATGCAGCCCTTTATCATCACATGATCAACGACATGTTTTCTATAATCAACAAGACTGACCTTCCAGAAAAATGTGAGAAGGAGGCGCTTGCCCTGTAAACACCACGGACATTCGGACTCATTGGGCTTCCGGCTACGTTCCATGGGAAAATGCGGCCATTCCCTGTATAGCCCAACTAGTGCGGAAGAATCGTCATCCGCTTCATCCAGACCTCAAGCAGCATCTGGCCAATGCCATTCAAGCGCTCATGAATGCGTCGCCGGGAAAAGCGCCAAGACGCCGAATCTTCATGGGACGCGTTCCACGCTGTCCGGAATGCAGGAGGTCAAGAAAGAAAGAGGCAGCCGGACTCCATGGAAAGGAACTTCCGTGCGCCTTCTTCATTCATTGCAACTCCTTATTCTACCATTCCATGCTTTAAAAACACTCGCTGGGTGCCGCCATGACTTTACTTGCAAAATAAAAGGAAAGGAGTATCGTTTTCCGCATGTACTATATCACCACGGCCATTGACTATACCAACGGACCGCCCCACATCGGGCACGCCTATGAAAAAGTCCTCGCGGACGTTCTCGCGCGCTGGCACCGGATGAAGGGGGAGGAAGTCTATTTCCTCACCGGGGTGGACCAGCACGGGCAGAAAGTACAGCAGACGGCGGAAAAACTGGACATTACGCCGCAGGAGCATGTGGACAACATCACGGCCAAATTCCTGGCCCTGTGGGAACGCCTGGGCATCAGCAATGACGGGTGGGCCTCCACCACGGACCCGCGCCACAAGGCCTGCGTGCAAAAAATCCTGACGAACCTGAAGGACAGGGGGCAGCTTTACAAAAAATCCTACAAGGGATTCTACTCCGTGCGCCAGGAACAATTCCTGACGGACAAGGAGAGGGACGCGGAAGGCAGCTTCGGCCCGGAATGGGGGGAAGTGGTGGAACTGGAGGAAGAAAACTGGTACTTCCGCCTGACCGACCACGTGGAGTGGATGAAGCAGTTCGTGGAAAAGAGCGGCGACTTCGTCCTTCCGGCCTTCCGCAAGGCGGAGGTGCTCAATGCCATTGACTTTGACTCGGACCTCTGCATTTCCCGCCCCAAGAGCCGCCTGTCCTGGGGAATAGAACTTCCGTTTGACCCGGAATTCGTTACTTATGTCTGGTTTGACGCTCTCATCAACTACGTCTCCTTCGCCGGTTACCTGGCGGAGCCGGACAGCGGACTGCCGGAATTCTCCAAGCTCTGGCCCGCGGACTGCGAAGTGATCGGCAAGGACATCCTGGTGCCCGCCCACGGCATCTACTGGCCCGCCATGCTGCATGCCATGGGCTTCTCCGACGAGGAAATGCCCACCCTGCTCGTCCACGGCTGGTGGAACATCAACGGGGAAAAAATGTCCAAATCCATCGGCAACGTGGTGGACCCCAACCTGCTGGCGGAACAATTCGGCCCGGAACCCGTGCGCTATTACCTGGTGCGGGACATCACCACCGGGAAGGACGCCAACTTTGACGCGGACCGCCTGGTCATGCTGTACAATACGGAGCTGGCCAACGACCTCGGCAACCTGTGCAACCGTTCCATCAACATGACGCGCCGCTACTGCGACTCCGTCATCTCCGGTGCGGAGGAATACGATGACGAAGCCTCCAAGGCCCTGCGCGTCACCATGGACCAGGCCGTCACCCTGTTCTCCAAATACATGGACGACAACATGGTTTCCGACGCCCTGGCGGCCCTGAACGCCCAGGTTTCCGCCTGCAACGCGTACATTGAACAGCAGCAGCCCTGGCAGCTTGCCAAGGACGAGGCCGCCGCGCCGCGCCTCCGCTGCGTGCTGCTCCACCTGCTGGAATGCTGCGCCCAGACGGGCTACCTCATCGGCTGCGTACTCCCGGACGCCTCCGCCCGCATCCTGGACCAGCTCAACGCCGCGGACCTGTTCCATGGCCACACGCCGGCCGCGCTGGCCTGGGGCATCCTTCCCGCAGGCCACCGGATCAATGACCCGGCCCCCGTCTTCCCGCGCATCCTCTCTGAAGAGGAAAAGGCCAAGCTGGCTGAAAAAGCGGCCAAGGCGGCCAAAAAACAAGGCTGATTCCCGTGAGTGCCTCCGCATCCTTCGTCAAATCCCTGCTGGCCCAGTGCTGCCTGGGCGGCATTTGTGAATGGGTGGTCTGCCCCGGCGCGCGCAATATGGCGCTGCTCCAGGTGCTGGCCGCCGCGGAGGACCTGGTGAAATGGACCCACTTTGACGAACGCTCCGCCGCGTTCTTTGCCCTGGGCCGCATTCAGGACATGGGGCTTCCCGTGGCCGTAGTCACCACGTCCGGCACGGCGGCGGCGGAACTGCTCCCCGCCGTAGTGGAGGCCTACTACCAGCGCCGCCCCCTGCTCCTGCTCACGGCGGACCGCCCGGCGGACTACCGCGGCTCCGCCGCTCCGCAGGCCATCGAACAGGCGGATCTGTTCGGCATTTACGCGCCTACGATTGACCTGGAAACGCCGGACAGCCTGCCGGAAGACATTCTGGAAGACTGGGACTACGCCTCTCCCCTGCACATCAACGTCTGCCTGCCGGACCCGGACCCCGCCTGGAATCCCGGAAACTGTGACCTTTACCCGGCGGAACCTCCGGAGGAAAATGACTTCCGGGGCTCCCTGGCGGAGCTGGCGCAGGCCCTGCGCTTCAAGTCCCGCCGCGGGCTGGTGGTCATGCTGGGCGGCCTGGACCCCACGGAACAGGCTCCGGCCCGGTGGCTGGCCAATGAACTGAAAGCCCCCGTCGTGGCGGACGCCACCTCCGGCCTCCGGGAGGAACTGGCCCACCTGGCCCTGACGGACGCGGACGCCCTGCTGAGGGAAAACCCGCCCGCCGTCCTGCTCAGAATAGGGGACGTGCCCGTGGCCCGCTTCTGGCGCGACCTGGAGGACATCCCTTCCACGGAAGTCTTCTCCGTCACCCGCACCGGCTTCTCCGGGCTGGCCCGGCCCTCCTCCGTCGTCACCGGAGACCTGGAAGCCATTCTGCACGCGCTGGGCGACGTGGACCCCGTGGGGGACGTCAACGGCCTGCGCGCCATGAACAAGCGCAGGAAGGCCCTGATGGAGGAACTGCTCATCACCTGCCCGGACAGCGAGCAGGCCATGGTGCGCGCCTTCTCCTGCTTTGCCGCGGACGGCGACTGCATCTACCTGGGCAACTCCATGCCCGTGCGGCACTGGAACAGCTTCGCCCAGATGGCCGTCCCCACGGAAAACATCCGCGCCAACCGCGGGGCCAACGGCATTGACGGGCAAATCTCCGGCTTTCTGGGGGTCTCCGCCCGGTGTTCCCGTTCCTGGGCCCTCGTGGGGGACCTGACCGCCATGTACGACTCCAACGCCCTGGCCCTCCTTCCCCAGCTGGACACGGGAACCCGCGTGCTCGGCGTCATCAACAACGGCGGGGGCGGCATCTTCCGCGCCCTGCCCGGAGCGGACGGCCATTCGGAAGCCATGCGTAACCTGCTCGTGCAGCCCCACGCCTACTCCTTCAAGGCTATTGCGGAACAGTGGGGCATGCGCTACCTGGCCATCCGCACGGCGGAAGACTTCGACCAGCTTGACGCCCTGGAGGAAAACAGCCAGGTTCTCGTGGAACTCATCCCGGACCGGGAACAGACGGAACAGGTCAGAAACGCGCTCGCGGAGCACTGACCCGTTCACCCGCCCCCTTCTGCCCATCAGTCGGATGGAGCGCCGCAACCCCTTGCGGCAACTGAAAAAACGGAGCGCCGGCGAACGAACATTGGAAAAGGCAGGGCGTTCTTCAACCGCCTATTCCTCCGGAAACCGCAGAGGCCAGAGGCGCCCCCTGAAGGCCTCTTCCCAAATGAAGGGTTCAACACCGCTTCACCGTTATCCGGCATAAAAAAACCGGGGGAACGAACCTTCCCCCGGCCAGATGCAGCCGCCGGGCGCGTACCACGGCGGCATGGATTCTCCGACTTTACGCCGGAGCCGTTTACAGATAACTGCGCACCACGCCGGAAACGCGCTCCCGGGCGGCGGCAATGCGCTTGCGCAATTCAAGCGTGTAAGCCTCCATGTCCCGGATGGGGGACTGGGCCACGCCGGAAATCATGGCCGCCTGGGCCACTGCCGGGCATTCCCATTCAATGATGCGGGGATCGATGGGCTTGGGAATCACATAATCGATGCCGAAGCTGAGGGGAGCGCCCCCGTACAGGTCAATCACCTCCTGCGGAACGGGTTCCTTCGCCAGATCCGCCAGCGCCCGGGCGGCGGCAATCTTCATCTGTTCATTGATGACGGAAGCGTGCACGTCCAGGGCGGCGCGGAAAATGAAGGGGAAGCAGGAGACGTTGTTCACCTGGTTGGGCCAGTCGGAACGGCCGGAACCCATGATGCAGTCCGGGCGCGCCTTCTTGGCGTCCTGGTACGTGATTTCCGGGTCCGGATTGGCGCAGGCGAAAATGATGGGGGAAGGAGCCATAAGCTTCACCATATCCTGCGTGAGCAGCCCCTTGGTGGAAAGCCCCAGAAACACGTCCGCCCCGGTGAGGGCTTCATCCAGGGAGCAGTCCTCCGACTGGGAGAACTGGGCCTTCGTGGCATGCAGGTCAATGCGCCCGGTATGAATCAGCCCCTTGGAATCAAACATGTAGATATGTTCGCGGCGGACGCCCAGCGTCATGTAGAACTTGGCGCAGGAGATGCCGGCGGCCCCGGCCCCCACGACGACCACCTTCATGTCTTCCAGCTTGCGGCCCGTCAGCTCTGCGGCGTTCAGCAGGGCGGCGCCGGAGATGACGGCCGTTCCGTGCTGGTCGTCATGGAACACGGGGATGTTCATTTCCTCGCGGAGGCGTTCCTCCACCATGAAGCATTCCGGGGCCTTGATGTCTTCCAAGTTGATGGCGCCGAAGGTGGGCTCCATGGTCTTGATAACCTCGATCAGTTTTTCCGGCTCCTTGACGTTCAATTCAATGTCAAAAACGTCAATGTCCGCGAACACCTTGAACAGAACGCCCTTGCCTTCCATCACCGGCTTGGCCGCATCCGGACCGATGTTGCCCAGGCCCAGAACGGCGGTGCCGTTGGTCACCACGCCCACCAGGTTGGAGCGTCCTGTGTACAGGGCGCTCTGGGAAGGATCCTCCTTGATGCGGAGGCAGGGTTCGGCTACGCCCGGGGAATAGGCAAGCGTCAAATCCCGTTGCGAAAAGCAGGGCTTGCAGGGCAGCGTTTCCACCTTGCCGGGGCGGGGCTGGGAATGGTACTGCAAGGCATCTAATCTAATGTCGGAACTCATGATCGTAATGAAAAAACGGAAAATCGAGCCTTGCTTGCACCACATCATAGCCATGTATTCAAGTAAATAATCAATTAATCGCGTCACACGCCGCAGCCGGAAAGCGCCCTTTTGCATTGAAAGAGCTCTCCGGATGTGGTAATGAATAGCCGGATTATCAATTGCCTCCTGACCATGGAAACCACTCCCCCACTGCCTTCCGGATTTAATATCAACGGCTATCTTGTCCAGTCCCTGAAGCAGACGGATGCCCTCTGCCATGTCTATTACGCGTCGGACGCCAACCATGTCCAGTACCTGGTCCGTGAATTCTGTCCGCAGGGCCTCGCCGTGCGCGATCCGGAAAGCGGAAAACTGCGTTATCCGGAAACCACGGACATCGAACGGGAAGTCCTTCCGCTGAAAAACGATTTTGAAGCCCAGTTCCGCACCGGCTCCCTGGGGGAAATCCCCGCCCTGGGCACCCTGTACCTGGTTTATGCCCTGCCCGGCGTTCATCCCGCCGCGGAGCAGTCCCCGGTTCCGGCCACTCCCGCGGAGCCCCTCCAGCGCGACCAGAGAACCCTGGCCACTCCCGCCGCAGGAGCGGCCCCCGTCCATGCGGCGCCCCTTCCCCAACTCCGGAAAAAGAAAAGCTCCGCCGGCATCTGGATCCTTGTCCTGATTCTGCTGGGAGGCGCCTGCGGCGCTTATTATTACACGCAGAAGCACGCGGAGGAACCCGCCGCCCCGCAGGAACCGGCCAGGACGCAGCCCAAAAAAGAGAAGAAGGAAGCACCCAAACCGGAAAAGAAAGCCGCCAGGCCCGCTGCGGAGATGGAAGACCCCTTTGAACAGGAAACCGCAGCCGCGGAGGAAACCCCGGCTGGAACAGCGGAACAGCCGGAAGAAACGCCGTCCGCCGATACTCCTGCGAAACGGGACGGAGACGGATCCGCCACTCCCGCGGAAGAACCTGCTCCCGAACCTGAACAGCCTGCCGGAGAAGCGGATGCCCCGGCGGAGGACGACGCGGCTGCGGAACAGCCGGAAACGGAAACTCCCGCCAAACGGAAGGATGCTCCGGCCCCGGCGGCACAGGCTGCCGTCAAACCCGCTCCCGCCGGCCGCACGCATGGAAAAGCAGCCAGGCAGACCACCAACATGGGGGACGTCAACGCCTACGTGAAGAAATTCGCCAAGGCCATGACGCTGAACCAGTGGAGGAAGCAGTACGCCAGCATGTACACCAGCTGGTTCGGCAACTCCGAGGAAGTGGCCAAGGGCTGGATCACCACCTTCGGACCCCTGGGCCTCCGCGCCCGCGGCCTGGACGCCTCCTGGCCGGACACGAACTTCCGCGGCTTTTTCCCCAAGACCATGCTGGACCCCAACGGGGAACCCGTGGCGAACCTCTACATGGTCACCCAGGTGATTGAAGGCTCCCCTGCTGAAAAATACGTGAAGGAGGGCGACCTGATCCTGGGCATTGACGGGCAAGCCTTCAAAACCTCCCAGAGCCTGGACGTGCTTTACGGCCCCTACCAGCACCAGGACAGGCGCGGGCTGGACATGCACGCGGGTCTGCTGGTGGACAAGGCGGAAGGCGCCGGAAAAATCACCCTGAATCTCATTCCCGCGGAAAACGTGGAGAAAATCCAGGGCATCCAGCCGCTCTGGAAGGAAGTCTTCCGGGAGGAACGCGCCAAAAAGCCCGTCTCCCTCTCCATTCCGGTGAAGGGCGGCCAGCAGGTGCGCCTTCATGTGGATGACGGCGGCAACGGCATCGGCAGCGACGGCTTCGAATGGTCGGACCTGAGGCTGGAAGGCCCCGGCGGCCCCATTCCGCTGACCAGGCTCAAGCCCCTGCAATACAGCGTGGGCTACGGCGCGGCCAAATACGACCCCGGACGCAAGGTATGGCTGGCCCACGCCGTCTCCTCCCTGGTCTTTGACATCCCCAAGGGAGACTGGAAGCTGAAAGGCACCGGAACGCCCGGAGGGGCGGCCTCCGTGGGCGTGGCTGTCCATGTGGGCGGTTCCGCCACCCTGCCGGACTCCGTGAAGAAATACGTGAAAAACGTCACGTTCAAAATTCCCCAGCTGGGAAGCTATGCCCTCGGCTTCCCGAAAAACTGCGCCAAGAGCAAGGCCGTGGTCCACATGATGAGCGAATGGCTGGCGGCCCAGCAGCGCGAGGACGGCTCCTGGGAACGCCCGGGCGGCTACTGCGGCAACCACTACGACACGGGCTGGGCCGGACTGGCCCTGATGGCTACGGGCAACCCGAAATATGATCCCGTCATCAAAAAGGCGGCGCAGTACGTCGCCTTCTCCGGCTCCCAGTGCTGGTGGGCCGTTCCCCAGGCCTCCGCGGGCATCTTCCTGTGCGAATACTGGCTGCGCTACCGGGACAACTCCGTGCTGCCGGCTATCCGCAACGGCGTCCAGCGCATGAAAAACGAGGTCCTTTACGGGGACTTCGTCACCGGCCACGGCATCCACCCCGGCTATGCGGGCACGGGCGTCAGCATCGGCGGCTCCCACATGTGCCTGTTCCTGGCGCTGGCCAGCAAGACCCCGGCGCGCACGGAAGACGACGTGCTGGACAAGATGATGGACCACGCCCAATCCATCTGCCCCACCGGCATGGGCCCGTACGGCCGCATGACGGAGGCCTTCACCTTTGAACCCAACCGCGAATGCGGGGGCACCTACTCCGGCCGCCACGGACCCTATTACATCGCCTCCCTCATCTGCGGCGGACCGGAACTCTACACCAAAAACAGCCGCATCATGTACGGGGAAGGCCCCATCGGCGGCTGCGACCAGGGCCACTCCTCCGAGACGCTCTCCATGATGTGGGCCCTCCCCGCCTACTGGCGCACCAATCCGGAAGTTTACTACAAGAACATGGAGGCGTTCCGCTGGAAGCTCACGCTGCAACGCCCGTTTGACGGCGGCATGGTACAGAACCCCAACCGCCTGGAACTGATGACGGCGGACCCCGTCATCGGCACCTACATCCGCACCAGCATCTGGATTACGGCCCTGTGCGCGGAACGCCAGAACCTGGCGATCACGGGCAAGCCGGAATTCCAGGCCAAAACGTTCCGCAAGGTCCCGCCCATCATTGATACGGAATCCCGCTTCCTGAACACCTATGTGCGCAACTGGTCCATGGTCAGCGCCGCGCTGGGCGCCAAGGCCCCCGGCTCCCTGAAATCCGCCATCCGGGAACTGAAAAACATCCCTGTGGAACAGGGCAGCCGCTTCAAGCTCATGAGCGTCGTCAACGCCCGGGCCCTCCCCGTCGCCAAGGCCATCATGGCCATTCCCGGCCTGGACCAGCTCACCAAGGCCACCTGTGCGGAAATGATCCTGGGCATGGACGTGCGCATCTTCTTTGAACCCAAGCGGAAGGACGACAAGCCCCAGCCCGGGGAATACTCCCTGAACGTGGACGTCCAGCAGCCGCTGGGGGGCCGCGCCCTCGGGCTCCAGCGTGACAAGGAACTGGAAGGAAAGGCCAATTCCGCCTACAAGTACGACTTTGCCGGCACCGTCCAATTCAGTGACGCCACCACCTTCTCCCCCATGGAAACCATTTCCTGGACCCCCGACTCCAAATTCGGCGGCCAGTGGAACGTGTACTCCTACAAGAAGGAACTCAGCGGCCCCACCCAGCCGGGCGTGCAGAAAATGAGCGCAAAAATCAAATGGCGCGTGAACGACCTGGACGTGGAATATGACCGCCCCATCGCCGTTGGCGGCTTTGAAGTGGGCTGCGGGGAAAAAGCCCACCCGGTCACCAACTGCAACCATCTGTGGGTGCCGGGCATCCTGATCCGCGACCACGGCAACTGGGGCTGCTCCTTCCACCTGCCGGACGGCACCTACATCTCCGCCGCCTCCCAGGGCAACCAGATAGAAGTGTATGATGAAACGGACAAGAAGAAGGAGAAAACCTGGGTCTCCCCGAACGACTCCTGCCTGACGCAGGGCTCCCGCTGCCTGTTCCGCGTTTCCACGGACTGGCACGGCCTGGAATGCCGCGTGCGCGAACTGAAGCTGCTGGGCAGCGCCACGGAGGAAGTCACGGACTACAAGCTGAAGGCCTCCACCGGAGGCCATGTGGACACCGCCAAGCTGCTGGACCGGGACGCCACCACCATCGAGGAACTGGACGCCTCCCCCACGGAAGACGACCCGCTGGTGCTGGAACTCTCCCTGAAAAACGCCGTCTCCCTGCGCGCCGTGGACATCAAGATTGAAAAGGGGTACAATCGCCTCGTCATTGAAGCCAACAAGGGCGGCAAGTGGATTCCCATCCACTGGGGTTCCCTGGGAGCCGCTACCGCCGGCGTCAGCGATGCGCAGAAAGCCATGTACGCCAATGAACCGGAGGTGCTGCGCATGCTCCAGCTTCCCGGCAACGGCTTCATCAAGTGCATGAGGACGTTTGAGCCCATCACTACCAACAGGCTGCGCGTCAAGCTCTTCCAGAAGGGTGGCAAGGTACGCCTGGCGGAACTGCACGTGTACAAGGCGGACTCCGCAAAACCCGCCGCCCCCAAACGCCTGGCGGCCCACTGAACGGAATCCCGTTCCCAACCTCTTACCCGTGCTGCGGCGCTTTTATAATTCCCCATAGAGTTCCACATGTCCATGCGGCAACTGAAATACCCTTCATCCGCAGGATGCTCCCTGACTGAAAAAAGGAGAAACAGTCCGCTTTATTCAAGTGATGGAATCGCCGCATGGCATGCGGCGCTCCCGGCGCGTCTTTCCCATCAAACCGGGATCAATACTTCTGAACCGGAGAGGAAGGCAGCTCTTCATTCGCCTCCCCTTCCGCCGTGCGGCATAGGGCCTCCGCACGGCGCAGGCAGGAATCCCACAGGCCTGCCTTTTCCGGGAACGGGAAGCACAGGGAATCGCTCAGCGCCTCCACCCGCTTGAAGGAATCATCCCGGTCATAGGCGTCCAGGCCTTCCAGGCGGGAAGCCAGGCCGTCCAGCCAGGGGAGGGGGTCATGGCAAATCAGGGGAAGATCGCACCCGGCCTTCAGGGAAAGCAGGGCGGCTTCATCCGGAGCATGCTGCGCCGCAATAGCCCCCATGCACAAATCATCCGTAAACACCACTCCCCGGAAGCCGAGCCTGTCCCGCAGAAGCCCCCTGATCACCCGTTCGGACAGGGTGGCCGGATAATCGGGATCAATCTGCGGCAGCATGATATGGGCGGACATGATGGAGGGAAGCTCCGGACACAGGGCCAGGAAGGGCAGCAGATCCGTCTTGAACAACTCCCGTTCATCCAGGTCAACAACGGGAAGGCTGAAATGGGGGTCCGCCTGGGCGCGCCCCATGCCGGGAAAATGCTTGCCGCAACTCTGCACCCCGCCCCGGCGCAGGTTGGAGGAATAAACGCCTCCGCGCGAAATCACGTCCTGGGCGTTGTCCCCCCAGCAGCGGCCGGGCAGCGCATTGGCCGCGGACGGGTCATGGCAAATATCCAGCACCGGGGCAAAATTCAGGTTCACCCCCAGGTACCGGAGCGCCATCGCCGTCACCGCGCCCAGCTCCACAATGCCGTTAAAACCGCCGCTCCGCACCAGAGAAGCGGGAGAAGGCAAATTCAGGCCCAGGGAAGCGGTGCGCACCACCCTGCCCCCCTCCTGGTCCACGGCAATGACGGGATGGTGGCGGCAGAGCCTCCGCAACGTTCCCGTCAGGCTGCGCACCTGCTCCACGGAATCCACATTCCGGGAAAACAGGATGAAGCCGGCCGGCTGCAAACGCAGGATGGCCGCCTCCTCTTCCGCGCCCACTTCATGGCCGCTTATGCCGATCAGGGCGGGGAGCATGAACGGAAAAAAATTATTTGCCCAGCAGGGACGTCCTGGTGTACAGGGGATAAACGGGAATGCCGCGTTCCTCAATCGCCTGGCGGCCGCCTTCCTCGCGGTCCAGCAGCACCAGGGCGGCGGCTACCTTGCCCCCTTCCGCCTCAATGGCGTCAATCGCCTTCAGGGTGGAGCCGCCCGTCGTAATAACGTCATCCACCACCACCACGGTATCCCCGGCCTGGAAATTGCCCTCAATGCGGCGTCCCCGGCCATGGTCCTTCGGCTCCTTGCGCACGGTAAACACCTGGAGCTTCTTTTCAGCCCCTTCCAGAGCGCTGGTCATGCCGACGGCCAGGGAAATGGGGTCCGCTCCCATGGTCATTCCGCCGATGGCCGCCACCTCCGGGAAACGGGGCAGAATCTCCTCCCGCACCAGCTTCCAGCCCAGCGCGCCCACCAGCGTGGCCCCCACGGGGTCCAGGGCGGTCATGCGGCAGTCCACATACAGGTCCGACACCTTGCCGGAGGCCAGCGTAAAGGTTCCCGTGCGCACGGATTTTTCCAGAAGAATGCTTTTCAGAAGGTCGTATTGTTCACTCATGAAGATATGGATGGATGAGGTGGTTGCGCCGTGTATAACAGATACCCCCGGAATAAGCAACGGATAACAGCATGCAAATCTTGACAAAAGGGCGGACAGGCTCCATAACCTGCCTGTCATTCTCCCGTTCCCATGAAACCCGGCATATTGGCATTAGCTTCTATCAGTTCCATTCTCGTTTCCTGCAATCCGTATGGAAGGCCCCCCCTGTTTGATAAAATCGCCGGGAAAATTCAGGGCGCGTCCGGCCAGGACAGCTACCTGTCCGGCGTGGGAGCCACCTCCGGCGTGAACACGGACCTGCCGCCGGAAGCCCGCCTGGGCCAGGGATACTGGGACCTGCCTTCGGGCATCCAGGGGGAAAAGCACATCATCATTGACCTCAAGCAGCAGAAAGTCTTCTACTACGTAGGGTCCACGCTAGTGGGCGTCTCTCCCATGTCCTCCGGCAAGGAAGGCTTCGGCACCCCCATGGGCACCTACAAGATCATCCAGAAAGACGCCAACTACAAATCCGGCACGTACGGCGTTCTGCGCAGCAAATCCACGGGAGCCGTGGTTAACGGCGACTATAACGCCAAGGCCGGCGGCGCGCCGGCGGGAACCTACTTCGATCCCGCCCCCATGCCCTACTGGATGCGGATTACGGGCGGCTACGGCATGCACGTGGGCTTTGTCACGGGATACCCGGTCAGCCACGGCTGCGTGCGCCTCCCGGCAGACATGGCCAAGACGTTCTTTGAACACACCCCGCTCGGCACCAAGGTCACCATCCGCTAGCCCTTCCCGGCTGTTCCCTGCCTGCAGGAAGAAAAAAGCCCGTCTGCCGGCTTCCTTGAAACGAGGTCTTCCCATCCTTCCAGACGGGCTTCCGCGCCATGCGGGCGCCATGGCACAGCTTCCGCACTCCGGAATTGACAAAAGGCTCCGGCCCCCCTTAAATAAATGAGTCTTTGATCTTTTGATTCGTCATGACAGTTCCTCACCCCCCTGCCCTCCCGTCCCATTTCAACATAGGCGGCTATAGAATCACGGCGCTTGTAGAAAGCGGTCCGGATTATAACCTGTACCAGGCCGTCTCCCCGGAAGGCCAGGCCGTCCTGATACGTGAATTCTGCCCCCGGGGTCTCGTCACCCGTGACCTGGCTACGGGGGAATTGTCCGCAGCCCCGGAAAACCGGGCTCAATTCTCCCAGGCGCAGGAAGCCTTTGAAACCCAGTACTCCGTCAATGCGGAAGGCAAGCTGAGGGGCTTCGGCACCGTGCTCTTCCTTTACCCGCTGGCACAGCCGCAGGCTCCAGCTCCAGCTCCGGCACAGCCGGCCGTCGCCCACGCCCAGGCCCTGCGCCCGGCCAAAAAGCCGCAGCAGCCCCAGCTCCGGAAGCCGGTAGTCGGCGCCGTCACGCCCGGCGCGCCGCTGCCCAAGGTAAAGCGTTCCGGCGGTTTCCCCGTCATCACGGTCATCATCACCGGAATGCTCGTCCTCTTCGGCTTCCTGGGGTACCAGATACTCAAGGACAAAAAGGAACCTGTCGCCAAAACCGTGGCGCCTCCGGTGGTGGCGCCTCCCAAGCCCAAACCCAAGCCCGCCCCCCCCAAACCGGCTCCCGTGGTGGTGGCCCCGGAACCGGAACCTATCGTGGTAGCTCCGGAACCGGAGCCCGAGCCTGAACCGGAACCGCCCGCACCCGATCTTTCCCCGTCCCCGGAAATCATCGCCATGGAAAAGGCCCTGCGGGAAGAAGCCATGGCCTCCAAAGGCAAATTCTCTGAAAAGCTTCTGGCCAAATACCCCTACTACGCGGAAGCCTACGTGCGCGACTACGTGAAAAAACGCGGCGGAACTTTCTCTCCGGACTTTGAAAAATGGCTGAAAAACACGAAAAACAATCGTGAAGTCTTCGCCATGTTCTTCCCGCCGGACCCCAGTGTCGCCACCAACGTGGCCTTCATGATCGACGAACTGGGGCTGGAAATGACGGAAAAATACAACCAGCTCGTGCTGGCCTTTGCGGTGGGACGCCGCGAATTCGGCATGGGCGCCTTCGACCTCACCCAGCAGGGCCGCTACATTGACGCCCTGGGCAAGCTGAACGGCTTGCGCTCCTCCGGCGTCATGCCGCCGCCCGCGGACCTGTACTGCGCCGGCAAGCCCCCCGTGAACTGGTACGGAAACGCTCCGCGCACGGTGGATGAAGAATGCTACAAAAAGGTGGAAGCCTACCTGGACCGCAAGAAAATCACGCCCAAGCAGGCATGGATCAACAAATACCCCACGGTCTCGGAAATAGGGGACACCGCCATTACGGAAGGCAACCTGGCCGGCTTCCTGCATGAATACCTGTACCGCCACGGCCAGCTGAGACGCAAGAGGGACCCGTTCCCCACCCCGGTGGAATTCTTCACCTACCTGGTGGACAAATATGAAAACTGCAGCAAGCTGCGGGACGTGGACCACAAACGCGTGGAATGGACCGGCGTGTCCCTGGAGGGAACGCCCTGGCCGGCCATGATGGCCCTCTCGGAAACGCGCCCCCTGCGGGAATGCGACAGCGTGTGGGAACGCTACATGGGCCAGCGCGGCCCGACGCGCCTCTGGCTGTACGGCCCCTACCGCATGGATGACGACAAGGAGCCGCCCATCCTGTTCAGCTTTGACCCTGATCCGGAATGGTCCCGGGAATCCAATGAACGCAAGCTTCATGAAGGCGGCGTGTGCGGCACCATGTCCCTCATCTCACGCAACTCCCAGATTGCCCGCGGCATCCCCGCCGCCCCTGCCGGACAGCCCGGCCACGGCAACCTGATGACTACCAACTTCAACGGCAACGGCTGCTGGCTGAGCGTGGGCCAGAGCGTAGACACCCTGAAAGCCACCACGGGATTCTGGTACTTCCGGGACTCCAAGGCGCCGCGCACCGGGAATGCGGAATACCAGTCCGGCCTGGCCCTGTCCATGAACATCGACTACGAGAAATTCATCGACAGCCGCTTCGCCATGAACATCTACAAGCTCGCGGGCGCGAACTCCTCCACGGAAGAGGCGCAAGACCCCTCCGGCACGCTGCCCAGGGAATTCACGCAGACCGCCATGAGAACCGTTCTCAAGGCCAACCCGTTCTACACGGAAGCCTGGTACACGCTCTTCAAGCAGGCTCCCCAGGACCTCATGGGAGCCACCAAGATGGTGGATGAAGTGCGGGAAGCCCTTCCGGACGGCATGGGCATCAGAAAACTCTGGAAGACGCGCAAATACGTCTCCTCCGTAGGCCGCGGGGACAAAAACGGCAAGGAAATGCTGGCCAACCACGCCAAGGAATACGTCAACGTGCTCTGTTCCGTGATTCTGGAGAACGCCCTGAAACAGGAACATGACTACAAGACCTTCCAGTGGGCGGACCTCATGTCCTGGCTCAAATCCGAGACAAAGCGCAACTCCTACCCGGAACCGCAGGCCGCCTACCAGATAGCGTACGCCAAGGCCCAGGGAACGGACAGGCTCAAGAGAACCGTGGACAGGGGCTTCAAGAAAGCGCTTAACTTCTACCGGGATGAAAACAACACCCTGAACGCGCCCAAGGACGTGGACCAGCAGGAAATGTCCTTCTCCCTGGACGCCCTGTGCCTGGCCCTTCCCAAGGAAGAGCTGCTCCCCTGGATGAAAAACATGGTGGACACCTGCCCGGACGGCTTCAAGTACAAGCCCAAGAATAAGAAGGAAACAAAAATCCACCCCTTCTACAGCACTCTGACGAAGAACTACATGTCCCTGGCGGACGGCACGGAAAAATCCCGCGTCAAGTCTGAAATGAAAGAGGCTTCCAACAGGATTCTGGAGCTCTCCCAGAAAAAGAAGGGCGACGGGGAAGGAACCTCCGGACGTCGCCGGAGACGCTGATCCCCGCTGCACCCCGTGCATCTTTACGTCCACATCCCCTTCTGCCACCGCATCTGCCCGTACTGCGCCTTCTTCAAGCACACGCCGGCCTCCACGGACATGAAACTCTTCATCCGTGCGCTGGCACGGGAAGCGGAATCCCGCGCCGCGGCCCTGGCCATGGACCGCAGGGGGGAAACGGCCACGCTCTACTTCGGCGGAGGAACGCCCTCCATGCTTTCCGACACGCACCTGGGACGCCTCATGGAAACCCTGAACCGTCTCGTGCCTGTGGACAGGCTGGACGAGTTCTCCTTTGAGGCCAACCCCGCCACCTTTACGGAAAAAAAAGTGCGCTTCTGGCGCAGCCTGGGCATGAACCGCGTCTCCCTGGGCGTGCAATCCCTGGACGCCCGAATCCTCCATCTGCTGGGCCGGGAGCACACCCCGGAACAGGCCCTGCACTCCGTGGAAATGCTGAAAAATGCGGGAATGCCCCATATCAACATGGACCTCATGTTCGCCATTCCGGGGCAAACCCTCTTCACCTGGGAAGCCACCCTCAGGGAAGCCGTCCGCGCCGGAACGGACCACGTCTCCGCCTACAACCTGACTTATGAGGAAGACACGGAATTCTTCCGGAGCCTGCTGCGGGGGGAAAAAAGGCAGGATCCGGATGAAGACGCCGCCTACTTTGAACTGGCGGAAGACATCCTGGAAGCGGCAGGAATGCAACACTATGAAACTTCCAACTACGCCCGGGAGGGCTGCCGCTCCCCCCACAACATGGCGTACTGGAAGGGTGAGGACTACGTGGGCATAGGCCCCGGCGCAGTCAGCACCATCAACGGCATACGGTACTCCAACACGCGGGACACGGACGCCTACATACGCAGCACGCTTGAAAACGGCCTCCCCCTCTCCGAACAGGAACCCGTCACTCCGGAAGACTACCGCCTGGAACGCATCGCCCTGATGCTCCGGACGGATGAAGGGCTGCCGCTGAAATACATCCTCCCGGAATCCCGCCCCCTGCTGGAACAATACCGGGAACTGGGCTTGGCATACATCACCCCGGAACAAAGGCTTATCCTGAAAGGCCGCGGCCGACTGCTCGTGGACGCCATTGCCGCGGAACTGTGCTGATTGCTATTATGGATGCGACATTGCTTACACCACGGAAGAGGGAGAAAAAACAGACTGGTTAAAAGAACACGGAAAAGGACATGATATTTCCAAAGGGCGCCGGGATTGCCAGCATGTCTTAAAAGCGGGTTCTTACAATTTCCAAATCAAATATTCACAAACCTATTACAATCCCAAGCCGGGCACAACTGACTTGGACGGTATCAGCCTTGTAGTCGCCCCCATCGTGGTGGATGTTTGTATTGGAGAAAAAGCGGCCCCCTACCGTAAAAGCCACCTCTTCCTGAAGAAAAAAACAGAACTCCGGCTCGCTATCAATAAAACCTATCTGACAAAAGGTCCTTCCGAAAACTCCGGAGGCGTATCTATCAAATGGGAATCCCAAACTTACTCTAAATGTCCACAGAGATTTAACGGAGTCATTTTGGCGCGTAACCACACCTTTCAACCCAACAACGGCGCGTGGAAACCTATCGGCAAAGGTCCCTGCATCACCTACACCCCGACAGAAACAGAATTGATCCGCGTGACCATTGGTGACAAAATCTTTTATTATGAAGGTATCCCAAATCGTTTAGGGGAAGTTTACTGGGCTATTCGTCCATGCCAGGGTATGGGCATGGCAAACCATCACTTTCTGCTCTTTGTCCCTGATGATCCAAAAAAATTCAATCTGCCCAATCCTGGACTTGCTGATTGCAAAGTCATTCCTGGAATGAAAATTATTACTATCGGAGGAGATGCGGGAACAGAAATTAAATATAGAAAAATAACTAAAGGGAATTTTGTCCTCGGAGCTTATGTTTATACAACTGTTATCGAACCTGTTCCTCCTCCGTATAAAAAGGCAGGCATCATGGATAGATATATAGAAAGCTTAACTGATATGTCTTACCACAAGAATGATCAACCTGATATATTAGCCGTTGAAAACTGGTACAAAAATCAACATAAACAAAAATTCACCAACTTCACTGATTTTCAGATTCAGGAAAATAAAACATATTTTCAATAGGTTCTCCATTTTTCTCAAATCTATGATGAACAAGAAAGATATAACCTTCTTCCAAAAAACAATCAGAACCTTGATAAAAAATCTCCCTATTATGGTTCCAATTGTGCTTCTCTTGTTGCATCCATTTTACGCTATACAGGAGCAACTTTGGAACAAATCACTCAAGCTGCTGACACACAAGGGATAAATGTTGGAGAAAAACGCCTTGTCCCTTGCAATCATTTCAATCCATAATTTTTACGGTCATGACATACTCAAAAACAATCATATATGTATATACTTTTTTTTATTTATTCTTCAATATGTTATGGAGATTCTTGCCTAATACATGGTCTGGAGCCGGAAGTCTTGAAAAATCTTTCTTATGAGCCACCTGGGGAGGAATTGCTTTCCCGAGAACAGGATAAAAAAGCGTGGCAGACTTTCATTGAAACTTATGAAACACCTGTAGGCAAAGTACAAAATTGGTATAACTCCATTGTTGATAAAGATTCTGCTGATAAGGCTGCAAAATCTTTTAATACGGAAGTTTCTCCTATCCTAAAAAAACTCACAGGTTTCACTGCCGACATGAAAAAGCAGGTTCTGTCCATTCCTGCATCAGCGGAAATGCAGAAATTCATTCTGCTGCGTATCCTACAACTTCAAAGCCGGCTGCTCGTTATTTTCCTACCCATGCAGGCTGAAAGAGAAACAGATGGAAATACTTGCTATAGAGGCAGTACATTGCTTTTTGAAACAATTCTTGGACCTAATACTCAATCTGCTCAGGACATTGCCCAATTTATTGATTCCCGGTATGAATCCCAAGAACACATAGAGGCTTCATTCAAAGAGCCTTGGTCCACGCCCTCTGAATAAACTCATTAACAGGATAGCTATTCCAGCCTTTGTTCCGCGCAGGAGGTGAAAAATACGGGCGGTTCCGCTTTTGGAAGATAGGAATCTAACACGGAAATACATCCTGCCGGAATCCCGTCCGCTGCTGGAACAATACCGGGAACTGGGCCTGGCATACACCTCCCCGGAACAAAGGCTCATCCTGAAAGGCCGCGGCCGGCTGCTGGTGGACGCCATTGCCACGGAATTGTGCTGAGGGAAAGAATTTCTTCCTCTTCAACAACCGCAGAATACAGAATTCATGGGAGGCATCCGGGGAAATATTCAGATCTGCATAATATTGTTCTTGGCTTTTTAATATGGAAAGGATATAATCTTTACAGACAGCGGTGTCTGCTTATTCGGAATTTTGGCTTTTACTCCCGGCTCTTCGGGAATGCATTGAAGAACAATCAGAGCACGTGTCTTTTGATCATATGAACACAAAAATGTATGTAGGGAATTTGTCCTTCAATGCCACCGAACAGGACCTGAGTGATTTGTTTGGCACCCATGGCGAAGTGACTGAAGTATTCATTCCAACCGACCGTGAATCCGGAAGGCCCAGGGGGTTCGCATTCGTCACCATGGAGTCCACCGATTCCATGAACGATGCCATTTCCGCCCTGAACGGAAATGAGTTTCAGGGTCGCGCCCTGGTTGTCAATGAAGCCAAACCGCAGGCCAACACAGGCGGCGGGGGCGGTTACCGTGGCAATGGCGGCAGCGGCAGACGCGACAACAACGGCTATGGCCGCAACCGCCGCTAACAGCGGTAAAATTACGGGAAGAACATTCGCTTCTTCCTGATCACCACACTTCCAGTAAGGCCCGGTGCTTTCATGCTCCTGGCCTTATTATTTATATCAAGGCTTTCCGGGAAGGAGCATTCTCCGGGGAGCCTCTTTTTATGGCTGCATGGAGCCACGGGGCGCCCGCTGCCCCGTGCGGCCTTTCGCCTTTCATCAAGCCTGCCTCTCCACCGGACTATTCCTCACAACGGGAATGGCCGCGCCCGTTTAATCTATCTGGAACTGGCGCGCCATTTTTTTCAGCCACCAGTCCCGGTGCCGCATTTCATCCCTGCTGCGTTCCAGTTCCCGGAGCTCGCTGCCACGCAGCCCCCCTTTCATGTACCGTTCATCCAGCTTGCGCGCCTCCGCCCGCGTATCCTTCCGCAGGGCCTTGTAAAACTGGACTCCCGTTACCAGCCCGCTGGCGGCTCCCCCCTGGCCCACCAGGTTCATGTAAAGCTTCCTCAACCTGTTGTAATCCTCCACCACCCGGTTGTATTTCAAAGCGGCGTACTGGTAGCGTTCCTTCCAGTCTTCCGGACCCGGATTGACCAGGCGGTCCTCCACGGAGCCGGGCTCCGGCGCGGGAGCGGGGGAAGCCTGGCCGCCGGAAGGCAGCGGCGTAAGCGGCGGAGGCTGGGGAACGGGGCGGCGGCTTGCCCTGGGAATGCCATTGCCCGTCATGGAAAGGGGGGAACGTTCCGTCAGCAGGCTGTCCATGCGCATCTGCTCCAGTGTTTCCAGCAGATGGGCGCGCTCCTTTTGCAGGGAGGCATTCGCATCACGTTCTTCTGAAAGCGACTCTTTCAGCGTCCGCATGCCGCCGGACATTTCCGAATAAATCAGCGCATACGCCCCGATGCACCCCAGCAGAAAGCCCAGCCCCAGCATGATTCCCCTCTCCCGCCACGGTCCGGGACTGCGTTCCGGAGCCGGTTCCGGAACGTCCGGCTCCGGCTCATGGGAAACAGTCAGGTAGTGTTCCAGGGGTCCCTCGTCAGGCATGGGCTTGATTCAGGGTTGGGACGTGAAAAACGCCGGTTCAGGCTTGTTCCGGGCGGATGCTGTCCGCGCCGAAGTACGGCACGAGTGCTTCCGGAATGCGGATGGAGCCGTCCGGCTGCTGGCAGGTTTCCAGCAGGGCCACGTACAGGCGCGGTAGAGCCGTGCCGGAACCGTTCAGGGTGTGGCAGAACTGGTTCTTGCCGTCCGCGTCCTTGTAACGCAGGCGCATGCGGCGCGCCTGGTAGTCCGTAAAGCAGGAGCAGGAGGAAACCTCCAGATACTGCCCCTGGCCCGGAGCCCATACTTCAATGTCGTACGTCTTGGCGGAGGAAAAACCGAGGTCGCCCGTGCAAAGCTCAATCACCCGGTAGTGCAGCCCCAGCTTCTGGAGGATGGATTCCGCATGGCTGCGGAGCACTTCCAGCTCCCGGAAGGAGTCTTCCGGCTTCAGAATCTGAACCAGTTCCACCTTGTCAAACTGGTGAATGCGGATCATGCCGCGGTTGATGCGGCCGGCGCTCCCGGCTTCCCGGCGGAAGCAGGGCGTGTACGCGGCCATTTTGACGGGCAGCTCGCTTTCCTGTAAAATGGTGTCCCGGTACAGGTTGGTCACGGGCACTTCCGCCGTGGGAATCAGGAACATCTGCTGTTCCTCCGTGCCGTACATGTCTTCCTCAAACTTGGGAAGCTGTCCGGTGCCTTCCATGCACTCCCGCTTGACCACAAAGGGAACCCCCACTTCCTGATAGCCGTTCTCCACGGTCTGCGTGTCCAGCAGGAAGTTGATCAGGGCGCGTTCCAGACGGGCGCCCGCCCCGCGGTACACCACAAAGCCGGAGCCCGTGATCCGCGCACCGTCCTCAAAGGAAATCATGCCCAGGTTCGCGGCCAGTTCCACATGGTCCTTCGGGTTCTCAATAGCGGGCTTTTCACCCCACAGCTTGACTTCCGGGTTGGCCGTTTCATCCGCACCCACGGGGCATTCCGGATGCGGCAGGTTGGGAATGTTCATCAGCAGGGAGGTGAGCTGGGCGGAATTTTCCTCCGCCAGGCGGTCCAGCTCCCGGATGCGGTCCCCGATTTCACGCACGCGCGCTTCTATGGAGGAGGTGTCCTCCCCCTTCTTCTTGAGCATGCCGATCTGCTTGGAGGTGGCATTGCGCTCGGACTGCAAGGCCTGCTTTTCCGTCTCGGCATTGCGGCGCGCTTCATCGCACGCCAGAACGTCATCAACAAGCTTCCACGCGTCTCCGCTACGGGGCTTCAAACGCGCTTTCACTTCTTCCGGATTTTCTCGTATTACACGGATGTCGAGCATAACGCGCACAGCTTGCACTCCATCCCTCCGCCACGCAAGCCAAATGAACGGACTTTCATGGAAAAACTACACATGCAATAACGTGCCTTTTGCTCCGGTGCGGTACAGTTACTGCGGAAAAACACGCCGGGAGCGCCGCATGCCATGGGACGCTCCCGGAAGCTTTTGATGATAGCTGGAGAGACAGCGGAAGATTTGCTGAACAGTTTCCGGAAACCACTGTTTTTATGTGTTTTTCCTGGATGCGGGAGTATTGCAAGAAGGGGTAAAAGGGAATTTTTCTCCGTTTTCAGCAAGTTAATTCCCTTTCATCCTCCTTTGTTCTTGAAGGAGCCGAACGGCAGAGGGTAGTGTAGGAGCACTATGCAACAAACCGCACGCGTCGCTGTCCTGACAGCTCCCAAGAAATTTGAAATCCGTGAATACCCCATTCCCGCCATCGGGGACGATGAAATGCTGATCAAGGTGGAAGCCTGCGGCGTTTGCGGCACGGACGGCCACGAGTACAACCGGGACCCCTTCGGCCTCTGCCCCGTGGTGCTCGGCCATGAAGGCACCGGGGAAATCGTCGCCATGGGCAAAAATATCACCAGGGACACCGCCGGAAATCCCGTGGCCCTGGGGGACAAGATCGTGACCTGCATCATCCCGTGCGGCACCTGTGACGCCTGCCTGAATACCCCGGCCCGCACCAACCTGTGCGAGAACGTGGGCGTGTACGGCCTGATGCCTGACGACGACGTCCATTTGAACGGCTACTTCGGGGAATACCTGGTCATCCGCAAGGGTTCCACGTTCTTCAATGTTTCCAGCATGACGCTGGACCAGCGCATTCTGGTGGAACCCGCCGCCGTGGTGGTCCATTCCCTGGAACGCGCCAAGTCCACCGGACTGCTGAAGTTCAATTCCGTGGTGCTCGTGCAGGGCTGCGGCCCTATCGGCCTGCTCCAGATTGCCACGCTGCGCACGCTGGGCATTGAAACCATCATCGCCGTGGACGGCAATGATTCCCGCCTGGAACTGGCCAAGGAAATGGGCGCCTCCCGCACCTACAATTTCACCCATTACGCGGACCTGAACGCCCTGCTGGACGCCGTGAAGAAGGATAACGGCGGCCGCCTGGCGGACTTCGTGTTCCAGTGCACGGGCGTAGGCAAGGCCGGAGCAAACGCCTGGAAGTTCGTCAAGCGCGGCGGCGGCCTGTGTGAAGTGGGCTTCTTCATGGACGGCGGGGAAAGCGTCATCAACCACCATTACGACCTCTGCAACAAGGAGGTGACCGCCGTGGGCTCCTGGGTGTATTCCCCGCAGGATTACCCGACCACGTTTGACTTCCTGAAGCGCGCCTACGGCATCGGCCTGCCGCTGACCAAGCTGATTTCCCACCGCTTCAAGCTGGATGAAATCACGGAGGCCTTGGAAACGAACGTCCAGATGAAGGGCATCAAGATCGCCGTCATTTGTGACTAAAGGGAAACTTATCTTCTTTTACAACACCGCCGTTCCTCCGGGAACGGCGTTTTTTTACGCCATTTTTCCAGAGGAAAACGTTACTCATCCACTCTTGGACAAATATCCTTCCAGTCCAAAAAACGCCCCGTATGGGGAGGAATAGCCATGATCGTCATCACGATTCTCCTTAACTGCTCCAATGCGTCAGGCGTAAAAACCATGGGCTCGCTCATTTTATTTAAGGCACAGCCCCTCCCAATACACCTGTCTCTCCAGCGTCAAATATTCATCAATGACGCCATCAGAGTTCAGGGCGGCCTCAATGACGAAATGCAACAGGCAATCGGATTCTTGAAGGCAAAGTTACTCTGAATACATAAACCAGGCTTTCTACGGATTCATTTTCCCCACCGTTCCGTGATGCCGCCGTAGGAGTCTATGCGGCGGTCGCGGAAGAAGGGCCAGATGCGGCGGTGGTCTTCCAACGCGTCCAGGTCCAGGTCCGCATACAGGATGGTTTCCTCACTGACGGGAGCCCTGGCGACGATCTGGCCGTAGTAGTCCGCCACAAAGGACTGCCCCCAGAATTCGCTTTCCCCTTCCGTCCCCACGCGGTTGACGGCGCAGACGTAGCAGCCGTTCGCCACGGCGTGGCCCCGCTGCACCGTTTCCCAGGCGCAGTGCTGCTGTTCCCCCAGCAGGGGTTTTTCCTCCGTCAGCCAGCCGATGGCCGTGGGGTAAAAGATGATTTCCGCCCCCTGCATGGCCGTCAGGCGCGCGGCTTCCGGGTACCACTGGTCCCAGCAGATGAGCACGCCGATGCGGCCGAATCTGGTCTCAAACGCCTTGTACCCCAGGTCGCCGGGGGTAAAGTAGAATTTTTCCTCAAAGCCGGGGTCCTGCGGAATGTGCATCTTGCGGTACATGCCCAGGAACGTTCCGTCCGCGTCCACCACCCAGGCGGTGTTGTGATACAGCCCGGTGGCGCGTTTTTCAAAGCCGGAGGCCACGATCACCACGCCCAGCTCCGCGGCCAGCTTCCGGTGGGCCTCCGTCAGTTCTCCGGGAATGGGTTCCGCCAGGTTGAACAAATCGCATTCCTCCGTCCTGCAAAAGTATTCCGTGGTAAAGAGTTCCTGCGTGCAGACGATCTGTGCCCCGTTGGCGGCGGCTTCACGGATGGCGGCTTCCGTCCTTTCCTTGTTCACGGAGGGCCGGGCGTCTGCGGACAGTTGAATGAGTGCGATTTTCGGCATGCCCCTTCCTTACCCCGTTTCACCTCCCATTCCAAGCAGGGAAAATGAATGCGACGCGATTATTTGGTGGAAAAGGGCCTGAAAAGTGTTATGAATTCGCAATATGGAACCCACCACCCCCTCTCTGCCCGAAGACGACGTAGCCGCCATTGACCGGCTCGGCGCCATTTACAAGGAGCTTTCCGCGGAATTGAGCAAGATCATCATCGGCCAGCAGCGCGTCGTGGAGCTGCTGAGCATCGCCCTGTTCTCCCGCGGGCACGCGCTCCTGATGGGCGTTCCCGGCCTGGCGAAGACGCTGCTGATCAGCTCCGTGGCAAAAACGCTGGACCTCAGTTTCAACCGCATCCAGTTCACGCCGGACCTGATGCCCGCGGACATCACCGGCACGGACATCATCCAGGATGATTCCGCCGGCGGCAAGCGCCAGTTCGAGTTCATCAAGGGCCCGGTCTTCGCCAACATCGTGCTGGCGGACGAAATCAACCGCGCCCCCGCCAAGACCCAGTCCGCCCTGCTGGAAGCCATGCAGGAGCGCCGCGTCACCGTCATGGGCCGCACCTTCACCCTTCTGCCTCCCTTCTTCGTGCTCGCCACCCAGAACCCCATTGAGCAGGAAGGCACCTATCCCCTCCCGGAAGCCCAGCTTGACCGCTTCATGTTCCTGATTGAAGTGGATTACCCCACGGAGGAGGAGGAAATGCGCATCGCCCGTGAGACCACCGGAAACCGCAGCGAGGAGCTCAAGCACGTCCTCTCCGGGGAGGAAATCATTTTTTACCAGGACCTGGTGCGCCGCGTGCCCGTCCCGGAACATATTTACGAGTACGCCGTGAAGCTGGTGCGCGCCACCCGCCCCTCCCTGGAGACTTCTCCGGAATGGGTGAAGCAGTACGTGGCCTGGGGCGCGGGTCCCCGCGCCGTCCAGTTCCTGATCCTGGGGGCCAAGACCCGCGCCGCTCTCCAGGGCAGCTACATCGTCCGCAAGGAGGACATAGACGCCATTGTGGAACCCGTGCTGATGCACCGCGTGGTCACGAACTTCGCCGCGGAGTCCCAGGGCATCACGCCCCGCAAGGCCGTGGCGCGCCTGGCGGCGGAAGTCTGACCGTTCCGGCGTAATCCATCCCCTTTCCCAGCCCTCCCATGAAGTACCTGAACCACGACCTGCTCAGCCGCCTGGGGAATCTTCCCCTGGAAGCGCGCCACAGCATGACGGGGAACGTCTCCGGCCGCCACAGAAGCGCCAACCGCGGCTCCTCCGTGGAGTTCGCGGAGTACCGCAAGTACGTTTCCGGGGACGATACGCGCCGGCTGGACTGGAAGGCGTACGCCCGGTCAGACAGGTATTACATCAAGGAGTTTGAGGCGGATACCAACTTGCGCGCCTACATCGTCCTGGACCTTTCCGGCTCCATGAACTACCACCCGGAACAGGTGGAGTCCAAGTACATGCGCGCGTGCAGGCTGGCGGCCAACCTGGCTTACATCGCCATCCGGCAGGGAGACGCGGTGGGGCTGAGCTTTTCCCGGCAGACGAAGGACGGCGCCACGCTGCACATCCCCGCCTCCCGCCGCCCCGCCCACCTGAACGTTCTCATCAGCCAGATGGATACGCAGTACCCCAAGGGGGAAACCGTGCTGGCGGAAACCCTGCATGAACTGGCGGAACGCGTGAGCCGCCGCGCCCTGGTGCTGATTTTTTCCGACCTGTTCACGGATACGGAGGAGCTTAAAAACGCCCTCCGTCACCTCCACTTCCGCAAGCATGACGTAGCCGTGTTCCACCTGGTGGACCAGCTGGAAATAGACTTTGACTTTGACCGCCCCATCCGCTTCGTGGACATGGAGGGAGGCGGCTCCCTGATTACGGAACCGGACCTCATCGCGGACGAGTACCGCGCCATCGTGGCCAATTATCTGGAGGAAACGCGCCGCATCTGCACGGACATCAACGCGGATTACCGACTGGTCAGAACCGGGGACGCCCTGGAAAACGTGCTGACCGGGTTCCTGATGGGGCGGCAGAAGAAGAAGGCGGGCAGATAAGCGCCCGGCTGTCTCACGGAACGGTTGATTGCGCCGCGGAACGGGTGCAGGATTTTCCGCACGCCTTCCGTGCCGCCGGAAGCGGCGGTTCTCATTTCTTTTCTCCTTCTCTTCCATCGTGGACGCACCTGTTAAAATGATCGTGGGCCTGGGCAATCCGGGCAGGACTTATGAAGACACCCGCCATAACGCGGGTTTCATGGTGGTGGACCGCCTGGCCGCCGCGTGGGGCGCCGTGTTCAAGGCGGACAGGCAGCGCAAGTGCGAGCTGGCGGCCGGCCCCGGCGTGCTGCTCGTGAAGCCCGCTACCTTCATGAATGATTCCGGCCTGTGCGTGGGCCCCATGATGCGCTTTTTCAAGCTGGACCCGCGCAGCGTGTTCGTCATCCATGACGAGGTGGACTTCCCGCTGGGCGTGATGAAGCTGCGGGAAAAGGGGTCCGCCGGCGGCCACAACGGCATCAAGTCGCTCATCGCCCACATGGGCACGCAGGAATTCCCGCGCCTCCGCTTCGGCATCGGGCTGCCCCGCGGCAAGGGTGAGATGATCGGCCATGTGCTGGGCAAATTCCGCCCGGAGGAACGCGAGCTTCTGGACGTGATGCTGGGAAAGGCGGCGGACGCCGTGCTGTACACCATGGAACACGGCATCACGAAGGCAGGCAACATTTTCAACGCCGTGCAGGACCATTAGACGTCCGGAGCGCCGCAAGCCCTTGCGGCAGTTAGAATATATAAACGCGCGGGGAACGGACGCGCTTTTTCCTTAAAGCCGGGCGTCCTGCGGACGCAGGATGATTCAGTGGGCTGCGGAGTTCCGCGGGGGTTCCGGGAGATTCCCGGGGCGCATGCCTTCTTTTTTCACTCGCCAACAGTGTACGGTATTGCTAAACAAACGGGAATCCGCTAGGGTTTTTGCACGTTTTTTCTCCTCCCAGGACAAATCCTGCTTCATCTTCATGGCTGAATTAAGTTCACAAGCTCCGCGCAGGCACATGCAGGCCAACAAAAGGCGCCACCCCAAGGCCAAGCCCAGGAAGCGATTCTGGAGCTTCATCCGGAAGCTGGCACTGTGGTGCCTGGTTCTGGCCGTCATCGGGGGGGCCGTGGGCTACTTCGGCTTCATGATGGCTTGGAAACGCTATGACAACTGGGCGGCGGAATTTGACCTGGAACGCATTAACGACCTGGAAAAGCCCAGCATCATTTACGACCGGAACGGGGAGGAAATAGGCCGCATTTACGTGGAAAACCGCAGCTACGTCACGCTGGACAAGATTTCTACCGCCATGGTCAACGCCCTGATCGCCCAGGAGGATTCCCGCTTCCGGGAACATCCGGGCTATGACTTCCTGGGGATTCTGCGGGCAGGCAGGGAATACATCCACAACAGCGGGGACGCCAACCAGGGAGCCTCCTCCATCACCCAGCAGCTTGCCAGAAACGCGTACGACCTGAAGAACCGGGCCAAGGCCAGGAATGAAGGCAGCTTCGGCCGCAAGTTTGTGGAAATAGCGCTGGCGCGCCGTATTACGGGACGGTACAGCAAGGACCAGGTGCTGGAGTTTTACCTGAACCGCGTCTACTTCGGCAGCGGGTTCTACGGCATCCGCGCCGCCTCCCTGGGCTACTTCGGCAAGGAACCGGCGGACCTTACCACGCGGGAGGCCGCCTCCATCGCCGCCCTGATTAAAAACCCGAACGGCCTTTCCCCCCTCAACAATCCGGAAAGCAACCTGAAATGGCGCAACCATGTCCTCAACCGCATGGCCCGGGAAAAGTACATCACGCCGGATGAAGCGGAACGCCTCTCCGCCATGGACCTGGGGCTCAACCCCAGGCCGCTGAAACGCGGCGTCTCCCATATTTACGACCGCATTTCCGCAGAGATCACCGCCTATCTGGGGGAGGACCGTGTGAATGCCGCCGGCCTCAAGATCTACACCACCCTTGACAGGAAGCTTCAGGAGATCACCGGAAAATCCCTGGAACAGGCCCTGGAAAACATTGAAAAACGCCCCGGCTACCCCCACCAGAAGGCCGCGGACTACCACGGCGCCTCCGGGGACAAGCCGCGCTACCTGGAAGGAGCCCTCCTGGTGGTGGACAACCAGTCCGGCGCCGTTCTGGCCTACCACGGCGGCAGGGACTACACCAAGCGCCAGTATGACGCCATCAAGGACGGCGCCCGCCCCACCGGTACCGCCATCCTGCCCTTCCTGTACGCCACGGCCTTTGACACGGGCAAAAGCCCCGTCACCCGCATTCTGGACGACGCCATTGACAACCGCCTGACGGGCATCGGCGGTTCGGAAGGCATTCTGGGGGAATGGGGCGCGGAAAGCTCCAAAAACCGCTATGAAGGCATGATTACCGCCCACCGCGGCTTGTCCGCCTCCAAGATTGCCGCCTCCCTGCGCATGGGGATGGACATGGGCACGCCCCCCTTCGTGAAAAAGCTGACGGACTTCGGCATCCGCAAACCCGTGCGTGAAGCGGGCAGCACGGAGGTAAACCCCGTTTACCGCCCCAAGATTTTCGTGGGCACGGAACCCGCCTCCCTGAAGGAAATGACGCTGGCCTACACCGCCATTCCGAACGGCGGCTCCCGTCCGCAGGATATTTATTACCTGGACAGGATAGAAGATGAGGACGGCCAGTTGATCTGGGAATCCAACCAGGCCATTGAAACCCGGAACAACGCCCAGGTGCGGAAGGGGGCCACCTCCACCGCCACGGCCTTCCAGCTCCACAACATCCTGAATTCCTCCCTGAAAAACGGCTCCGCCCAGCGCGTAGCCCCGCACCTGCCGAAGGACTTCAAGGGGGGCGTAAAAACGGGCACCACGTATGACTTTGCGGACAACTGGCTGTTCGGCTATGACAGCCGCATCACCTGCGGCATCTGGGTAGGCTTCCTGGAAGGGAAAAAGCCCATTTACAACGGGGCCTTCTCGTCGGACACCTGTGCCTCCGTCCTGGGCGCCGCCGTCACGGAAGCGGAACGCCTCTTCCCCGCCGGGGAACTGACGCCGCCGCCCAGCGTGGAACGGGTGGAAATCTGCCTGACCACCGGGAAGAGAGCCACGCACAGTTGCTATGACATTGACCCGGTGGACAAGAAATACCGCCGCCACACCATGTTTGAATACCTCCGCAAGGGGGACTCCAGCCTTCCCTTCTGCGACCTCCACGGGGAGGACATCTCCGCCCCCGTCTCCCCCTTTACGGCGCAGAACCGCATCCTGCCCCTGCCGCCCATCCTGCCCACCAAGGCCATCCTCCAGGGGGACGACCCCTACCACACGGAGCTGAACCAGGGACCGGCCAACCGCAACTATGAACTGCTGGGCGCGGGTGAAAACGTGCCGGAGGCGCAAGCCCTTTCCGCAGACCCCGTTTCCCCGGACCATACGGACACGAGCATCACCCTGCCCGCTCCCAAGCCCATCACCATCCCCGTTCCGGAATTCATCCACCTGTAACTCCTTCTTCTCCCATGCCCTCTCCCTCCCAGGATACGGTAGCCTGCACATGCTCGTCATGCGGCAACCTCTTTGCCGTGAAAACGTCTTTTCTGGGACGCCAGGTAAAATGCCCCATCTGCGCCTCTCCGGTCACCGCCCGGCAGGAAGAGGTAATCAAGGATGAAACGGCGGAACAGGCCGCCGTCCCCTGCCGCTGCAACGTGTGCAGCAATCCCTTTGCCGTCAAACTCTCCTGCATAGGGTGCCAGGTGAAATGCCCCGTCTGCCATTCCACCGTCACGGCCACCCGGCAGGAGGAAACGGCCGCCCCCTCCCCGGAACGGATGCCTGAAATCCCGGCCCAGGCTCCCAAACCTGAAGGCTCCGTCCGGCAGGACGGCGCGCGGGAGCCAAGCCCCTCCGCTTCCACGCCCACCGCTCCGCTTGCGCCTCTTACGCCGCAGAAAAAGACGGATAAACGGAGCATTGCCGTTACCGGTCCCTCCATCTCCGTTCCTGCGGAACCCACCACCAAAATCCGCAAGCGGAAGGAAAAGGGGGACGCCGCCCCTGCCATTACAGCCGCCCGCAGCGCCTCCCTGGCGCAGGAGGAGCCGGAATACCAGCCCACCGCTCACGAAGCCGCCCGCGGTGAGCGCCGCCCCACCTGGCACATCTGGCTCTTTGTGTCCGGCCTGGTGCTGGCCTCGCTGGGCGCGTTCATGTTCCTGCGCGGAAAGGACATGGAGGCGGAAGGCTCCAAGATTCTGAACATTTCAGACCGGTTTGTGGACCATGAAGCGGCCTTCTCCCTGGAAGTGAACAAGGATCTGCTGGCGGAACTGGAAAAAAGGGAGCAGCGATACCGGCTCATGACCCATCCCCGCAAGGAGGAAGACCGGGAAGTGGAATCCGTCTCCGCCCAAATCACGGCGGCCATGAATGAACTGGCCCTCTACTGCATGGCGGAATCAGACGAAGAGAGGCTCAACTACGTGATGGAGCCCGAGACCATGCGCCCCAAAATGGCTCACTGGGCCTCCTACGGGCGGTACAAGGACTACCTGCCGCAGGAAGCGGGGAAAAGCTCCAAGAACGGGGACCTGCTCCAGATCTCCGTGCTGATGGATGACAACACCGTGCGCCCGGCCGTCTTCCTGTATGACCGGGACTCCGGCAAATGGAAGCTGGACTGGGAAGCCTGGGAGGGTTACTCCCCCATGCTCCCGGCGGAGCTGGAAGCCAAAAAGCCCTCCAAGCCCGTCCCCGTCAGAATAGCCCTCAGCATGCCCGGCATCTACCAGCCGCCTTTCCTGGAGGAATCCTCCGCGGAAAGCTACCGCAGCACCGCCTACATCAACTTCTCCCTGGAATTCCCCAACGGAGAGCGCCTGAACGCGTACGTGGACAGGTATTCCCCGCTGGCGCTGGAATTGACCAAGCTCCTTTACAACGGCCCCGTGCGCGCCTGCGTGCTCATTCACTACCCCGCGGACCTGCCCGGCAACCAGTCCGTCATTATTGACAAGCTGCTGTATTCCGGATGGATGAGCGACGCCACCCGCAACCTCCTTCCCACCACCAACTGAAAATCCAGAACCGGTTCCCGTCTTCCATGAGTTCCAAAGCATTAGCGCAAACACAGGACAAAGCCCTCCAACTCAACCTGGCCACCACCATTTACGGCACCTTTGCGGAAATCGGCGCCGGCCAGGAAACGGCCAACTGGTTCTTCCGTGCCTCCGGAGCCGCCGGCACGGTGGCCAAGACCATCTCCGCCTATGACATGACCGTCAGCGACACCCTGTACGGCCCCGTCAAGCGCTACGTCTCGGAAGAACGCCTGAAAGGCATGCTGGATTACGAATTCACCCAGCTGGTCAACCGTCTGGGACCCAAGCGCGGCAAGGACACCCGCTTCTTCGCCTTCTGCAATACGGTGAAGGTGAAGGGCTACCGGGACAACGGCCCGTGGAACGGCTGGATAGGCGTGCGCTTCCAATTGAAGCCGGAGGCGGAACCGTCCGACCTGATCATCCACGTGCGCCTGAACGACCCGGACCACGACAGCCAGATGAAGGATCTGGGCATCCTGGGCGTCAACATCCTGCACGCTGTCTTTTTCAAAAGGGACCGGCTGGAGGAATTCATTGAATCCCTGGTGGACAATCTGGACCCCCGCCTCGTGGAGATAGACGTCGTCCGCTTTGAGGGCCACGGCTTCTCCATGGTGGACAACCGCCTTTTTGCGCTCCAGCTCGTCAAATCCGGCCTGACGCCGGCCACCCTGTTCCTGGCAAACGGCCAGGTAGCCCAGGCGGCGGACGTACTGTACAAGCGCCCCATCGTGCTGATGAGGGGCAGCTTCAATCCCGTCTGCAACCTGCACCTGGAAGTCATGGCGCAGGTGAAAAAATGCTTCCTCTCCCACATTAATGAGACGCAGGCGGACCGCTGCCTGGAAATCTGTGAAATCTCCATGAACAACCTGCTCCGCGGCGGAGACGTGGACCATCTGGAATTCCTGGACCGCGCGGACAGCCTGAAGGCCCTGGGAAAAAACGTGCTGATTACCAAAATGGCCCGTTTTGACAACCTGTCCGAGCTGCTGGCGCGCTACACGAACGAGCCCATCGCCATCGCCCTCTCCATCGGCCTGCTGAACGAACTGTTCAAGGAAAAATGGACGGAGGACATCCCCGGCGGCATCCTGGAATCCTTCGGCCGCACCTTCCAGAACAAAACGCGCCTGTACGTCTCCCCCTGGCTCAACCGCAAATCCGGGGAATTCGTCACGGCGCGCACCTTCCGCGCCCCGGAACAGTACGTGCACCTGTACCAGCACTTCCTGGCGAACGGCCTGGTGGTGGACGTCCCCTTCTTCAATGAATTCCTGCTGCGCCACACGCCGCGGGACATCCAGCGCATGATCGCCGCGGATGAAGACATCTGGAAAACGCTGGTCCCCGCGGAGGCGCACCGCTCCGCCCTGCATTTCCGCTGACTCCCTCTTCAAAAGAGCTGTGCGTCCACTCTCCAGGGCTTTTCCAACGGAGGCTTGCCTGCCGGAGAGATTTTACAGGAAGGAAAGGCTTCCCTTTGCGGATGCCCCGGGATACTTCCGGCAACCGCAAATATACGGTTAACAAACACTTCCATCGCTTTTTCCACGGCCGTTGCCCCTGGGATTGGGGGCCTCCGGCCCTCACCGTCACCTCCACCGGAGCGGAACGACGGCTGTTTGAAAGGGGAACCGCTGCCCCGCTTCGGAAAAGCTTTTATCCACGGAGGGCGGAAGCCTTCCGACTCCCGGGCGCCGGAGGCGCAAAACCGCCGTGAATCAACATTTCCATCGTTTCCTTTTACGATCGCATGTTCTTCCGGTTTCCTTCTCCGGCATTGCCTTCCCCCTCCTCCGCCACAGGCATTCCCTTTCCTGAAACCGGCAATACGGCCCAGCCACGCTCATTCTCCCCACGACGCTTCCCGCTCCGGTCCCCGGAACCTTCCTCTTCTGCAAACTCATCTTATCAGGAAAACTTAACAACTTTGTAAGATTGTCTTGCCATAAGGCGGGAATATCATTAAGGTCTCCGAGTTCCATTTTTATCATGAATACCATTATTATCGGCTCCCAATGGGGCGACGAAGGCAAGGGCAAAATGATCGATTTCCTGACGGAATCCGCCGACGTGGTGGCACGCGGCCAGGGCGGCAACAACGCGGGCCATACCGTAATCGCCAACGGGAAGAAGTACATTCTTCACCTTGTCCCCTCCGGCATCCTGTGGCCGGGCAAGCTTTGCGTCATCGGTAATGGTGTGGTGCTGGACCCCATCGGCCTGGTGGAGGAAATCAACGAACTCCGCGGCCAGGGCGTCTCCATCACGAAGAACAACCTTCTCATCTCCGACCGCGCCCACGTGGTCCTTCCCTTCCACAAGGAAATGGACGCCGCCCAGGAATCCGCCCTCGGCAAAAAAGCCATCGGCACCACCAAGCGCGGCATTGGCCCCACGTACGCGGACAAGGCCCGCCGCATCGGCGTGCGCATGGCGGACATGAGGGATCCCAAGATTTTTGACGAAGTGCTGCGCCGCCGCATCAAGATGGCGAACGCGGAAATGGAACGCATGGGCCTTCCCTCCATGGATGAAGAAAAAATGGTGGCGGAAGTGACCGCCGCCGCAGACGTGCTGCGCCCCCACATCACCAATACCATCCCGGTCATGCATGAAGCCGTGGCCTCCGGAAAGAGCATCCTCTTTGAAGGAGCCCAGGGCGCTTACCTGGACGTGGACTTCGGCACCTACCCGTTCGTCACCTCCTCCAACACCTCTTCCGCCGGAGCCTGCACCGGCACGGGCGTTCCGCCGCACAAGATTGACCGCATCATCGGCGTGTGCAAGGCCTATACCACCCGCGTGGGTTCCGGCCCCTTCGTCACGGAAGATGAAGAAATCTCCAACCACCTGCACAGCATGGGCCGCGAATTCGGCGCCACCACGGGCCGCCCCCGCCGCTGCGGCTGGGCGGACGGCGTGCTGCTCCGCTTCTCCGCCATGTTCAACGGCTTTAATGAAATGGCCATGACCAACCTGGACGGCTACGACAAATGCCCGGAAATCAAAATCTGCACGGGCTATGACCTGGACGGTGAAATCCAGGCCTATCCGCCCGCCACGGTGGACGAATGGGAACGCTGCAAGCCCGTGTACGAAACGGTGCCCGGCTGGATGCAGGACATCTCCGCCTGCCGCTCCTGGGAAGAGATTCCGGAAAACGCCAAGAAATTCGTCAAGCGCATGAGTGAACTCATCGGCTGCCCCGTCACGACCGTGGGCGTGGGCCCCGACCGCGAACAGACGATCGCCGTGAAATAACCCCCCATTCCGGCTTTCCCAAGCCTCCCTTTACCTTCAAGGGCCGTTCCGCTTCCCCAGCGCAGAACGGCCCTCTTTTTTTGCCTTCTCCGCCTTTTTCTTTGCGCCCCTACTCTCTACTCTCTACTCTCTACTCTCTACTCTCTACTCTCTACTCTCTACTCTCTACTCTCTACTCTCTACTCT
>CANQLV010000010.1 GCA_947624785.1 Akkermansia muciniphila | reverse complement strand
GTGGTCAACCCGGACATTGAAGTGGACGTCCCCTCGGAAGAGCTTTCCATGGGCATCGACATCGGCGACGGCTTCGGGACCGGCACGGGCGACGGGGACGGGGGCGGCATTCCCGGCATTCTTTCCAAGCGCTGCGACCTGAACGACCGCATGAAGCGCATCGCGGAAAACGGGGGCACCCCGCAGTGCGAGGAAGCCGTAGTCAAATCCCTCCGCTGGCTTAAAAAACAGCAGAACGGCAACGGTTCCTGGGGAGAAGGCCAGTTCCGCGCCTCCATGACCGGCATTTCCCTGCTGGCTTACCTAGCCCACTGCGAGACCCCTCTTTCCGAGGAATTCGGGGAAAACGTCCTGAAGGGCATCTCCTTCCTGGTGGACCTGGGAATGAAAAATCCCGTGATCTCGGAACAGCCCGCCTTGAAAGAAATCTGCTATGACCACGCCGTAGCCACCTACGCCCTGTGCGAGGCCTATACCTTCTGCAAGCAGATGGACATTCCCTCCATCGCCAATCTGGAAAGAGTCGTCATCAAGGCCGTGGACAGGATCATTGACGCCCAGTGCCCCAACGGAGGCTGGGCCTACAGCTACAACAACAAGATCAATCCGGACATCGACCTTTCCGTCACCGGCTGGAACGTGCAGGCCCTGAAGGCCGCCGAGCACGGCGGCATCAAGCCCACCAAGGGGGACATCCGCTCCACGCTGCGCAAGGCCTCAAGCTACGTGCGCAAGAATGTGATGCCGGACGGCAAGTTCGCCTACAAGGAGAACGGCAACATGCCCCGCTCCTCCCTGGTGGGCGTGGGCGTGCTTTCCCTGCAAATGACGGGCAACGGTTCCGACAGCGCCGCCCGCAAGGGGCTGGACTGGATCAAGAACAATGTCAAGACCCTCCAGTGGGGCCAGGGCAGCGGCACGGAAAACGTCAAGAGCAATCTTTACATGCACTACTACTGCGTGCAGGCGGCCATGAACCGCGGCGGAGACGTCTGGACCTCCTACAACAAGGCCTTCCGGGACGCTGTGCTCAGCGGCCAGAATGCGGACGGCAGCTTCCGGAAGAATGATGTGGGATACGTTTCCGGCATGAATGACAAGACTCAGAGCATCTATCGCCAGTGCCTGGCCACGCTGATGCTGGAAACCTATTACCGCTTCCTGCCCGGTACGGGTGAAGGCACCAAGAATTCCTGACGAAATTCACCGGCTTTTTCGCAGCCCTCTTTCCTCCCCGGGAAAGGGGGCTTTTCATATCCCTTGAGCGCGGAACGAGAGGCCGCTTTTCATCCGCCAGGGGTATCTCCAAGCCTTCTTAAGTAACATTTTAATAACAACACACTAAATATAAGCATATTATAAATTTTAAACTTGTATCTGCGCTCTCTTGGGGAGATGGTGAAATCCTAATCAAACCCCATTCTTTCCATGAGCCTGCATATTGAAAGTACAGAAGAAGCCCTTGCGGCACTGAAACAACAACGCGTTAAAAACCTGGCCGCGGCGGTCTCCGTTTCCGCCCTCGGCGTCGCCATGACGGGCCTCCTGCTCTACCTGGTAAACATCATCACGTTCCTTCCGGAACCGCCTTCCATCATCGCCTATCCGCCGGAAAACCAGGGACCGGAGGAACCCGACACACCCGAACTCGTCAGGAAAGCCACACGCCCTTCCAATTCACCTGCCGGCCAGCAGGTGAAAGTCATTGCCTCCAACACCCCCCTGCATATTGCCGTGCCCATTCCGGATTTGGAACAGGATGCTCCCACGGAAGAGTTTTTCACGGGTATTGAAATCGGAGACGGAATCGCGTTCGACGACGGAGAAGGCCCGGGATGGGACAAACCGGATACAGACGTCCTTTCCAAGCGCTGCGACCTGAACGACCGCATGAAGCGCATCACGGAAAACGGAGGCACCCCGCAGTGCGAGGAAGCCGTGGTCAAATCCCTCAAATGGCTCCAGAAGCAGCAGAACAGGGACGGCTCCTGGGGGGACGGCCCCCAGAATTACAAGTGCGCCATGACCGGACTCTCCCTCTTATCCTATCTGGCCCACTGCGAAACACCTCTTTCCGAGGACTTCGGCGATACTGTCCTGAAGGGCATCTCCTTCCTGGTGGACCAGGGAATGAAATCCCCCGTCATCTCCCTGGTGCCGCAAATGAACGAGGTCAGCTATGACCACGCCATCGCCACCTACGCCCTGTGCGAGGCCTACACCTTCTGCAAGCAGATGGACATTCCCTCCATCGCCAACCTGGAAAAAGTCGTCATCAAGGCCGTGGACCAGATCATGAAGGGGCAGAATGCCAACGGCGGCTGGGCCTACAATTACAACACCCAGCCCGGAGCCCACACGGACCTTTCCGTTACCGGCTGGAACGTGCAGGCCCTGAAGGCCGCCGAACACGGCGGCATCAAACCTTCCAGGGGAGAGATACGCGCGGCCCTGCGCAAGGCGGCCATGTACTGCCGCAAAACCGCCCTTCCGGACGGCCTCTTCTCCTACCAGGAAAACGGCCGGGAACCACGGGCCTCCCTGGTGGGCGTGGGCGTGCTTTCCCTGCAAATGTGCGGCAGCGGCTCGGACAGCACGGCGCGCAAGGGGCTGGACTGGATGCTCAAGAACACCAACCAGCCGTTCAACTGGAAGGCCAACAACACTTCCTCCAACCTCTACCAGCATTACTACGGGGTGCAGGCGGCCATGAACCGCGGCGGGGACGTCTGGAAGGCTTACAACAGGGCCTTCCGTGATTCCACCCTCGGCGCCCAGGCCTCCGACGGAAGCTTTATGCCCAACGGCTTCGGAGGTCCCGGCGGAGTGGTGCAGACCAGCCAGAACCGGCATGCCAACGATAGAATTTACCGCCAGTGCCTCGCCACGCTGATGCTGGAGGTGTACTACCGCTTCCTCCCCGGCACAGGGGAAGGCGCCAGGAATTTCTGAACCGCACGGCGCTCCCTCCACACAACGGGAAGAGAACCGCCGGAGGCGGGCCCCGCACACGGGGGATACGCCTTCTTCCGGCGGCGCGCATGTTAAATCCTGACTTGACCGCGGCGTCTTCTCTTGTTATTCATACGGTTTCCATTTTCCAACGACGTGAATAACAATTCTTCCATTCTTTTCGGCCTTTTTGACGAATTTCTTTGGATCCGGTGCTCCGGCCGCGGAAGTTTCGCCAACAGCCCGACCGTCAAATCCCTGGGGGATAACTACATCGCTTCCGGAGGGCGCCTGATCGTCATTGACCTGGAAACCTGTTCCGGCATTGATTCCACCTTCATGGGCACTCTTGCGGGGCTGTCGCGCCGGCTGCTGCCCATCGGCGGCTCCGTCCAGATCGCCTCCCCCAGCGAACGCTGCCTGAGCGCGCTGGAAAGCCTGGGGCTGGACGCCCTGCTCAGCATTGAGCCACCCACGGCCCCCTGGCGGGGGAAAGTGGACCGGATACGCGCCAGCCTGGGCTCGGAGAACGCCCCCACCGTTCATCTGGACGCCAAGGACCAGACCCTGCACGTTCTCAACTCCCATCTGACCCTAAGCGAATTGAGCGAAGAGAACGAAGAAAAATTCCGCAACGTGACCGACTGCCTGAAGGAAGAACTGGAACGGCAGAAGGACAAATAATCTTCCCCCATCCAACATGGACATGCGCTCCATGGCCTCCCTGTATGGAGACGCCCGTTCCGCAGCAATGGAGGAAGGGCCCGGCGCCGTCAGGGAACACGCCTTTTCCCTCCCTGCCGGGCTTCCGGACGAGCGAACGCTCCAGCTTCTTCTGCTGGAAGGCGCATTCGGAACCTCCTTTACGGATGATCTGGGCAGGAAGGTCCGCATCCTAGACTGCGGCGACTGGAACAAATCCGCCGGGCCGGATTTTCTGAACGCCCATATTCAAATAAACGGCGTTCCGCAGACCGGAGACATTGAACTGGACCCCGCTCCGGAAGACTGGGAGCGCCACGGCCATGGCGCCAATCCGGCGTTTGACGGAGTCATCCTGCACCTCGCCTGCACGCCCGGCCGCGGGAAATGGTTCACCCGCAACACCCGGCATGAGCATATCCCCCTAGCCGTCATCCCTCCCGCCGCGCTGGCGCGGGCAGGAACAGCCCCTTCCGGCAATGCCCCGGTGCGCCACTGCCATCACGCCGACCTGCTAACCTCCATGGCTCCGGAGCTTCTGGAAACCCTCCTTCAGTCCGCAGCGGCCTATCGGTTCCGGAACAAGCGCCGCCGCCATGCGGAACGCGCCAAATACGCAGGAGAAGAACAAACCCTTTTTGAAAACCTGGCGGAAACGCTGGGCTACCACGCCAACAAGGCCGCCATGCGCCACCTGGCCTTGCGCGCTCCACTGCGCGCCATCCGGGAATGCCCTGAGGCACTCCTCTTCGGCACGGCGGGATTCCTTCTTCCCGTCCTGCCGGATTCCTGCACGCCGGAGGCCGTGGCGCACCACAAAAAACTCTGGGCCCAATGGTGGCCCCTGCGGGATCAGTTTGAACTGGCGCCGGAGCGCACCTTCCCCTGGACGCTCTCCGGCAACAGGCCGGCCAACCATCCGCAGAGGCGCGCGGGGGCGCTGGCCGTCATTGCAGCGGACTTTGCCACGTTCAAGCGTCTTTGCCATTCCGGCCATACGGCGGAACTGGCGGACTATCTTTCCTCCCTCAGGCACCCCTACTGGAGCACCCATGTGACGCTGCCTTCCGCACCGTCCCCCCGCCCCATGGCCCTGATCGGCCGGGACAGAATTCTGGATTTCACCGTCAACCACCTTCTCCCGGCGGAAGGAGACGAACACGCCTGGCAGCATTACCTCACCCTCCGGGCCGGACAGGCGGGCACAAAAGCGCTCTCCGTCCATCAATCCCTGCTGGGCCGCAGGCCGGACGCGAAAGCCTTTCTTGCGAAGGCGTGGCACCACCAGGCCCTGCTTCAAATTCACGAAGACCTGTGCTCCCTCCATTCCTGCACCGTCTGCTCGCTGATCGGGCGGATGGAAAAGAAATGAACGGGTTGCGCCTTGTTCCATAAGCAGGCACGCCAATCTTTCCGGATATCCCCCGGAATGCCTCCCGCTGTCTTTCCGTTAAGAGAAAAAATTCCCTTCTCCCGGCAGTACCCATTTCCGGGCCTTTCCTCCCTTTCTTGAACCAAAAGCCGGTTTCTTTCCGCAGTGAAGCCGGAAAGATAAAAAACTTCCAGCCCCCGTAAAGAGGGAGCTGGAAGCCGTGATCATTTTCCTGCCGGAGTTGAAACCGGGCGACGGAATCGCCTCCTTTTACCTGGCTGCGGCCTGCGGAGCTTCCGCGCCGGATTTCAGCGGCAGGGTTTTCATGCGGGTCATCTTTCCGTTGACGCGCACGGGCAGCACCTTGGGCTGGTCGGAATACAGCTTCACGTTGCTCACCTTGCCGTTTTTCCAGGAGAAGTCCACCGTGACGTTGCCGCGGGCTTTCAGCCCCTTCACGGAGCCTTCAGGCCACGCCTCCACGGGGGAGGGCATGATGTCCAGGCCGCCGGCATGGGATTGCACCAGCATTTCACAAATGCCACCCACAATGCCGAAGTTGCCGTCCATCTGCATGGGCGGATGAGTGGTCAGCATGTTCGGCAGGGTGTTGAATTTCAGAAGCCCCTGCACCATTTCATGCGCCTTGTTCCCGTCTCCCAGGCGGGCCCACAGGGCCGTGCGCCACGGCCACGTCCAGGAACGGCGGCTGTCTCCGGTGGTGCCGCGCCATTCCAGGGAGAGGCGGGCGGCCTCCGCCAGCTTGGGCGTCTTGAGCTTGCTGATCTGGTTGCCGGGGAAAACGGCAAACAGGTGGGACGTATGGCGGTGGTCCGTCTTGGGGATGCGGTCAATCATCCATTCCTGAAGGTTCCCTTCCTTGCCTATCTTGTTGCCGGCCAGCCTCTTCAGCTTGCCTTCCAGGCTCTTGGACCAGGCGGCGTCCTTGCCCAGGATGCGGGCGGCCTTGATGGTGTTGGTGAAGAGTTCCGCAATAAGCTGCTGGTCGTGCATCACGCCGTCTTCACGCGGGCCGTGCTCGGGAGACCAGCCGTTGGGGGCCACCAGGGTGCCGGCCTTCACGTCGGCCAGATCCTTCTTCTCCTCTTCGTTCGGATCCTTGCCGTTGGTCTTGAACCCTTCGCCCCTGGCGCCCAGCTCCTTCAAATGGTCCTCCCAGAAATGGCAAATCTCCTTCATCAGCGGGTAGGCCTGCTTTTCCAGATACTTCCTGTCACCGGTGAAGGCGTAATGTTCCCAGATATGCAGGGCGTACCAGGCCGCGCCGGGAATGTTCCACTGCCAGCCGTTCCCGCCGAAAATGTTCTGGGACGTTCTCACCGTCCATCCGCGCACGGGCTTGCCGTCCTTGGTATTGAACCCCTTGTTGGCCTGGGAGGCGTCACGGCAGCCGGGCGCCATCGCTTCCACGTAATTGATCAATGCCTCATGGCATTCGGAAAGATTGGCGGGTTCCGCGCCCCAGTAGGCCATCTGGACGTTGATGTTGTTATGGTAGTCACAGGCCCACGGCGGCTTGACATAGTCATTCCAGAGCCCCTGGAGGTTGGCCGGAAGGGTTCCGGGCCGGGAGCTGGACAACAGCAGGTAGCGCCCGAACTGGAAAATGGTTTCTTCCAAATCCGGGTCCGCAGGGTTCTTCTTGTAAGCCTTCAGCCGTTCAGGAATGGGAAGCTTCGCCACTTCAGGATCCGTCTTGCCGAAGTCAACCTTGACGCGGTCAAACATGGATTTGTACTGGGCAATGTGCGCCTGTTTCAGAGCGGCGTAATCCGCGGAGGCGGCCTTGGCTGCATAACGGTCCAGTTTCTTGGCGGGAGCTTCACCCTTCCAATCCTTTTTATAGTCCATCAGGTAATCCGTCTCCATGGCGATGATCACCATGCAAGAATCCGCGTTCTTCACGGAAATCTTATCGGCTGCAGTGGTAATCGTACCTCCTTTCGGACGGATCAGGACGCGGCCCTCAAAATTCATGCCGTTTTTCAGGGTTCCTTTCAAGGTGAGCACCGGCCCCTTGGCGGAAATCTCCGCGCCAAACTGGTTGTTCATGGAAAACTCCGCGCTGAATTTTCCAGGCTTGCTCGCCTTGTAATCCAGCACCAGCACATTGGCGGGCGTGCTGGCGAATGCTTCCCGGTCGTATGTCACCCCGTTGGCCTTGTAATTCACCTTGTGGATGCCGTCACGCAAGTCCAGAGCCCGCGTAAAATCTTCCACGGTCACGGAGGCCGGCTGGTCCCCGTCCTTGAAATCCACGAACAAATCCCCGAAAGGCATGTAATTGCCAAATTGATTCGTCCCCGCATCAGGCCCGTAACCGTAGCCGCCGCCGGGGTTGGCTCCGCCGGACCAGAGGCTGATCTCATTCAGGGCAAACCTCTCGCGGTTGGGGGCGCTGAAAATCATGGCCCCCACGCGGCCGTTACCAATGGGGTAGCCTTCCGCTTCCCAAACCGCCGACGGTTTCTTATACGCACCAAAACTGCCATCGGGACCGGAACCCTTGTCATCCTGGGGATAGACAATCACGGCTGGCTGATCGGACCAGATCAGGTTGGAGGCGGAAGGCTTGTCCAACGCGCCCCATCCCAGGGAAATGGCGCTTACTGAAACAGCACATAGAAAAAGAGATTGGAGATGCATGCTTTAGTTAGTTTGTCATAAAACTACTGGCTCCGCAATCTCTATCTTTCACCCTTTTCAAACTTATTTGCATGGCATGGCCCTTCCCTCTTCCACGCTTTTCCCCCCTGATAAGGGGCGTATTGCGCAAATGGTAACGTGGACAGTAATTTTCCTTGTCTTTGAAAGGAGCGCCCCTACCGTAGGCAAGCATGTTTAAACGCCTCTTCTCCGCACTTTTTACCTTCGCCCTTCTGGGGGCGGCAGCCGGCATATCCGCCGCCAAGGTCACCGTTCCGGACGTTCTGAAAGACCGGATTGCCCTGAAAAAAACGGCCCATCAGCTCAACGTCGTCTACTTTCTGGGCAGTGATACGGAACCCGTTCCGGACTATGAACGGCGCCTCAGCGAACTGCTGCTTCACCTCCAGCAGTTTTACGGCAGGGAAATGCAGCGGCACGGCTACGGCGCGCGCTCCTTCGGCCTGGACATCAAATCCCCCGGACGCGTGAACATCATTGAATACAAGGCCAAGAATCCGGCGGCGCACTATCCGTATGAAAACGGGGGCGGCTGGAAGGCCGCGCAGGAGCTTGACGAATTTTTCAAGGCTAATCCGGACAGGAAAAAAGGCCAGCACACGCTGATCATCATGCCCACCTGGAACGATGAAAAGAACGGTCCCGACAACCCCGGCGGCGTTCCCTTCTACGGCATGGGCCGCAATTGCTTTGCCCTGGATTATCCGGCCTTTGACATCAAGCACCTGGGCCAGAAAACCCGGGAAGGCCAGCTGCTGACCAAATGGTACGGCGGCATGGCCCATGAACTGGGCCACGGCCTCAACCTGCCCCACAACCACCAGACCGCCTCGGACGGCAAAAAGTACGGCACGGCCCTGATGGGCGCGGGCAACTACACGTTCGGCACCAGCCCCACGTTCCTGACTCCCGCCAGCTGCGCCCTGCTGGACGCCTGTGAAGTGTTCTCCGTCACTCCGTCCCAGAAATTTTACGAGGGTAAACCGGAAGTGGAGGTCAAGGATGTGGCCATCTCCTTCAAGGGAGACCAGATTCTGGTTTCCGGCAACTACAAGAGCCCCCAGACCGTCAAGGCGCTGAATGTTTACTTCCAGGATCCGCCCTATGCGGTCAACCAGGATTATGACGCCGTTTCCTTCTCCCAGCGCCTTGGGAAAAAGAACGGAAAATTCTCCATGAAGATTGACAAAAAAGAACTTGATGGATTGACCAATAACGAGTTCCGAATTTCCCTCATGTTCATCCTCGCCAACGGACTGCACATGCAGAAGCATTTCACGTTCCATTGGGATGCCCTCCAGGACTACAGGGACGAACCCAAATCCTGAACGCATTTTCCACCCGTTCACGGACGGATGCCGCCAAGGGGCGGCGTCCGCATTCCGGGCGGCCCTTACTCCTTCAAACTGGTGCGCCAGCCGGAAGCGTGCTGGTAGTAATAAACGGCTTCCTTCTCCAGCTCCTTCATCCGGTCGTCCGGCTCAACGGGTTCCCCATCATGGAAAAACTCCGCGCCGCGCTGTGGTTTGAGCACCACCATGTCCTTCCCCTTCAAGTAGCCGATGTACTGGTAATTGCTTACGAAATACCGGGACTGGTAGGAAGGCTTCAAGGCGTCCTTTCCGTAAAACGCCGCATCATACGGCCATTTCAGCAGTCCGAGCAGGGTGGGCAGCACGTCAATCTGGCTGACGGGCGTCTCCCTCCGTTCCGGTTTCAGCAGGGCCGGGGCGTAGAAAATGGAGAAAATGCGGTGCGTTTCCGGATTAAGCGTCTGCTTCCCCGCGCTCCCGGCGCCGTGGTCCCCCACGAACACGAACAGCGTGTTGTCAAACCACGGTTTGGTCCTGGCCTCCTCTACAAAGGCGCCTACCGCATAATCCGCGTATTTCACGGCGCCCATGCGCCCGGTATGGGAAGGAATGTCTATGCGCCCTTCCGGATAGGTATAGGGGCGGTGGTTGGACGTGGTGAACACCACCTGCAAAAACGGCTTGCCGCGCCCGCAGGACTCATCCGCCTCCCGCACGGCACGGCGGAACAAATCTTCATCACAGACGCCCCAGATGGTGGAATGGGTCACCTCGGAATCATCCATGGAATTGCGGTCCAGAACCTGGAAGCCGTTGTTCCCGAAAAAGTAATTCATGTTGTCAAAATACCCGTAGCCGCCGTAGATCCACTTGAGGTCATACCCCTTGTCCCTGAATATGGACCCGATGGTCTGCAAATGCTCATTCCCTTCCTGGCGGAGGATGGACATGCCGGGCAGCGGAGGTATGGACGTGCTGACCGCCTCCAGTCCGCGCACGGAGCGGGTGCCCGTGGCATACGTATTGGGGAAAAAAATGCCTTCCTTTCCCAGGCGGCTCAGGCACGGCGTGACATTCGCGCCGTCCTCCCGGCACTCGTTCAGGAACTCCGCCCCCATGCTTTCCATGACCACGACCACGACGTTCGGCCGGATGGCTTCCCCGGAAGGGCGCACCTGCCTCTTCACGCTGCCGGACGCGGCATCCGGCACGGACGTGTCATCCGCCGTGAACTCCCGGGCCAGAAACGCCGCCGCATCCGCGTCCGGCAGCGTCTTGTAATAATCGCGGTAGTCCAGTTCATTCTTGAGAAAGGCGCTGAACAGGCTGTAAAGGCCGTCCTTGGCCATCTCCGAGTTATAGCGGTTGCTCACGGCATCCGCATCCTTGATGTCCACCAGCCAATACCCTCCCGTGACGCAGGCCAGCAGGAACAGGACAACGCAGCCCCGCTTCCACCCCGCGGGAGCTTCTCCATGGCGGGGAACCAGAAACCGCTTCATCCCCCAGACGGCCAGGACGGACGCCGCCAGAATGCCGCCCAGAATCGGGATGATGGGGTAGGATTCATAAATATTCCCGATCACCTCCTTGGTATAAATCAGGTAATCCACCGCAATGAAATTGAAGCTGGCTTCAAATTCATTCCAGAAAAAGGCTTCCGCCACGTCCTCAAACAGGTTGGCGAGCACGAACAGGAAGAACCATGCGCAGCTGATCCACCGGTCCGCCTTTCCCCCCGCCTTCCCGCGCGGCAGAATCCACAAATAAACGGCATACGGGATGAGCCAGTAGCACATGGTGATGGAAAATTCCGTCACGAAAATGTATGCCGTCTTCAGAAGGGGAATGACCCCGAAATCCATATTGCGGTATTCGAAAAACACCGTAAACAGGTTTTCCACCGCCTCAATACCGAACGCAAGCAGGAGGAACGGCCAAAACCTCCCCCAATAATAACGAATCATCGTCCCCGGAAATATGACAGACGGGGCATGCCGTCAATGCTCCATCACAGCATCACGCAAGTATGGCTGTCATTCCGCGGCGCGGCCGCCGGGCATCCGGACACCCTTTACACCACATCCAGCGCGGCGTCCCAGTCCTTCCAGACAGGCTCCAGGCCTGCGTTCCGGATGGCGCCGACCACCTGTTCCGGAGTGCGCTGGTCGGAAATCTCAAACTGCTCGGTTGCCTTGCAGCGCCCTTTCCGGTCCTCGGGAAGGTCCACCTGGTTTCCCCGCACCGTCAAATGGGCGGTGGCCGTTCCCACCCCCGTGTACCCCCCCGGCTCCGTACGGGCGATGGCGGACATGTGGGTCATGCCCAAATGCATCAGGGCATCCCTCATCGGCGCGGGTTCACGGGTGCTGACGGACATCCCTATTTTGGGGAAGCAGATGCGCAGCGCGGCCATGAGCTGGACAAAATGGCGGTCATCCAGCATCAAATCCGGATCGGGTTCATACTCGTAATTCCCGGCGTAGGGGCGCATGCGCGGGAACGCCACGGAAAGCGCGGACTTCCAGCAATGCTTCTGCAGATAATCCAGATGGGCGGCGAGCGCCATGGCTTCCCGCCGCCAGGGGGACAGGCCGAAGAGGGCGCCTATCTGGATGCGGCGGAAGCCGCCCTGGTAGGCGCGTTCCGGGCAATCCAGCCTCCAATTGAAATTCTTCTTCATGCCCGCCGTGTGCAGCGTTTCATACACCTCCCGGTCGTAGGTCTCCTGGTACACGGCCAGTTGTTCCGCCCCGTGGTGGACGATCTCCGCATAGCGGTCGTCCGGCAGCGGTCCTATTTCCAGCCCCAGGGAGGGGATGAAGGAATGCAGCGCATCCAGGCATTCCTGCATGTACCCGTCGGAAACGAACTTGGGATGCTCCCCGGCCACCAGCAGAATGCTGCGCAGGCCCAGCCCGTGCAGGTAGCGGGCCTCCTGCACCACTTCATCCACCGTAAGGGTGGTGCGGATGATGGGATTGTCCCGGGAAAAACCGCAGTACTTGCAATTATTGATGCATTCATTGGACAGGTAAATGGGAGCGAACAGGCGGATGGTCCGGCCGAAATGCAGGCGCGTCAGGCGGCGGCTCTCCTGCGCCATCGCCTCCAGGCGGGCGTCGTCCACCGGTTCCAGCAACGCCATGAAACGGCGCACCAGGGAAGAGGGATGGTCCATCAGACCGTTTAATTCTTCAGAAAAAGACATAGGAAAACTAAATAAAATTTGAGAGAGCCGGCTCCTCAAGGCCATTTTCACGCCTGAACCGGAGGGACCAATTTGCCTCTTCCTTTACAAAGGATTCCATCTTTTACCGTGTCATTCCCCGGAACGGAGCGTTCCATGAAGAAAGAAGGGCCCTTGCAAATCATCGTGACAGACGGCCTCCCGTGGACTAATCTGGCCTTATCCTCCCATGACCGCCACGCCGAACAGCCTTTTCCGCCATTATCTCGATTCCCTGCTCCAGCAGGGAACAACGCGCACGAGCCTGACGGATGAAGCCAGAAACGTTCTCAGGACGTGGTACGTGACCGCCAAACAGGGAAGCCGCGCCGCCGCTGCCGTTCCCGCAGCGCCACCCCCTCCCTCCGCTTCTCCGGAACCGCCGCCCCAGCCGCAAGCTGCCCCGGCCCCCGTATCTTCCGGGGCGCCGGAACCGCCGGAGCTCTTTCCGGAGAGCCGGGAACCGGCCTCCACCGTCGCTCTTCCGGAAGGGACGATGGAAGACAAGCTGCAATACCTGCGGGACCTGGCGCAGAACTGGCAGCCGGCGCGGGAGCTCAATTCCCTGCGGGACACCATGGTCTTTGCGACGGGCAATCCCCATACGGAGCTCATGCTCATCGGGGAAGCGCCGGGCTATTATGAAGAAGTGCAGCAGGAGCCCTTTGTGGGCCGCGCCGGGGAAAAGCTCAACCAGATATTGAAGGCCATGGGGCTCTCCAGAGACATGGTCTACATCTCCAACATCGTCAAATTCCGCCCTGCGCTGCCTAACCAGCGGACCAACAACCGCGCCCCCACGCCGGAAGAAATTGAAGCCTGCCTGCCCATCATCATGCATGAAATCCAGGTCATCCAGCCGAAGATGATCGTAGCCCTTGGCGGGACAGCCGCCGTGGGGCTGCTGGGTGTACAGGGCTCCGTCAGCTCCATGCGCGGCAGGTTCCACGACCTCAACGGCATTCCCGTGCGCGTCACCTACCACCCCAGCTACCTGCTGAGATCGGACAGCCCGCGGGAAAAACGCAAGGTCTGGGAAGACATGCTGGCCGTCATGGAACGCCTGGGCATGCCCATCTCCGAAAAACAGCGCGGCTATTTCCTGCCCAGGGAATAAGCCCACGGCCCTCTTCCATACTTTCCGGCACCACCCGGAAAAAACCAGTGACCTGTTCTTGATCCGCCCCGGCAGGAAAGGCTTCATTTACAGAGATCACGGCAAGGCTACCGCAAGGCCGTGCGTTGTTGCCGCCCTGTTTCATTCAGCGCCGTTCCCAGGCCGGGCACGGCAAAAACGCCCGGAGCAGGCAGGAAATTCTCCTATCCATGAGGCTCCTTTTTCTCCGGCACTTCCCAGAACAGCCTTGCCCTGTCACGGCTTACTCCCTCCATATTCAAATACCGTGCCCGCAGCAGGGCGGAGGAACGGTGCCCCATTTCCATCTGGAGAAGAGGAAAATCCCTGAACCATTTGGCATGGTAGGAAGCGTATGTATGCCGCAGAACGTCCGGCCTCCATGCACCGAATCTGCCGCCCCTTCCCCACCCTGCTTTTTTTCTGAACTGCCTCCATCGCAACGGCCAGTTCGGAGGGCATAAAGGCTTGTGGCGCTCCTGAACACCGTACCCCGCCAAAAGCCGCTCAAGCACGGGATGGACAGTAACATGGCGCACACCGCCCGTCTTGCTCGCCAACGGTCTTACGGAAATCACCCTTTCTTCCAAATCTACGTCGCTCCACCGGAGGCGTGCCACTTCTCCCGGACGGATCCCGGCATACATCATGATCCAGACGGCAGGAGCGCAATCACGGAATTCGAGAGATTCCGCCACACTCCTCAGGCATTTTATCTCCCCTGGCTCCAGCACGGCAATGACCTGCTCACGGAAGGATGGGGCATCCACCCGGACCAGGGGATTTTCTCCGCACCACCCGCGACGCAGGGAAAGGCTCATAACCCCGCTCATCACAGCCCGCGCCTTGTAGCGCTGCCTGCCCGAAGAAAAGGCGGATTCCAGAAAACGCGAGCAATGTTCCGGAGTCAGTTTCCTGACCGGAAAGTGCTTCAATTCCGGGCATCTGCGCATCAGCGCGCCGGTAAAGTACCTGATATCCCGCAGGGTGGTGGGCCGCCGGCCGCATTTCATCCTCAGCGTTTCGGCTACGGCAACCTTAAAAGATACCGTTTGTTCTCCGTTTTTCAACTCCTCCGCTCCCAGCTCAATGGCTTTTCTGGCGCGGCGCATGCTGCACCGGGAGCCGCCACAACGCTGCATCAGTTCCAGAGCCAGGGTAGCCGCCTCCACCATGTTCAGCCCGCTGCCTTTCAACAACATTTCCGCCACCAAATATTCGGCGTGATTTTCCACATGTTCCCTCATTCCAGTAATATAATTGTAAAATAATGTTTTATGCGTCACAGGATTGCCAATCCTGATAGCAAGTAAAAAAACTACAATATTTCATATTTTATAGCGTTTTTAGAATTAATTCACCATGTACAAATTTCAATCTATTTGTTAGACTTTAAACTATCAATGTCCTCTCCCGGAAAGAAGGAGCGTGAATTTTTCTAACAATATGTAAACGAATCAAATGCATTCATGAACACAGGATTGGCAATCCTGTATGTAGGTGTTGGAAAGAAAAAGGCATTTCTATCCCTTTTCTTCCCGACGAATACAAACATACCAAATCATGAATCCTCGTTTACCACTACCTCTGCGCCGGGCTCTCCTGACAGCCATGTGCGCCTTCGGCTGCCAGGCTTTCGCGGCCGAATACACCGCTTCCAATCCGGAAGAATTCCAGGAAGCCTGGAACCAGCTGGCTGATGGAGACACGCTCAATATCACCGGCACTATTGACTTCCGGGGAACGCCCCTGGAAGCCCTGCCCGCAGATGCCCGCATTACCATTAAATCGGACGGCCACGGCACCGTCTCCAATTTCAATTATGGGGACATGTCCGCAGTCTCCATGGAGAATGTGAATGTAGAAGGAACGGGAACCGTCCGGGTCGGCAGCATGACGGACGGCATGCTCAGCGGAGCGGATGAAAATGGAAACATCCTCTCCATAGAAGGCGGCTCCACCTTGGACGGCACATGGCTGGTGCTGGAAAGCAACAAGCTGGTGGCGGGAGACGGCGTCCTTCTCAACCGGAACGATGTTACCACCGGACATTCCACCTCCACAGAGACAAGAATCGACCCTGAAACGGGAGCCGTCATCTCCACGGTCGTCACCAACACTCCGGGAGAAATTGCCATGGAACTGGGAAAAGACATCCGGATCAATGAAATGGATTTGTCCATGAACGACGGCGTCCGCGGTAAAATTGTCTCCCATGGAGATATTTCCCTGGCCGATTCCACTCTCATATCCACAGGAGCCGTCAACACGACATCCGTTTATGAAGACGAAGATTCCACTACCCTGATCGGCAAGTCGGAATCCGTGGGAGCCACGGGAGGAATCGATTTCAGCGCCGGCGCCGTTACGATGACTGATACCGACCTGAGCACGGCCGGAGACGGAGACCTCTACACCGGGGGCAGCATCCTGCTGGGGGACAACAGTGACATTTCCGCCGCGGACCGTGCGGAAATCACCACGGGAGCCCTGGTTCTCACGTCCGGCATTTCCATGCAGGACGACCAGGGCCGCTACCTGCCCGGAACCAGCATTCAGGAATCCATGGGCCTGTACGGGGACATATTCATCGGCGGCAACAGCTCCATTGAAAATTATGATCTGTATGCCGAAGGCTCCATCTTCATAGGAAATGGTTCGGAACTGACCTCCGTCACGATGGACGCCATTTCCGTGGAACTGAATTCCCTCTCCATCTTTGAACGGGAAGACGGCACCCGGACCGTGCACATGACCACCTCCGTGGGCGACCAGGCCACTGTTTCCATCGGCGACAATTCCACGCTGAATGACGTGGACATTTACACTGAAGGCGGGGACATCTACATTGGCGACAATACCACCATCACGGGGGACAACGACCTTTCCGGCAGCCAGATGGCAGACATCTGGGCGGCGGATACGGTGGGGGACATCGACGATGCAGACGTTTCCACCCGCGGGATCATTTCCTTTGAAGGAACGCTCAAGCAGAATGCGGACGGCGATTACGTTCTGGCCTCCGGAGAATACAGCGAAGGCACCTACGGGGGCAACATCGTCATCGGAAACAACGTTACCCTGACCATGACCACCGTAGCGGCGGAAAATACCATCACGCTGGGAGACAACGTCACCTATCAGGGAACGGAAGATGCCTCCGTCTACCACATGAGCGCCTTCAGCGACCCGGATAACAGCCTGGTCCAGGCGAGCATCAGGGACACGGATGAAAACGGGGACATCCTCAACGGGACCGTCACCATTACGGAACGTGAGAACAAAATCACCACGGGCCGCAACAATACGTTCATGAACAGCAAGGCGCCGGGCAGATCCGCCGCCATGGACATTTCCCGGGGAGGAGCCCTTTACGCGCACGGAGACATCGTGATCGGAGAAAACAACCGCTTCATCGACAACTCGGCCACTGGTTCCGGAGGCGCCGTTTTCGCCCAGAACAACATCGCCGAGGCGATCACCTACGTTGACGGGGAACGGACCTCCAAACTGACCACGGAAGTTCTGGACATCGTCGTAGGCAACGGTTCCGTCTTCTCCGGCAACCAGGCCGGAGCCAACGGGGGCGCCATCGCCTCCGAGCTGACGACCAACCTTGCCTGGCAGGAAGGCGACAACGTGGACGACCTCTTTGAAAACGAAGGGGCCAATATCTGGATCGGTAAAAACACGGTTTTCACGGATAATACCGCGGGCGGCCTTGGCGGCGCCATTCACCTGATGGAAGACCGCCTTTTAGTCATCGACTCCGGTTCCTTCTTCAGCGACAACACAGCGGGAAGTGAAGCCAATGACATTTTTGCCGAAGACGGAGCTGCCATCGTAGTCAATACTGACGCGGACGCAACCACCGTCATTAACAGCGGCATTTCCGACGCCGACTATTTCACCCTGGATGACGATCCGGAACGGATCCGCGGCTCCGCCAACCTGGTGCAGCTGGGAGGCGGTAACCTGCTCTATGGCGGCAGGGACCAGGAAGACAACGGATTCGGCGGCGACTTCCTCCAGGGGGCCGGAGCCGGTTCCCTGATCGTGGGGCATGCGGCCGAAATTGACAACGAGCTTGTCCTGGAAGGAGCCCAACTGGGCGTGGAAGACCTGACGGACTATGAAATCAACGGCAAGGGCATCATCCTGACGGACAATTCCACCCTGGCCGGCGATACGCTGGAACTCAACGGCAACGCCGTGGTTGAGGTGGGGGAAGGAGCTTCCCTGCTGCTCAACGACATCACGTTCAACGACCATTCCTCCGTCAAGCTCTGGAGCATTGATGAAGCGGGCAACGGCCGGGATCTTACCCACACGGCCTCCGGCGTCTCCTCCGTGGACAACGTCACCATTACCGGAGCGGATGCGGAAGAACTGCCCCTGTTCAACTCCGCCTTCGTTTCCACAACGGCCGCCGTCCATGAGGACAGCACCATCCGGCTGTCCCAGAACATGAAGGGCGTGGCTTCCCCCATGCAGGGATATTCCGGCAACGTTTCCGGAGTGGCGGCAGGCATGGAGCAGGCCCGCATGAACGTGCGCGACGGTTCCGCAGCCCACAGGTTCTTTGAAAATCTGCTGGGAACCTCCGGCGCGGATACGGCGGCAGCCATGATCCAGTCCGTCAGCGGGGAAACCGTGGTCAACGCGGCCTGGGCCTCCAATGACGCCCTCAAGGGCTTCGCGTCCCTTGTCCGGACGCAGGGAGCCCTTTCCGCAGCCCAGGGACTGAACGCCCCGGCCGCCAGGCCGGTGCAGTCCGTGGATGCCAAGGGCTCCCCCATCGCCATGGCTCCCGTTGCCTCCGGCCGCGGCTCCGTATGGATTGGAGGACTGGGGTCCTGGACGGACCAGAATGCGCGCCACGGCATTGACGGTTACAAGTACGATGCGGGCGGCTATGCCGTCGGCGCGGACTTCAAGTTCTCCTCTTCCGCTCTGGCGGGGGTGGCCCTCGGCCAATCCTTCGGCACCTTCCAGGACAAGGGAGGATTCTCCAGCTATGATGCGGATTCCTTCATGGCCATGGCCTACGGCCGCTATACTCCCTCCCGGAACAAGAAACTGGCCCTGGACGGATACGCCGCCTTCGGAACCACCTCCTTTGACGGAAACGCCCGCGTAGCGGATACCTCCGCCCACGGAGAGTTTGACGCGGACTCCTTCGGAGCGGCCGTTTACGCCACCTGGACGGAAGAACTGGAGAACAAGCTGGTCATCGCGCCCTTTGCCGGGCTGGAATTCATGACCGGGAAGACGGACAGCTTCACCGAACACGGCGACCTGGCACGCACCTTCAGCGGAGCCCGGGCCCAGAACTGGACTCTCCCCGCAGGCATTAGCGTGTCCCGCACCTTTGCCGTGGGTTCCAAAACTACGCTGACGCCCGGCATCACGGTAGCCGTGGCGCAGGATCTCAGCCGCATCAATCCCAAGGGAACGGTCGGCAGCGATCTGGGCTCCTGGACGGCCCGCGGCGTCAATAAGGGCCGCACGGCCCTGCGCCTCAACGCAGGAGTCAGCGCCACCTTCGGCAGCCGCTGGGGCGCCCGTCTCGGGTACTCCCTGGAAAGCCGCGCCGGCCTGACAGCCCAGGGAATCAACGGCTCCGTCAGCTACTCGTTCTAACGGAACCCCGTTCCCGCCTTCCCGGCCCGCTACCCGGCCGGGAAGGCCATTTTTAACCCTGCAGGTTCTTTTTCATGAACTCATTGACCTCAATCCGCACCGCCGTTCTTCTGGGCTGCGCATGCCTGCTGACTTCCTGTGGCGGCGGTTCCGGCAAATCGGACTTCACCGCCGTGGCTCCGCCGCAGACACTGGAAACAGGCAGCACCATCCTCATGACGGACGGCCACGGCGTATCCTACAAAATCACCTCATCCAGCACCCTGGAAACGGGTGACGGCATCTTCTCCGGAACATACGCTTATTCGCCCGGTGCCGCTTCCGCCAAGTTTTCCATGGCACTGGCCGAGAAAAACGGCGAACATCCCCGGAACATTAAAAGCTCCGGAGAAATGACCTTTACCTCCGCCATGGAAGGAACCTACAAGGTAGAGGACTATGAGTCTTCCGCCGTATCCCCGGTAGGCCTGAGCGGTCCCTTCAGAATCGCCAGGTAGAGCATATTTTTTGTTCGGTATTATTGTTGATAGCAGAGCCGCTCCCTTCCGGGAGCGGCTCTCTTTTTGGGGAGAACTCTGTGTAACACAAAACCGGGCAAAAATGAAAAACCGCTTTCCCCGGAGGAGGAAAGCGGCTGAAAATAAAATGGGCGCCAATTATTCACCGCTCTGGAGAACGGCGCCGCGGCTGGCGTTGGTGGCCAGCTTGCGGTAGCGGCTGAGCCAGGAGGAGGAAACCTTGTTGTACGTGGGTTTCCAGTCCGCACGGCGGCGTGCGATCTCATCTTCCGTCAGGCAGGCATTCAGCGTACGGTCCGGAATGGAATACTCAATGATGTCCCCATCCTTCAACAGGCCGATCAGGCCGCCTTCCGCCGCTTCCGGAGAAATATGGCCGATGCAGGCGCCGTGCGTGGCTCCGGAAAAACGGCCGTCCGTAATCAGCGCCACTTCCGCGCCCAGGCCCTGCCCCATGATGTAGGAGGTAGGCGCCAGCATTTCCTGCATGCCGGGGCCACCCTTGGGCCCTTCATTGCGGATGACGACTACGTCGCCGGACTTCACCTTCCCGGCAAGGATGCCTTCACAGGCGTCTTCCTGAGACTCGAAAATCACGGCGGGCCCGCGGAAGCTCATCATGTCCGGGTGTACCCCGGCCTTCTTCACCACGGCGCCTTCCTCCGCCAGATTGCCGAACAGGATAGCCAGGCCGCCGTCTTTGGAATAAGCGTTTTCCAGCGGATGAATCACGGTTTCATCCGTAATTTCACATCCCTCCACGGTTTCCCCCAGCGTCTTCCCGCTGACGGTCATGGCATCCAGATGAAGGGCGCCGGGAATCCTGGCGATCTCATGAATGATGGCGCTCACGCCGCCGGCGCGCAGGACGTCCTGCATGTGGAAGCGGGAGGAAGGAGCCACCTTGCAAATATTCGGCGTGCGCCGGGAAATGTCATTGATGCGCTGGAGGTCGTACTCCACGCCGGCTTCCCGGGCGATAGCCAGCGTATGAAGCACGGTATTGGAGCTGCCGCCCATCGCCATGTCGATCGCAAAGGCGTTGTCGATGGCGTCACGGTTCACGATGTCGCGCGGCAAGGGGCCGTCCGCCTTCGCCATCTCCACGGCGCGGCGCGCGGTCTGCTTCCAGAACTCCTTGCGTTCTTCGGAAGTAGCCAGCAGGGAGCCGTTCCCGGGAAGGGCCAGGCCGATCACCTCGCTCAGGCAATTCATGGAATTGGCCGTAAACATGCCGGAACAGGAACCCGCGCCGGGACAGGCGCGGCATTCCAGGGAATGGAGCTCCTCCGCATTAATCTTTCCGGCCTTGAAGCGGGCGACGGCCTCAAACACGCTGTTCAGGTCCAGCACGGTGCCGTCTTCCGCCATGCCCGCGGCCATCGGGCCGCCACTGCAGAAAATAGTGGGGATATTGCAGCGCAGGGCGCCCATGATCATGCCGGGAACAATCTTGTCGCAATTCGGAATGCAGATCATGGCGTCAAACGCATGGGCGCTCAGCATCGTCTCCACGCTGTCCGCGATCAACTCACGGCTGGCCAGGGAAAACTTCATGCCGCCGTGGCCCATGGCAATGCCGTCACACACGCCGGGAAGGTTGAACTCCACGGGAGTCCCTCCGGCCTTGCGCACCTCTTCCTTGATGAGGGCGGCTACCTTGTTCAGGTGGACATGGCCCGGAATCACCTCATTAAAGGAATTGCAAATAGCAATGAAGGGACGGCTTAAATCCTCATCCGTCATCCCCGTGGCGCGCATCAGACTGCGGTGCGGCGCACGCTCAAACCCTGCTTTAACTCTATCGCTTCGCATGACAATACAACTGTTGCGGTGCAAGTGTATCACATGACGCAGGGAAGAGAAGTTGAATCTAGGCCAGTCTTGCAAAACGGAAACGCCTCCGTTACAGTATGTTTGTATAAGGAAAGGCTTTAGCCGTCCGGAAACGCCTTCCGGACGGGGAAATGTGAACGAATCGTCACATCTAAGATCGGGACACCGCCCCTCCCTTCATCGTAAAAAACAGCCATGGCAACCATTCTTATCGCTGAAGACGATCACGCCATCTCAGACCTCGTGGCCTACAACCTGGAACGCGCAGGCCACACGCCCCTGGCGGCCTATGACGGCCTGACCGCGCTGGAAGTGGCGCGCAGGGACAAGCCGGAACTGATCCTGCTGGACCAGATGATGCCCGGCATGGACGGCCACGGCGTACTGAGGGAGCTGCGCCGGGACAGCCGCACCCAGAACATTCCCGTCATCTTCCTGACCGCCAAGGCCCAGGCGGAAGACCGTATCCAGGGGCTGGAGCTGGGAGCGGACGACTATGTAACCAAGCCGTTCAGTCCCAAGGAACTTGTCCTGCGCGTAGCCAGTGTCCTGAAGCGGTGCGAGCACACGCCCGGCAGCGTCATTGCGGAATACGGCCCCTTCACGTTTGACAAAAACGCCCTCAAATTCTACATCGACAAGGAGGAAGTGGACCTGACGGCCACGGAATTCAAGCTCATGATCTACATGATTGAACGGGAAGGCCAAACCCTGAACCGCAACGACCTGCTCAGCTGCGTGTGGGGATACAGCCACCAGGCCCAGAGCCGCACGCTGGACACGCACATGAAACGGCTGCGCCAGAAACTGGCCCCCTATGCGGACTGCATTGAAACCGTCCGCAGCATCGGCTACCGCTTTACCCTTCCGGGGAGGCGCCCCCCGCAGGAAGAAGCCTAACGCTCCGGTTCCATGTCGGCTATCGACTACATCCTCATCATTCTGGTTCTGGCCTCCCTGTACCTGAACTGGCATCTGGTCCAGGTATGCCGGTCCGCCATGAAGGCCCGGAAAAAGGCCCTGAGGGACGCGCAGCGCCTGCTGAAACGCGGGGAGGAAGCCCAGGAACAGGCTATCGTGGACAAACGGCGCTTTCTGGAAGCCCTGGGGGAGGCCTTCCTGCTCATCGGCCCTGCCGGGCACATCGTACTGGCCAACACACTGGCAAAAGAGCTCTTTCAGGAAGAAAGGCTGGAAGGGCGCAAAGTGGGTTCCCTGGTGTGCAACCAGGAACTGCTGGGGCACGTTCAGGAAGCCTTTGACACGGATGGCCCCGTCACCAAGGAATTCACGCTGAGCGCCGCCAACTCCCCCGGCGGAGTGCAAAACGGCATCACGGCGTGGCACCTGGACAGCGCCATCACGGACACTCCTATCAAGGAAAAACGCATCCTGCTGCGCAACGTCACGCAGAACTACCTCACCAACCAGATGCGCCGGGACTTCGTGGCGAACGCCTCCCACGAGCTGCGCACCCCGCTCACCATCATCGTGGGGTATCTGGAAAACCTGATGGAAGACGATCTTGTGGAGGAAAGCCCAGGACTGGCCCGGAAATTCATCGGAGTCATGCATCAGAACAGCCAGCGGCTCATGAACATCATTGAAGACATGCTCATGATCTCCAAGCTGGAATCAGGCCACAAGGCCATTCTGAAGGAACAATGGTTCCATCTCACCTCCTGCGTGGACGACGTCTTCTCCCGCCTGGACTCCATCCGGGAGAAAAAACAAGCCGCCCTGCACATGGACATTCCGCCGGAATGGGAACTCTACGGAGACCCCTTCTACTGGACGCAAGTCCTGTTCAACCTGGTGGAAAACGCCCTCAAGCAAAACACGGAACCGGGACTCTCCGTCACCGTGGCAGCCGCCAGAACGCCAGAGGCCTGTGTCATCACCGTCACGGACACGGGCGTAGGCATTCCCGCGGAAAGCCTTCCCTTCCTCTTCAACCGCTTCTACCGGGTGGAAACCCACCACTCCTCGGAAATCAAGGGAACGGGCCTGGGTCTCTCCATCGTCAAACGGGCCGTGGAAGCCCATGACGGCTCCATCACCGTCTCCAGCATCCCCCACCGGGAAACCGTCTTCACCATCACCATTCCGCTGAAACGGTTCCGGGAAGAAAAGAGGGCATAAGATTCCTATGCGGCACATCCGTAAATGATTGCTGGTGAGCCCGAGAAAAAACATATACTCTCCCACCTGACGGAATCGCCTTACGGTTCAGGAAACTGGCGCATGTTACAGCTCCACTCTTTCTACGCCAGGAGACAATGGGATAGTTTTCCACTGATGGCTCTTTCCATACTCCTTCATATAATCGGAAACATCAAAATTGACGATTAATTCCTCGTCATCTTTTTTCAAACTCACCCTCTCCAAAAACTTCTTATGGAAAATCCAGGTTTCCTTTCGGGTGATTTTATAACCCGGATACTGTTTTTCCAAATATTGCTCTTGCTGTTTCTGTACTTCTTCACGGGTGACAGCCTTTTTTAATACAATAGGTTTGCGTAAGGAAATCCCTTCCGGGAAATCTATCGGCTTCACGGATTTCAAGAATGTAGAGTTAGACTTCTTGTCCTGTTTCTTGACTTTGTCCATATACTCCGAAACATTGAAATACAAGGAAACTTTTGAACTTCCATCCTTCTCCCGGCATTCCAATTCAAATACAATATCCTGCCCTAAAACATAAATCATCGTGTCTTCTATTTCATAAGAAGGAAGATGTTGTGATACATAATTCCGGCAATATTCATCAAGTTCTTTTCTTGATTTAACTCCTTTTACGGAAATGGGATTGGTCAATTCATAACCAATTTTATCCGGTACGGAAATATTGCTTTCGGCGGTATTCGAATCCGCAGTAGCTGTAAAACAAAAAAGCCAAGCATTAAATAGCATTAAATATTTCATAATGATTTACTGATGTTCTTTACATTGTTCCTTCAATTCTTTTTCCAAGCCACTAAGAATTTTTCTTTTAGCATTTAAAACGGCCGCTTTAGCACTTCTTACTCCAGCCGTCCCAACTTGATAATAGTCTATACTATTATCCATCAAGTTATTCTGTTGTTTCAATTTCCATGCAGTAACAGGTTTATGATGGTGAAGAAATCTGTAAGCGTACACTAAATGGACATTTGCAAAAAATTTCCCATTTGAATTAATAAATGCCAACAATGAAATTGTATCCAATCTCACCGATACGGCAGATCCTAATTTTTCTTCCAGTAAATCTTTTGCAGCACTCTCCCAATCAATCTCCAATTCATCCTGGGAACCTGCTATGTTGGGAACCTCCGAACCAATAGGAGTGGTAAAAAACATGATACCTACTAATTCCACTCTACAAGGATTGGTTGCATTCTTGGCAGGACCTATAGATAACATACTCAATACGAGTAAACTTGCCACCAGGTACCGTTTCATCAAAGCATATGATAGAGCAAAAAATATATAATCCAAGAAAAAACCACTATACCTGGCAACATAAAATTAACAATAATTACATAGATACTTCTCTTCATCTGCCAGCCTATTGACCATATAAGTTTAAATAATCTCAAACCATGTCGATCACCAACCAGTCCAGAAAAGACGATTATTCTATGCAGATGGAAAGGATCACGCCATTCAATATCCAGCCTGAGCCTCCGCATAACGAACCAGCGCTTTTTTGTCTCCCAGATGCTCGGCTACTTTCAGTCCTATTTCCGCCATCTTCTTCCGTACGGAAGCTTTGTCTACTTCCTTCAACCATGCCGTCAGGAAGGTATCGGCCCGGGCCGACAATTGCTTGTCTTTCCATAGATCAAGCACCTGCCCATAAAACCCTAGAAACTGCAATGCCGTTTTTTCATGACTCAAGAGCGGAGGAATCGCCTTTTCCAGCACAGCGCAGGTTTGCACCCTCACCTTCCGGTCGATTTTGTTCTCCTGGTAAAATTTCAGCCAGTTTTTGAAAAAGACTCTCTTGGTTTTCACTTCATAAGGCAGCTTGCCGACCATGGCCGGAATATCATTCCGCGCCAACGCACAGAAATTGCGCATATAAGCGTCCACGGAATCCCATGATTCATTTTGGGACAGCAATTGGGGATAGACGGCGTAGCCATTCGCCTTTTTCCAATCAAGCCCCAATTCCTTCTTCATGAAATATTCCCACAGGGTGGGATTACCGGGAAAGGCTTCCTTGAAGCGTTCCAGCAGAACCAGCTTGTCTTTCTCCACCAGACGCCCCTTCTTTCTCATCAAAGCCTGCCATGCCGGATAATTGGAAGCATTCCGCTTCAACGCTTCTCCCAACAAAACTTCCGCCTTCTGGGGGTCGGCTGCCAGAAGAGATAAATAATAACATAAATTGGAAGCGGAGGCATCCTCTCCTTTCCAAAAACGTGGAAGCTCCGTGATGGTGGAAACAGCACCCTTCCACGGCCCCCCGGGACCGCCCTCCGACCATATCCAGCCATAAATATTATTACCTATCTTCCACTCTCCATCCGTTCCCTTCCACACAAAAGCGCAGTGACCCGGCTGCCCGATCGTGTAGGAAGGAATACCCTTCGCTTTCACAAACCCGGCCGCTCCCTTGGAAACAGCGCCGCATACCCCGCCATATTCTACATAAATTTGCAAGGAAATCGGCTTATGGTCATAAAACGCTCCCCCGGCATGCACGCTTACTCCCTGCTTGTTCTTCATGCGGTAGGGAATCAGGCCGCAACAGGCATACCCTGCATTCCCCGCCTTGATCTTCTTTTTACCAGCCAGATAATCCTGAGCCCAGGCAAGTTCCTCCAGGCTTTCCCTCCCACGGAAGAGAATGCCAAATTCCCACGGTTCCAGCGTAATGAACTGCGGAAACAATTTCTTTTCCGCAAAAGACTTCTTGTAAAAATCATACCGCGCTTCGCACTCCTCCGGCTCCCGGGACGTGGAAGTCAACGCCGCGCCCAATGCCATGTTGAGGCCAACCCCGGAAAGTTCTTTCCCTTCCTTCACCCAGATATTCCGCAATACAGCCAGCGTATTCTTTCCCGAGGCCTTGGCAAATGCCAGTTTTTCAAACACCTCCGGATGATCCAGCAACCATTTTACAAATTCCTTGTCCTTCAATTCATGAAGGATGTAAGTCCTCTCCTTCCCCACCAACGCAAAGAAATGGGTCATGTAGCAAGCCTGCGCCACCTCCCGGTCCTTCAACAGGGATTCCACGGAAAACGTTTTTTCCGCTTCCAATTTCTTTTGCACATATTGCCGACACAGCCCGGCAATATTCCGCACATCCCCGCTCTCCATCTGCCATGCCAGCCTTTGCTGGGGCAAATCTCCCGCATGCAAGGGTATTAAAAATAAAAAAAGAAATAAGAAATTCTTAAGCATACATCACATTACTTATCATTAACATGCCTTTTAATTCTTTTTATACGTGAAATCAACACCACTCTCAACATCGGGAAAGTTTCTTCTCCTTCCCTCATTCTTTGGTAACGCCCATTTCTCAGGTATTTATGGAGGGTACATAACCATTCCACAATCAACACATTATTTTTTCCTCGTGGACCGACCTTTATAAAGAAATTCTATTTTTGAATTTCTTTCCATGTTCAGTTTACAATTAACCTCTCCTTTATTCAATAAATCCAATCTATTTTTTCGTTTAAAAAGATATACTTATCCAATAATTAATCCCTACGTTTAGCGAAACCCTTGTACAAATAATTCGCCTCCCGCACACGTCCTACAGTTCTATCAAGTAAATAAGGAATTTCTTTATCACTATAGCCGGCCAAGCGAATATATTTTTTAACTTCTAACGCTTTGGTGGGATAAGCCCAAATTAATATTTTCATTAAATCTTTCTCTAATTTTTTAACTGCCCTCTGTGCAGAAAAATTTCTATCTTCTTTAATAGAGATACGATTCATAACCATTGTTCTTGCGCGATCATCCTTCATAAGATCGTCATTTTTTATTACCTCTTTTTCAAAAATTTTAATTTTTTCGTTAAAATTAGGATCCACTTCTTTTCTAAACTGTTTTAATAAATTTGAAAAATAAGATAAAAAAAGTTCTCGATTTAAAGAAATATCAATACCATTTTTATCTTTTATTCCTGAATTTTCTAAAAAATCTTTAGGAGAAATGCGCCAAACAATTTTCTGTTTAACTTCATAATCCAAATCCAAATGATTGCTCATCCATTTAATATTATCATCCGATTCCAAATCCAAGAATGGAGCAGATGAAATTAAATAGAACATCCATAATTCATTTTTAATACTGTCCGGCGTAGTAATTTTATCTTTCTGTTGAGACATTTTAATTAATAATTCATTAGCCTCTTCATAAAATTCTCTGAATCTATTTTGATCATATAATTTTTTTAAATGAACTATGGGATTATTTTGATCCACCAAAATATCTCGATAACGAGGAACCAACAAGGTTTTTTCTATTTCGCCATAAGATGTTGAGGCAAATACAATCATACCACAAAGTAATAAATTTTTTTTCATAATTATTTAACTATCTTCATGTTTAGCTTCTCCTGAAGTACTTCTTTTAACGGTACATCCAAACTTAGAAACTTCTACACAAATGTTGCGTATTTGAGGTCGTTCAGGATCTATCTTTCCCACAGTTGCTTTGAAGTGCTGCTTATAATCTTTTTTTCCAATCCTCCAGCAATCATTCCCATCTACATAGGTATACCAAGAACATTTCCAATCAAATTCAGCAGGCTGAGGCAAAGAACGTGGAGGTTGATATGGTATAAGCGAATCATTACCTCCTCCTATATAATCATATCTAACTTCATTATATTTATCAATTTTACTTGGTTCAGGATTTGTCTCATGAAAAGGAACTTCTGAGCCTTCCCCATCATTCGCCCTTTCAATAAGAAAAATTCCGCTAAAACTTACATTCATGGGAGCAATTTCTAATATGAGTGCTGTCGAAGCTCCCCATCTAGATTTATCTCCGTCCATGGGATAATCAGGATCTCTCAATCCAGAGTGTCTTGCAGAAATATCAGTTGGATTATAAATTGTAAATTTTATTGTTGGAGAAATGTCTTCCAAATTAGTTTTTACTTTGATAGTGACTTGTCCCTTTTCTTTTTTCATAGCACATTTTACAGAAAAATCAGCAAATACTTTATCCCATTCCATAACATTAAGTTTGATTAAATCCTTATCTCCTTCCACTATCCATTCAATTGATTCTCTATCCACTTGATCCAATAATTTCCCTCCCAGTGTCAGAGAAACCTTTTCTCCTATTCCAATTGATGTTCGTTCTAAATCTTTTATCCTATCACCGTTATTTTTTAGAACTCTTGCTGAATTTTTTTCTGTTTCTGAATATATTTCCAAACCTTTATTTAATTCTTCTGAGTATGAAATAAATACAGAATTGAATATAAAAAATAGAAATCCAATAACAGTGAAAAAAAATTTAAACTTACTTAAGATATTCATTTCGTCATAAAAATATGCCAATATCTTCATCTTGTCAATAATTTAATAAAAAATATTGTATTGTTTCAATATTTTTACAATATGAACGATTGGAACATTGACAAATAAGTCAGAACTCTACTTCATAAAAAACGGCATCCTTCCGTGATACGGAGGACGCCGGGATTTTCCGGAAATCGGATTGACTGCCAGTTTGAGCAGCGAAGCGCACAAACCTTAGGACTTGTAACGCAAACGCTTCTTGTGACGGTTCTGACGCATGCGCTTGCTGCGCTTATGCTTGTTGATTTTTGCTTTACGGCGTTTTTTGAGCGATCCCATGATTGTGGTTCGTTTGTTGTTTTACTGTGGTGAGAAAAATTAGTAGACCAGCTTGTTGAGCGGGTATTCGATGATGCCTTCCGCGCCAAGGGCCTTGAGCTGCGGAATGATATCCCGCACGACGGATTCGTCAATGACCGTTTCCACGGCCAGCCAGCCTTCTTCCGCCAGATGGGAGATAGTAGGACGGCGCAGGGACGGCAGGGCTTCCACCAGGCCATTCAGAGAAGCCGCGGGGAGGTTCATTTTCAGGCCCACTTTCCGGCGCGCTTCCAGAGCGCCCCTGAGCATCATGACCAGGCTTTCCAGCTTCTGCTTTTTCCATTCATCCTGCATCGTTTCCCGATTGGCGATGAATTGGGGGTAGGAGGTCATCAGAGTGTCCACGATGCGGAGCTTGTTAGCCTTGATGGAGCTGCCCGTTTCCGTGATGTCCACAATGGCGTCCACCAGTTCCGGCACTTTCACTTCCGTAGCGCCCCAGGAGAATTCCACGTGAGCCTCAATGCCTTTTTCCTGGAGCCAGCGTTCCGTAATGCCCACGCCTTCCGTGGCGATGCGCTTGCCCTGCAGGTCTTCCGCACAGGTGATGGGGGAGTCTTCCGGAACCACCAGCACCCAGCGGGTGGGCTTGGAAGTGGCCTTGGAGTATTGAAGGTCCGTCAGCACTTCCACGTCCGCGCGGTTTTCATAGATCCAGTCGCGTCCGGTGATGCCGCAGTCGATGAAACCGTCATTGACGTAACGGCCGATTTCCTGGGCGCGGATCAGAAAGAGTTCCAGATCGTCGTCGTCGCAAGTCGGGCGATACCCGCGGCTGGACACATAAACATTGTAGCCGGCCTTGCGGAACAATTCCACGGTGGAGTCCTGCAAACTGCCTTTGGGAAGTGCTATTTTGAGTTTCTTCGACATGATGGGACGGGAATGAAAACCCACGCGGGCCTCATTGTCAAGTTCAGAACCGAATCCGGCCCATTTTACCGGGCCATGAGCCGTTCAATGTCATCAGGCAGCAGGGGCACGTCCCCCAGCAGGTCAATGTTTTCCCTTTCCCCGATCAGGATGTCATTTTCCAGGCGGATGCCGATGCCTTCCTCCGCTATGTAAATGCCCGGTTCAATGGTGAAGACCATGCCCGGAAGCACGACGGGGTTGGTTTCCCCTACGTCGTGCACGTCCAGCCCCAGGAAGTGGGAGCAGCCGTGCATGTAGTATTTCCGCACGATGGGAGGATCGGACGGTTTTTCCGCCACCTGCGCGGGCGTGATGAGGCCGAGCTTGACGAGTTCCCCGGCGGCGAACACGCGCACCAGGCGTTCGTATTCCGATTTCAGGATGCCGGGCCGCAGGATGCTTTTGGCATACGCCATCATGTTCAGCACGCTTTCATACACGGCGCGCTGGCGGGGGGTGAATTTTCCGTTCACGGGAACGGTGCGGGTCATGTCAGAGTTGTAGTTGCCATACTCCGTGCCTATGTCCATCAGCACCAGGGCGCCGTCCTCGCACCTCTTGTCGTTCTGGATGTAGTGCAGCACGCAGGTGTCCTTTCCGGAGGCAATGATGGGCAGGAAGGAGAATTTGCGCGGCCCCCGGCTGATGAATTCATTGGACAGGAAACCCTCTATCTGCCATTCCCCCACTCCCGGCTTGATGAACCCGAGCAAGGCGCGGAAGCCTTCATTGGTGATGTCACAGGCCTTTTTGAGCGCCTTGATTTCCTCCGGCTTTTTGATCTGCCGCATCTCCGCCACAGTTTCGTAAACGTTTTTCAGGATTGCATCCGGAAATTTTTCCTTCAAGTCCTTGGTCATGCGCGCATTGCGCGTTTCCACCGGGCAGGTGCAGCGCGGATGCTGGTTGGCTTCCACAAAGACCATGGCAGCTGCCGGCACCAGGCTGTCCAGCAGCGCATCATATTCATTGGTCCAGCGCACATCCCGGATGCCGCTCAACTCCCTCGCCTGATCCTGCGTCAGGCGGGTCCCTTCCCAAATGGCGATCTGTTCATTCGTTTCACGCAGCAGCAGGATTTCATCCCAGCCGTCCTCCCGGATGGTCATGATCAGGACGGTTTCCTCCTGGTCAATCCCGGTGAGGTAAAAGAGGTTGGCATTCTGGTGCAGGGCGAAGGTGCCGTCCGCATTCGTGGGGAATACATCATTGGCATGCAGGATCAGCATACTGCCGGCGGGCAGGCGGGAAGCCAGTTCCGCACGATTGCCGGCAAAAAAGGAGGAAGGTAGCGGCTCGTATCTCATACCGACAGCATGCCCCGCTTTTCCAGCTTGTCAATCATGCATCCGGACACGAAACGGCCTTCCTGCGGTTCATTTTAAGTTCTTGCGGCACGGCATTCTTTTGTTCTTTCCGGGCTTTGTGCTTTTCCATGCTGTTTTTTCCGCCGCGGCCATCCTTTTTATGGGTGTTTCCTGCTCATCCGGTCCTTACCGGCCCGTTTCCCCGCTTCTCACTCATGCTGCGGATCTGAAGGAGGCGCACGGCGCCCCCGGCGGAGTCTGGCGCCCCACCTCCGCCGGGCAATTCCTATGGGAACAGCAAAGGGGGCAGTACGTTTACATCGCCCCCGTGAAGATCAGCTCCATCCGGCAGCAGTTCCCGGAGGCTTCCCCCTACCTGGCGCGCGAATTCCAGGATTCCCTGCAAAAGGAGGTTCGCCTATTGATTGACCGCAATAATGAGAAACCCGGCCATCATGTCCGCTGGGTGCCGAGCGACCGCCCGCACCCGCCCGGCGTGAAGGTTTCCCTGGCGATCGTTCACTTAAAGCCCACGGACGTTGGAGGAAAAGTCGCGGCCCCGGGTATGGGAATCGCCTCGCCGATTCCGGGCATTTCCTTCATTATCAATCATTTCTCCTCCGGGGCGGCAGGAATTGAAGACAACATCGTTTCCCTGGACAACGGAACGAGCTCGAAGGAATTTTACGGGCGCAACAGGGACCCCATCAATATTTTCTCCTGCAACAGTTTTGAGGAGTTCGCCCGCGACAAGTACAACCTGGACCGTTTTGCCCGGCAGATTGCGGAAATTCTGGAGGAGGACCCTTCCCATTCCTGATTTTCCCCCGCCGGGGAAAACTCTTGATGACAATCGGGTCATGACTCGAACACCGGACACGCGGGCGCCGTCTTATCCTGCATGTACGGTGCTATTTCACGGCTCCTGCTGGCGCTGGGAACGGGATTGTTTTTTTCCTGTTCCAGTTCCCAGCACATGCCCGTTTCCCCCTTGATTACCCATCCTCTTCATGCGGATTCCAAACAGAGCTGCTTCCAGGGCGTCTGGTACAACCCCACAGAGCAGGCCATCTGGAATTCCCCGCGCCTGAAGGTGTATGTGGCCCCCATCAATATTGATTATATCAAGGCCAGATTCCCGAAGGAGGCCCCGGCCCTGGCGGAACAGTTCAGGACGGAGCTTCAGAAAGACATCCGCAGGGTGCTGGAGAATAAATCCAAACAGACCGGAGGAAGGATCAAGTGGCAGCTGGTTGACCGCCCCGCACCGGACGGCGTGACTCTTTACATCGCCATGGTCAAGCTGAAGCCTACGGACGTAGGCGGCAATATCATGTCCGACCTGGTTTCCCTGGCGTCCCCCCTTCCGGGCACTTCCCTGATCCTGGGCAATTTCATGAGCGGGGACGTAGGCATTGAAGGGCGCCTGTCAGACATGCGCACGGGCACCAGCATCATGGAGTTCAAGGCTTACAATACGGACCCCATCACCCTGTTTTCCGTGAAAGAGTTTGAGCGTTTCGCCTTTGACCAGCAGAATTTGCAGCTTTTCGCCAGCGGCATTTCCGCCATTTTCAAGGCCGGCCCTTCCAGCTATATTCCCAAGACGGGTGAAGTAGACCTGGACCCGTTTTAAGCGGCCTTTCCGGCTGATTCCTCCTTGTTCTTTTTTTCAGGATCATAGAAAGTGCATTCCTGCACCGTCTGCCTGGTTTTAAAGGCATAGACGAAGAAGGCGACGCCCACCAGCACGAGGAAGACGGAGAGGAACTGCCCGCGGGTCAATCCCATGGAGAAAGGGGAGTCCGGTTCCCGGTATTCCTCGCAAACGATTCTCCCGACAGCATAGAGAATGGCAAAGATGCCGCAGAACACGCCATTCCAGGCACGCGGGAATTTCACCCGGATGAACCACAGGACGGCAAAGAGAAGCACTCCTTCCGCAAACGCTTCATACAACTGGGAAGGATAGCGCGCATGGTCCTGCATCATCTGTCCCACGATTTCCTTAATGGCGGGCGTATCCCTCACCCGGTCGGTCACCCAGGCGGCAGTCATGCGGTCCGGCACGGTTATTCCGGAGAGGGAAAGCTTGTCCAGCAGCCCAGGCGTTTCATAGATGCGGGAGGCCACGCGGACGAACAAGTCCGGGTCCTGGGACAGTTCCGCCGGAAAGATCATTCCCTGGGCGGATCCGGGCGATACAATGCGCCCGTACAGTTCCCCATTGATGAAGTTGGCCATGCGCCCGAAGAAGAGCCCCACAGGGGCCACAATGGCCAGACCGTCCAGCAGGGCCACCCACTTCACGCGGTGCTTCCACGCATAGTAGAACGTGTACAATCCCACGCCAATCATTCCCCCGTGGCTGGCCATTCCCCCTTCCCATACCCGCAGGGCCATGAGCGGGTCCGCCAGGAACTGGGACCAGCCGTGGTTGGGTATCTGGTAAAAGAGCACGTATCCCAGCCGTCCGCCGATCAGGACGCCGAAGATCGCCACATAGGTGACAAAGTCCGCCAGCCTGTCCTGCGGAATGGGGTACAGCTTCCGGCGGGACAGCCAGGAGAGCAGAAAGTAGCCGCCGATGAAGCCCATCAGGTAGGCCAAGCCATACCAGCGCAGGGCAATGGAGTCCGTCACCTGCCAGATGACGGGGTCCAGATCGTGTACGTAAGCGGTCAAATTCATGGGCGTTCCTTTCAGGGCAGGTAATGGGTAAGGGCTTCCACGGCTTCACGGTCCAGCGCGCGCGCCAAAGCCACCGTCAGTTCCACCGCCGCGCGGTAGTCCCGCAGGTCCAGCACGCCGTTATGGGCATGGATGTACCGGGTGGGGATTCCCAGCACGATAGTGGGAACTCCCCTGCCGGAGAGATGAAGGGCGGCCGCATCCGTTCCGCCGGAACGGCGCACCGTCAGCTGGAAGGGGATGCCCGCATCCACAGCCGTTTTCTCGGCCAGGGCGGCCAGACGGGGATTGGTGATGGCCGTAGGGTCAAACAACCTGATCTGCACGCCGCCGCCCAGGGCTCCCTGGGAATCCGCCATCGTAAAACCGGGGGTATCGTCCGCGGGCGGCCCTTCCAGCACGATCACGCAATCCGGGCGCATGGCAACTCCGGCCGTCTTTGCGCCACGCGTGCCCACTTCCTCCTGCACCGTGGCGGCGGCAATCAGGGTATTGGGGTGCCTTTCCCGGCACAATGTCTTGAAGGCCTCTATCATCACGGAAAGGCCGGCACGGTTGTCAAAGGCCTTGCCCATGACCCGGAACGGATTTTCCAGAGGCGAGAACGCCGCGTCCGGCACCACGGGATCACCCAGATGAACGCCGAATTCATTTTTCACCTGTTCCGCGCTTTCAGCGCCCACGTCCACAAACAGGGCTTCCATGCTCATGACGCTGTTGCGCTGGCCTTCCGGCAGAAAATGGGGGGGCCTGGAACCGATCACCCCCTGAACGCTGCGGCCTGAACGCGTTTTCACCAGAACACGCTGGCTCAACAGGGTATGCGGCCACCAGCCGCCTATCCCCACCAGTTGAAGAAAGCCGTTTGCCGTGATGTTCTGCACCAGGAACCCGATTTCATCCATGTGGGCGGCCAGCATCACGCGGGGGCCTGAATCACCATTGGTGCAGAACAGGCTTCCCGAACCGTCGTAGGAAAATGCCCCGCATCCTTCAAGTTCCTGCGCCACAAGGTTCCGTACTTCATCTTCATGCCCTGAAATACCGTGGGCCTCTGAAAACTTTTTCAGCAGATCCGAATCAATCGCCATGGGCCGAGCATGTTAAAACACCCCTTCCAGGTCAAGCCCGCAGCCATGCCGCATGATTTTTTCTTGACCGCACAGGGATAACCTCCGGATTGTGCCCCATCCTGCGCAACACCCGTTACATGGAAAGAAACAAGAGATTTTTGCTAGCCACAGTTCGGTTTTTGGTGTAACTAATCAGGGAATCGAATTGTGCTATGAAATCCATCCTTAACACTATCACGGCCATGCTGGCTGCGGTGCTTTTCATTCCTGCGGCATCGGCGCAAACCACCAGCAATCCCAGAATGCAGGTGAAGGTCACGTTGGAAAAGCTGTCCCTGTACATGCGCCAGTCCCCCAATGTCATGACCCAGGACGACCCCCGGCCGCTTCCGAAGCCGAAGAGATGGGCGGATTTTGAAATGCCCTTCAAGGTGGAAGCCGCACCCGTGCCCAAGTCCGGCTACATTGATTCCCTGACGTTCAAATTCTATATTGCCGTAGTCAATCCGGACCGTGCCCGCCAGTACCTGAAACTGTACAAGGAAGTCAAATACGTCAACGTTCCGGTGGGGGAAGCCACGTATGCCTCCGTCTATCTTTCCCCCTCTTCCGTCAAGCGCATCACCGGTTCGGAAGGCGGCAGGGGCAAGTGGGTGAAGTACCAGGGCGTGGTGGTGGAATACAACGGCAAAATCGTCGCCACTTATTCCTCCGAACGCGGCAAGATGGAAAAATGGTGGACCATCCAGTCCCCCAGCATCGTGGAAACCTCCTATTATCCCCTTCTGAACAAGGATGAAACGCCCTTCTCCGTGTACTGGTATGACCGTTATCCGGAAATCATGAGGCCCAACAGCCAGCAGACGGCTCCCAGCCCGGCCCCGTTCGGCACGCCCACGGAAGCTCCGGCTGCGGACGGCGAATAACGCCCCATCAACATTTTTCTCATCTCATTTTTTATTTAACAGAAATCACCCATGGCTAATTCACGACAAATCGTCGCATTAAACGTAGGTTCCCAGAGAGTTTCAATGGGCGTCTTTTCCAAGACCTCCAAAGACGCCCTTATTCTGGACCGCTATGCTACGCGCCTCGTAGTGCTGGACCCGTCGGCGGAAGGTTTGCGCCTGACGAAAATAGGGGAGGCCATCGCCGACCTCGTCCAGGAGCTCAATGTCAAAGGCAGCGTTGCCAACTATTCCGTTTCCGGGCAATCCGTTTTCATCCGCTTCGTCAAGCTTCCGGCCCTGGACGATACCGATGTGGAACAGCTCATCCGCTTTGAAGCCCAGCAGCACGTCCCCTTCCCGCTGGATGAAGTGGTGTGGGACTACCACCTCCTCCCCGCCAAGGGCCTGGAACGGGAAGCCGTCCTTGTAGCCATCAAGGCGGAAGACCTGGATTCCCTTAATGACGAAATCGTCTCCCACAACCTTTCCACCGGCAAGGTGGACTGCGCGCTGACCTCCCTGTACAACGCGTATGTGGACAGCTACCCGGATGAAAAGGAACCGGTGATGCTCATCGACATCGGCGCCAAGTCCACGGACCTGATTTATAGTGAACAGGGCCGTTTCTTCACCCGCAGCATTTCCGCGGGCGGCATCTTCGTCACCTCCGCTATCGCCCGTGAATTCAACGTTCCCTTCATGGAGGCGGAACGCCTGAAGACCACCAGCGGCCTCGTTTCCATGAGCAACGGACAGACGGAGGGGCTGGATCCCGCCACGGCCAACCTGGCCACCGTCATCCGCACAGCCATGACCAGGCTGGCTTCCGAAATCCAGCGCACCACCAACCATTACCGTGCCCAGATGAACGGAAGCGCTCCCGTGAAGGCCTATTTGTGCGGCGGCGGCGCGTCCCTGCCTTACACCAAGGAATTCCTGGAAGACAAACTGGGCATTCCGATTTCCTTCTTCAACCCCATGCACAACGTAGGCGTGGGTTCTGGCGTGGACGTGAACACCATTTCCCGTGAAGCCTTCATCCTGGGCGGCCTGATCGGCACCGCCGTCAACGCCATCGGCAGGGCCTCCCTCAACATTGACCTGGAACCCACGGCCATTGCCAAGAAGCGGGCCAACCAGAAGAAAATGCCCGCCATCATCGCCGGAGCCGCCATCGCCGTTCTCGGCGCCGCAGCCTACGCCGTCACCGGATATATGGGCGTGAAGAAGGCGGAGGAAACCCTCGCCGGCGTACACCCCACCGTCACCTCCATCAAGTCCGAGCAATCCGCCCTGCGCCAGAAGGAACAGGAGCTGAAAAAGCTGGACGCCACCCTGGCCTCCTACCAGCAGCTCACGCTCCAGCGCTACGGCTATGCGGACATCATCAAGCACCTGCTTGAACAGTCGGAACACAAGGATTATCCCTACTGGTTCACGGACTTCGAACCGCTGGCCCACTTCAATCCGGAGGATACCACCCAGATCACGGGCTACTCCGTTATCAAGGATTCCTTCACGTCGGATAAAAACACGTCTCTGGTGGACGACATCAGGACGGAAGCCTCCGCGAACACTTCCAGTGACGATGAACCGTCCGTTTACAGCGTTAACGCCGTGCGCCTGACCGGGTTTGTCCGGCGCAGCCTGGGCGGCCAGAGAATCATCCAGGATCTTCAGGCAAAAATAGACGGGAACAAGGAATCCCTGTTCACCTTCAAGCCTGGAGACGTCAAGCTGGAAGCCCGCCAGATCATGGAGCTGGGAGCCAAAGACGCCAAGGTAGACGCAGCGGCCGGGGCTTTTGTCCCCTTCAAGCTGGTGCTTCCATTAAAAACTCCCATTCCCGTGAACTTTAACAAATAAGATTACCCAACCCGAACAAGACATATTTTATGAGCAATTGGATTACAGACAACAAGCCCGCCGCCATGGTGGCGGGCGTGGGGCTTCTCTTATTCCTGGGGTTATCCGTGACTGGGTACATCGTCAATTCCAAACGCAGCGAGCTGGACAAAAAAATCAGCGTCGCCTCCAAGGAGATCAAATCCGCCAACGCCGCTGAAATCACGCCGAGCCGCGCATCCAACGAGGAGCTGGAAAAGGAACTGAACCGCTATGCTAAGGCGGTCACCAGCCTGGAAACGGCATACAAGCCCTTCCTTGCTTCTTCCGCGCTGGTTCCCACCACGCCCACGGCATTCCAGAATGAACTGAAAACGTTCAGGGACGCCCTGATCGCCTCCTGCAAGAAAAAGAACATCCTGATCACGGACACTTCCTCCTGGCTCGGCTTCCAGGTTTACAGCACCCAGGCTCCGTCCGTTCAGGCGGCCTCCACGCTGGGCTTTGAATTGAAAGCCGTCAACAGCCTCGTCAACAAGCTGACGGACTGCGGACTGTCCAAATTCATCAAGGTGTACCGTCCCCAGCTTCCCATTGAAAATCCGGCGAACAATCCGGAAGAGGACGCTGACGAGCCCAACCAGGCACCCTGGACCCCCATGCCTCTGGAAATCGCCTTCCAAGGCAACCGGGAAAGCGTGCTGAAAGCCATGAACGCTATTACGGACTCCCAGGATTACCTGTTTACGGTTAATTCCATCCGTATCCGCAACGAGCGGATGATGCCTCCCCCTATCGCCAATCCGGCAGCGGCCAAGCCTGCCGCCGCCCAGCCCGCTGCGGGGGCGGCGTCCCTGACGCCGGCGGATGAAGCGGCTACGCCCGCGGCACCGGCCATCCAGCAACTCATCAAGCCTTACATGGGCAAGGAGCAAATCTTTGTCCAGGTCTCCCTCAACCTGGTCCACTTCAACCAGCCCAAGGCACAGGAACCGTCTGAAGATTAATTACGGCAACCAACCGCAGCAAATACTTTCAACATGTCTGAAAAACAAAACTACGACAAAATCCTGCTGGCCTCCGGCATCGTCCTGGGCCTGGGGGTAGCCGTCTACGGTACGGTGACCCTTCTGGGACTGAATGACAAGTACAAGTTCACCACGCAGGTTTCGGAAAAGGCGATTGAACCTCCTCCCGGCATCAAGAAAGCCGCGGAAGTCAATCAGGAGCTTTCCGCCTCCCATGAGCTCAAGCCCATTGCACAGGAAACGCAGCAGTACGTGGGTTTCGTAGCTCCCAATCTCTGGATCAAGGAAGGGGGAATGGAACCCTTTGACATTATTTCAGGACCTCCCATCCATGGCAACATCCCGAACAAATGGTTCCTGGACAACGGCCTGGAAAATGAGTTCGTTTACTCGGACGTCCTCACCCGGGACCCTGACAACGACGGATTCACCGTGCAGGAGGAATATGAGGCTAAAACGCATCCCAATGATCCGAACAGCCATCCTCCCCTCGTCAACAAGCTCTTTGTGGACGAAATCAAGCAGTTCGGCTTTTATCTGGCCTTCACGCAGGCGGACGGCAATGACTTCACCTTCAAGGGCATGAACCGCGCCAAGCAGGAGCTTTGGAAAAACATCGTCCAGCCCAACGGCAAGTTCGGCACCCGCAAGAACACGAAAGACGAGCCCAGATTCGAGCTTGTCAGCGTCGCCAACAAGGAATTCAAGAACCCCAGCCTGGACATGGTGGAAACGGACGAGGAAGCCGTCGTCAAGGATTTGAAGCCGACCAAAAACGGCCAAACCTATACCATCAGGCGCGGCACAAAATACGTCATTCCAATCATTGATAAGAAAGCAAACCTTACTATCGCCGCCGGCCCCGAACGGGATACCAGCTTCGAAGTGGAGGAAGGCGCCGACTTCCAGATCCCGGGAGACACCAAACAGACCTATACGCTGAAAACCGTTGATAATGCTACGCAGACCGTAACCATTGCCAACAAAACCACTGGAGAACAAACAACACTGAGCAAGAAAAAATAGACCCGGATTTAAACTTTTCTGAAAAAAAAGCTTCACAAATCCGAAAAACATGTAAAAAGAAGAACCTAACTATGGACCACGCACCACTTTATCAACCGAAGCGTTCCCTGATCGCGCTGATGGCCATTGCTGCCTCCTGCCCGTTTGCGCAGGCTGGTGATGGCGGCGCCGTCGGAACCTCCAGTGCCTTGGGATCATCCTACGCCGGACCGGGCAGTTACTACCAGTCCGATGCAGCGCGCATAGCCATGGCCCGCCGCGAAGCGCAGACCCAGGAAGCCATGCAGCTCCTTGCAGAAGGCCGCAACCTGTACCGCGAAGGCAAGTACAAGGAAGCCCTGGACAAGTACAATGCCGCTTACAACATGCTGCCTTCCGCACCGATCAACGACCAGCGCAAGGAGGCCATCGCCAACCACATTGGCGACGCCAGCATCGCCGTTGCTCAGGAATACATCAAAGTGGGCCGCTATGACGAAGCCGACAAGCTTCTCCAGGACGCCATCAAGCTCAATCCCCGGAGCGCCAAGCTTGCCAAGCAGACGCTCGAATACATGAAGGACCCGATTCGCACGAATCCGGCGCTCACCCCCGAGCACGTCAAGAACGTGGAAAAGGTGAACACCCTCCTTCACATGGCCTATGGTTACTATGACCTCGGCGACTACGACAAAGCCATCGCCGAATTCAACAAGGTTCTTTCCATTGACCCGTACAACGTGGCAGCCCGCCGCGGACAGGAAACGGTCAACCGCCGCAGAATGGCCTACTATGCGGCCGCCTACGACGAAACCCGCAGCACCATGCTTGCGGAAGTGGACAAAATGTGGGAACGCCCCATTCCGATGGAAGTTCCGACCGGAGCAGACGGAACGGACAACGCTCCGATCACGGACGTCAACGGCGCCACGGCCAACCTGATGAAGCTCAAGAGCATCATCATCCCCTCCGTCTCCTTTGAAGACACCACCGTGGAAGACGCCATCGACTACCTCCGCAAGAAGTCCATCGAACTGGACCGCACGGTAGGCCCGAACGGCGAACGCGGCATCAACTTTGTTATCAACGACTCCCAGCCTACAGCCGTTACCCCGGCAGCTCCCGCAACTGACGACGGCGGCTTTGGCGACGAATCAACGGACGTCACGGAAGCCGCTCCGGCTGCCGCTCCGCAGGAAAGCATCCGCACCCGCAAGATCGGCCAGCTCAAGCTGACCAACGTTCCCATGCTGGAAGTGCTCCGCTTCATCTGCAGCAACGCCGGCCTGCGCCAGAAGGTGGAAGACTATGCCGTCACCATCCTTCCCGCCGGCGGCAATGACGTGGACCTGTACCAGCGCACCTTCTCCGTGCCTCCGGGCTTCCAGTCCGCTCTCCGCACCACCGTCGGCGACGGCGGCGGCGACGTCACCGAAGACCCCTTCGGCGGCGGCGGTGAAAGCTCCTCCGGCCTCAAGCCCATGCCCTCCATCCGCAGCCTGCTGCAAAAGAGCGGCATCAGCTTCCCGGAAGGCGCCACGGCATTCCTTGTCAACGGCAACTCCTCCCTGGTCGTCCGCAATACTTCCGGCAACCTGGACCTGATCGAACAGCTCATTGAAAACACCCGCGGCGAATCCCAGCAGGTGCGCATCATGACCAAGTTCGTGGAAGTGACCCAGGAAAACACGGAAGAACTCGGCTTTGACTGGATCGTCACTCCGTTCTCCGTCAGCAACGACCGCAGCACCTTCCTGGGCGGCGGCACGAACTACGGCACCGGCCTCGTTCCCGATGACTTCACCCAGTCTCCCGGCGGCGTAAGCGGCTGGCCCGTGAACAACAACAGCACCAATACGGACGGCAACGGCCTGATCAACGGCCTCGCCACCGGCGGCAATCGCACGGGCGACTACGCTATTGCCAAGAACTCCGTGGACAACCTGCTGAACAGCACCAACCGCACTGAAGCCACCAAGAAGAATCCGGCTCCCGGCATCATGTCCCTGACGGGCATTTATGACGAAGGCGCCTTCCAGATGCTGATGCGCGGCCTGTCCCAGAAGAAGGGTTCCGACGTTCTCACCGCTCCCAGCGTGACCGCCAAGTCCGGTGAAACCGCCAAGATTGAAATCATCCGCGAATTCTGGTACCCCACCGAATACGAACCCCCGGAACTTCCCAACAACGTGAGCAGCTGGGGCGGCGGCAACTACAATAACCGGAACAACGTTCTGGATGACCTTGTAGGCACCGAAAACCAGGCCCAGGTCACCAGCTTCCCCGTCACTCCCGCCACTCCCGGCGTGTTTGAAATGAAGCCCGTCGGCGTGACCCTGGAAGTTGTGCCCACCATTGGTGACAACAAGTACATCATTGACCTCAACTTCAAGCCCAGCATCGTGGAATTTGAAGGCTTCGTGAACTACGGCAGCCCGATCCAGTCCACCGGCGTTGGTTCCGACGGCAAGCCGATGTCCCTGACTCTGACGGAAAACCGCATTGAGCAGCCCATCTTCTCCAAGCATTCCGTTGAAACGTCCCTGTTCATCTACGACGGCCACACCGTGGCAATCGGTGGTTTGATCACGGAAAACGTGCAGACGGTGGAAGACAAGGTGCCGATCTTCGGTGACCTGCCTCTCATCGGACGCTTCTTCCGCAGCAACTCCGACAACCACATCAAGAAGAACCTGATGATCTTCGTGACGGGGCAGATCATTGACGCCACGGGCCAGCCCGTACGCGGCAACGCCCTTCCCACCGCGGCCGCTCCGGAAAGCGCACTGCCTGCTTCCGAAGGCCTGCTGCCTCCCATGTAGGCGGCGTGCATAACGTCCATATTGGAGCGGGTGAAAGGGTGAACCTTTCACCCGCTCTTTATGTCCCATACGTACCCGGTTTTTCCCTTCCCTCATGAAGACCCTGATCGTGACCGGCGGAATCGCCACCGGAAAGTCCACCGCCATCCGCCTGCTGATGGAGGGGGGAGGGCCGCGCCTGCGCCTTTTTGACTGTGATGCGGAGGCAGGCAGGCTGCTGGACGGCGGCAGGCTCAAGGAGTGCCTTACCAGCGCCTTCGGCCCCGCCAGCGTGGATGAAGGCGGCCGCGCGGACAGGAACTTCCTGCGGGAGCTTGTCTTCCGGAATCCGGAAAGCCGCAGGATGCTGGAAAGGATCATTCACCCCCTGCTGCACCAAGAATGTCTTGCGCAAATGCAGGCGGCGCGTCAGAATGCGGCGGTAGCCGGGTTTGTCATTGACGTGCCCCTGTTTTTTGAAACATCGGCGCGCTACCACCAGGATGCCGTGTGCGTGGTGGCCGTTTCCCGGGAAACGCAGAAAACCCGCCTGGCTCTCAGGAACGGATTCCGTGAGGACATGATTGAAGCCATTCTGGCGGCCCAGCGTCCTATCATGGAAAAAGTGGCCGCGGCCGATTTCGTCCTCTGGAACGAAGGGCCGCCGGACCTGCTCCGCCAGCAAACCCAAAGACTCTACCAACATTTTTTTCATGACTGAAGAACTCGACAACAAGCCCCTCCACGCCGGAGAGGACCCGCAGGCGGCTCCCCCCAGGGCCCTTCCCTCACCGGAAGGTATCTCCGAGGAACATCCGGCCGCCTCTCCGGAGGAAGGCGCAGAGGATACGGCCTGCGCTCCGGCAGTCCCGGCCCCGGCGGAGGAAGCCGCCGCTCCCGTCCCGGAGCAGATTGACATCAATGAACTGCGGGAACGCCCCCTGAACGATCTTCAGGAGATGGCAGAAAGCCTCCCTATCCGGAACGCGGCCTCCCTCACCAAGTCCCAACTGATTTTTGAGCTGGGAAAGCAGCTTCTGGCAAAGGGCCATGAAGTAGTCGTCTCCGGAGTCATGGAACAGGCCAAGGACAATTACGCCATGCTGAGGGATCCGGTCAAAAGCTTCCGCACCTCTCCGGACGACATTTACCTGGGCGGCAACCTCATCAAGCCCCTGCACCTCCGCGTAGGCCAGCAGATCAAGGTCAGGCTGCGCAAGCTGCGCCCCCATGACAAGTACCTTTCCGCCTCTTCCGTCATCAGCGTGGAAGGCATCCCCGCAGAAGATTACCGGGCGCGCAGCGACTTTGAACGCCTCACCCCCCTCTTCCCGAAGGAACGCCTCCTTCTGGAAAACAAGGAGGTCAATTCCGCCGCCATGCGCGTGCTGGATCTCATGACTCCCTTCGGCAAAGGCCAGCGCGGCCTGATCGTGGCGCCCCCGCGCGGCGGTAAAACCGTTCTTCTGAAAACAATCGCCCGTTCCATCAAAGCCAATTACCCGGAAGTGGAATTGATTGTGCTGCTGCTGGATGAACGCCCGGAGGAAGTAACGGATTTTGAAGAAACCGTGGACGCTCCGGTGTACGCCTCCACCTTTGACGAGCCTTCCCGCCGCCACGCCCAGGTTTCCGACCTGGTCATTGAGCGAGCCAAGCGGCTGGTGGAAATGGGCAAGGACGTCGTCATCCTGCTGGACTCCCTCACCCGGCTGGCCCGCGGCTACAATGCCAACCAGACGGGCGGACGCATCATGTCCGGCGGCCTGGGCTCCAATGCGCTGGAAAAGCCGCGCAAGTTCTTTTCCGCCGCGCGCAACGTGGAGGAAGGCGGCAGCCTGACCATCATCGCCACGTGCCTGGTGGATACGGAGTCCAGAATGGATGAGGTGATTTTTGAAGAATTCAAGGGAACGGGCAATTTGGAAATCAGGCTGGACCGGGAACTTTCCGAACGGCGCATTTATCCGGCCATCTCCCTTTCCCAGAGCGGCACCCGCAATGACGACAGGCTGTACAACGAACAGGAGTTCGTCAAGATCATGCAGCTTCGCCGCCAGCTCGCCATGAAGCCGGGCTGGGAAGGCCTCCAGGCCCTCCTGCAAAATATCTCCAAAACACAGAACAATGCGGAACTCCTGCTGACGGGGCTGCGTTAAGGTTCACCGCCCTTTTTCCGTCTTTACCGCCTCCGTTCCCTTGCCGGGACGGAGGCTTTTTTATGGAGATATTCCCCGTCATTTCCGGGTTCCGCGGCAATATCATGGACATCATGGACATCATGGATACCATGTTTGCCGGGAGAGGCTCCGCCCGGAACAAGGGGGGGAGTGAACGGATATCCTCCGTCACACATCCAGTTTTACCCGGAAAATGCGCATGGAGTTGCCTACCGCAAGCAGGCAGACGCCTACATCCGCCATGACGGCGGCCCACATACCGGCCAGCCCCAGAATGCCCAGGATCATCACCAGCAGTTTGACGCCCAGGATGAGAACGATGTTCTGCACGATGATGCGCTCCGCCGCCCGTGACAGAACCATCCCCTGCGGAACGGCAACGGGGTCCCCTTTCATCACCACCATGTCCGCAGCCTGGAGAGCCGTATCAGACCCCACGCCTCCCATGGCTATGCCGATGTCCGCGGCAGCCAGGGAAGGAGCGTCATTCATGCCGTCCCCCACAAAGGCGAGCAGGCCTTCTTCCGGCTTCAGCCGGCGCACATGTTCCAGCTTGTCGGCAGGCATCAACCCGCTGAACACCTCGTCCAGCCCCAGCTCGCGCCCCACCTCCGCACCGGCGGAGGAAGAATCCCCCGTCAGCATCACCAGGTTGGAAACGCCCAGCCCCCTCAATTCCCGCACCGCCTGTTCCGCCCCCGGCTTGATCCGGTCAGACAGGCGCAGGCGTCCCAGCAGAACGCCATCCAGCGCCACGTAAATGGCCACGCCGCGGTCCTCTTCCTCCCCTGTTTTTACTCCTGCCTCCTGAAGAAAAGCCTTTTTCCCCACCAGCACGGCCCTCCCTTCCACACGGGCGGAAACACCGCCCCCCGTTACTTCCACCAGCTCAGCCACGCGGTCCGGGAACAGGCTGCCTTCATACGCCTTCACGATGGAACGTCCCAGCGGGTGGGAGGCGGAGCTTTCCGCGTGCGCCGCCCAGTACAGCAGTTCCTCCGGCGTTACTCCGTCACGGGGAAGCGCTTCATCCACGGAAAAGACACCTTCCGTCAAGGTTCCGGTCTTGTCAAACACCACCGTCTTCACCTTCCGCAAAGCATCCAGGTAGTTGCTCCCTTTCAGCAGAATTCCCTGCCGCGCCGCCCGCCCTATCCCGGCAAAGAAGCCCAGGGGGATGGACAGCACCAACGCACAGGGACAGGAGATCACCAGCAGCACCAGCGCGCGGAACAGGCCGTCCCCCCAGCTTCCGCCCGTGACGAAGGGATAAAGCAGGAATACCAGAACGGCAATGGAGATCACCAGCGGCGTATAAATACGTGAAAACGCGGACAGCCTTCCTTCCAGGGGGGACTTATGGCCGGAGGCGGCTTCCACCAGCTCCTGGACCCTCGCCAGGGCGGAATGCCGCCAGTCCCGGTCCGTGCGCACCTCCAGCACGCCCTGTCCGTTGATGTACCCGGCCAGCACGGAGCTTCCGGCCCCGGCCTCCACCGGAAGGGATTCACCAGTCATGGCGGAGGTATCCAGTACGGAATTCCCTCCCGTCACCGTGCCGTCCAGCGGAACACGCTCTCCGGGACGCACTTCAATCAGGGAACCGGGCCGGACCTCCGCGGGAGGAACGTCACGGACAGCACCGCCCTCCCGCACATGGACGGATTCTGGCCTCAGGTTCATCAGTTCGCTCACGGACCGGCGGGAACTGCCCACCGCGCGCTCCTGGAGATATTCTCCCACGCGGTAGAAGAGCATCACCCCGACGGCTTCGGAATAATCCCCCAGAAACATCGCTCCCAGGGAGGCAATGCTCATCAGGAAATTTTCATCCATGGCACGCCCGTGCCTCAGCCCCAGAAAAGCCGCCTTCAATACATCCCAGCCTATCAGCAGGTAGGCCGCCACATACGCGGCCGTCCCGCTCCAGGAATCGCTTCCCATCACCAGGGCGGCGGCAAACAGGGCGACGCCCAGCACGGCGGGAACGGGCCTGATGGCGTCTCCGGAGCCGCAGCAGCTTCCGGAACAGCACCCTCCGGCGCAGCAGGAAGCTCCTTGTGAAAGATGTTCGTGGGAATGTTCCGTACTCATGACCTGTTCCGCTTGTACGCCTGCGCTTAGGCTATGGCAAGCCCTATGTTAGTTCAATCTAACAAAGAGCTTTTGCTACTTCTTCTTTCTTAAAACGTTCCAGAACCCCCTGCCCCAGGAATTCGTCCATCGCCATGGCGCCGGCGCCCAGCAGCCCCGCTTCCGCGCCAAACCTGGCGGGCAGGATTTTCAGCTCCTCCATGTGCATGGGGAACAATTGCTCCCCTAGGTTCTTCAGCAGGGGCTTCATGAGCAGGTCTCCTGCCTTGGCTACCCCTCCGCCAATGATGAAGGCGTCCGGCACCAGCGTGTACATCAGGTTCATGATGAGGCAGGCCAGCATTTCCGCCGTGTCCTCCCATAGCTGGAGGGCGATGGGGCAGCCCGCGCGGGCGGCTTCGTCCAGGTCCCTGGGCGTGCATTCGTTCACGGTTTTGACGATTCCCGCCCCGGCATACCGTTTGACCGCTTCCGCCGCCAGCTCGTTGTTGCCGATGTATTCTTCAATGGCTCCCCGGTTGCCGAACGGGCCGGGCTTGCCCTGGTAATGAATGCTCGTCTGGCCCAGCTCCCCGGTGGAAAGCCGTTTTCCGCGGAGGATGCGGTCGTTCACCACAATGCCGCCGCCAATGCCCGTCCCCATGGTCAGGCACACCAGGCTGGACATGCCGCGCCCGGCGCCCAGCTTCCATTCCGCATACGCCATGCAGTTGGCGTCATTGTCCAGCACGACGGGGAGGCCCAGCGCCTGCTCCATCAGTTCCTTCACCGGGACTTCATGGTCCCATACCCGGACATTGGTAAGCTGGTAAAGAGTCCCCCTGTAGTAATCGCACCATCCCGGCATCCCCATGCCCATCACGCAGGCGGACGGGAATTGCCCGCGCAGGTTCAGGGCCGCCGCAATCATGGCCTCAATAATCGCCTGGGGACTTTCAAACATGGCGGTGGGGATGCGGTCCGCCGTCGCCAGAATACGGTCCCCCGCCGTCACGCCCATTTTGATGCTCGTACCGCCGAAGTCCACGGCCAATGCGCAGGGTTCTGAAAAGCTCATGGTTCATACTTATGCCACGCACCCCCTGGAATCAACGCAAAAACGCATTCACCCCCATCCCTTTCCGCGGCATGCCTCACTTCTTGTATAAAATACAATAAATATCCTCCAGAAAGGGCTTGCCAGGAACGCGCCGTCCAGTCCATGATAGACGCCGTGATGATGGAAATGCCCGGTTCGGACGAATGGTTCATGCGCCAAGCCATGAGAGAATCCAGAAAAGCCCTGGTGAAGGGGGAGGTGCCCATCGGGGCCATCGTGGTGAAGGACGGCCGCGTGATCGGCCGGGGCTGGAACCAAGTGGAGACCCTCAAGGACGCCACGGCCCATGCGGAGATGATCGCCCTGACGGCGGCCCAGGAGGCGCTGGGCGACTGGCGGCTGGAAGGCTGCACCCTGTACGTCACCAAGGAACCGTGCCCCATGTGCGCGGGGGCCATCGTCCACTGCCGCCCGGACCGGGTGGTGTTCGGCTGCCCTGACGCCAGGACCGGAGCCGCGGGAGGCTGGATCAACCTGCTGGATTCCAACCCTCCCCTCAACCACAAGTGCGAGGTGCACCCCGGCGTGCTGGGGGACGAATGCCTGCACCACCTCCAGGAATTTTTCCGCGCGGCGCGGCTGGCGGCCAAGGAAAGGAAGAAGCTGGCTGAGGAAGCCCCCGCAACCCCGGATGAAAACGGGGAAGACGGCCCCGAATAAAGCACTTTGCATTTGCCAAAGCAGCGGACTCACGGCAAGCTAGCGGGGCTATGGAACACCGGAACGACAATGAGACTGCGGAAGGGACGGAACGCAAGCCGTCCTGGATCAAGGTGCGCCTGCCCAACGGCCGGGAATTCTGGGACGTCAAGCAGCTTGTGGAAGGCAAGCACCTGTTTACCGTCTGTGAAGAAGCCCACTGCCCCAACCGCTACGAATGCTGGAACCAGGGCACGGCCACCTTCATGATTGCCGGGGAGCGGTGCACGCGCGCCTGCGCCTATTGCGCCGTAAAAACCGCCAAGCCCTTTCCGCCGGACCCGGAGGAGCCGCAGCACGTGGCGGACGCCGTCGTGCACATGAAGCTGCGCCACGCCGTCATCACCATGGTCACCCGGGACGACCTCCCGGACGGAGCCGCCGCCCACTTCGCCCAAGTGATCCGCGCCGTCAGAAAGGCCAGCCCTTCCACCATCATTGAAGTGCTGGCCTCGGACCTGAATGAGAAGCCCTCCTCCATCCGGACGCTGATGGCGGCACGCCCCCACATCTTCGGCCACAATCTGGAAACGGTAGAACGCCTGACGCCCATCGTGCGCTTCCGCGCCCAGTACCAGCGCTCCCTGCGCGTCCTCCGGATGGCTCTGGACTGCGTGGACGGGAAGGTCTCCACCAAGAGCGGCATCATGCTGGGCCTGGGAGAGACGGAAGACGAGCTTTTCCGGTCCATGGACGATTTGCTGGAACACGGCGTCACGGTGCTGACGCTGGGGCAGTACCTGCGCCCCTCCCGCAACCACCTGCCGGTGGTCAAGTACATCCATCCGGACGACTTCGCCCGCTATGAGGAGGTAGCGCGAGCCAAGGGCTTCAAGCACGTGGCGTCCGGGCCGCTGGTCCGCAGCTCCTACCACGCCGCCAATTTCACCCCGGAAGCGGACGTGCTGGAGGCCATTAACGAAGATTTGAGAAAGGCCGGCGAACTTTAGAATAAATCTTGATATATTAACCCTTCCCTTTTACCATACAGGCAATTCCACGTCATTGAGAATCCCATGAGCAAAACACGTTCCTTCATCAAGGCCGGAGCCATTCTGGGCGGCACGGTCATCGTGACGGCGGCAGTCGCGCCCCTGTTCCTGCCGAACCAGAATATCAAGCCCCTGACATCCGCCCAGGCGGCGGAAATCACCGCACAGACCATGGACTCCAAGTGTGCGGACTGCCACAAGCCCGGCACCCGCATTTCCGAATTGGTGAACACCCTTTCCGGCGGCCTGCTGGCGCGCCACATCCGGGACGGACAGCGCAGCTACAACATGGATGAACCGCCCACCGCCGTGACCCTTTCCAAGCTGGAACACGTGCTCCAGATCAATTCCATGCCCCCCACCTCCTACACCATGGTGCACTGGGGCAGCACGCTCACCCTCCGGGAAAAAGCAGCCATGCTCCAGTGGATCAAGGATGAACGCCTGAAAATCTTCGGCGACATGGTGGGCAAGGAGTACGCCATCACCGCCATCTCCCCCATTCCGGACGCCCTCCCCACGGACCCGGCCAAGGTGGCCCTGGGCTACAAGCTGTTCCATGACGTGCGCCTTTCCACGGACAATACCGTTTCCTGCGCCTCCTGCCACTCCCTGGAGAAGGGCGGCACGGACAACCTGGCCACCTCCACCGGCGTCCGCGGCCAGAAGGGGGGCATCAACGCCCCCACCGTCTTCAACGCCGCCTTCCACACCAAGCAGTTCTGGGACGGGCGCGCCGCCAACCTCCAGGAACAGGCGGGCGGACCTCCCCTGAACCCGGTGGAAATGGGCTACGAACATCCGGACGACTGGAACAAGATCGCCGCCAAGCTGAACCAGGACACCGCGTTTGCCGCGGAATTCAGGAAGGTTTACCCCCAGGGCTTCAACGGAGAAACCATCACGAACGCGATTGCGGAATATGAAAAAACCCTCATCACGCCGAACAGCCCGTTCGACCGTTATTTGAAGGGTGATGAAAACGCCATCAGCGAGAACGCCAAGAAGGGCTACCGGCTCTTCCTCAAACTCGGCTGCCAGACCTGCCACACCGGCCCCGCCATGGGCGGCCAGTCCTTTGAATACGCCGACCTCAAGGGCGATTTCTTTGCCGGACGCGCCAAGACCAATGACGACAACGGCCTGATGAACTTTTCCAAGAAGGAATCAGACAGGCACAGGTTCCGCGTTCCCACCCTCCGCAATGTGGAGCTTACCTGGCCGTACATGCATGACGCCTCCGCCCAGACGCTGGAGGAAGCCATCACCAAGATGTACCACTACCAGCTCGGCTACGACAAGCTGGACAAGAAGGAGGTGAGCCTGCTGGTGGCCTTCCTGAAAACCCTGACCGGGGAATACAACGGCAAGCCCGTCCAGGGCGAAGTCTGCCCCGCCTCCTGAGCCTGAGCAAAACATTTTTCCTCCAGCCGCGCCATGAACCTTCATGGCGCGGCTTTTTTGCATTCCCCTTTCCGGCTTATTGCCGGAAAGCCCCTGTTTCCGGCTTTTCCTCCGCGTCATACTTAGATTGAACTAATGGATAAATAATTCATGGTGAATAATTTTTATCAAAATTGAAAACACAGCCTCATAATATCATTGACTTATTAGTTTGATGGAACTAACTTTCTCCCGGATTTGATTCATACACACACCATGCCACTCTCCATGCTCAACATCGGCGACATTCGCCAGATTAACAAAATTCACGGCAGGGATGAAACCCGGCGCTTTCTGGAAAACCTGGGCTTCGTTTCCGGCAGCACGGTTTCCATCGTTTCTGAAAACGGAGGAAACTTCATCGTCAATGTCAAGGGGTCCCGGATAGCTCTCAGCAAGGCTCTTGCCTGCAAGATATTCGTGGCCTGAACCTTTTCAGCCATCATTCTATGACCAAACACCGTACATTAAGAGACGCCCTGATCGGGGAAACCGTCACCGTCGGGAAACTGGCGGGGGATGGCCCGGTCAGAAGACGCATCATGGACATGGGAGTCACCAAGGGAACGCAGATTTTCATCCGCAAAGTCGCTCCCCTGGGAGATCCCATTGAAGTCACTGTCCGCGGCTACGAACTCTCCATCCGCAAATCGGAAGCCGAGAACATCCATATCCATTGATTCCGCCTTTATTACCGCACGTTTCCTGACCTGACAGCAAGACGGCGCACCCATACATCAAGACAAGGAAACATCCATGAGCAGCATTACCATCGCCCTGGCGGGCAATCCCAACTGCGGAAAAACCACTCTCTTCAACGCCCTGACAGGCGCCAGCCAGTACGTCGGGAACTGGCCCGGCGTTACTGTGGAAAAAAAGGAAGGCCGCCTGAAAGGCCACAAGAACATCATCATTGAAGACCTTCCGGGCATTTATTCCCTTTCCCCCTATACCCTGGAGGAAGTCGTCAGCCGGAATTACCTGGTCACGGACCATCCCTCCCTCATCCTGAACCTGGTTGACGGCAGCAACCTGGAACGCAATCTTTACCTCACCACCCAGCTCTGCGAGCTGGGCGTTCCCGTCATCATCGCCTTGAACATGATGGACATTGTCCGGAAGCGCGGCGACTGCATTGACACGGAAAAGCTTTCCCGGGACCTCGGCTGCCAGGTGCTGGAAATCAGCGCCCTGAAAGGGACCGGCATCCGTGAACTGGTGGACGCCGTCGTAAAAACGGCCACCTCGGAGGATGCCCGGGCTCCGCGCGTCGTCCACTTCCCGGACCGTCTGGAAAAAGCCATCGGGGAAATCGGGGAGATCATCACCGGCAAATGCCTGGATCAGCAGAAAAAATGGTTTGCCGTCAAGGTTTTTGAAAGAGACCGGAAAGTCGCGGACCAGCTCGCGCTCACCCCGGAGGAGCAGTCCCGCATCAACGGGATCATTGAAGCCATGGAACAGGAGATGGATGACGACAGCGAATCCATCATCACCAACGAGCGCTATAATTCCATTTCACGCATTACCACGGATTCCCTCGTCAAGGCCGGCGTCGGCAGCCTGACGGGCAGCGACAGGATCGACCGCATCATCACCAACCGCTGGCTGGGCCTCCCCATTTTCGCCGTCGTCATGTGGGCGGTGTATTACATTTCCATCCAGACGGTGGGCGCGTGGGGAACGGACTGGGCCAATGACACCTTCTTCGGGGAATGGGTTCCGGAATGGGTGGGCGGCCTGCTGGAAAGCGCCAATTGCGCCCCGTGGCTGGAAAGCCTGATCCAGGACGGCGTGATCGCCGGCGTGGGGGCCGTCCTGGGCTTCCTGCCGCAGATGGCGGTGCTGTTCCTGTGCCTGGGTATTCTGGAAGACTGCGGCTACATGGCCCGCGTGGCCTTCATCATGGACCGCATTTTCCGCAAATTCGGCCTTTCAGGGAAGTCTTTCATCCCCATGCTCGTTTCCATGGGCTGCGGCGTTCCCGGCATCATGGCCACCCGCACCATTGAGAATGAAAAGGACCGGCGCATGACCATCATGACCACCACGTTCATTCCGTGCGGAGCTAAAACGCCCATCATCGCCCTGATTGCAGGCGCCTTCTTCCCGGAAAATTCCTGGGTGGCTCCGGGGGCCTACTTCATCGGGGTGGGCGCCATCATCCTTTCCGGCCTCATTCTGAAAAAGACCGCCATGTTTTCCGGGGACCCCACCCCCTTCGTCATGGAACTTCCCATTTACCACGTTCCCGCCTGGAAGAACGTCATCATCCACGCGTGGGAACGCTGCAAGGCCTTCGTGCAAAAAGCCGGAACGGTTATCTTCGTGTCCAGCGCCCTGATCTGGTTCCTTTCCAGCTACAACTGGAAGGTTGATTCCGTGGAGCAGAATGACAGCATGCTGGCCTCCATCGGCAACGTGGCCGCACCCGTCTTCCAGCCGCTGGGCTGGGGCGAATGGAAACCCACCATGGCCACTATCACCGGCCTGATTGCCAAGGAAAACGTGGTCGGCACCTTCGGCGTCCTGTATGCGGACGGCGGTTCCGGGGAAGAGGCGGAGGAAGAACCCGCCGAAACGCAGGAAATGTCCCCCGCCGGCCAGGAGCTCCAGGCATCCCTGGAGGGCGCCTTTGAAGAAGCTGCCGCCGAGGAAGCCGCCGCTGAAGAGGAGGAAGATGAAGACGCTGAAATCAGGGAAACCGGGGACCGCCTGGTCCAGGCGGGAGCCTTCACGTTCCTGAGCGCCTTCTCCTTCATGATTTTCAACCTTCTCTGCGCCCCCTGCTTTGCCGCCATGGGAGCCATCAGAAGGGAAATGAACAGCGCCAAATGGACTTTCTTCGCCATCGGCTACATGTGCGCCCTGGCGTACTGCCTGGCCTTCCTGATTTACCAGACGGGAGCATGGCTTTATGCGGAAGCTTCCTTCGGCATCGGGCAGGGGCTCGCCGTATTGCTCCTGCTGGGCCTCATTTACCTGGTGGTGAAGAAACCCTCCGCACCCTCCAAATAACCCTCATACCCACTCCTAACCCCCTCACCAACATGGGAACATATATCATTGCCACCCTCCTTTTCCTGGCCCTGGCCTACGCGCTGTATAAAACGTTCAGCAAGCGCGGCAAGTGCTGCGGCAACTGTGACGGGTGCGGCAACGGCGGCGATAGCTGCTGCGGCAGCGGCGGCGGTTGCTGCGGAGGCCACCATCACGACGACGATCAAGAAAAACAGGACTGAGTCCAGTCTCAGCCCTTTCTTTCAGAACCTGCAGACCGCCGCCCGCGGTTTGCAGGTTCTTTCCTTCCGCGCATGCCGCATGCGCTTCTCCCCCCTTACCCGATCCAGCCGTGCTGGTACGCCGCCATGGCCGCAATCACCAGCGCGATAAACAGGAAGATGAACCACATTACATTGTGGCGGTGGCGGTACTCCACGGCCATCAGGGGCTCCCATTCCTTTTCCACAAAGGAGAAGTCGTCACCGCTGGCAAAGCGGTCGTACAGCGTTTCCAGCTCCTGCCCCGTCACCCCTTCCGGGGCGGCGAATACCGGCGGGCAGCATGAGCCCGTCTTGAACACGATTTCACAGTGGTAGATGCCGTCCGCTTCCTTGTAGGACTGGAGGCACGCGCCGTCGCGGGCGCATACCACATGGCCGGTCGTTCCCTCCTGCAAGCGGCGCAGAGCAGTATCACGGTCGGTCACTTCATCATTTGAAATTTCCCATTGAACCTTACTCATTCTGTCAGTTTAAGACAGTTCCCATCCAAGTCAACATGGTTTTAAACGTTTCCTGACGCCGGAATTGTCATCAATTGTCATAAATCCGGCAGCGTGCAAGGCGCTGACCTTAACGTTCTTCTTCGTGTTTAATTCACCTAACTTGTTGTTAGTCAAACCAAAGAACTTTCAACAGATGGGAAGAAGTGCTAATCTAACCATCAGCGGCTACAACCAGCCGCACAACATAAGATGATGAACAAGTACACATGTATCATGATAGGAGCCGCCTGCCTGCTGGCAGCCTCCTGTCAGGCGGATACGGCCCGCAGGGAACCGGTGCGGAATACGGCGCCGGCCTCCTCCGTACAGGCCTCTTCCGCAGCGCCCCAGTCCGGACAACGGAATGACGGGGTTCAGGAACACAGGCGTTTCAAGCGCCTCTCGCTTCCTTTGAGATAAAGAATAAGCAACGCCGCACCCCCTACCTGATCGAGAATGCGACGTTGCCGCCAGGTCATGCAGACCCCTTCAATGCCCTTGCACGCAGGATTCCGCTCTCTGCATGCAGACGGACAAGGAAGACTTGATTATTATTGCGTTTCCACAGATTCGGGACTTTTCCCGCCTAGAACGTGACGACGCACTGCACAGAGAAGATATTGGCGGAGTTGACGTCATCCCGCCCGGAAGGATTCTTCACATACTGGTAGGAAGGCTGGATGAGGCAGTATGGCGTAATGGAGAAGCTGTACGTGCATTCCAGAATCATTTCCCGGTCATGCCCGGGCCGCGTTTCCGCCAGCGTGTCGGCATCCGGCTTGCTCACCGAGAAGCCTGCGCCGAAGAAGTTGCCGTCCGCTTCTTTCAAGCCGGTCATGACTTCCAGAGGTTTCTTGAAAATGACCCCGGCGGACGCCTGGGCTTCCGCTCCGCAGATGTTGCCTGATTCGGCGCTGCTCCAGCCGGCGCGGGCGAACAGGGCGAACGGGCTGCTGCCCAGGTCCTGTTCCAGGTTGAACGCCACGCCTCCATGGTTCTTGCCGTCCGCATGGAACATGAACGGCTGCAGGCGGTACGTGCCCATGCCGATGCCGAAGGCCTTTTCATGCGTCCAGCCGATTTCACCGAGCAGGTTGAAGGATTTTCCGGTCGTGTGGTGGAACGGGTTGCGGCGGGGTTCATTGTCCATCATGTTGCCGCCCACCTGGATGAACCAGTTTTCATTGAACTGGTACTGCCCCACGAACCCGAAGTTGGAGTCCCCCAGCGGAAGCACCTGGTTGTTGACGAAGGGAGCGCCGCCGAACTGTCCGAAGGTGGTGTTGGCATACGTATTGGCGTCAAAATAGTTCGTCTGGTTGATCATGCCGCCCATGATGACGAGCTGGCCGTCCATGAAACCCTGGGAAAGGAGGAGTTCCGGCAGGTAGAAGTAGCCGTCTTCAAAAACGTCGCAGTTGGCGGGGCCGCTCGCGCCCCAGGAGTCGTCCAGCGTGGTGCGGTGCGTATGCTTGTTCAGGGCCACGGAGCCGGAGAGCTCGCTCTTGATCCAGGTTCCCTGGTTGCGGCTGGATTTGAACAGCTGCAGCCCGGCCTGGGCGTGGAATTTGTACCAGCTCTGGCTGGAACCGGCAGTCTCTTCGTTCGCGGCCGCATGGTGGCCCTTGGTATAGAGGAACGCCTGCTCCACCAGGAACTGGAAGCCGGCTTTCTCGTAAGCGCCTTGATGCAGATCCGTCAGGGCCCTGGTCAGAAGATCGTTCGGAATGGGCGTGCTTTCATCGCCGTATTCGTCCCCGAACAGGTCGATGTCGTCCAGAATGGAACCTTTGCCTTCAGCCTCTTCCGCAGCCGGAGCGGCGGCGGTAGTGGCTACGGATGCCGTACCGGCCATGCAGAAGCCGGAGCAGGCCAGCAGGGCGGGTATCATGTAGCGTTTCTTCATAGTAATGCTGTATCTTGAGTCTTCCTCGTCAATCGCGGATGTTCAGCCTTCCATGGCGGAGGAGCATTCCTGCTCCCGGCCTGCGGCGGACTGCGCATCCACGGCTTTGCCGCATGCGCCCATACAGAACTCACAGTCCCCGCAGAGCAGGCGGTATCTGGGACGCCGGACGAGAAGCCCGGCCAGTTTCCGGTACCGGCAAATCCGGCGGAAGAAACGGTGAAGTCCTGTATGGGTCAAGTTCATGCAACGCGGCAAAGTTAGATAGAACTAACTATTGAGTCAACACTTTTTCTCCCTTAGCCCTTTTCCAATTTGGAACTCCTTCCATGAAGCACGTTTCATACCTCTTTTATGATCAATGTATTGAAAAATCTTTAAAATAATTTTACGTACCGTAAAAAAATTAGTTTAAACTAATTCAACTTGACCTGAAACCTGCGGAACGTTACAAAAAAGCAGGCCTATTGGAGATCATCCAACCCTTCCGGGAAAGAAACGGCTGCATGCCGCCAAGGCCGGCTGAACCCAACAAAAAACATTACCATGAGTTACATCAACAACAAGGGCCTCTGGGGCTTCGTCGGCGGAGTCATCGCCGCCGCCATCGGCACGAAAGTGGTTAAAAGCCCCGCTACCAGGAAATTGGCCGTCCAAGGGCTTTCCAAAGCCATGCTCATCCAGCAGAAGGCCATGGAGCAACTGGCCAATATCCGTGAAGAAGCGCAGGACTTGTGCCACGAGGCCGCCGCTGAAAACCGCAAGCCGGAACAGTAACAATCTCATTGTTCATCATCATACTGGGGCAGTCCGTTTCCTTCTCCGCCAGCGGAACGGGCAGCCTCCAACGGGGGAAACGCACGGAGAAGGGCGTTTCCCCCTTTTTCATTTTTCCAAACCGATGCACTATCAGGTTATCCACCATACGCCCGGCAGGCTCCGGGTGCGCTGCGGCCGCGGCATGTTCAACCATGACCAGGCCTGCGGCATTGAATGCAGGCTCCTGAAGCTGAAAGGGGTCAGCTCCGTCAAGGCCACTCCCTGCAACGGGGGGGTGTTCATCCTGTACGAAGGGGCGAATCCCCAGACCATTTTCCGCGCGCTGGACAGGCTCAGGCCGGAAACGCTCCGCAGCCATGAACCGGAAGAGCGGGCGGAAGCCAGGAAACTGGGCCAATCCTTTTCCCTTAAGATAGCCGGGAAAGTTTCTTCCTTCCTGCTCTGCAAATTATTCCTGCCGCCCCCTCTCAGAATGGCCAAGGCTTTCTGGAATTACGGCTCCTATTTCCGGCGCGGAATGGCAGGCCTGAGCAGCGGCAGGCTCAATGTGGCGGTTCTGGACGCCGTATCCATCGGGGTCTCCATCGGCACCAGGGCCTACGGAACGGCCAATTCCATCATGTTCCTTCTTTCCATTTCAGACCTGCTGGAAAATTACACGCGGAAGAAGACCCGTGCGGCGCTTGCGGCCAGCCTGAGCATTAACGTGGACCAAGTCTGGAGGGTGGAAAAGGACGGCATGCGCCAGGTTCCCATGGAACAAATCCGGCCCGGGGACAGGATCCGCGTGGACGCCGGCAACGTCATCCCCGTGGACGGCGCCGTCCTGTCCGGGGAGGCGGAAGTGAACCAGGCTGCCATGACAGGGGAAGCGGAGGCGGCAGCCAAGCAGGAAGGCTCCGTCGTCTTCGCCGGGACCACGCTGGAAACAGGCTCCCTCGTCATCCGGGTGGACGCCATGGGCGACCAGTCCCGCATCAACAACATCATCGCCCTGATTGACCATTCGGAGGAATTGAAGGCCCGCGTCCAGAGCCGGGCGGAAAAACTCGCGGATTCCATCGTTCCCCTCACCCTGCTCACGGCGGGGGCGCTGTTCCTGTTCACCCGGAATATCTCCAAGGCGCTCTCCGTGCTGATGGTGGATTATTCCTGCGCCATCAAGCTCGCCACGCCCATTTCCGTCATCTCCGCCATGAAGGAGGCCTCCGCGCGCAAGATCATGATCAAGGGAGGAAAATTCATGGAGCTGTTCGCCAGGGCGGACACCATCGTCTTTGACAAGACGGGCACGCTGACCTCCGCCTGCCCCCAGGTGACGCAGATTGTCCCCCTGAGCGACTGCAGCCGGGAATACATCCTGAAAACGGCCGCCTGCCTGGAAGAGCACTTTCCCCACAGCGTGGCGCGGGCCGTCGTGCGCAAGGCGCTGGAGGAAGGCCTGCACCATGAGGAAGAGCACGCGGAGGTGGAATACATCGTGGCCCACGGCATTTCCTCCCGCCTGCATGGGAAGAAGGTCCTCGTGGGCAGCTACCACTTCCTTTTTGAAGATGAAGGCATTCCCCTCACGGAAGAACAGCGGCAGACCATCCGCAGCCACGCCAGGGGCAGATCCAACATCTTCCTGGCCATAGGCCGCAGGGCGATCGGCATGATCGGCGTCAGCGACCCGCCCAGGCCGGAAGCCGGGGAAACGATCGCCCGGCTGAAGCGGCAGGGCATTTCCTCCATCATCATGCTCACCGGAGACAGCGAGTCCGCCGCCCGCGCCATCAGCCGCCAGCTGGGCATCACGGAATACCGCTCCCAGGTTCTGCCGGAGGACAAGGAGCGCTTCATCCAGCAGTTGAAGCAGTCCGGAAGAACGGTGTGCATGGTGGGTGACGGCATCAACGATTCCCCCGCCCTTTCCTGCGCGGACGTCTCCGTCTCCATGAAGGATTCCTCCGACATCGCCCGTGAAGTGGCGGACATTTCCCTGCTGTCCAGCTCCCTGAGTGAACTGGTGGTTTTAAGGGAACTGAGCTGCGCCGTCCTTGAAAAAATAGAGCGCAACTACCGCTTCATCATCGGATTCAACACCTCCCTGATTCTGCTGGGCATGTTCGGGCTGATTACCCCGGCCCTTTCCGCGTTCCTCCATAACGCCTCCACGGTGTACGTCAGCGCGCGCAGCACGCGCCGCTGCCTGCCCCCGGTCCGCACCCCTCAGTAAAAGGAAAGGGATGGTTCATGTGGAAATGAACCATCCCTTTGAAAAACGTCCTGGGCCTTCCTATTCTCCGCTCTTCCGGCAATGCTCCGTCAGGAGCCGGAACCGGGAAATCTCCTCCAGCGTCATGATGTGCTCAATGCCGCAGGCCACTTCATCCGCGCGCTTTTCCTCCATCTTCAGTACCGTGATCAGGAATTCCTTCACCATGGTGTGGCAGGAAATGACCCGGTCCGCGTAATAACGGCCCTCCCGGGTGAGCACAATGGGAGAATACTGAGTATATTCCACCAGGCCGCGTTCCTTCAACTGCTTCATGGCCAGGGAGACGGAAGGTTTTTTCACGTTCAGGGCCTCCGCGATCTCTCCTACGGCGGCACTCCCTTTTTCCAGCTCGATGTTGCGGACGGCCTCAATGTAATCCTCCAGGCTGTTGCTCAGCTCCAGGGAGGGAAAGTTTTTGCGTATCATGACTGATGCTTATTAGGTTTAACTAACAAAAACAATAGTCCAAGCTCCGGTCAAGTCAACCTCTTCTTGAAAAATATTAGATGAGGCAAACTTTTTTCTTGCAAGGTAAGTTAGATTACACTAACTTTCATTCATGGTCAGCCCAAACCCGGAAAGAAACAACGGAAGAAAATGCTCCGGCGGCGTTCCCGCCAGAACGGAGTCCTTCCTCTCCAGGTTCTTTTCCGCCTCGCGCCCCTGCTGCTGCCGGGGCTGCGCCCTGAAATGCTCCGGGAAAAACTGTCCTTCCGGCAACAAGGGAAAACAGGATCGGCCAAACTCCTTGGGGAACGCGTCCACAAACTGTATGGACTAGTCATCCGGTGCTCTAACACATTATCGCCTAAACACGGGCGCGTTCCCCTTCCCTTTTTTCCTTCCTCCGCGGTACGCGGTCAGCGGAGAACCACCGCCGGACCGTCATACCCTTCAGGCGTATAGCTGCGGATGGAGACGCCCCCCTCCGCCGTCACGTCCGCCGCCCAGCACTCGGCATGGTGGAAACAGGCGCCCAGATTGACGTACAGCCGCCCTCCCCTTTTCCCGGTAACCGCACGGCGGTGCAGATGGCCGAAGATGACGACTTCCGCCTCCGGGAAAAAGCGTTCCGTGAATTTCCGCATGCGCCGCATCATCGTCAGCCATGCCAGAAGAATCTGCGCGGGCCGCTCCGGCGGCCAGGCGGAATGCGCCAGAAAACGCACCAGCTTGTTCCGGCACGCCCCGGAACGCGTGTAAATGGGGGGAACCAGCACGCTCATGGCGCGCGCCAGTTCCAGCCGCCGCCGCAAATCCGTATCCGCCTCCGGGAACGCGGCAACCAGCTCACGGGAGGCCTGCTTGTTTTTCAAATATTCCCATCCCCACGGGGCCACCTCCTTGAACAGGGCATGCCCGTGCAGGGCGCAGACGCGGCCCCCCTGCAATTTCAGCAGTCCGGACTTTTCATCCGGGTCATGGTTGCCGGCCAGCAGCACGGGCTGCACTCCGGCCTCCCGGCACATTTGCAGGAAACGGGCGCGTTTTTCCAGCCCTTCCGCCTGGCAGGGGCTTTCACGGGTTTCACTGAGATCCCCGCACACCACCAGATAAGTGCACCCTTCCAGCAGGAAAGCCAGCTCCTCCGGCTCCCGGACCAGCGCCTTGGCATGGCCGAAGTGGATGTCTGAAATGAACCGGGCACGTTCTCCCGGAGCAAGTTCAAGTTCCTGAATCATAAGGATGAAGGGAGAAGGAAAACAATCATGGAATCAGGAGCGCAGCCGCTGCCGCACCATCTCATACAGGCATACGCCCGTAGCTACGGATACGTTCAGGCACGGAACGCCCCCCTTCATGGGAATCCTGACCAGAAAGTCGCAATTCTCTTCCGTCAGCCGCCTCATGCCTTCCCCTTCCGCGCCCATCACCAGCGCGGCCGGCCCCGTGAAATCCGTCTCATACAGGTCGCGGTCCCCCTTGTCCGAGGTGCCGAATATCCAGATGCCGCGGCCCTGGAGCTGCTTCATGGTGCGCGCCAGGTTGGTCACCTGGATGAAAGGCACCTTTTCCGCCGCCCCCACGGAGACGCGCAGCACGGTCTCCGTAATGCCCACGGACTTGTCCCGCGGGGCGATTACGGCGTCCACGCCCGCGCCGTCCGCCGTCCGCAGAATGGCCCCCAGGTTATGGGGGTCCTGCACGCAGTCCAGAATCAGCAGCAGGGGGTTGGGGGCCTTGTCCAGAATCCCGTCCAGCACATCCTCTCCCAGCGCCTTCACGGCAATTTTGGCCGGAGCGCTGCGCACATGCTTGTTCCGGCGCGCCTCCTGTTCGTTCCCTTGGGGTCTCATGCCCATGAATTAGCGTGTTTCACGCTTCTTTTCCAGACAAATATGCCCCGCCGCCCCATCATTGGGCGTGACTTGAGGGTTCCCGTTATGTTACAGTTCCGTACCATTCAAGATGAAGACGAGCGACTTTTTAGTCATTGGGGCAGGTGTTGCCGGATTGAGTTTCGCCTTGAGAGCGGCGGAACACGGCAAGGTTGCCGTCATTACAAAAGGCAAATTTCTGGATTGCAGTTCCGCCAAGGCGCAGGGCGGCATAGCCGCCGTGTGGGACCGCAACGACTCCTTTGAAGACCACGTTGCGGACACGCTGGACGCCGGCGCGGGCCTGTGCAACGAACAGGCCGTGCGCACCATTGTGGAGGAAGGCCCCGGCGCCATCCGGGAGCTGCTGGAATGGGGCGTCAATTTTGACCCCGGCCACCAGGGGGAGGATTACGAACTGGCCCGGGAGGGCGGCCATACCAAGCGGCGCATCCTCCACGCCAAGGACGCCACCGGCCTGGAAATCACCTCCAAGCTGCTGGAGGCGGCCAAGCTCCACCCCAACATCGAACTGCTGGAAGACCACTTCGCCATCGACCTGATTACGACGACCAAGCTGGGCCTGGTCACGGAAGACCGCGTGCTGGGAGCCTACGTGCTGGACCGCGCCTCCGGAGAAGTGGAAATCTTCCGGTCAGACCGCGTGCTGCTCGCCACCGGCGGCTGCGGACGCGTGTACCTGTACACCACCAACAATGATTCCGCCACGGGGGACGGCGTAGCCATGGCCTGGCGCGCGGGGGCCACCATCGCCAACATGGAATTCGTGCAGTTCCACCCCACCTGCTTCTTCAACACCCGCGCGGAAGGAGCGGAAGCGCGCTCCTTCCTCATCTCCGAGGCCGTGCGGGGAGAAGGCGGCGTACTGACCGGAGCGGACGGAAAGGAATTCATGCACAAGTATGACCCCCGCAAATCCCTGGCCCCGCGCGACATTACCGCCCGCGCCGTGGACTCGGAAATGAAGAGGACGGGCAGCATGTGCGTCTATCTGGACATCTCCCACAAGCCGGAGGGCTTCGTCCAGGAGCGCTTCCCCCTGATTTACGAGACCTGCAACCGCTACGGCATCAACCCCGCCAGGGAGCCCATTCCGGTCGTTCCCGCGGCGCACTTCCAGTGCGGCGGCGTGCTGACGGACGTCAACGGCCAAACCAGCCTGGACGGCCTTTACGCCGCCGGGGAAACCGGATGCACGGGCCTCCACGGCGCCAACCGCCTGGCCTCCAACTCCCTGCTGGAATGCGTGGTGGTCGCCAAGCGCGCGCTGAACTCCATGCTCTCCCTTCAGCCCCTGAGGAAGGATTCCCCCACTTCTTACGACATCCCCGCGTGGCACCACGGGGATACCGCCCTGCCGGATGAACTTTCCGTCATCTATCACAATTGGGATGAAATCCGCCGCCTGATGTGGGATTATGTCTCCATCGTGCGGACCAACAAGAGGCTGGACCGCGCGGCCACGCGCCTCCGGATGCTCCACCGGGAGGTGAAGGACTTCTACTGGGGGTACCGCATCACGCCGGACATCCTGGAACTGCGCAACCTGGTGGCGGTGGCCTCCCTGATCGTGGACTGCGCCATGCGCCGCAATGAAAGCCGCGGGCTCCACTTCAACACGGATTATCCCGGCAAGCTGGACCACCGCTTCGTCACTCAACTGCACCGATGGTAAAACACTGGCAACGTCAACAGGCATTCCGGAAGGGTTCCGCTGGGAACTCCTTCCTCTCCGCATGCCTGCTTGCGCTGCTGGCCCTGGCTCCCGCAGGGGCCGCCAGGGCGGACATCCAGACGGGCCGGAGCGCAACCCGCGCCCTGGCGGACAGCTCCGGACGGCCCAAAGGCCCCGTCATCATCACCCCCACGCAGCGGGACCCGCTGCCCAGGGTCATCGTCAAATCGCCCGCCGCGGCCGCGGGCGGCAAACGCCCGGCGCCCCAGCCCCGCATCCTTCCCAGGACGGCCAGGCAGAGCCCCGGCACCTATCCCTGGCGGCTCAATATTACCGCCACGGTCTTCTGGGTGGGGGAGGATTCCACGGAGCGCAACCCGGTAGCCAACCACAAGAGCTCGTGGGACTCCGCCTGGCGGGAAAACTTCGGCGGCTTCGACAATCCGGACCCCGTGGGCCGCACCGTGGACTTCCGCCCGAAAACGTTCGTCCCCCGGCAAAACCCTTTTTACGTGGCGCTGCCCTACAATGACGTTTGCAAGGGAGAGCACAAGACGGAGGCGTCACGGGTCATCCCGTGGTTCCGCCGGGAATACACGGGGAAAGGGCAATCCGTCTGCAAGGGCAGATGGGTGCAGATCGTCTACAACAAGCGCTCCTGCTTTGCCCAGTGGGAGGACTGCGGCCCCTTCACCACGGAAGACTGGCCCTACGTCTTCGGTGACAAGCCCCCCGTCAACACCCAGAACAAGGGAGCGGGCATCGACATTTCCCCCGCCGTGCGCGACTACCTGGGCATCACTGGAGGAACGGCCGTCGTCCACTGGCGCTTTGTGGAATTCTACCGCATCCCCCGCGGCCCCTGGTCCAAATGGGGGGATAACAACCCCTTCGTCAATTCCGAGGCGGCCCCCGGGAGAAAAGCCCTCCAGTCCCGGGAAGACCGCCTGCGCCAGCAGCAGGAAGCCATCCAGCGGGAGCTGTTGAAGGATCCCCAGAAGCTCAGGAGGGAACTCCAGGGATAGCCCGTTCCGCCGCAGCCATGCAACGTCCACGTATTCTACATATTTTCAGCCGCTATGGCGACGTGGGTGGGGAGGAAGTCTGCTTCCGCGCCATCACGGAGGAGCTGCGTGCCGTGGCGGACGTCACCCCCTTTGTCTATTCCACCGCGGAGCTGTTCCAGAGCCCCCACGGCGCGCTGACGAAAATGCGCTACATGCTCCGCAACAGGGACGTGGAGGAAAAACTGCGCGAATGCCTGCGCAAAGACCGCTATGACGCGTGGATCATCCACAACACGTTTCCGGCCATGTCCCCCTGCGTCTACGGGCTGGCCCTGGAGCAATCCGTTCCCGTCATCCACTACCTGCACAACTACCGCGCCGGATGCCTCAACGGGGTATTCTACCGGGACGGCTCCCCCTGCTTCTCCTGTAAAAACGGCAATTACCTTCCCGGCGTCCTGCACGCCTGCTGGCGCGGCAGCATGGCCTATTCCGCCCTGGCGGCCGCCACGCTGTATAAAACGCGCCGCATGGGCGCCTGGAACCGCCTTTCCTCCTACGTCGCCGTCAGCCGCCGCCAGCGGGAGCTCCTCATCCAAACCGGAATACCGGAGGACAAAATCAGGGTCATTCCCCACTTCATCCGGCAAAAAACCTCCCCCGCCGGACCTCCCCCGCCGGACCTCCCCCGCCGGGACGTTCTTTACGCCGGACGCCTTACGCAGGAAAAAGGCGTCCTCCCACTGGTTCAGGCGTGGGAACGCCTTGCCCCTCCCGGCCGCACGCTCTACCTGATGGGGGACGGCCCCCTGCGCGGGGAACTGGAGCGCTACGTCGCTTCCCGCCGCCTTGAATCCATCCGCCTGACCGGGTTCATTCCCCATGAGGAACAGGGCGCTGTGCGCGCCGCCTGCGGACTGGCCGTGGCGCCCTCCCTGTGGGAGGAAACCTTCGGCATGGTCGTTCTGGAATCATGGCTCCACGGCACGCCCGTCATCGTCACCCCGCGCGGCGGCCTGCCGGAGCTCATCACCCACGGGCGGAACGGCTGGATTGCCCGGGAACCTTCCGCGGACGCGCTGGCGGAAACGCTGCGCACCGCCCTGGAGGAAGAGGAACGCTGGCCGTCCATGAGCGCGCACGGGCAGCAGCTCCTGTCCTCCACGTATTCCCCCGCCGCATGGCTTCAGTCCATGGGCGGCCTTCTTGAGGAACTCCGCCTTTTCCGTCAATCCCCCAGCATCACGGCATCATGAAATGGTACACCTGCACGCCCGTTCCCTTCAAAGGGGACCACACCTTCTTTTCCCGTGATTCCGGGGCTTTCTGCAAAGCCTTCCAGCGGATCGGCATGGAAAGCAGGGCCATCATGCCCACGCCCGTCCAGGAGGGGGACGACCCCGACCTCATCCGCACGGAGTACGCCAACCTGGAAGACGCCGCCTGGTGGAAATCCCTGGGCATTGACGGGCTGGTCCTGTACGCCTGGGGCACGGGCAAATACCTTCCCATCGCCAGGGCCATCCATGACGCGGGCATCTTCCTGGTGGTGTACATGGATTCCTCCGGACTGTTTTTTCCGTGGCAATACTGGCTCCCCATCGCGGAAAACATGTGGACCAGGGACGTCTTCGCCCGCGGAAAAATCAGGGGGTCCGCCTTTTTCCTGCTGCGCCTGCTGAAACAGCACACCTGGAACCTGGCCAGTCGGGGAAGAAGAAAACACCTGGACCAGGGGGACATGGTAGCCTTCCCCATGCCGGCAGCCGTCAAATCCATTCAGGACCGGGAATGGCTCTACGGAAAATCCATCGTCCGGAAACTGGCTCTCATTCCCAACCCCATTTCCTCCACCTGCCGCTATGCCGGGGAGAAGCGCAACATCATCATGGCCGTGGGCCGCTGGGACGACCTTCTCTACAAACGCCCCTTCCTGCTGATGGCCACGCTGGAACGGGCCCTCCCCCGCGCACCGCACTGGGAAGCGGAAATCTACGGAAACATTCCTCCCTTCCTCCGGGAATGGCACGGCAATCTTCCGGAAGGCCTCCGCTCCCGCATCAGCCTGGCCGGCTACCTGCCCAACGCGGAGCTGCAAAAGAAATACTCCCAAGCCAGAATCAGCCTCTGTACCTCCCGGTCCGAGGGAACGCACGTCGCCTCCGCGGAAGCGCTCTGCGCCGGAGCCTCCGTCGTTGGCCCGCGCCTTACGCCCCTGCTGAACTGCCTGCAATGGTACGTTTCCCATGATTCCGGGACGCTCAGCCCCAGAGACACCCCGGAAAGCATTGCCGGGGCGCTGCTGGAGGAAATCCGCGCCTGGGATGAAGGAAAACGCAGCCCGGAGGAAATCTCCCGCTACTGGTGCTCCCTGCTGCATGCGGAGAACTCCTGCAAGCGCATCATTGGCGCCTATGAAGCCGCCCAAGGCGGCAACTGACCGCTAATTCCCCGACAGGGCGCGGGCCTCAATCCACACATCCTCCCAGCTTCTGTCCGCCAGCGCCCCGTAAAGGGGGTGCCCCCACAGCCGCGCGCGCATGGCCGCCGGAGAAGCCAGCCCCAGCAGAAAACGCGTCAACTGGGAAGGGCGGGCCAGAGCGGCCTTCCTCTGCGCCGCCAGCTCCATGACGGCGGAACGCAGTTCTTCCGGCAGCGGTCCGGGGTTCTCCTCTTCCATCTCCGCAGGTACTGCGCCGCAGCACCCCGGACAATGCCCGCAGGGTCCGGACAGCTCCGGAAAGCCGAAGTAGGCGTCCAGGCTCCTGTTGAGGCAGGCCGGGGACGTCAGCGTGGAAACGCACGTTTTCCAGCGTTCCAGCCCGTTCAGCCGGGACCGGGAAAAATACTGCGCGAATTCCTGCGCCGCCGCTTCCGCATCAAACCCTCCGGAACGCAGGTGAAGGGCTATCTGGCGCAGGTCCACCTTCCATTCCCCGGAAAGGGCCAGTTCGTCAAGCCACGCGGCGGCCTCTTCCCATGAAAGACCCCACTCCGCCACCAGGTCCAGCACCTCCCCTTCCCGGCGGCCGTCCATCCATTGAAGGCGGGCGGCCTCCTCTCCATCCCTGCCGCATAAAATTTCCTCCATCCGGAACAGGGGGCGCACCTTGTAATACTTGTACCCCATGCCCAGCTCCCGGACGGCTCCCCTCCGCTTCAGGTCAAACAGCATCCGGTCCACCGCCACATCCGGCAAATCATGGAGGGTGGACGCTTCATACAGGGAAACAATATGCTCCCCGCGCCGGCCCAGCAGCGACGCCAGCCCTTTCAGCCCATGGAGGTCCGGTTCCGCCGCATGCAGCCGGTTCACTACGGCCACGCCGTCACGCGGGGACAGCATCACCAGGCTGAAGGAAGGCAGCCCGTCGCGGCCCGCACGGCCGGACTCCTGCACATACGCCTCCAGGCTGGCGGGGGGATGGTAATGCACCACGGAGCGCACGTCCGGCTTGTCAATCCCCATGCCGAAGGCAATCGTCGCCACCAGCACGTCCGCCGCTCCCGTCAGGAACTCGTCCTGCACCAGCCCGCGGATTTCCGGAGGCATGCCAGCATGGTAGGATTTGACGGAAAAACCGGCCTTCCCCAGCTCATAGCACAGGTTTTCCGCATCCTTGCGGGTGCGCGTGTACACTACGGCGGGACGGTGGCCGTCCTCCCTCAAAAACTCAACCAGCCGCGCGGTCTTGTCCTGCTCCCTCAGCGTTTCCACCTGGCGGAAAATATTCGCCCGGTACGGCGCGGCCCGGAAAACGCACTCATCCCGCACATCAAACAGGGAGGACAAGTCACGGCACACCCGCTCCGTAGCCGTGGCAGTCAGCGCCATGACGCTGCGGAACCCGTATTTTCTGAAAAAACCGGGCAGTCCCAGGTAATCGGGCCGGAAGCTGTGCCCCCATTCCGAGAGGCAATGGGCCTCATCCACCACAAACAGGCCGGGGGAAACAAACTCCATGGCATGCTGCATCCACGGGGATTCCAGCGACTCCGGCGCGGCGAACAGCAGCCGGACGGCTCCGGACTTCAAGGCGTCCAGCAGGGCGGCCTTCTCCTCCTCCGCCAGGGAGGAATCATACCTGGCCGCCGCCACGCCCAGTTTTTCCAGCCCGGCCACCTGGTCACGCATCAGGGCGATCAGCGGGGAAACCACCACCGTCACCCCGTCACCTAAAACCGCCGGAATCTGGTAGCAAAGGCTCTTGCCGGAGCCCGTAGGCAAAATGCCTATGCAGGATCTGGCCGCCAGCGCGCACTCCATCAGCTCCCGCTGCATGGGGCGGAACCGCTCCTTGCCGAACAAACGCAGCGTATCTTCCAACGGGGAGGAATGCATGGCGGGAAGAATACCATAACGTAAAATCCCGGCAAAAGGAATCCTATGACATTGACACCGTACCCCCATTCTATATCCTTCATGCAATATGAGACCCTTAAAAACCATCATCGCCGGAACTCTGGCCCTGCTGGCGGCAGCTCCTCTCATGGCCCAGACCAAGGCTGCGGGGAGTAAAAAACCGAACATCCTCTTCATCATTACGGACGACCACGCCTACCAGACGCTGGGCACCTCCAAGAACGATTCCCCCGTCGCGCTGCCCAACTTCAACAAGCTGGGCAGGCAGGGCATGGTCTTTGACCGCAGCTACTGCGCCAACTCCCTGTGCGGCCCCTCCCGCGCCTGCATCCTGACCGGAAGGCACTCCCACATGAACGGCTTCGTCTTCAACGGGCAGCGCCCGCTTGACGGCTCCCAGCCCACCTACCCGAAGATGCTGCAAAAAGCCGGCTACCAGACAGGCCTTTTCGGAAAATGGCACCTGGAATCAGACCCCACCGGCTTTGACACGTGGGAAATCTTCCCCGGCCAGGGCAGTTACTACAATCCGGATTTCATCAGCCTCAAACCCAACGGAAAGCGCCAGACGAAGCGCTTTCCCGGCTACGCCACGGACGTCGTCACGGACAAATCCATCCAGTGGCTGGAAAACCGGGACAAGGACAAGCCCTTCCTGCTCGTCGTGGGCCACAAGGCCCCCCACCGCGCCTGGTGCCCCGCCCTGCGCCATCTGGGCAAGGTGAACACGTCCAAGCTGACGCCGCCCGCCAACTTCCATGACGACTACGCCAACCGTCCGGAATTCCTGAAGAAAAACCAGCAGACCGTAGCCAGGCACATGGCGATTTATTCCGACCTCAAGGTGCTCAAGGACCAGGTGCCGGAAGACATGCGCAAAAGCATCGTCTCCCCCGGCTACGGCTGGGACCTGGGCGAAATCAACCGCATGACCCCGGAAGAACGGAAGACCTGGACGGATTACTACGCCAAGCGCACCAAGTCCCTGGTAGACGGCATGAAATCCGGAAAATTGAAAGACCCGAAAGCCTTTGCGGAATGGAAATGGCACGCCTACATGGAGGATTACCTGGGCTGCCTGCTTTCCGTGGACGACAGCATCGGACGCCTCATGAAATACCTGGACAAGGAAGGCCTTTCCAAAGACACGCTGGTCATCTACTGCGGCGACCAGGGCTTCTACATGGGCGAACACGGCATGTACGACAAGCGCTGGATTTTTGAGGAATCGCTCCGCATGCCCCTCATCATGAGATGGCCCGGCAAAATTCCCGCGGGCATCCGCAACACCACCATGGTGCAGAACATCGACTACGCTCCCACCATCGTTTCCGCGGCAGGAGCGGACACCCCGGAAAACATGAGCACCTTCCAGGGCGTTTCCCTGCTTCCCACGGCCTTCACCGGCAAGAAGCCGGACAACTGGAGGGACGCCATCTACTACTGCTTCTACGAGAATCCCGGCGAACACAACGCCCCGCGCCACGACGGCATCCGGACAGACCGCTACACGCTCTCCTACATCTGGACCAGTGACGAATGGATGCTCTTTGACATGAAGAAGGACCCCATGCAGATGAAGAACGTCATTGACGATCCCGCCTACAAGTCCACCGTGGAACAGCTCAAGAAGCGCTACAACGAACTCCGCAAGGCGTACAAGGTACCGGAAAACTGCCCCGGAGGAAAGGGAACGCCCATCCCCAAATTTGACGCTTCCTGGTAAAAGCCTTTTTAAAAGGAACTTTCCTCAAGCGCCGGAATTCTTCCGGCGCTTTTTTATTCTTCCCCCCGCATGCCGGAACGGTTCGCCATGGCGGGAGGCACGAGGCATTTTTCCCTCCGCCCGTTTTCCCCTCCCTCTTCCCGCGGGGCGGCATGAGTCACTGGTAAAACCCTTTGAGAGGCCCCAGACCCACCAGCTTCAACAATTTATTCATGGCCCTTTCATACAGGAAAAACGCCCGTTGGAGGCAGGCAAGGAGGAAAATCAAGGGATGTTCCGCCCTCTCCGCGCCAAGCTCGCTCAAAAACCAGTCCGGGTCCTTGTCGTCGAATCCGGGATGCTGTTCAAACGCCCTGTTGCCTTCCAGATGAATGACGCCCTTCCCGGAATACAGGCAATCCAGGCGATGCCGCGCCGCCACAAGCGACAACAGCGTCTGGTCGTGCGTATGAGCCGCAAAATTGGCGCGGCAGCGGCTCTTTTCCTCCGGAGTGGGAGAAGACACCAGGCTGAACCGGCGGCATAAATCCATCCATTCATGGAAAATCCGGAGGCTTTGCTCCGATTTTTTCAGAAAGAGGAAGGACCCCTGAATGAGGGGGACCTCCTCGAAATGCGTGATATCCAGCTCCAATTCATCAAAAACGCTCTGCTTGCACCACCGCGTGACATCCCCCGTATAATAGGAAATGTTCACTCCCGGCATAATATCCTGCCCCTTCTCTTCCAGCTACCGGACGAACGGCTGCAAGGAATGGCGGAAAAGCCTTCCGGGCGGACGTCCCGCATCGGTATAAAGCAGATAATCCCCGTCCTGCAAATGTTCCAGCTCCTTCAGGATGATGAAGGGTTTCCAAGCCCAGTATCCGGCGCCCTGGAAATGCGGGTCAAACCACGGGACAGCCTCCGTGATTCCCTCCCGCCTCAGGCGGCCAAGGTTCCAGCGGGACAACTCCACGGAGGAATCCGCCAGCATCAGGCTGGCCATCTGTAACCACTGCCGCACACGGTAGCCACGAGTCGCGAAAGAACAATAACGGATAGCCATACGCCCTGATTCCGGAGGAAACGCATGGCCCTGGTAAAAAATGGGCGCATGCTCTCCGCATGACCCTCTCTAGCGAGTTGTTAATCCGCCTGTTCTCAAAAAAATCCGGATGGACTCATAAAAAAATAACCATGAAAGAATTGCCTGTTCAGGCCATGTCCCTCCCATTATAAAAAAATCCTGTTTTAATCCATGCTGGATGCATGGAGATGATTCTCCGTTAAAATTTTCCATTGACAGCGGATTAACAATCCACCGCCTTCACGAGCCCTTTGCTGATAGGCGTCTTCCGCAAGGCCCCGGAATCCGGGAACCTGCTCCCATGCTAGGACGGCTGTTCCCCGTCCAGCCTCCCGCCCAGGTCAAGGGCAGCCCCGATGGCCGCATCCATGTTGTAATATTCCCACTCCGCAAAACGCCCCAGCAGGTAAATGCCTTTCGGTTCCAGCCGCTCTTTCAGCTCCCGGATGAGGGCGCGGCTGGACGCATCCTGCACGGGATAGGTATATTCCTCCCAGTAATGGGCCAGGTAGGAGGGGGAAAAGGGGATGAGCTCCAGCTGCGCCCGGATTTCCTCTTCCGTCATTTGCTCGGAAAACTCAATGGTGGCGGTGGTAATGTCTCCATTATTATTGTTCCTGGAAAAATTCCCCGTGCAGATGATGCGGTGGGAACGGTGGGCCGGGGAGGGCATGTAAATCCAGCTGTAATCATTGGGGTCAATCCGGCACAGCACGGAGGTAGTGCCGTGGGAGCGCAAGGCCGAAATCCGGGGAAGGAACGGGCGGAGTTCGTCCACGCCGGGGAAACAGTCCGCAAGCTGCCTGGCATTTCCTGTAAAAACCACCCGGTCGAACAATTCTCCCTGCACGAGCCATTTTCCATCCTGCGCCCGGATGTCCGCGGCCTCCGCCCGGTACCTGACCTTCAGGCCGCGCGCCAGCGTATCCGCCAGGAACTGGGAGCCGCCGCGCTTTGCATAAAAGAAGGAGCTGTGCACCATGGAGCTTTCATTGACGCGCCCGATGTTATTCAACAGGATTTCCGCCACGGTCGGCATGGGCAGCTTGTCTTCCAGCCAGTCCATGGCGATCTGGTTGATATCCTGCCGCCACACCTTGTTGTTGTAGGGCGTGAAATAAAGGCCGTTCAGGGTCTTCCCGAAACGGTTCCGGAAAAATTCTCCCAGGGAACGGGGTTCCGCAGGGGGATTCCTGTAAAGCTCCAGCAGTTCATGGACGATGGAGGAACGGACGGCCTCCGGAAACTGGTCGAGATGGTTCTCAATGGGATAATCCACCACAGCCCCGCCCTCCAGAGAAATGACGGCACGGCGCCGGGCGGAGACAAAATCGCGTTCCCTGTCAAACCGGGACCAGAACCAGTCCAGCACTTCCTGACGCCGGGAGTTGAATACGTGGCCGCCCACCCGGTGGTACAAATTGTCCTGCACCTCCGTGCACTTGATCAGGCCGCCGGGGCGGCTGTCCTTCTCATAAACCACCACCTCATGCCCCTTTTTCAACAGCATTCCGGCCATGGACAATCCGGAAACTCCGGCTCCGATCACAGCATATTTCAACATGGGATAAAGAAATTCAATGGATTAAACACCCCGCGCACCGAACCTGGACAATTTCACGGGATGGAGGTACAGGTATTCCTCCGGAAAGGAGGCAAGCAGTTTGCCGAGGTCTCCGCCGGAAGAGGACACCATCCCGTCAATGACGGCGTTCATGGCCTCGAAATGCTCCGGATCCTGCGGGAACCAGACGTTTCCGGACTTGTGCCGCGTGTCTTCCAGCGTAGCCAGCCGCGTTCCGGGAAGAAGCTGCAAGGCCGTGGGAATAGCCAGCTCCACAAACATGTTCCACGCGGAAAACACCTCAAGGATGCGGCAAAAATCGTCAAACTTCCCTTTCGGAATGCAGACGATGTCCGAATAGCCGAAGACGACGGGATAGGAATACCGGTACTTTTTAATCCGGTGCTTCTAGTAGTTCAGCAGATGCCAGGCTCTGCCCTTCAGCACCTTCCAGTTGGCATGGACGCCGCCGCCGGGATTCCACTTGGGCAGGAACATGCGCACGCGGGACAGTTCGTCATGCCGCATGAGATTCCTGGATTTCAAAATCTGGCGGGCTTCCCCGTAGGACGGAACATTTCTGTTGACGCTGCCCGCATCAATGCCGGCGGGAGCCGTGGAAAAACGGTGGGCTTCCACCGTTCCACGGTAGCACACCGGCAGGGAGACATCCACAAAGCCGTCCAGGTAGCACGTATCCTCTCCATGGATTCCCAGCAGGGACGGCGTGGAAAACTCGTCAAACCGGGGATTCAGGAGCAGGTCGTCTCCGATGATGAGAATATAATCGCCGTCCAGCTCCATGATTCTTTCCCGGGCCTGTAAAATATAATTATAAAACTGGAATGAATTGCCGAATACGGAACATACGTCCGGAGCGTCCCCCTTGTAATAGGGCATTAATTGAAGCAGCCCGGAAAAACGCCTTGAATAAATCTCCCTGATTACCGGAATGTTGCGGTCATACTGATGGTTGAACAATACAACGAGAGACGTTTTCCGGGAAGAAGTATCCATGGTACGTTTGATGTAGGGGAGCAACCCGCGCTCTCCCACATAAATCATTGAGAAAACAGGATTTGTCCTCTGAGCGCGTGCGCCGTTAAAACGGTGCTGGTAACACTACACGAATTTCTAATCCGAAGTCAACGGAAAAAATCTGGGGAAAAGCTGGTTAGGGATATTAGGGCATCTAAGGATGGCATCAATAGCAGGAGCCGGCAAAATTCCCTTATCGCCCCTATTATCCTTATGTTCCCTGTCAATAGGCCTTCTTGATGGCGGCATTAATTGATCACGGATTAGAAATTCGTCATCTTCAAACAGTTTAAAAAAACTTAAACTGTTTATTCGATTTCATGATTTCAGCCATTCTTCTCTGTTACAACCAGAAACGTTTTATCAAAGAACAGTTCCGGGCTATTTTAAGACAAGATTATCCAGGAGAATGGGAAATAATTATTTCGGACGATTTTTCTTACGACGGCTCTTTTGAATGCCTGGAAGAAATGGTGGAAAAAGAGGGAGGAGGGCGGCGTATTATTCTCCACCGTAACGAAAGAAACCTGGGAATCGCAGGGAATTTGCAACGCGCCGTTAATTTGTCCCGGGGTGAATGGATTATCAAGTTTGACGGCGATGACATCGCCAGGGAAGACAGGATTTCCTCGTTGGCGTCTCTGGCGGAGAAATATCCCGGCCATCTGGTTTACAGCCATTCTTATAATGAGATCGACGAAGACGGACAGCCCACCCATGGACGCATGCTGCCTGACTCAGATTCCATCGTCGTCAAACCCTACAGGGAATGCATCTTTGACATTTCCCATGTTTACAGCTGTTTTGGAGGGAATTCCATGTACCACAGGTCTTTGTTCAGCGATTTCGAACATTTGCCCTCAGGCCCCGGCATTGCGGACGACACAATGCTGTCCCTGCGCGCCTATTTAAAAAAATCAGGCATGGTTGAATCCGGAAAACGGTGTTCGTACTATCGGAGACACAACAGCAATATTTGCAATTTTAAAAGCGGGCATCCAAAAACAACCCTGATCAAAAGATCGGAATTCCTAATAACGACCTGGATCATGATCATGAAGGAGGTGTACGGCAAGCATAAGTCCGGGGAAATGACCTACCAGGACGCCGACCGCCTGATGGGACTGATCCAGGCGGAGCAGAGGAGGCTCCTTCTCTTCCCCTATGCCACATTTGATAACAGCCTCCTTACCAAACTCAAGTGGTTTTGGGAAATCCTGCAATGCAGGCCGGGGCTTTGGCTGGTCAGCATTCCAAGACTGCTTCCGCTTTTCCTGCTGGAAAGGTATTTGAAAATTAAAGACCGGATAAAAAACCTACCTTTTCCTCACTGATCCCGGGGAACCTGCGTAAAAAACAAGAAGAAAAATAAATGGCCTGATATCCTGCTTCCCTTCCATCCATCGCCGGAAAAATAAAAAAGCCGCTCCGCCGGGAGGCCTCCCGCGGAACGGCTGAGAAATGGGAACCTTCAAAAGTTCAATATCTGTAAAAGTCCGGCTTGTACGGGCCTTCCACCGGAACGCCGATGTAGTCCGCCTGTTCCGGACGCAGGACGGTAAGCTTGCAGCCGATCTTGCCGAGGTGCAGGCGCGCCACTTCCTCATCCAGCACCTTGGGCAGCACTTCCACGCCCGCAGGGCGGTTTTCACGGGTATTCCACAGTTCCAGCTGGGCCAGAACCTGGTTGGCGAAGCTGTTGGACATCACGAAGCTGGGGTGCCCGGTGGCGCAGCCCAGGTTGACCAGGCGGCCTTCCGCCAGCAGGTACAGGCTGTTGCCGGAGGGGAAGGTGTAACGGTCTACCTGAGGCTTGATGTTGAGGTGCTTGATGCCGGGATAGGTCTGGAGCTTGTGCACCTGGATTTCATTGTCGAAGTGGCCGATGTTGCAGACGATGGCCTGGTCCTTCATCTTTTCCATGTGCTCAATGCGGATGATGCCGCAGTTCCCCGTGGTGGTCACGTAAATGTCCGCCCAGCCCAGCGTATCCTCCACCGTCAGCACGCGGTAGCCTTCCATGGCGGCCTGGAGCGCGCAGATGGGGTCTATTTCCGTCACGACCACCTGGGCGCCCATGCCCCGCAGGGACTGGGCGCAGCCCTTGCCCACGTCCCCGTAGCCGCAAACCACGGCCACCTTGCCGGCGATCATGACGTCCGTGGCGCGCTTGATGCCGTCCACCAGGGACTCGCGGCAGCCGTACAGGTTGTCAAACTTGGACTTGGTCACGGAATCGTTCACGTTGATGGCCGGAATCAGCAGGCGGCCCGCGGCCTGCATCTGGTACAGGCGGTGCACGCCGGTGGTCGTTTCCTCGGAAACGCCTTTCAGCTCAGGCAGCCAGCGGTGGAAAATGCCCGGAGTTTCCGCGGCAATCTTTTTCAGCAGGGCCTTGATGACTTCCTCCTCTTCCGATTCGGACGGAGTGTCCACCCAGCCGGAACCTTCTTCCATTTCATACCCGCGGTGGATGAGCAGGGTAGCGTCCCCGCCGTCGTCCACAATCAATTGCGGTCCCAGGCCGTCCGGAAAGTTCATGGCCTTCCAGGTGCAGTCCCAGTATTCCCGGAGCGTTTCCCCCTTCCAGGCGAACACGGGCGTGCCGGATTTGGCAATCGCGGCGGCGGCGTGGTCCTGGGTGGAAAAGATGTTGCAGCTCGCCCAGCGGACGGAGGCGCCCAGGGCGGTCAGCGTTTCAATCAGCACGGCCGTCTGCACCGTCATGTGCAGGGAGCCCATGATGCGCACGCCCTCCAGGGGCTTCGTGGCGGCGTACTTTTCACGCACGGCCATCAGGCCGGGCATTTCATGTTCCGCAATGTCCAGTTCCTTGCGTCCGAAATCCGCCAGGCTGATATCGCGCACCTTGTATTGTTCCGTTTCTGAAAACATGTCTGTAAACGTTGTCGTGGGATTAATGAAGAAGTTGTTTCAGGGAGGCAAGGCGCTTTTCGTCCAGCTGTTCCCAGGGAAGCTCCGGATTGGTGAAATGCCCGTAATGCGTCGTCTTCCGGTAGATGGGCCGCAGCAGGTCGAGCTGGTCCACCATGTCCGCGGGCTTGAAGGAGAAAATGCCTTCCAGTGCGTTTTCAATGGCCTTCTCCTCCACCTTTCCGGTGCCGAAGGTATCCACCCGGATGGAAACGGGGGTGGGGTAGCCGATGGCGTAGGCCACCTGCAATTCGCACTTGTCCGCCAATCCAGCGGCCACGATGTGCTTGGCGACCCAGCGGCACATGTACGCCGCGGAGCGGTCCACCTTGGACGGATCCTTCCCGGAAAAAGCGCCGCCGCCGTGGCGGCCCATGCCTCCGTACGTATCCACAATGATCTTGCGGCCCGTCAGGCCGGAATCCCCGTGGGGGCCGCCCACCACGAATTTCCCGGTGGGATTGATGAAATACTCCGTCCTGTCATCCAGCAGCTTCGCCGGGAGCACGTTTTTGATAAGTTTGACGCAGTAAGCGTAAATCGTATCATGGTCCACTTCCTCCGTGTGCTGGGTGGAAATGACCACGTTTTCAATATGGACGGGGCGTCCGGCTTCATCATAAGCCACCGCCACCTGGGACTTGCAATCCGGGCGCAGCCAGTCCACATGCCCGCGCTTGCGGCGCTTGGCCAGTTCCATGAGCAGCTTGTGGGCGAACACGATGGGGGCCGGCAGCAGCTCCGGCGTCTCGTTCGTCGCGAAGCCGAACATGATGCCCTGGTCTCCGGCGCCCTGCTCCGCGTGGCCCTTGCCCTCCGCCTCCCGGGCGTCCACGCCCTGGGCGATGTCCGGAGATTGTTCCGTGAGCAGGTTCGTGAAAAAGACGGTATCCGCGTGGAACACGTCGTCGTCCTGCCGGTTGCAGTACCCGATCTCCCGGATGGCCTGGCGGGCGATCTTTTCCGGATTGATCACCGCCTTGGTCGTCAGCTCTCCGGCGATGATGACCATGTTGCTCTTCACCAAAGTTTCGCACGCGACGCGGCTAGTTTTGTCTTGAGCCAGGCAGGCGTCTAAAATAGAGTCGGAAATGTAGTCGGCCACCTTGTCCGGATGGCCTTCCCCAACGGATTCCGACGTGAAGATGTGAGGGTTGTTCTTACTCATATCGATAAATCTCGATGCGTTGATATATTATTCCGCCATGAAGTCAATCCTAAAAACGCTCAAACTCCTGACAGACCCCACGCGCCTGCGCATCATCAACGTTCTGAATGAAGAATCCCTGAGCGTTGCGGAGCTCCAGGAAATCCTCGGCATGGGGCAGAGCCGCATCTCCACCCAACTGGCCCAGCTCCGGCAGGAAGGAGTGGTGGAGGACACGCGTTCCGGAAAAAACGTCTTTTACACCCTCTCCCTGGCAAACGACCTGCACAACGTGGCCCTGAAAGCCTGCGAGGAACTGCCGGAGGCGGAAACGGATAAAAAGGCCCTCCAGGTCATCCTGGACAAGCGCAAGAACCGCACGCAGGCCTATTTTGACGAAGTGGTGTGCCGGCTGGGCAAGAACTACGCGCCGGGCCGTTCCTGGAAGGCGCTGGCCGGAGCCCTGCTCCGCATCCTGAACTATGACGTGGTGGCGGACCTGGGGGCCGGAGAGGGCTTCGTCTCACAGCTCATCTCCCCCAGCGCCAAGAAGGTGATCGCCGTGGACAACTCCCCCAGCATGGTGGAACTGGGGCAGGAGCTGGCGCGCAAGCACGGGCTGGACAATCTGGAATACCGCCTGGGGGACATTGAAGCTCCTCCCATTGAACCCGGCACGGTGGACCTGGCCCTGCTCAGCCAGGCCCTGCACCATGCCCAGAAGCCGGTCAAGGCCCTGGAAGCCGCCTGGAACATCCTGAAACCCGGAGGCTGCCTGGTCGTTCTGGACCTGCTCCAGCACGGGCAGGAGGAAGCCCGCGAACTCTACGCGGACCGCTGGCTGGGCTTCACGCCCGCCGCTCTGGAAAGCATGCTCAAGGAAGCGGACTTCCGGAACATCCACACGGACATTGTGGACAGGGAGCCGGAACCGCCCCATTTCCAAACCCTGATGGCCGCCGCCTGGAAACCGTAACCGGAAGCCGCCCAGCTCCCGCCTAGCTCCTTTTCCCGACCGTTTTTTCAGACAAAATTCCGCAGGTCAGCCGCTTATCAATTGTGAGCGTTAAATCCGCATTGATCATTTCAGGTGCCGTTCTTGCCGCCGCCCTGGGCGTTTACTGGACAGCCTCCCCGCGGGAATCCTCCCCGGAGGAACTATACCGGCAATACATGCAGCTTTCCCCCTTTGAGCAATTTGAACAGCGGGACATGCTGCTGAAAAAAGCGGCGCAGGCAGGCTACGTTCCCGCCATGCGCCAAATGGCGGACCATAACTTTATCTCCAGGAACGATCTCAAATCCGATGAATACAATTACTGGATTAAAAAAGCGGCGGATCATGGAAGTCCGCAGGCCCAGTATGAAGCCTTCACGGAATGCATTTCCGGGAATCCCCCTGAACTCCTTTCCTACCTGATGCAGGCGGACGGGCAGTCCTACGCCCCCGCCTCATTGGAACTGGGACGGCTGTATGCCTGCGGAGACGGAGAATACGGCATCGTGCAGGATGAACGGAAAGCCTTGGAGCTTTATCAAAAAGCCGCCGCCCTGAACCATCCGGAAGCCCTTTATCTGCTCTACCTGATGGAAAAACTGGAAATACCATCCAGGGAGGAAGCGGAACGGCATCCGGACGCCTATGCCCGCTATCTTCAACAGGCGCAGCAGCAGAAGGCGTTCCCGGTCATGCCTCCCGGCATGGACGGGGAAGACTCCCGGAATCGTCAATCCCAAGGGCGTATCAGGGAAATGTTAAAAAACTACCTGCCCCAAAACCCGAAGGCCGTCGAATGGATTCAAAAAAACTACAGGTAAAAGACGCTGCAAGCCTCATTCCCTGTTTTCCGGCGCCCTTTCCGCGGGAAAGGGGCGTCTGCCGGATTGCAGGGCCTCCCGCACCTCCCGGACAATGTCCATCATCTGCCCTGCGGACAGCTCCTCCTTCCCCTCAATTTCCTCATCCACCAGCGCCTTCATTTCCTCCAGCAGATGTTCCGGCTCCAGCCGGTAATTGAGCAATATCCGGAACAGCTCCCTTCCGGCAGCCTGCAAGGGAACGGAAGGAAAATCCCGCACGCTTTTCAAATCTTTTTCTTCAAAGGAATTCAGAAGCTTTGCATAACCGCGGAACGCGCGTTTGAATTCCTCCGGACAGCCGTCCACATCCACTGCGGCAAGATACCGGCGGAAGGAAATCTCCGCCTCCAGATGAACGGCATCCTCCCCCGTGGATTCCGCCAGCCACGTTTCCTTCTGTTTCAGGTTCACGAGCAGGAGAACCTTCCGCATGGCTTCCCTCTGTTTACCCTTGGGGCCTTTTTTCAATTTGACCAGGTCCAGGTCCAGCTCCGCGGCATCCGGGCTCGCCACATCCTGGGCCGGAGACACTCCGAGAGCCGCCGCCATCAGGACAAACGGCAGCCACTTCCTCATGCATTCCCGGATATGGACCATTGCGGTCAGCAATTACATGAAAAGCTCCGGGAAAGCAATCCCAATCCAACGGTTCCGCAGATAAAACCTCCGGCTCCATCACGGCCGTTTTTCCCGCCTCCCAGCCGGAAAGGCGGAAAATTTCCGGCGGTTACTTTGCGGACATGGAGAAACAGGATGCCGGAATTTCTTCCGGGGCGCCCCCGTCCCGCGACCACATCAGCTTGAGCCCGGCCTTTGAAGCGCCCGCCCCATGCACGTACCCGATGCTGACGGGATGCGCCCCCTTTGCCAGGGGCACTCCCCTTTTGCCGGTTTCCGGGCTGCATTCCGTCGTTCCCACGGCGGAAGAGGAATCCGCCCGGTCCCCCGGCTTATAACGGAAGTCGGCATCCACCAATTGCATGTCATGCAGGCGCACAAAGGATTTGGAACCTTCATTGGAATCCGTTTCCAGGAAAAAGGTATAAACTCCCGTTTCCGGCACGCTCAGGAAGCCCTTCCATTCCCCGCAAAAAGGCTGTCTGGAAATGCCGTCCGGGACAAGACAACCGGAAGTCTCCGCCACCGCAAGGTTTTCATACCCCCTGACCGCCTCCGGCTTGGGCACCCAGGGACACGCCTTGGAGGAAAGAAGCCTGAACGCCAGTTTTCCGCCTACTTCCCCGCCCTTCTCCAAAGGCGGCACGGGGACGGAATCATAAGGCCTGCCGGCCAGACAACCGCGGACGGAGTTGTCATAGTCATAAATCCTCCTGACCTGCAATACCCTCTTCCTGAAATAATCCCCGTATTTCCTGCCCTCCGGCGTCTCCGCCAGATTGCGGGATTCCCGGGGGTCTTTTTCAATATCATAAATCTGGAAAGGATCCTCATGGGAACGGATATTCTGCCTGACGCCCTTGTACCTGCCTGCATAGATAAGCTGCTGCTGGAGCCTGGAAACGTTCCGGTGCTCCGGAAGGAAGTTTTTATAATCGGGCGTTTTTCCCTTCACGTTATATTCCACATAAAGAATGCCCGGCTTCTGCCTGCCTTTCCCCGTGAGGGTGGGCAGGATGGAAACTCCATCCGTTTTTGCCGGAACCGGCATTCCTCCGGCCTCTGCAAACGTGGCCATCCAGTCATGGAACTGGCTGGGAGCATGGCTAACGCGGCCTGAAGGAATGGCCGCCGGCCAGCGCACAATAGCCGGAACCCTGATGCCGGCCTCCCAGGTATCCCTTTTGATTCCGTCAAACGGGCCATAAGACTCGAAAAAGTTGGGGTCCTGCGCAGGGCCTGTGAAACTGCCTTCATTATGGGGGCCGTTATCGGAGGTAAAAACCACAATCGTGTTTTTATCTATTTTCAAATCGGAGAGGAGCCTGAGCAAATCCCCCACGGCATCGTCAATCCGGGCTATCATGGAAGCATGCTTTTTTGCTCCCTCCGGCCATTTTTGGGAGGCATACCGGGGATAAACGTATGAATTGCGCACGCCGTTGGCCGTATTGATCAATTCCCCCTTTTTACCCAGCCACTGCAATCCGCCCTTCAGGCCGCCGCCGGCGGGATAGGCTTGTGTGGGAACTTCCAGCGCGGAGTGGGGAGCCGTAAAAGTCAGCGCCAGGAAAAACGGCTGGCCCCTTGATTTTTTCCTGTGGTCCACAATCCACTTCTTGGCGCGGGCCGTGAACAAATCCGTGGAATAGGAATTCGTACAGGATTTGGTGATATTTTCATGCATGTCCCAGATCACGTTGGTACCCGTCTGGGAACGGCGGTCCGCGGGATCATCCGCCGCATAGTGCCGGTGCGCTCCGATGTGGTCCAGATGGCCGAAGAAGTAATCAAAGCCCCTTTTATCGGGAAAAGCCGTGGACTCCCCCGGATTGCCTCCGCATTCCGTTCCGCCTCCAATCCCCCATTTGCCGATCAGCGCCGTTGCGTATCCGGCTTTCTTCAACATGGCCGGCAACGTCAACGCATCCTCCAGAGGCATGTCAAACGTATTGTCCCTCACCACGCGGGCATGCCCCTGATGAACGCCGGAAAACAGCGAGGCGCGCGAAGGGGCGCAGACGGGAGAACCCGCATAATGCCTGCACAACTGAATTCCCTCCGCAGCCATCCGGTCGAGGGCCGGAGTCTGAATGGCGGGCTTCCCTTCACGGGCGCGGCGGTTCTGGTGGAATACCCCAAGATCCCCCCAGCCCAGATCGTCAACCAGGATAAAGAGGATGTTGGGCCGTCCCGGCGCAGGAGAGGGGGCCGCCCATCCCAGGCAGCCCGAAAACATCAGAAGCAAGGCAAGAAAACGGGAGAACGGCGCAAACATGACGGATTGTTGTACTTAACGCCTGCCGTGTTAATCAAGCTGAAAAGACCGCTTTCATGCCATCCGGGGAGATTGACGGGCATCCGGACGTATGCGAAAAAGCCGTCTATGCTATTCGCAGTAGTGATATTCCTTTCCGTGGTCGTGCTCGGCGTCATTGCCGCGCTGCGCTTCACCAAGGGGGTCATTCCGCTGCGTACCTACGAATCGCGGGAATTGCCGGGATTTCCGGGTCCGGCGGGGCTGATTCACCGCCTGGACGGCGCGGAAAAACGCCAGCGGAAACTGGCGGAGGCCCGTTTTCCCGGCGTGGATGAAAACGGGCTCATCAGCCTGCCCCCCGCATGGGAAGGCAAGGTAACCGCGGGGCGCCTGGCCTGCGTGGCCCATACCTGGGCCATGAGCAGCCTGGTCAGGGAAGACCCTGCGGCGGCCAAAACCCGCAAAACCGCCGCCGCCCGCGCCATGATGATTCCCTTCTTCACAGCCCTCATCCTGCTGGGGATGCTTGCAACCGGGCTGCTGAAATTCCAGATTGCCCTGGCCATCGGGCTGGCCTGCTGGGCCTTCTTCACCTTCTCCGCCCTTCCCACCCAGTTCCGTGAGTGGAAAGCGGCGGAAATAGCCAAATCCGGGCTGAAGGAAGCCGGGCTGTGGCCCCTGCTGCCCTCGGACGCCATGGCGGTGGAGCAATGCCTGAAGGCGTTGTCCTGGTGCAATGTGGCGGGATTCCGGCGCATTCTGCCCAGATAGGGAGGCGCCGTGACGGCAGCTCGCATTTTTCCGGTTAATCCGGCTTTTGAGAGAAAAAAACTTGAAACGGGGGTGCGTGTAACCCACTCTTCCATCGTCGTCAAAATTTACTCTCTTCTGCATGAACGAGTCCGCCAACCCTATCATCAAGTACTTCTCCGAGTTCAAAATCCTAAAGGCCGTATCCAAAGATTTCTGGCTCACCAACGTCGTCCAGTTCTTCGACGGCATGGCCTACTTCTCCCTGATCACGGTATTTGTCCTCTACCTGACGGACTACTGCAGTTTCAACGATGCGGACGCGGCCCTGTGGGTGGGGCTGTACACCCTGTTCATCTCCGCCTTCGTCTTTGCGGTGGGCTCCATTTGCGACATCATCGGCATACGGCGCACGTACCTGATCGGTTTCATCATTCTCATCGCCGGGCGTCTCATCATGGGATTCGGGCCTGATCTCAGCCCCACCGTGGACTCCGGGAGGCTGGTGGTCATGACAGGGATTCTGATCATGTCCTTCGGCACGGCGTTCATGTCCCCCGTCATCCAGACCTCCATCCGGCGCTTTTCCCCGCTGAAGGCGCGCGCCACGGGGTTCAATATCTATTACCTGCTGATGAACATCGCCGCCGTGATCGCGAACGTATTCCTGATTGAATTCTTCCGCAAGCACTTCGGCGCCGTGGACGGCGGCTACTGGATCATTAACTTCGGCACGCTGATGGTGCTGCTGGGCTGCATCACCACCCGCTTCATTGACGAAGACAACTACGCGGAACCCAGTGAAAAGGAGGCCAACCTGAAAGCGCCCCTCCGCCGGCCCCTGCAGCTTTTCCGGGAAGTGTGGAAGGAATCCGCCTTCCGCAAGCTCATCCTCTTCCTGGTGCTGACCATGGGCGTGCGCATCGTCTTCACGCTGCAATTCCTGGTCATGCCCAAATACTATGTACGCACCCTGTATGATGACTTTGCCATCGGCTCCATCAATGCCATCAACCCGGCCATCATCGTTTCCGGGCTCATCCTGCTCATTCCGGTGCTGGGGCGCTTCTCCACCGTGAGCCTCATGATCGTAGGCATGTCCATTTCCGCCTTTTCCCTTGTCTTCATGGCCATTCCCATTGAATGGTACTATGTGGTGCCCGGCATTGAAACGCGCTCCCAGGCGTATCTGGTAGCCATTGTGACGCAGATTCTGGTGTTCGCGTTCGGGGAACTGCTGTTCTCCCCCCGCTTTTCGGAATATGTGGCCCGCGTGGCGCCCAAGGACAAGGTGGCCTCCTACATGTCCCTGGCGGCATTGCCCATGTTCATCGCCAAGCCCATCAACGGCATCATCGGCGGCCTGCTCGTCGCCTACCTCTGCTATGACGGCATCTGCGCCAAGATGGATACGGGCCACATCGGCTTCTGGTCCTCCCCCGAATTCATGTGGACCATTTACCTGGCCATGGCCGTCATCAGCCCCATCGCCATCATCATGACCCGCAAGACCATCACCTCCGACCACCCGGAGGAAGATGCGGACTCGCCGCCCATCGGAGCCATTGAAGCGGAAACGGATCCGGCCCTGACGGCGGAAGAACTCACGGAAGCCAACTCCTGACCTCAAGAGACCATGAACCAGCACACGCGCAACATCATTGTGGATTCCATCATTCTGGTGGCTTTCAGTTCCATTCTCGGCGGCCTAAGCCTGGTGGTTTCCAAATCCTTCTCCGGAGACCCCAACCCGGCCCTGGACCTCATCACCGTGATGAAAAAGGCGGAGGCGAAGGAAGTGAACGCCTCCTCCGAGCAGGAGGAGCAGGAAGCCCGGACCAGGGGCATGAAGGAATTCGAGCAGACCCTGAAAGAAGGGGAAGAACTGGCGGCGGCGGAAGGAAAGGCCTTTGTCAACATGACGGACCCCCACGGCAGAACGCCCGTCATGTGGGTGTGCTACGCCAACTACAACAACATTGAAACCACGCTGAAGCTGGAAGTCAAGCGCGCGCCCTACCTGGCCCGTCTTCTGGAGGAACCCCGCGTGGAGATTGACCAGAAGGACAAGGACGGATGGACTGCCCTGCACTGGGCTTCCTGGAGCGGCCTGGACCGGCTGTCCGACATGCTGATTGAAAAGAAGGCGGACATCAACAACCGGGAGGGCAACGGCTTCACGCCCCTGATGCTGGCGGCCATGCGCGGCAACTTCCAGGTGGCGGCCCTGCTGCTGGAAAAGGGGGCGGACATGACCGCCGTCAACAAGTTCGGAAAAAACGCCCTTCAGCTGGCGGAGGAAGGGGCCCTGGCCTATCAATCCAGCTTTGACCTCACCAAGACGGAAGTTTCCAAGGCACCGGTGGACGCCTTCATCCAGGCCTATGAAAAAGCCGTTGCGGCCCTGTCTCCCGGCCATGCCCCGGAATTCACGGAAGCCATGAAAAAAGCCGTGGGACGCCAGTCCTTCGTGGAGACAAAGTACGTTCTCCAGATCATCACGCGCTCCCTGATCTCCAAAAACCTGCTCACGGAGGAACAGGCCGGAACATTACGGGAGGAAATCACCGGGGCGCTGGCGGAAAACTCCCAGAGCATCGACGTCCGCGGCGTAGCCTTTGAACACACCGTGGACCTGCTCCGCAAAGCGGCCGGGAAATAACCGGTTTAGAAAAAGGAAGGGATCCTTACCCACACAGACGACTGGCTTCATAAAAAACTTCCTTCCAGCTTTCCAGAGACGCGGACAAGCCACCCAAGGCAGAGCCTCGTTCCCGTGCAGCTCCGGCCATGTCTTCCCGGCAGCGCGGTTCCCATGCCATTTTAGAGGCATAGGCAATGAAATCGGCTGCGTTCTCACAGAGCCAGCCCGTTTTTCCATGTTCAATCATTTGTTCCCAACCTCCTCTCTTGTCCACGATCAGGACGCTTCCGCTCGCCATCGCTTCAAAACCAATGCGAGGCCAGTTTTCAACGGTATCCGTCGGCTGCAAAACGACATGGCAGCTTCTGTAAAAATCCTGCTGGCTTAAATCCTGTTCATCAAGATAGGTTTGAACCCATTCGGGAGGAGGGCCGGTCTTGCTCCGGCTGCGCCTGTCATATCCTAAAAAACAGGCTTTTTTAGCCACGGGAGAAGAAAAACTTTCATAAATGCGCCACGTATCAACCGCGAATTTTTCCGGCTCCTGGCGCGAGATATGTCCGGCACAAAAGAAATCGGAAGGCCGGTGATCCACGAAAGGAAACAATGAACTGTCAAAATAGGGGACAAAAGTTCGGAATTGAATGCGCGGGTTCGGATTCAGCCTCCTTAGTTGCGGAACAAGAGTATTCATGACTTTTTCATTCTGATAAAGAAAGCAGTCAACAAGCCCGTGCCGCATGGCTTCCTTTTCTTCCGGATAAAGCCATGCCATGCAATTCACATAAATGACATATTGCGCCCGCTGCCGGATGGCGGCAAGATTGCGCAGAAAATCACGATTGCAAAAGCTGATGACGAGAGAAGAGGAGGGAATGGAGGCCCAGTCATTGGGCGCGTGAAGAGTGCACCCATGAGCAAGGTATTTCTGATCAAACTCGACAGGATGTGTAGGTATGATGTGAAGCGGCAAGGAACACTGTCGCCAAAGCTTGATTTGATGAAAAAGCTCGCTTCCCGCTCCCCCGTAAAGGGACGGCATCCCGATTATGGACAAGGCAGGGAATGGTAAAAAATTCACTGTCAGAAAATTCCAGTCAAATGATGGAACCTGCTTTTAAACGAATATTCATTTTTCCTTAGAATGCTCCATGAGAGATTCAATCATCGCATAGATATCCCCCGCCTGGGGGATGTTCAGCAATCCATTCATTTTACCTGTTTCATCTGTCTCATAGGCATTGACCTTTCCCTTGCCGAATAGTTTATCCAAACAGGCATTGACACGTGTTCGGCGTGAAATATAGACGCTTCCCAGCAATTCATTATGCATCTGTAAGGAGACGTATGGTTCATCTTTCCAAAAAAATTGGTGTAAATCTCTTCCCTCTGCCAGAAAAACACGTCTGGAAGTAACAAAATAATCCGTCCTTGAAAGTTTTTTTCTCCACCGCGTCGGAGAAAAAACCAGCAAACACCCCACCGAAAAAAAGACAAGAAACATAAGGATGAGCCCCCAGAAAATGAAAGAGAATCCAGACTGGGAAACAATCTTGAAAAGCATGGATGCCACCCATACAGAGGCCAGAATGAACGGCACACCTATCATGAGTTCTATACGAGTCTGCCTGTTAAAAGCATAGGGAATGGGGGCCGTCACCGCCAGGATTTCCTCATTGGGTTCCATTTCCTTCACCACCTTCCTGTAATGGGCATCAAACAGAATGGAATGATTACCCTGTTCCTCATCCCGCACATTCAGAGGCGCAGTGGGCGTAGAGAGTTTTGCCCCATCTTCTTCAACTACTTTCTCCTTACCCAGACCAGGTTCAAACATGAAATGGTTGATGGAATAAGGCTGAATAGAAAAGATAAAAACCAGAATGAAAAGGATGACGCAGGATAGATAGGACGGAAAGAACAGAGACGCATCCAAGTCCACTTTTCCCCACCGCTGCAAGGCGCCCTGAGACAGGACATTGGCCATCCACAGCATACCGTAAATAACATGCGGCAGAATGAGAATAATGATACTTGTTATCCGGACGAGCTTGTTTAAGCCTCTTATATACTTTTCGCGGTTTTGCTCCGGAACATTTTTATCCTTCACCTGCTGGAAAAGGGCCAGAAAAATGCCCGGCCATGCGCACAGCCAATACCAGGCTTCATTGATAATGAAAAATACAAGAATCTGGAAAAGCAAAGCTGCTCCCCAGTTTTCGGAAAGGATGTTTGCCTGCGCAAACGCGCAGGCAAACACGGCCGAAGATACGATATAAATAATGGCTGTACGAACCACTTTTTTATTCATAAATGTTTTGCATTAGATTCCCGGTGGGATGGGAAGCGGGAAGAAGGTTGGCAATGTCACCGTGAAATTGTCCACTTTTGCAATTTCCTGTTTAAGGGAAAATTCCACTTCAGCCATCAGAACCAGTACCCGCGCCGTACCCGCAATAGACAATGAAATAGGCCCGGTCAAATTGCAACCCAATAATCCACAAGATATCCTGGGCGTCCATTCCGCGCTCAGCCTTCCGCCAAGGGCAAAACCAACTCCTATCTTGATTGATTTCTTGAGGAGAAGCCCCCACAGCCCTTTTGGATGGATGGACCCACGAACGTAAGCCTCTCCCCCAATTTCCACCCCCAACGATCCAATGATGGCAAAATTTCCTTCTGCGGACGGAAAATCATTGGGACATGTAGTATAGGTAAATTGAAGAGAAGTCTCTGCCGAAAGCTGTCCATAAATTCTTACTCCCCCCCACATTCTCGCTTCCAAACTGCCGGAAAAAGGACCCAAATCCTTGCTGACGCTTGCGGAAAAGGAGTAAGTTGCCATTTCAGCAGTAAACATGACTGAAAAAGCCGCCTTCCCGGAAAGAGAATATCCTTTGGAATTATCCGCACACTTGATGCAGCACGCCTCATACTCAGTGGAGATGCCATAATCCAGGAAGACAATGAGCGCGCCTCCGAGACCAGTTTTATACGGGCGTCCTATGGCAGGATTCTGTTTCTGCAGGCAGGCAAGCCCCAGGGAATCATACATGAAGGCTGGATTGGAATCCGCATAAACGTATAAATTAGGAGAAGCTTCCTCCCCAAGCATATCACGGCCAATCCATCGTCCATCTGCAGGATTGTAATGGCGATAGTTATAATATATCATTCCCAGTTCGTCATCTGCATATTCGCTGGACCAGCGGAATTTGAACTCTCCAGCCAGATCTCCTTCCGTACGGGTAGTATTGCCATAGGGGGAATATTCATAAAGAGCGCGCCGCCCACGAGCCTGCCCGAACAGGGCTGAAACATTTTTAGTCTGGTCATGTGTCGGATAGATCGGCTCGCTTCCGCGCACCCACAAGAGGATACGTGTAGCCGTCGGTTCCGAAGGATCCCATACGTATTGGTTTACAACAGGCTTGTCCGCTTCAAGGAGGTTAAGCTCCGCGATTTGCACATGGCCGCGATAAATGTAAAAGGCGTGGTATGTCACTGCATTTTCCACCGTTACCTTTTTCATCACCCGGCGTCCCATGTAATCATAGCCACATTCAACCACTGTGGAAGCGGTGTCATCAGAGAAACGCACAGGGCGGTTTTCGGCATTATACGATACAGTCCAGATTCCGGTACTTGTCTGCACAAGGGTCTGATTGCCCGCGGCGTCATAGACAGGAGCGAAAACGGAATTCCCCGACCTGGTAATGGCAGTATATTGGTTAAGGTTATTGGCGCCGTATTCCACTTCTTCGGCCAATTCCATCGCTGTCTTGCGATTGCCGATGTTGTCATAGTCAAACGTATAAGCGCCAGCCCCGGTTCCGGTTACGGAATCCTGAATGAGTTCACTGTGATCATTGTAGGAGAACGCATGGACGGTACCGGGGGCCGGCGTGTTCCACGTATCCTTTTTTTGCGTGGGACGCCCCAGAATATCGTAACTGTATTCATGCCTGGCGGCCGAATTTGCGCTGTTGGGCCTCCAATAGTCAATCTTGCTCAACAGGTCGCGGCTTGTCTCATAGGAATGCTTGCGAACGATGCCGTTAGCATAGGCAAGCTCTCTAAGCAGGCCACTGGAAGAATCATACGTCCAGCCGAAAGGAGAAGAAACGCCATTTACTCCATGGACGTTCAGACTGGAAATTCTCCCCCGGGGATCATACCCGATTTGCGTGGAAATGACTTCCTCTTCTCCCCTCAAGAGGGAATAACCTGTGGAACGTCCCAATACATCATATTTTTCTTCCACCGTGATACCGATTCCGCCCACCTCGACTCTCTCACTTTCATTTTCTCCGTACTGGTTATATGTCAAGGTTCGGGTGCCGGATGCATCAGTTACCCGGGAGAGCAATCCGAGATAGTTGTAGGCGAATTCCTTAGATGGCGTCCCGTCCGAATACTCAATGGAAACAATATCCCCGGTCAGGGGAGCATATGCGCGCGTGGTCACAATCCCTCTGGCGTCCGTGCTTTCAACCAGCCGGTTCTGTCCATCGTACGAAATTCGTTCCACGGAGCCGTCCGGATAGTTTTTTTGAATCTGAAGCCCCGTGGCTTCATGATACAGCCAGGAAGTAGTGTCGCCATCCGTCCTGCCGCTGGGATCGTCGAGTTCCGATTCTCCCCGCGGCCGGTATGTTGTCATGGAGGTCAGCAGATTGGCATCATTATAACTGTAGCAAACCGGCTGAATGGCAGTCCCGTATTCTGCAACTTTGCGACCGCGAATGTCAAATTTATAGCAGGCAACCAACCCCGACCCGGTCTCCACCCGGACAGGATCATCACCATGGGAACCATATTGAGCCACAACGAAACTGCCGTCGGCATTCGCCTCTTCAATGGTTCTTCCGGCAATATCCGCTTTTATGGTAGCCGTATTGCCCCGCGCATCCGTATCCGTATATACGATTCCGGAGCTTGTGTAAGACCGGGTGAACGATCTTGCCAACCCTGAAAAATCAGTTTGACTGACAATAAAACCGTCCACTTCCAGGGAGGTTGACGCAACATCCGATGCAGGATTGCTGACAGTTGTCAGCCTGCCTGCCATAGTCTGATGGTAGGAAACTTCCTCTATGTTTGTTTCTCCGCGTGCATCAGTGCTGATGCGCTTGGCTGCCACGGTATTGCTCAACTGGCTGAGAAGCTCTTTCCGGGAACTTGTAAGCCTGTCTCCCGCCTCGGTAAAACGGGAACTGACCGTTACCTGATACACACCATCGGATTCCAAGGCAAAGGATGTCGTCATTTCCTGCACACGATTGGCAAGGGGATCATCTGGATGAAGTTCATCAAGTACCAGGACTTGCCTGATAACATGGCTCATGGAATCATATGTATAGACAGTGGGAGCCTCCATGCCCGTCCGCTTGCGGGAGAGCTGTCCAAGAGCATTGTATTCACTGATCTCCTCCAAAACTTCTCCTTCCCGGGTGGTAGGTTTAATGCGTGAAACCGGCTGCCCGAACCCGTTGGTCACTTCCTGCTGAAGCATGGTAATGCCGTCGGAAAGCCAGGTAGTATGGACAACACCGCTGCTTGAAGCTTCATAGCCATGATACAGGGTACGCTGACCGGAACCTGTTTCCTCCTTCACACGGTTGTCCGGAAGACGACGGGAAATGTAGGTTGCCCCGCCTGGAACTGTCCTGGTTGTGGTCAGCCCGTCACTGCTGTAGGCATATGTGGTAACACGGCCCAAAACATCCGTTTCACTGGAAACACGTCCAAGAATATCATAACTGCGGGCGGAGGTCGTTTCCATGGCGCCCACACGGGTAGTCGAGCGAGTAATGCGGCCTTCACCATCCTTTTCATATTCCACAATGGTTTCCGGAGTGGTGGGAGTTTCACTGCGGGTTGTTTCAATCAGGACACGGGCCGAATCATAGGCGTAATCCGTACGCACGCCATCTTCATCTACTTCCCACAGGGGATCCCCGGTGCACATCAGAGCGCGGCTGAAACTGCGCCCATTATCCCGGGTGCGCGTAATCCATCGGTTTTGCTCATCAAAAGTATAGGAAACGCCCTCCAGTTGTTCCCAGGTATTGTCCGGAAGCAGAGCATACAATTCCTCCCGTACGGTATTGCCTTCCGCTGAAACAAAGCTCACGCTGCGAGTGGACTGACCCGGAACCAATTCCCCCTGTACCTTTGTCTCCTTGGTCACGGAATAAAGAGCCCCATGCAGCATGGCGGCGGCATAATCGTACCACGTCTGTACCCCATTGGCCGCTTGTTCCATACGCGTACGGCCACGGGCAAAAGCGTTTTCCGCCGTCGCCAGCCACTTTTCAACGGCAGTGATTTGCGTATGGGGACTTCCCAAGGCGCGGGTGCGTGTCTCCACCCGTTTAATATTATTTTCGTAGGTATAAGTATATGTCTCCTTGCTGAGTTCCACCAGCACGCCCGAAGCAGGGCTGATATTACGTGTAATGGAGGCAAGATCCGCATTATAATTATCTTCATCGGAATGAGCGTATTCATAATGAGTTACAAGAACAGCATCTTCCCCCCACGGCTCCGTCTTGCGTTCCAGGCGTCCTGTAGTGTCGTAAGTAAAGGCATAGACGCTTCCATCCGGATTGGTCTGTCTGCTCAGACGTCCTGCCCCGTTATATTCATAAGCGGTGGTTTGGGCCTCATCAAAACCGTAACCGTCTACACGGGTCAACAATAGCTCTCCGACAGGGGCCGTCTGATACACTTCACAAACGCGTGAAGCCACTGCGCCGCCCTTGGAAACTTCAGTCACGAGCTGCCAGACGGCCAGATTGCCGGAAGCGGTGGGTTCCAATTCAGTACGGGTACGTTGCGTAACAATGGCATCCGCTCCGCTGCCCTTCGACAAACTCCAGGCTTGGTTGCTGCACGACCAAGTACAGACATAATCCTGCCGCTGGGGAGTGCGTTCAATGATGACAAATTCCGAAGAATTCCACTCCATTTCAAAACTCTTGAAGGGAACCGCACCTTCTTCCACCGTATACAGCCCGGTTTGAGGGTCAATGCCCGTTACTTGGAAAGGCATATAAAAGGCAACCTTGTATCCGGTAGAAGTGATGTTTTCAATATTCATCAGTCCATCCCAGTAATTCCATATCTGGCGTAGGGAATGATCCGAGGGATTCCGCTTGATGGAAAGATAATCGCTGACATTGCTGAGAATAGCCTTATTAGGACTGGTATAGGAATAAAGTTCCCCCGCAGCCGCTGTAAAAAGATACGTAGAACCGTCTACCGGCATCCAGCGCAAATAAGAGGTTCCGTCTATGGACATGAGCGTAGCTCTACCGCCGCCCGACGTATCCACGCCAACAGGGTGTACGGAGCCATCCGTATAACAGCGCATGGCAATAACGCGAGCTCCCTGCACCAGCTCAAAGCGGGCTCCAGGAACGATGCCACCTTCCGGAACATTCAGCCGGCTCGTCAGAGGATGGCTGAACTGCAAAGCAGCTGGACCAGCCAAAGCAGAAGAAAACTCCTTGGCATGAATCTGCAGTTTTCCGGGAGGCAGGTCTCCAATACCTCGGAACGTTCCCATTCGGCACGACCAAAGCATATCCCACCCTGTAGCCGTAGCAACTACTCCGCTGCCGGCGCCGGAAGAATCAAAAGGCGACAAAGTCACGGCATTGCTGCGAGACGAAAAAGAAGAGGATTCGGGCGGCACGCCTCCAGGGGGATCGCCCGGTTCATTTTCCCCACAGCCGCACTCTTCTTCACATTTCTCACCACCGGGTTCCAATTCAACCACACTGATGGAATAATTACATACAGCCTGGTTCCAATTCGGGTCCGGCATATCAATGTTGGTATGCTGAACGGAAAGCGTATGGGAACCGGAAGAAACAGTACAGGAACCGGAACCGGTCCACAGCTGGTGGCCGCCATGTTTTCCGCCATCTTCAACGCCTGAGGTCAAGTCCACTACTTTTTTACCGTCAACGGAGGCTGTTCCCCAATCATCAACAGTAAGGCTGATCGAACAAAGGGCTTGAATAGGCTCCTGCTCCGCAGCTTCATTTTCCTTAAAAGGCACTTCAAAGCTATGGGAAAACGTGAAACTATCAGATGAACTGCTGGGCGGTCCCTGAGATTTGCCGTCCGAATGTTCATCAATCTTTTCACCTTGTTGGTGTGGTTTTCCTTCGGAAAGCCTGCGGACTGCAGGCTCTGATTTGGAATCAAACCATTTTTTATAAGGAGGAATAGGATTTTTTCTCATAAATTTATTATTGTTTTTTCATTTTTTATGATATTCCTATAAATTTCATAAATTATAGGGATGCCACTGGATCCTATCCTCAGAATTTTCCTTAAGTAGTCAACGGTTCTTTTATGTTAATCTTCAATTCTAAAACGTTTTATAATAAATTCTTATAAAATATATAAAAACATAAAATACCGTTGCTAACATGATCCTCCGATGCCATGGTTCCGACATCCGTCACTTTGCTCTTGACGCTTTCACGGCTCCTTTCTAGGATTCGCCGCATACCATGGTTAGAGCATTGCGCAACGGCATCATGCTTCTCACCCTTCTGCTGGTCATTGTAGGCGGAACGGGCATGGTTTCCGTATGCCCCTGCCATCAGGAGGTCTTCCTCTTTTCCTGCTCCTGCCATCACGATGCCGCCCCCTGCGGCTGCCGCGGGGACCACGGTCCCGGCAGCAGCACTTCCAGCCCGCTGGCCGGGCACCTCTGCGAACACCAGCGTCTGGAGATTGACGCCCTGACGCTGCCCGTTCTTCATGCGCCGCTTCCCCAGCCCTGCATCATCTGGCAGACCTTCCCGGATTTCCATCATCTGGCACAGCCTCTTCTTTTAACAAGCCGAACATCGGATTCCGCAATACCCGCTCCCCCTGACCCCTTCAGGGACGACGGCCCGATACATGAAGGCTTTCAACTTCCCCTGCTGATTTAACGGCTCTTTTTCAGAAACGTTCCTGGGACGTTTCCGGCTGAACGCTGCTTGTTGATTGCGTCCGGCCTTATTTGTTTCCGCGGAATTATTTGCCGCATTGTCCAAACCTGATTGGACCGAACTATTTCTATTCTCTTTTTCATCATGAAATCCATACCATTTTTCGCCGGGCTAGGCCTGACCGCCTTCCTCAGCTCATGCAGCGTCTATCACAGCGCACCCATCGACCTGAACGCGGAGGAAGCCTCCTGGAAAGAGGCGTCCCGCGTGGACACCCACACCTCCGTCACCCAGAACCAGGCACGCCAGATCGGCCTGGTTATGAATCCGGACCTGAACAAGGCACGCCTGAAACTGGCTTCCAGCAATGAAGCAGCCAAACAATCGGGCTGGTGGAATGATCCGTCCTTTTCCTGGGACATTGAACAAGTCCTCCAGGAAAATACGCTCAACATGTCCGGCGGCCTGGGCTTCACCATTCCCGTGACGGGTCTTCCCGCCCTGGAAAAAAAGGTGGCGGAGCAGTACAAGGAGGCGGACTTCTGGACCCTCCGCCAGGCGGAACTGGATTTTCTCAGTTCCCTGGACCAGGCCTGGAGCAAACTGGCCGTCACCCAGCGCCGCAAGGCAGTCATCCGGGAACGCCTGGACGCGGTGCGGCAGGAAAACGGCGTGATTGAAAAACTCATTGGCGCAGGGGAAGTGGAATTTTCCTCCCGCCAGGTGGCTTCCCAGCGCATGAACGACGCTATCCGGGAACTCCAGACCGTGACGGAAACGGAACTGGAGCAGAAGATGGAGCTGGTCAGGCTGATGGGGCTGCATCCCTCCGCGGCACGGAAGCTCGGCTTCCTGACGGGACAGGGCTTCCAACTGCCCGCCGCCGTTCCGGCCCCCGGCCCCGCCGCCCTGGCCTCCGCCCCGAAAATCAAGGCCCAACTGGCAACCTACGCCACCACGGAAACCCTGTTCAAGACGGAGATCCGCCGGCAGTACCCGGAACTGGAACTCGGGCCCTCCTTCACCCGTGACGACGGGGAAAAGGAAGTGGGCGGAGAAATAGGGTTCAATCTCCCCCTCTGGAACCGCAACCGCAAGGCCATTGCGGAAGCGCGCGGCACACGGAACCTGTCCAGGCAGGAAACCATCCAGCTTTGGAAAACGGAGTTGTTCAACGCCCGACAGCTTGACGCCAGCCAGCAGATGGTGCTCCGCCACTGCCGGACGGAGCTTCAGCGCATGGAGTCCTTCGCCTCCTCCGTCCGGACCATGGAGAAACTGCACGGCATCGGGGAAGCCTCCCTGCTGGAGCTGGCGGAAAACCGCCACCAGCTTTATGAAAGCCGTCTGGCTTTCCTGGACAATCTGGACAAGCTGCTGGCCATTCAGGCCCAGCTGCGCTACCTCACCCACGCCAACCTTCAATCCAAATAAAAATCTTCATCATTTTAACGAACATGAAACGTCTCTATTTTTCCATTATCCTGGGCCTGACTCCCGTTTTCAGCCTCAATCCCGCACGCGGAGAGCAGCCGGCCCCCACGGAACACAAACACGAGGACGGCACCGCCTGCACGGCGGACCACGGCCATGACGGCCACCAGCACAAGGAAGGGGAAACCTGCGCCGAGGGCCACGCCCATGAGGAACACAAGCACGCGGACGGCTCCGTCTGCACAGGCGACCACGAGCCTGAGGGCCACCAGCATGCAGAGGGGGAAGCCTGCACGGGCGACCACAAACATGAAGAGGCCGCGGAGAAAGGTTCCGGCCAGCCGGGGGACATGATTCCCGTGCATGTGGATGAAAAGGCGCGCCATTCCCTGGACATGCGCTTTGAAAAGGTGACGGAAGCCACTCACGGCGCGGAAAAAACCCTTCACGGCCAGATGGTTATTCCTCCCCATGCGGTAACGACGTACGCCCTTCCCGCCGCCGGGCGCGTCACCTTCAACGTAAAGTCCGCCCAGCAGGTACGCAAGGGGGAACTGCTGTACACGCTGGCCTCACCGGACATCGTGGAGATGGAAGGAAACGCCTCCCAGGCGCAGGCTGCCCTTGACCGCGCCGCGGCGGAACTCAATACCCTCAAGGAACGCCGGGCCCAACTGGAAAAAATCGGCACCCGTAACAGTGAATTGAATACTTCTATTCAATTCAAGGAAGCGGAAATCCACAGCCTCCGGGCCGCTCTGGACGCCAGCAATAATAAACTGAAGCTGGTGACGGATTCCGGAGCTTTGAAAAACAACCTCCTTTACGTGTACGCCGCGGCGGACGGTTCCGTCCAGTCCGTGAACATGACCCAGGGTTCCTGGGGGGAACAGGGCGCGCCCGCCCTCGTCATGACCAACAAGGGGGAACTGGAATTCGCCACCACCATTTACGGGGCTGACCCCGTCCATTACGCGAAGGCCCAGCTGGCCCTGACCAGCGGGAAAAATACGGAAGTGCTGGACGGCGCCCTGCGGGTGGCGGACCAGGTGGACCCCGCCACGCAGTCCCGTGCCCTGTACTTCGTTCCGGACCGCATGCCGGAAGGGACGCATGCCGGACAGCTTGCCCGGCTGGACCTGTATTCCCATGACGCCGCTACGGACGGCTTTATTCCCGTTCCCAACAGCGCCGTCGTCAAGGTGGGGGTGAACGACGTGGTCTTCATCAAGGCGGCGGACGATACCTTCGTCATGAAGAAGGTGGAAACACTGCCCGCACGGCAGGGAAAAACGCCCGTCAAGGGGTTGACGCCGGGACAAACCATCGTGACCAAAGGCGGCTATGAATTGAAATACATCCTGCCCACGGGAGACGCCGGGAGCAAGAAGGCGGCCGGGCATTTCCATGCGGACGGCCAGTTCCACGAAGGGGAACATTGATTTTCAGCTCAACGTGATTAGAGAACGGTTAATAGAAACAGGAATTCGATGAACTTTCTAATTTCATTCTGCCTGAATAACAGAATCACCGTGATTCTGCTGACAATTGCGCTGGCGGTTATCAGCATTTTCGTGGTGAAAAATATTCCCGTGGACGTGTTTCCGGAACTGAAGGTTCCGCGCGTCACCATCCAGACGGAAGCCCCCGGCCTTACCGCGGAGGAAGTGGAGCAGTATATCACCATTCCCATTGAGTCCGCCATGAACGGCACCGCCGGGGTCAAGGGCGTGCGCTCCTCCTCCGGCAGCGGCCTCTCCTTCGTATGGGTGGACTTTGACTGGGACAAGGATATTTACCAGGCGCGCCAGATCGTGACGGAACGCCTGGGCGCGGTCCGGGAGTCCTTGCCGGAAGGCACGTCCCCGGAGCTGGCGCCCATCGTCTCCGTAACGGGGGAAATCATGCTGATCGCCCTGACGGGGGACAAGAACACCTCCACGCTGGACATGCGGCAATTGGCGGAATACAAGCTGCGCACGCGCCTGCTGGCCATCCCCGGCGTGGGACAGGTCACGGTGCTGGGCGGCCGCCTGCCGGAATACCAGGTGGTTTACGACCCCAACAAGCTCAAGCTGGCAGGGGTGGACCTTTCCAGCTTGAAAACGGCCATTGAGGAATCCCAGTCTTCCGTGCCCGCCGGGTACCTGGAGGACGTGGCCGGGCAGGAGCTCCCCATTCAGCAGGATACCCGCACCGCCAATATTGAACAGCTGAACCGCGCCCTGGTTCCGGACCACGCCTCCGGCATTCTCCGGCTTCAGGACGTAGCGGAGGTCAAGATAGACGGCGCGCCGCGACGGGGCGACGCCGGGTTCATGGGGGAAGACGCCGTGGTGCTTTCCGTGCAAAAGGTGCCGGGAGCCAATACGCTGGCCCTGACGCAGGCTGTGGACGCAGCCGTCAAGGAGTTCAGCCAGAGTCAGCTTCCCAAGGGCATGAAACTGCACACTACCGCCTACCGCCAGGCGGATTTCATTGAAATGTCCCTGGACAACGGCACGGAGACCCTGCTCATTGCGGGAGCAGTGGTCATGATCGTCATCTTCCTGACGCTGCTGAACCTGCGCACGGCCATCATCACGCTGATTTCCATGCCCCTGTCCGTCCTGTTCGGGATGATGATGTTCCCCGTCTTCGGGCTGGCCATCAACATCATGACCCTGGGCGGCCTGGCCGTAGCCGTGGGGGACGTGGTGGACAACGCCATCATTTTCGTGGAAATAGCCTGGCGGCACCTGAACCGGAACGCCGCCCTGCCGGAGGACAGGCGCAAGAGCAAGTATGAGGTGCTGATGGAGGCCAAGGGGGAAATCGTGGGTTCCATCTCCTTCTCCTCCGTCATCATCCTGCTGGTGTTCACGCCGGTGCTCTTCCTGTCCGGGCTGGAAGGCCAGTTCTTCCGCCCCCTGGGCATCTCCTACATGCTGGCCCTGCTCTCCTCCCTCATCGTAGCCGTCACCATTACCCCGGTGCTCTGCTACATGTGGTTCAAGAAGAGCAAAAACGCCGCCACGCTGGAAAGCGGGGATTCCTTCAGCTCCCGCCTTATCAAGCGCATTTATGCGCCCATCCTTGAGTTCTGCCTGCGCTTCTCCAAGACGGTCTGCGCCATCATGGCGGCCATCACGCTGCTGGCGCTGTGGCTGGGGTCCACCTTCGGAACCAGCTTCCTGCCGCCGTTCAACGAGGACTGCTACACGGTCTTCGTCAGCACGGTGCCGGGCACTTCCCTGGATGAAACGGAGCGCATCTCCCGGACGGTGATGAAGGACATTGAACGCATTCCGGGCGTTCTCAGCGTCACCCAGCGCACGGGACGCGCGGAAAACGACGAACACGCGGAACCCGTCAGCGCCTCCGAACTGCTCGTGCGCGTAGACCTGGAGAAGGACCAGAAGGAACTGCGCGCCGCCATCAAGAAGTGCATTGACGATATTCCCGGCACCAGCTCCATGATCGGTTATCCGCTGGCGCACCGCATTAGCTCCGCCCTCTCCGGCTCCAACTCGGAAATCGCCATCAATATTTACGGCACGGAGCTGCCCCAGCTCCGCCTGGCGGCCCAGAAGGCCAAGGAGATTCTGGCAAAGATGCCGGAAGTGGCGGACGCGCGCGCCAACCGGGAAATCATGGTGGATACCATCCGCGTGCAGTATAACCAGGAAGCCCTGGCCTCCCACGGCCTGACCATGGCGAACGCCGCGGAACAGGTTTCCACGGCCATGAACGGCCAGAAGCTGGGGGAAGTGATCAAGAACCAGGACCACTGGAACATTGTCCTGCGCATTGATCCCAGGCTGAAGACGTCCATTGAAGACATCAAGAACCTGGAACTCATTTCCCCCAATAAAAAGACCGTGCGCCTGGCCGACGTGGCGCAGGTGTACCGGGAGGAGGTCTCCAACCTCATCCTGAGGGACAACACCATGCGGAAGGCCATGATCTCCTGCAACCCCTCCCCCAATTCCAACCTGGGGGACCTGGCGAAAGCCTGCCGGGAGCAATTGGACCCGGTGATGAACGCCATGGGCTGCACGGTGGATTATGACGGCACCATCAAGGCGCGGGAATCTGCCTCCGAGCGGCTTTACGTGCTGGGGGCCATCGTCATGGTGCTCATTGTGCTGCTGCTTTCCTCCGCGCTGGGGAGCGTCCGCCGCGCCATGCTGACGCTGGTGAACATTCCGCTGTGCCTGGTGGGCGGCATCGTAGCCGTGTTCCTGGCTTCTCCCGGCACGCTGTCCTCCCTGTTCGGCGCCGCGTACATTCCGCCCATCCTCTCCGTGGCTTCCATCGTGGGCTTCGTGACGGTCATCGGCTTTGCCATCCGCAGCGGCCTGATCCTGCTCAACAGGTACCGGGCGCTGGAACACAAGGGCATGAACCCGGCGGAAGCCATCCGGGAAGGTTCGCTGGAACGCGTGGTTCCCATCATCATGACCTCCCTTACAACGGTGCTCGGGCTGCTCCCCCTGATCTGGGCCATTGACAAGCCCGGTGGCGAACTGCTCGGGCCTCTGGCCATTGTCCAGTTCGGCGGCCTGGTTTCAGCCACCATCCTGAACCTGCTCATCATTCCGGCCACGGCCAAACTCTTCTCCCGCTGGATTTCCTCCCGCCGGAAAGAATTGGAAGCAACCTCCTGATCCATTCGGGATTCCAGCGGCGGAACCGGGGAAAGGACGAGGCCCCGGTTCCGCCTTTTACAATAACAGACGTAACAAGTCCTTGCCTTCCGGGCCGATAAGGAGCACACATGGGTGCTTAAGCTTCACCGTCATGCCCAAACGGAAATCCACCAGAGAGCACCTGCTCAACACGGGAGCCATGATCGTCGGGGAATCCGGGCTCCGCGCTCTCACCATCCGCGGCCTGTCCCTGCGCGCCGGCACCAATACGGGGAGCTTTGTCTATCACTTCGGCAACCGGGAAGCTTTTCTGAACGAACTGCTGGAACGCTGGTACGAACCGTTGTTCACCGGCGTCAGAACCCACGCCAACATTCACCTTCCGGCTTTTGAAAAACTGGAAGCCATCCTGGGCGACGTCATGGAGTTCCTTCTGCGCCACGGCCAGTTCATTGCCCAGCTTGTGCTGGACGCCCTGGCGGGAGAACGGGCGGCCATCCGCTTCATTTCAGGAATCCATACGCGCCACCCCCTCGTCCTGCTGGAAACCATACGGGAAGCCCAGGAGGAAGGTTCCGTGCTCCAGGGAGACCCCATGAACATCCTCATTTACCTCGTCTGCTGCGGAGGGGCTCCCTTTATTCTTTCCGGACAGCTCCAGGTACACGACCCGAAAGCCGTGCGGCCCGTGCTGGATTTGCTGGGTTCCATCCTCAATGACCCTGAAAGCGCCAGGCAGCGCATGACCTGGGCGCTCCGCGGCATCCGTCAATCCTGAAAACCCACCGGACTGAGGAAATACCACGTCGCGCCGCGCGCTTCCTGCAAAGCTGGAGCGCCGCAGGATTTGCGGCCATGGGCTTTACCTTACCGCCGCCAATGGGGGCGGTGGGGCGGACGGGGCGGCGGAGGCGGAGGATTGTGGTGATGCCAGTCATTGCGATACCTGTCCTTGTCACGGTCGTGCTGGACAGCCGCGCCGATGGCGGCCCCGGCGGCCAGCGCACCCACGCCGATGGCGGCGGCTCCGCCAGGCGTCACGGTGCTGTTTCCGTAACTGTCCGTCGTGCAGGACGGCATCAGGGAAAGAGACAGCCCGGCCAGGGGGAGGAGCCAGAAGGATTTGATATGCTTGTTCATGGTGTAAAAATATTGGTAATAGCCGGCAGCCCGGCTTACATCCAGTAAGCGTGGTGCGCCCGCATGATTTGTTTAAGCATGACACAGCCCGGAGAGGAATTCCCGGAATCATGACGCCCGTTGCGCACGGCATCCCCTCGGAACGCCCTGCTCCGGCGCGCCTGAACACGAAAATCCGCATGCGCTGCAAAAGAACAGACATGCGGATGTGGAAAGCGTTCATCCTCCGGAAAGCTCCGGAAAAATCCGCCCGGATTATTTCTGCTCCGCAGCGGGCTCGATGCGGACGGGGCTCTGAATATCAAACAAGCTCTTGCGCAGCAGGTAGCCTCCGCGCTGGAGGGCAAACGCGCTGGACGGGAACTTTTCCGCCAGTTCACGGTAAAAGGCCCCTGCGGCGGCATTGTCCTTCTTCGCCCGGGCAATGTCCCCCAGGCACATGGTGGCAAAACCGGAAAAAGTGGGATCTCCCGCATCCACCACGGAACGGAACAGGCCTTCCGCCTCATCCGCCTTCCCGCGGTTCATCAGGCGGCATGCCAGGGTAACGGAAGCCTGGGCCTTCCATTCCTCCGTGGGAGCGGAATCAATAAAAGCTTTCATCCTGGCTACGCCTTCATCCTCCTTGCCGGCGTTCCACAGGGCGACCGCCTGAAGATAGGTGGCGGTGACGGCAGCGCGGGAATCGTCAAAATCCGCCACCACCTGCTGAAGCCCCTGTTCATTCAGGGAGATTTCCCCGGTGGCGGGGGATTCCGGCATGGCGGCCACCAGGGCGGCGCCTGCCTTTCTTTCCATGGAATCCTGCATGCCGTTGTAAATAATCCATCCGGCGGCTCCGAGAACGCACAGCAGCACGACCAGCGCGACCTTGCCGTAGTGTTCATCCAAAAACTGTTCATGCTTGGCCGGACCGACGGAGATTTCCGCAAACGCGCTTCCGTCGCCCATCGGCATGTTGTCCATGGCCCGTTTAATATCCTTGATATCCATAATATGTTGAAGAGGTTTCTATCGTGTTGTCCCGGTCAAATCAATCAGCTTTTTACTTATCTTCGCCATGTTCCAGAAGCTGGAGGGAATCCTTCAGGCCCAGGTTCCTGTAGATCTGCCGCGTGGCGCGGCTCTGGTTGAGCGTATAAAAATGAATGCCGTCCACGCCGGAATCCAGCAGCTCCGCACATTGGCTGGAGGCGTACTGGATGCCTACCTCCTGAACGGCGTCCGGATTGGAGCCGGCGCGTTTCAGCGCCTTGAGCAGCCGGGCCGGAAAACACGTGCCCCCGGAAAGCTCCGCCATGCGGTTCATGCCGGACAGGCTGGTCACGGGCATGATGCCGGCCAGAATGGGCACCTTGATGCCGGCCAGCAGGCAGCGTTCCCGGTAATCCAGAAAAGAATGATTGTCAAAAAACAGCTGGGTGCAGATGTAATCCGCTCCGGCCTCCACCTTCGCTTTCAGGAAATCCATCTCGCGCAGGCGGTTGGGCGTGGACGGATGGCCTTCAGGGAAACCGGCCACGCCTATGGCGAACCCGTCCGGGTCCGGATGGCGTCCGGATTCGTTATATTCCCGGATGAAGGCCACCAGTTCCGCCGCATGCCGGAAGGCGTCCGCATCACGGTTGTAATTTTCCGTGCCGCGCGGGGGATCCCCCCTCAGGGCCAGCACGGCCCGCACCCCTGCCTGGGCGTACTGGTCCAGAATGCTCCATACTTCCTCCCGGCTGTGGCCTACGCAGGTAAGGTGGGGCACCGTGGGAATGCGGGATTCATGCTGGATGCGCAGCACCACCTCCCGGGTAAGCTCACGGGTGGAGCCGCCCGCGCCGTACGTCACGCTGACAAAACTGGGATGGTACGGTTCCAGTTCACGGATGGTCTGGTACAGGGCCGCCGCGGCCTGCTCGTTTTTGGGCGGGAAAAATTCAAAGGACAGACTGGGGCCAGCGCCCGACTGCAATCTTTCTCTCAGGTGCACTTCTTCTTTATTTGGCTTGGCTCTATCCGGACCCGCATTACGGCTCCATGGGAATCATCACCGGCTGGGGAGCCGCCGCGGGAGCGGGAGCTGCGGACGGGCCCGCGCCGGGCTCTCCTTCTCCCATCACGTTTTCCTGCCAGCTTGCGGGCGGGACAATCACTTCATCCCCCGGCTTGATGGGCTCCTTGTCATTGTTGTCAAAAAGCGTGTTGCGCTTCACGTAGGACTGGAACATCTTCCCGTCCGGGTCAACTCCGTCGATAATCAGGGAAACAAAGATGCTTCCGCGCCTGCGGATGCCCAGTTCCTGCCCCACTTTCAGGTCAGGCTGGCCGATGGACTGGAACAGGACCAGGTTGGCGTCACGGTAGTATTCCGTCACGCGTCCCACCTGTTCGGCATCCTTGATCTCATTGAGCCATTGCAGGCGGGGGTCTCCCTTTTCAATGCTCCGGCGTTCCAGCAGGGCGCGTTCCTCTTCCGCCATGGCGTGGCGCTTCTTCAAATCTTCATTTTCCTTCTTCATCCGTTCCAGCTCGGCCGTGGCATGGGCCAGCTCCTCGCTCACCACCGGGTCCGCCACCACCACCGGCTGAACGGCGGTGCCGGGCGCCTGCGTGGGCATGGGGAGGTAAGGAGAGGGATTGACGGCTGCCGGAGCAGGCACGGAGGCTATCTGCTGCTGTTGAATCACATCCATCCTTGAGGAAATGTTCACATAGATCATTCCCAGAACGGCCAGCACCACCACCAGGAACACCAGAATAAGGATGCGGAAATTGCTCATGTCGTCAAATGGTAGAGGGGTTATTAAATAAAATTAATAGGAATAGTTGAGATAGAACTGGAATTGTCCTCCGCGGTCGATGGCGTTGTTCTTCTGAATCGGAATGGCATAGTCCACCGCCAGCGGACCGATGGGCAGGTTCAGGCGCAGGCCGATCCCATAGTCGGAAACGATCTTGGACGCGCTGAAGTCAAAGGCGTCCCCGTTGACGAAGCCGATGTCGTAGAACACGGCGACGCGCACTTCTTCAATAACCGGAATGGAATATTCAAACTGGCAGAAGAAGGAGGAACGGCCGCCCATCGTTTCATCACCGCTCAGGGCGGGATTGTACGGAGCCACGTCCCGGAAGCGGAAGCCGCGCATGTTGTACGGGCCGCCGAGGTAGAGGCGTTCAAAAATGGGTACGTCATGGTCGCCGTAGGAATCTACGGTGGCCGCACCGGCATTGATGCTGAAAATGGTATCTCCGCGCAGGTTCCAGTAATAAGAGCCGTTGATGCCGAAGTTGTAAGTCTTCACGTCGCCGCCCAGGCCGGAATAACCGGCCAGCACTTCAAACTTGCCGCCCTTGCGGGGGAAGATCTGCGCGTCGCGGGTATCAATGGTGTAGGAAAGTTCCACGTGGCTGCGCAGGTAATCGCCGTCCTGCAGCCAGAAGAAGATGGGGGCGTTACCCTTGGCGTCAATCCGGTACTGTTCCAGGCGGTACTCCAGCTTCACGTAATCCAGTTCCCCGATCGGCTTGCGCAGGGAAACGGCAAAGCCGTAGTTCTGCTGGTCGTAATAATCGGAGAAGTACGTGGAATTGCTGTAGAAGATTTCCGTACCGAAGGCCAGCTTGCGGTGCAGGAACCACGGGTCCACCCAGGAGATGCTGGCATCCTGCGTTTCAAAACCCACGCGGGTATTGATGGCGAAGCGCTGACCGCCGCCCACGAAGGAGGACCAGTCATACATGTCGAAGTTGGACTGGGTGATACCCGCGAACAGGTACACGCTTTCAATGGAGGAGAACGCCACGCCGATGTTCAGGGAACCGGTGCGTTTTTCCGCCACTTCAATGTTGATGTCCCGGTAGCCGGGCCGCGTGGAACCCACCTGCGCCACGTCCACCATGTCAAAATAGTTCAGATTCTGGAGGCGCTTCTGGGCGGTATCCAGGTCCACGGAATTCATGGGGTCGTTGGACTGGAGGGGAAGTTCCTGGCGGATGACGTAATCCTTGGTGCGGTTGTTCCCGGTCAGGCGGATGTTGCCTACGCGGTAGGGGTTGCCTTCCGTCACATGGTAAACGATGTTGATCTGCCCGTAGCCGGTCCTGGGATCAATGCCCACTTCCTGGATGTCCGGGCGCACGGCGGCGTCCGCATACCCGCGGGAACCGTAATAACGGCGGATCATCGTCACGTCGTCGGCCACCTTCTGGGCAGAATAGGTATCCCCGTTGTACATGCTCAGGCCGGGAATCAGCTCCTGGGCCGTGAACACCTTGGTGGGGCCGAAGGCGACCTGGTTAACCTTGTAGCGCCGCCCTTCGGTAAGCGTGATCCTCATCGTCAGCTTCTGCTCGTTGCCCTTGCCGGCGTCAAAGTATTCCACCTTGTCCAGCTTGACGCGCAGATAACCCTTGTTGCGGTAGTAGGTCACCAGTTCCGCCAGGTCGTCCTCCAATTGCTCGCGGTCAATGCGTCCGGACTTGGTAATCCAGGTCAGCCAGCCCTTCTCCTTGGTCTTCATCACCTGGCGGAGGTCCTTGGCGCTGATGTGGTCGTTGCCTACAAAATCGATGTTGATGATATTGGCCTTCTTGCCTTCATTAATGTCAAAGACCACGTCCACAAAGCCGGGGCGTTCCGTCTTCTGGTAAAAATAGGAAACGCGCACATCCGGATACCGAGCTTCCTGATAATAGGTGCGCAGCTTGGAGATGGCGCTGCTGAGGGCCTTGTCGCTGAGGGCTTCCCCTCCTTTCAAGCCGCATTCCTCGGAAAGGTCCCGGTTGTCGAAGGCGGTGTTTCCGCGGAAGCCCACGCCGCCCAGCAGATTCTGGGCCGCCATTTCAAACACCACGGTAACGCCGTCGCCGGAAGGTTCCACGGCCACCGTCGTATTGCCGCCCACCAGGCCGCTTTCCAGCAGCCGTTCCAAATCCTTGTTCACCACTTCCGGAGAATATTTGGTGCCCGGCTGCGTAGCCAGCAGGTTTTTCAGGCGGTCCTCTGACACGGTCTTGCCGGTGCTTCTGTAACGCACGGAAACGCTTTTCACGGGACGGCCTTCATACGCCTGGTCACCGGGCAGAAGCCCCGTTTCCGGCCCCAGCTCCCGAACCACCTGCTCCGGCGTCATTACAGAACCATAACCGCCTCTGTTAAGAGAAGTTTTATCCTGGGCCAAAGCAGCCGAACATGCTATCAGGGGAAAGGAAACACACAAAAAAACGGGACGAATCATGAGAGCTGAACTTAATGCTTGGGATATAAAGGACTTTTCCGCCTGCATAGTCAAGACGTGATTCCGCGTAGAACGCAGTTGCCCTGCATTTGCTGTATTGCGCGCGCATACGCGCCCGGGGAAGGCAATTGTGTCATTCCCGTGCAATAGCTTGCACTCCAGATACCCGCTCATTACATTTATTGCCGCTCGTGTTTTGACCGCTGCCGCCATACCGGAGCCGAGACAGAACCACTTTCAATTAACACTGACCGTATTATTTATGGAAATCAACGTTGATATTCAACCGGACTGCACAGCCACGCTGAAAGCTTCCATCCCCGCAGAAACCACGGCCGCGCGCCGCGCCTCCATTGTGGATTCCTACGCCGGCAAAGCCAAGCTGCCCGGCTTCCGCCCCGGCAAAACGCCCAAGTCCATCATTGAAAAGCGCTTCAAGAAGGAAATTGAAGAAGAACTGCTGGACACCCTTTTTGAAACGGCCTGCTCCGCCGCCCTGGAAGAAAAGCCCAAATTGAAAGTGCTCAACTTCGGCAAGCCGGAACAATCCCTTGACGACCAGGGAAACTACACCGCCACCAGCACGATGACCGTGGTTCCCGAATTCGAACTGCCGGAATACAAGGGCATCGAAGTCAAGGTACCCTCCTCCGAAGTGACGGAAGCGGACGTGGAGGAAGCCTTGAAATCCCTGGCTGAACAAATCGCGGAATTCACCCCCGCGGACCGCGCCGCGAAGAAGGATGACGTGGCGATCATTGATTTCAAGACCACTCTGGACGGCAAGCCCGTAGCGGAAGCCGTGGGCAAGCCCGTGGGCTTCCTGGAAGGCCGCGACGGCCAGTGGATGAAGGTGGAGGAAGACCAGTTCCTGCCCGGCTTCGCCTCCGCCCTGGAAGGCCTGAAGGCCGGCGACAGCAAGGACATCACCGTCACCATTCCGGACACCTTCCCGATTGCGGAACTGCGCGGCAAGGAACTCGTGTTCCACACCACCGTGAAGGAAGTGCGTGAAAAGCAGCTCCCGGCCATGGATGACGCCTTTGCGGAAAAGGTGCTTCCCGGCAAAAACCTGGAAGAACTGAAGACCGCCCTGAAGGAAAACCTGGCCCAGCGCAAGACCATGCAGATTGACGAAGCCAAGGCCGACCAGATCACGGAAAAACTGGCGGACATGCTTGACTTCAACCTGCCGGAAGCCGTCGTGGAACGCGAAGTGTACGGCATCCTCCAGCAGAAGATGCAGCAGGCCATGTACAGCGGGAACGCCCCGGCGGACATGGACAAGTTTGTGGAGGAAGCCCGCGAAGAAGCCAGAAAGGAAGCCAAGCGCAACCTCAAGGTCTTCTTCATGCTCCAGGAAGTGGCCCAGGTGGAAAAAATAGCCGTCACGGAAATGGAACTCTACAATGAAGTGGCCCGCCAGGCCCGCCAGCAGAAAAAGAACCTCAAGTCCTACATCCGCGAACTCCAGCGCGAAGGCCGCGTGCATGGCATCAGAATGAGCCTGCTGACAGCCAAGGTTCTGGACTTCCTGACAAAAGAGGCCAAAGTAACGGTAGACGAGCAATAACCCTCCTCTGCACAAGACACCTTACCAGGGGGAGTTTGGCGCGCACATGCCCGACTCCCCCGTTTTGTATCCTGCAGGAGGGCAGCATACATTAAATAAAACAACATCCCATCTTAACAAACATGTTTCAAGACCAATCTTCCAAATCAGGCCCCATGAACGCCTACTACGTCCCCATGGTGGTGGAGCAGGACGGCCGCGGCGAACGAGCCTTTGACATTTACTCCCGCCTTCTGAAGGACCGCGTTATCTTCATCGGCTCCGCCATTGACGACGATGTGGCGAACTCCGTCATTGCCCAGCTTCTGTTCCTCCAGATGGCAGACCCGAAAAAGGACATCCACGTGTACATCAACTCCCCCGGCGGCTCCGTCACCGCGGGCCTGGCCATTTACGACACGATGCAGTTCGTCTCCTGTGACGTGAACACGTACTGCCTGGGCATCGCCGCCTCCATGGGATCCGTCCTGCTGGCGGCGGGCACGCCCGGCAAGCGCTTCTGCCTGCCGAACTCCCATGTGATGATCCACCAGGTTTCCGGCGGCGCCCAGGGCACCGCCTCCGACGTGGAACGCACCATCGGCTTCATGTTCAACCTCAAGAAGCGCCTCAACGGCATTCTGGCCAAACACACCGGCAAGACGGAAAAGCAGATTGAAAAGGATGCCGACCGCGACAACTACATGACTGCTGAGGAAGCCGCGGCCTACGGCCTGGTGGACAAGGTGCTGACGCATCATTCCGACGGCCGGGACGACAAGAAAAAGGCCAAGGCCTGACCCCTTCCTCCCCCATTTCTCTCTCCCTGAAAAACCATGTCCGGTTCCAACCCTCATCTTCCTGCCTGTTCCTGCTGCGGCAAGCCCGGGAACAAGGTGGACAAGCTCATCCAGATAGCGGAAGACTTCTATATCTGCAACAATTGCGTTGAAATTTGCGTCAACATGATTGTGAAGGATACCGGCCTTCCGCTGGCGACCCGCTTCATCCGCGGCATCCTGAGCATGGAGCCCTCCGCCTATGCCATGTGCCAGGCGGAGGCCCGCAAGGCCGCTGCCGCGGATATGCTCAAGGAAACGCCGGGAGCCCCGGCCTCCTACGAAGGGCCGCTGCCCACGCCGGAAGAAATGTGCGCCACGCTCAACCAGTACGTCATTGGCCAGGATTACGCCAAAAAAGTGCTCTCCGTAGCCGTGTACAACCACTACATGCGCCTGCGCCAGAGCGCCGTAATGCTGGAGGACGAATCCCTGGACGACGTGGAAATTGAAAAATCCAACATCCTGCTGGCCGGTCCCACCGGCTCCGGAAAAACCCTGCTGGCGAAAACGCTGGCGAAAATGCTCAACGTCCCCTTCTGCATTGTGGACGCCACCACGCTGACGGAAGCCGGCTACGTGGGGGAAGACGTGGAAAACATCATCCTGCGCCTTCTCCAGGCCGCGAACTTTGACGTAGCCAAGGCCGAACAAGGCATCATCTATGTGGATGAAATCGACAAGATCGGCCGCAAGACCCAGAACGTCTCCGTCACGCGGGACGTCTCCGGGGAAGGCGTGCAGCAGGCCCTGCTGAAAATCATTGAAGGCACCATCTGCAACGTTCCGCCCACCGGGGGCCGGAAGCACCCGCAGCAGGAATACATCCGCGTCAATACGGAAAAAATCCTCTTCATCGTGGGAGGGGCCTTCGTCGGACTGGAAGACATCATCCGCAAACGCCTCGGCGCCACCCAGATGGGGTTCGGAGCCATCACGGAACAGCGCGACCGCAAGGAATACTCGGAAGAGGAAATCCTGGCCCAGGCGATGCCGGAAGACCTCTTCTCCTTCGGCATGATTCCGGAGCTCGTAGGACGCCTGCCCATCTTCTGCCCGCTCTCCAAGCTGGATGAAGGCCAGCTCGTCCGCCTGCTCACGGAACCCAAAAACGCCCTGGTCAAGCAATACTCCAAACTGCTCGCCATGTACGGCGCCAAACTGGACGTGCGGCCGGACGCCCTGAAAGCCATGGCCGCGGAAGCCATGGAACGCGGCACGGGAGCCCGCGCCCTGCGTTCCATCTTTGAAACCCTCATGCTGGACGTCATGTACAAGGTGCCCAGCATGGAAGACGCGGACTCCGTCACCATCACCAGGGAAACGGTTACCGACAAAAAACCGGCCCAAATCCGCCAGGCCTCCTAACTCCCCCGCTTCTCCGCCATGCCGGAATCCCTCACCGTTCTGGGAATAGAATCCTCCTGTGATGAAACGGCGGTCGCCATCCTGCGTTCCGCCGGGGAGGAGGCAGCGCCGGAAATACTCTCCTCCATCATCTCCTCCCAGATCGCCATCCACCGCCGGCACGGCGGCGTGGTGCCGGAGCTGGCCTCCCGCAACCACTCGGCGGACCTTCCCGGAGTCATCCGGGCCGCGTGCCGTGAAGCCGGCGTGACCCCGGCGGACATCGATGTCTTCGGCGCCACGGGCGGCCCCGGCCTGGTAGCCGCCCTGCTGGTTGGCAACAGCACGGCCAAGGCGCTGGCGCTGGCGACGGGAAAGCCCTTCGTCTCCGTCAACCATCTGGAAGGCCATTTGCTCTCCCCCTTCCTCAAACGTCCCGGAGGCCCCGTTCCCCATCTGGGCATGGTCGTCTCCGGCGGCCACACCCTCTTTGTGGATGTGCGCGGCGTGGGGGACTACCGCCTCCTGGGCCGTTCCCTGGACGACGCCGCGGGAGAAGCCTTTGACAAGGTGGGAAAAATGCTCGGCCTCCCCTACCCCGGCGGCCCGGAAATCGACCGCATGGCGGCGCACGGCGACCCGGAGGCCTTCTCCTTCCCCCGCGCCCTGATGAAGGAGCACACGGCCAATGTCTCCTTCTCCGGCCTGAAAACAGCCGTTCTCTACACCCTCCCCCGGCTGGCGGAAAGCGGCGACCCTCACGACCTGCCGGAACAGACCCTGCGCGATCTCTGCGCCTCCTTCCAGCGCGCCGTGACGGACGTACTGATTCACAAGGCGCTGCATGCCCTGCGCGTTTCCGGCCACCGCACCCTTTCCGTTTCCGGCGGCGTCTCCTGCAACGGGGAACTGCGCTCCCGCCTGAAAGCCGTCTGCGACCGTGAAAACGTGGAACTGGTCCTGCCGGACTTTGACCTGACGACGGATAATGCCGCCATGATCGCCTACGTTACCTGCCTCAAAGCCCGCAGGGGACTATTCCACTCTCTGGATGAAGACGTTGACCCCAATCTCAAATTGACGGAGGATCTGAACAGATCCAAATATTCAACGCATTCCTGATAAAGATATTACACATGAACACCCCGTATTTGCGGCATAATGATAAAAAAATGTTCATGTTTTCATTGACATCCCGTATTTAAAAACGTAACATAGCGTCCGCTTTTCGTCAGGCAACACGGGAGGATGCTATTTATCCGCTAGAACCGCAGGTTTGGGCGGATTTACAACTCTCTAAGAGCAGCGAAAGGCGGAAGAAGTCTATGCTTCTGTAGCTCAGGGGTAGAGCGCATCCTTGGTAAGGATGAGGTCGCGGGTTCAATTCCCGCCAGAAGCTCCATCTTCAAGCTAGACCCATAGCAGCCCAAACCTAAACAAAACATTATGGCTAAAGAGCAATTCCAGCGCAACAAGCCCCACGTGAACGTGGGCACCATCGGTCACGTTGACCACGGCAAAACCTCCCTTACCGCCGCCATTACTTCAGTGCTCGCTAAGAAGGGTTTCGCCGAAGCACGCGGCTATGACCAGATCGACGCCGCTCCCGAAGAACGCGAACGCGGCATTACCATCTCCACGGCCCACGTTGAATACGAAACGGAAAACCGTCACTATGCCCACGTTGACTGCCCCGGACACGCCGACTATGTGAAGAACATGATCACCGGCGCTGCCCAGATGGACGGCGCCATCCTCGTGGTTGCCGCTTCCGACGGCCCGATGCCGCAGACCCGCGAACACATCCTTCTCGCCCGCCAGGTGGGCGTCCCCGCCATCGTCGTTTACATGAACAAGTGCGACCTGGTTGACGACCCCGACCTGATCGAACTCGTGGAAATGGAAATCCGCGAACTCCTTAACGAATACGAATTCCCGGGCGACGACACCCCCATCATCAAGGGTTCCGCCGTCAAGGCTCTGGAAGGCGACACCGCCGCTGAAGACTCCATCATGGAACTCATGGCTGCCGTTGACTCCTACATCCCGCAGCCCGAACGCCCCGTGGACCAGCCCTTCCTCATGCCTGTGGAAGACGTGTTCTCCATCTCCGGCCGCGGCACCGTGGCTACCGGCCGTATCGAACGCGGCATTGTCAAAAAGATGGAAGAAGTCGAAATCATCGGCATCAAGGACACCCAGAAGACCGCCGTTACGGACATCGAAATGTTCCGCAAGCTGCTTGACGAAGGTCAGGCCGGTGACAACGTTGGCCTGCTCCTCCGCGGCCTGAAGAAGGAAGACATCGAACGCGGCCAGGTAATCATCAAGCCCGGCACCGTGAAGCCCCACAAGAACTTCAAGGCTGAAGTTTACGTCCTGACCAAGGAAGAAGGCGGCCGTCACACTCCGTTCTTCAACAACTACCGCCCGCAGTTCTACTTCCGCACGACGGACGTGACCGGTTGCTGCACCCTTCCCGAAGGCGTGGAAATGGTGATGCCCGGCGACAACGTCAACCTGGAAGTCCAGCTCATCACTCCGATCGCCATGGAAAAAGCCATGCGATTCGCTATCCGCGAAGGCGGCCGCACCGTGGGTGCCGGTCGTATCAGCGAAATCCTTGACTAAGTTCCCCAGGAACTTGTAGAGGAATCTACATAGGTTTAATGAGGGGGCCTCCCCGCAGGCCCCCTCATTTCCCACGAAAGAAGAGACACCAACAGGTCAGTAGTTCAATTGGTAGAGCGTTGGTCTCCAAAACCAAAAGTTGGGGGTTCGAGTCCCTCCTGACCTGCCACTTCTTTCCAAATACATCACCCCACCTTGAAGCATGTTTCGCAAGATTTCTCAATTCATCGCCGAAGTTAAGGGCGAACTTAAGAAGACCACCTGGCCCTGGGAAAGCGATCCCAAGGTGAAAGGTTTTAAAAAATTCCGCGAACTCTGGGGTTCCACTCTCGTCGTACTGATTGCCATGGTCTTCCTTGGCGCGTTTGTTGCATCGTTCGACATCTTCCTTCACAGCGTGGTCAACTACCTCATCCAGTTGGCAATCTAGTTTTACTCCCACTTTCTTTCTCCGATCATGCCCAGTACCCCAGAGCCCCACGAACAATGGTATGTTCTTCACGTCCTCTCCGGACAGGAAAACAGCGTTCGTGACCGCATTATCCGCAAGGCGAAGGACGCCGAACTTTCCGACTTCATCTACCGGGTGGAAGTCCCCACGGAACTCATCTCCGAAGTGCGCAACGGCAAAAAGACGGAACGCCACAGCAAGCTCTTTCCCGGGTATGTCTATGCCAACATGTACCTGCTGGAAGCGGACGGCACCCTGAACAAGGACCTCTGGTACTTCATCCAGCAGATTGACGGCGTCATCAGCATCGCCGGTTCCCGCAACGCTCCCCTCCCCATGCGCAAGCGTGAGGTGGAGGACCTTCTGCCCCTGCTGGACGCGGAAGCCGTCGCCGCCCGCCCCAAGGTGGAATTCGCCGTCGGCGATCCCGTGCGCGTCTGCGAAGGCCCGTTCCAGAGCCAGGAAGGCACCATCGAAGAAATCGACCCCGAAAAAGGCAAACTGCGCGTCAGCGTCTCCATCTTTGGCCGCGCCACTCCGGTGGACCTGGAATACTGGCAGGTGGAAAAGGCCTGAGCTCCATTCGCCGGCAGGCAGCAAGCTTCTCCCGTTCATTTTCTCCGCTAACAAAGCAAAACCATGGCAAAAGAAATAACCAAAATCATCAAGCTCCAGATCAATGCCGGAGCCGCTAACCCCTCCCCGCCCGTGGGTCCGGCACTTGGTCAGGCCGGTGTAAACATCATGGCATTCTGCAAGGAGTTCAACGCCGCCACGCAAAAGCAGGCCGGCGACCTCCTGCCGACCGTCATCACCGTTTACAAGGACAAATCATTCTCTTTCATCACCAAGCAGCCCCCGGGCAGCCTGCTTCTCAAGAAGGCCGCCGGCATCGCCTCCGGCTCCGGCGAACCGAACAAAAAGAAGGTCGCCACTCTTTCCAAGGCCAAGCTGATGGAAGTCGTCAACACCAAACTCCCGGACCTCAACACGAAAGACCCCGAACGCGCCGCCCGCATCCTTGCCGGCCAGGCCCGCCAGATGGGCATTGAAGTTGAAGGTATGTAACACTCACCGCAGGAGGATTAACCAATCCGAACGCACTGCCAAATACACACATGTCTACCAAACGCAGCAAGCGATATCAAGAAGCAGCCAAGCTTGTTACCCCTAACAAGAACTACAGCATCACGGAAGCCGTGGAAACCATGAAGTCTTTCCCGGCCCCGAAATTTGACCCGACTGTCACCGTTTCCTTCCACCTGACCGTGGACCCCCGCAAATCCGACCAGATGGTCCGCGGTAGCGTCTCCCTGCCCAACGGCACGGGTAAGAACGTCCGCGTCCTCGTCTTCGCCCAGGGTGATGCCGCCAAGGCCGCCCAGGAAGCCGGAGCCGAATTCGTGGGTTTTGAAGACCTCATCAAGAAGGTTCAGGAAGGATTCGTCGACTTTGACACGGCCATTGCCACCCCCGACGCCATGACGGAGGTCCGCAAGGTTGCCCGTGTGCTGGGTCCGCGCGGCCTGATGCCCAACCCGAAAACCGGCACCGTTACGGATGACACGGCCAAGGCCGTGAAGGAAGTGAAGGCCGGCCGCGTTGACTACAAGGTTGACAAGAACGCCAACATCTCCGCCGCTGTAGGCAAGCTGTCCTTCTCCAACGAAGGCATCACTGAAAACATCGTTGCTCTGATTGATTCCGTCGTCAAGGCCCGCCCGGCTTCCGCCAAGGGCGCCTACATCGAATCCGTCACCGTTTCATGCGCCATGTGCCCCGGTCTGCCGGTTGACACCGCTTCCATCGCCAAACTGTAACCCGAACCGATTTAGCACACCATGAATCCTGACAAGCGTATCATCATTGACGACCTGACCGCCCGCGTCAACGCCTCCCCGTTCCTGATCGTCGTGGACTACACCTCGATCACCGTGCCTGAGTTCACCAACCTGCGTGCCGCCCTGGCCGCCTGCGGCGCCCAGTGCCACGTAGCCAAGAACAACTTCATGCGTACGGCCCTGACGGACGCAGGCCTTCCCGACATCGGGGAGCACCTCGTCGGCCAGACCGCCTTCGTGACCGGCGCGTCCGACGTGGCCGCCGCCGCCAAGGCCATCAACACCTTCGCCAAGGCCTCCAAGAAGGCCGAGTACAAGGTGGCGATCCTGGACGGAGCCGTCCTCTCCGCGGACGAAATCCGCGCCATCGGTGAACTTCCTCCCCGCGACCAGCTGCTGGCCAAGCTCCTTGGCACCATCAACGCGGCCGGTTCCGCTCTTGCCCGAGTTCTTCAGGCATATGTGGACAAAGAAAACGGCGGCAGCGAAGAACCCGCCGCTTAATACTAACCCCTTGACCGGACGGCCCGGTTGCACTCTAGCCAAATGTGTGAAAACCGGGCCTGACTCTCCTACAGGTTCCTTGTCGGAACTCCAGCCGGAGAACTGAAATGCCAAGTTGGCTCTTGGCGCGACTCGAAACCAAACTAGAAAACAAATACAATGGCTGATATTAACAAAATCGCTGAAGAACTCGGTACCCTCACCATCCTGGAAGCTGCCGACCTCGTCAAGCTTCTGGAAGAAAAGTGGGGCGTTTCCGCCGCTGCTCCCGTAGCCGCCGCCGGCGCTGCCGCCGCTCCTGCCGAAGCTGAAGAAGAAAAGACCGAATTCAACGTCGTCCTGACGGAAGCCGGCGCCAACAAGATCGCCGTGATTAAGGCCGTCCGCGAAGTGAAGGCCGGTCTCGGCCTGGTGGACGCCAAGAAACTGGTTGAAGGCACCCCCGCCGTCATCCTGGAAGCCGTCTCCAAGGACGAAGCTAACGCCGCCAAAGCCAAGCTGGAAGAAGCCGGCGCCAAGGTGGACGTCAAGTAAGCTTTTTACTTCCCGCGCAACAGGAGAAAACCCGTTTTTCTCCTGTTGCGCTTCCTCGTCTTCACATCCCGCGTGACCGACTAGAGGCTTTTTACCCGCCAAAACGCTTCCAGTCGGTTCCGTCTCCCAAGGAAGGAACCAATCAGCCCAGCATCCGGGTTTTTCAGGATGCAAACCCATAACATCTCCGCCACAGCAGCCCATGTCAAAGCGACTCTACTTCGGGAATATCAAGGAAGTCATCGAACCTCCGAACCTTATTGAGATTCAACTTCAATCATACTTCGATTTTCTACAACAGGACACCCCGGCCGCGGCCAGGAAAAACATCGGGTTACACGGCGTTCTGAAGGAAATCTTTCCTATCAAGAGCTATGACGAAAACATCGAGCTCGACTTTGTCTCCTACGACATCGAACAGCCGAAGATGAGCGATTACGAGGCTATTCGCGCCGGGGAAACCTACAGCGCCGCCCTCCAGGTCACCTTCAAGCTCAAGTCCGACAACGAATCCAAGGAAGAAACGGTCTACATGGGGGAACTCCCCATGATGACCAACCGCGGCACCTTTGTGATCAATGGCGCCGAACGCGTCATCGTGTCCCAGCTGCACCGTTCCCCGGGCATCTGCTTTGAAAGCGCCCAGCACCTGAACGGCAAGCTCCTCCACTCCTTCCGCATCATTCCGGACCGCGGCTCCTGGCTGGAAGTCCAGTTTGACACCAACGACCTTCTCTACGTCTACCTTGACCGCCGCCGCCGCCGCCGCAAGTTCCTTGCGACGACGTTCATGCGCTATCTGGGCTTCAAGACGGACCGTGACATCGTCAGCCAGTTCTATGACATCCGCACGCTTCCCCTGAGCGAAGACATGACGGAGGAAGACCTGCACAACCTCGTCGCCGTAGATACGATCAAGGACAAGGACCTCGTTCTTGCCAAGGCGTTCGAACAGCTCAACATGGGCGTGGTGCGCCAGCTCCTCCAGTTCGGCATCAAGGAAATTGACGTCATTGACCAGAGCGAAGACGACGTGCTGATCAAGACCCTGAAGAAGGATCCCGCCCATGACGAGGAATCCGCCCTCAAGGAAATCTACAAGCGCCTGCGCCCCGGCGATCCCGCCACGGCCGCCCAGGCCCGCACCCTGCTCAAGAGGCTCTTTGACGATCCCAAGAAATACGACCTCACCCGCGTGGGCCGCTACAAGATCAACCAGAAGCTCGGGCTGGACACCAGCCTGGACCAGCGCCTGATGACGGCGGAAGACTTCCTGGCCGCCCTCAAGTACCTCCTGCGCCTCAAAAAGGGCGAAGGCATGGTGGACGACATCGACCACCTGGGCAGTCGCCGCGTGCGCGCCGTGGGTGAACTCATGGCCAACCAGTGCCGCGTGGGCCTCGCCCGCACGGAACGCCTGGTGAAGGAACGCATGACCCTCATTGACCAGAACATTGAAGGCGTCACGCCCAGCAAGCTCATCAACCCGAAGGCCCTCAGCGCCGTCGTGCGCGACTTCTTCGGCCGCTCCCAGCTCTCCCAGTTCATGGACCAGATCAACCCCCTTGCGGAACTGACGCACAAGCGCCGCCTCTCCGCCCTGGGGCCCGGCGGCCTGAACCGTGACCGCGCCGGCTTCGAAGTTCGTGACGTGCACCCCTCCCACTACGGCCGCATCTGCCCGATTGAAACGCCGGAAGGCCCCAACATCGGCCTGATCAACTCCATGTGCACCTACGCCCGCATCAATGAATTCGGATTCATTGAAACGCCCTACCGCAAGGTGGAAAACGGCCGGGTCACCAACACCATCGAATACGTCACCGCCGACCAGGAGGAAGGCTACCTCATCGCCCAGGCCAACAACCCCCTGGACGAACAGGGCAACTTCACCTCCTCCCGCGTGACCGCCCGTGAAAAGGGCGAGTTCATTGAAGTGGACCCGGCGGACGTGCACTACATGGACGTGTCTCCCAAGCAGCTCGTCTCCATTGCCGCAGGCCTCATCCCCTTCCTGGAACACGATGACGCCAACCGCGCCCTGATGGGCTCCAACATGCAGCGCCAGGGCGTGCCTCTCATGGTGGCGGAATCCCCGTACGTGGGAACCGGCATTGAAGGCAAGTGCGCCAGGGACTCCCGTTCCGTCGTTCTGGCGGAAGCGGACGGCATCGTGGCCTCCGCCACGGCTGAAGTCATCATCACCACGAAGGACGGGGAACTGCCCGTGCGTCCGGAAGTATTCCTGTCCGACCCGGACAGCGTTCGCACGGACCGCGACAACGGCGTGTACGTCTATCCTCTGCGCAAATTCATGCGTTCCAATGCCGGAACCTGCATCAACCAGCGTCCGATCGTGCGCCGCGGCGACAAGATCAAGACCGGCGACGTGCTGGCGGACGGCCCGAACACGGACCAGGGCGAACTGGCCCTCGGCCGCAACGTGCTGGTGGCATATATGCCGTGGAACGGTTACAACTTCGAAGACGCCATCGTCATCTCCGAAAAGACCGTGAAGGAAGACACCTTCACCTCCATCCACATCTCCGAGTTTGAAGTGCAGGCCCGCGACACCAAGCTGGGCCCGGAAGAAATCACCCGCGACATTCCGAACGCCGGTGACGAAGCCCTGAAAAACCTGGACCATGACGGCGTCATCCGCATCGGCGCGGAAGTGAAGCCCGGCGACATCCTCGTCGGCAAGATCACTCCCAAGTCTGAAACGGAACTGGCTCCGGAAGAACGCCTGCTGCGCGCCATCTTTGGTGAAAAGGCTGCCGAAGTGAAGGACACCTCCCTCCGTGTTCCCTCCGGCTGCACCGGCATCGTGATGGACGTGCGCATCTCTTCCACCGGCTCCGGCCACCACCGCGGCGACCTCGTGGTGGACAGCGCGGAAAAGAAGAAGCAGTTCAAGAAGATCAATGACGAGCACAAGAAGAAGAAGGAACAGCTCATTGACCAGCTGACCAAGAAGCTTTCCGACATTCTTCTGGGTGAAAAAATCCCGCTGGACGTGGTCAACGAACAGACCGGTGAAATCATCATCCCGGCCAACCGCAAGATCACCAAGACCCTGCTGCGCAAGCTGGCCCTGGTCCACGACCACATCGAAATCGAACCCAGCCCGATCCGCAACAAGATCCTGGAAATCATCACCTCCTTTGAAGGCCGCTTCACGGAACTGGATGACGAACGCGAACACAGGCTGGACCAGATGGAATCCGGGGACGAATCCGAACCCGGCGGACTGAAGGAAGTCAAGGTGTACATCGCCGCCAAGCGCAAGCTCGGCGTGGGTGACAAGATGGCCGGCCGCCACGGCAACAAGGGCGTGGTAGCCAAGATCGTTCCCGAACAGGACATGCCCTTCCTCGCGGACGGCACTCCGGTGGACATCGTGCTGAACCCCCTGGGCGTGCCTTCCCGAATGAACGTGGGACAGGTGCTTGAAGCCCACCTTGGCATCGCCGCCAGGGCCCTCGGCTTCAAGGTAGCCACTCCGGTATTCGACGGCATCAGTGAAGAAACCATCTGGAACTACATGACGGAAGCCAAGAAGGTGGACGGATTCACCTGGATCGGCGACGGCAAGGACGGCACCGTGGGCGGCAAGAGCACCCTCTATGACGGCCTGACCGGGGAACCCTTCCACAACCCGGTGGTGGTAGGCCAGACCTACATGCTCAAGCTGAACCACCTGGTGGCGGACAAGATCCACGCCCGCGCCGTGGGTCCGTACAGCCTGGTCACGCAGCAGCCCCTGGGCGGCAAGGCCCAGTACGGCGGCCAGCGTTTCGGGGAAATGGAAGTGTGGGCGCTGGAAGCCTATGGCGCCGCCTATACCCTCCAGGAACTCCTCACCGTCAAATCTGACGACGTGCAGGGCCGCACCCGCATTTACGAATCCATCGTGAAGGGTGATAATACGCTGGAAGCCGGTACTCCGGAATCCTTCAACGTTCTGATGAAGGAAATGCAGTCCCTGGGCCTGAACGTGCGCCCCGGCAGCAAGGATGACCAACCCTCCCTGCAGCTTGGCGATACGGACCTCACCCCCGTGGACGGCATGACGGAAGGCTTTGACAGCGATGACATGGCCGGCCTGGCGGACGTCGATTTCTCCGACCTTAAATTCTAACATCCACCGTATTCCACTCCCGTGCCGCAAGACGCGGGAGTGGGCATCAAACATTCTTCAAAACTTTTATTATATGTCTGATACCCCCACCATCAGGGAAATGCACGGTCTGAGCGACAAACCCCGGACCTTTGACCAGGTTGCCATCACCGTGGCGGACCCGGATACCATCCGCAGCTGGTCCTTCGGTGAAGTCGTCAACCCGGAAACCATCAACTACCGCACGTTCAAGCCGGAAAAAGGCGGTCTGTTCTGCGAACGCATCTTCGGGCCCACCCGTGACATGGAATGCGCCTGCGGCAAGTACAAGCGCATCAAGCACAAGGGCATCACCTGCGACCGCTGCGGCGTGGAAGTAACCAACGCACGCGTGCGCCGCGAACGCATGGGCCACATTGAACTGGCCGTTCCGGTCTCCCATATCTGGTTTTACAAGTGCATGCCCAGCCGCATCGGCCTCATGCTCGACATGACGGCCCGCCACCTGGAACGCGTGATCTACTATGAAGACTACATCGTCGTAGACCCCGGCAATACTCCCCTGGAAAAGGGAGCCATCCTGACGGAAGAAGAATTCCGCAATGCGGAAGACGAATACGGCTATGACAGCTTTGAAGCGGGCATGGGCGCGGAAGCCATCCAGAAAATGCTGGCTTCCATTGACCTGGCCTCCCTCGTCACGGACCTTCAGGAACAGCTGGACAACACCAACTCCAAGCAGAACAAGCGCAAGATCGCCAAGCGCCTGAAGCTGGCCCAGGGCTTTCTTCAGTCCAACACTCGCCCGGAATGGATGATCCTGAACGTGCTGCCCGTGATTCCTCCGGACCTGCGCCCGCTGGTTCCCCTGGAAGGCGGCCGCTTCGCCACGTCCGACCTGAATGACCTGTACCGCCGCGTCATCAACCGCAACAACCGCTTGAAGACCCTCCTGAGCCTGAAAACTCCGGAAGTCATCATCCGCAATGAAAAGCGCATGCTGCAGGAAGCCGTGGACGCCCTGTTTGACAACGGCCGCCATGGCCGCGCCGTCACGGGCGCGGGCAACCGCCCCCTCAAGTCCCTCTCCGACATGCTGAAGGGCAAGGGTGGCCGCTTCCGCCAGAACCTGCTCGGCAAGCGCGTGGACTACTCCGGCCGTTCCGTCATCGTGATCGGGCCGGAACTGAAGCTCAACCAGTGCGGCCTTCCCAAGAAAATGGCCCTCATCCTGTTTGAACCCTTCATCATCCACCGCCTGAAAGAGCTGGGCTACGTGCACACCGTGCGCTCCGCCAAGAAGCTCATTGACCGCAAGACGCCGGAAGTGTGGGACATCCTGGAAGAAGTGACCAAGGGCCACCCGGTGATGCTCAACCGCGCTCCCACCCTGCACCGCCTTTCCATCCAGGCCTTTGAACCGGTCCTGATTGAAGGCTCCGCCATCCGCCTGCACCCGCTCGTCTGTAACGCGTACAACGCGGACTTCGACGGTGACCAGATGGCCGTGCACGTGCCGCTGTCCGTGGAAGCCCAGATGGAAGCCCGCCAGCTCATGCTGGCGCCCAACAATATCTTCTCCCCGGCCTCCGGCAAGCCCATTGCCACGCCTACACAGGATATTATTCTGGGCGCGTACTTCCTCACGCACACCCGTGCCGCGGAAGTGCAGAACTACCAGGACAACCACCAGCACCTGCCCCTCTTCGAATCCATTGACGAGGTGGAATACGCCATTGCCGCCCGCAAGATCGGCTACCATGACTGGATCCGCCTGCACAACCCGGACTACGGCAAGAAGCCTTCCGAAGTAGTGTACGGGGATGTGACCAAGAAAGTCATCGTCACCACTGCCGGCCGCGTGCGTTTCAATGAAATCTGGCCCCGGGAACTTGGTTACATCAACCGCAACGTGGGCAAGAAGCAGATGGGCGACATCATCTGGCGCTGCTACCAGACCGTGGGCAAGGAACGCACCGTGCAAACCCTGGACTCCCTGAAAAACCTGGGCTTCAAGGAAGCTACCCGTTCCGGCTGCTCCATCGGCATCGTGGACATGGTCGTGCCCTCCCAGAAGAAGACGGAAATCGACAAGGCCTACGCGGAACTGGACAAGGTGACCCGCCAGTACAAGAACGGCATCATCACGGACGGTGAACGCTACCAGAAGGTGGTGGACATCTGGACCCAGACCACGGACGTGATCCAGGCGGCTCTGTACCGCAAGCTGGAACACAACGAAGGCTCCAAGATGGCCAGCCCGCTCTTCATGATGGTGGACTCCGGCGCCCGAGGCAACAAGGCCCAGATCAAGCAGCTCTCCGGCATGCGCGGTTTGATGGCCAAGCCCAGCGGTGAAATTATCGAACGCCCCATCACGGCCAACTTCCGAGAAGGCCTCTCCGTGCTGGAATACTTCATCTCCACCCACGGCGCCCGCAAGGGTCTGGCTGACACCGCCTTGAAGACGGCTGACTCCGGCTACATGACCCGCAAGCTGGTGGACGTGGCCCAGGATGTCATCGTCCATGCGGAAGACTGCGGCACCAGCAACGGCATCACCGTTCATGCCATCTATGACGGCGATGAAGAAGTGGCGTCCCTCTCCTCCCGCATCTATGGCCGCACCTCCTGCGAACGCATCGTGGACCCCGTCAGCGGTGAAGTCATCGTGGACATCAACGATCTCATCAATGAAAAGCAGGCGGAACAGCTGGAAAAGATCGGCATCGAACAGCTGAAGATTCGTTCCGTGCTCACCTGCGAACTCAAAAAGGGCTGCTGCGCCAAGTGCTACGGCCTGAACCTGGCCACCGGCCAGGAAGTGAAGATCGGGGAAGCGGTCGGCATCATTGCCGCCCAGTCCATCGGCGAACCCGGCACGCAGCTCACCATGCGTACGTTCCACGTGGGCGGCACGGCCACCACGGCGTTCAAGCAGCCCATCGTGAAAGCGAAGAACGACGGCCGCGTCATCTACACGGAAGACCTCCGCACGGTGGAAAACGCAGACGGCAATTTCGTGGTGCTGAACAAGAACTGCTCCGTCCGCATTGAAAACGAACAGGGCCGCGAGCTGGAATCCTACCAGCCCGTCATCGGCACTATCCTGTACGTTCCCAACGGCGGTTCCATCAAGAAGGATGAAACCCTCGCCACCTGGGACCCGTACAACGTGCCCGTTATCGCTGAAAAGGGCGGCGTGGTCGAATTCAAGGACATGATCGTCGGCATCACCGTTTCCAAGGAAACGGACCGTGAAACCGGCACCTCCTCCCTCGTCGTGATGGAACACAAGCAGGAACTTCACCCGCAGGTGGTCATCCGTGACGCCAAGACCCGCGAAGTCCTGGCCCACCACGCCATTCCCGCGGGCGCCAACCTCACCGTGAAGGACGGAGAAACCATCTCCGCCGGCACGATGGTGGCCAAGACGCCCCGCAAGGTGGCCAAGACGAAGGACATCACCGGCGGTCTGCCCCGCGTGGCGGAACTGTTTGAAGCCCGCAAGCCAAAGGACGCCTGCACCATTGCGCGCGTGGAAGGCATTGTGCGCCTCAGCAGCAAGAACACCTCCCGCGGCAAGAAAGTCATCACCATTGAAACGCCCACGGGCGAACTGGTGGACCACCTGGTGCCGATGAACAAGCACGTCATCGTTCACGAAGACGACCATGTGCATCTGGGCGACCAGCTTACGGAAGGCCCCGTCTCTCCGGAAGAAATTCTGGACGTCTGCGGCAAGGAAAGCCTCCAGGAACACCTCGTCAACGAAGTGCAGGAAGTGTACCGCCTCCAGGGGGTGGAAATCAACGACAAGCACGTGGAAATCATCGTGCGCCAGATGCTCCGCAAGGTAGTCATCACGGAACCCGGCAACACCGAATTCCTGTGGGGCGACCAGGTGGACAAGACCACCTTCGACCGCATCAACGAACAGACCGTAGCCCAGGGCGGCCAGCCGGCCGCAGCCAAGCCCGTTCTGCTCGGCATCACGAAGGCCTCCCTGGAAACGGAATCCTTCATCTCCGCCGCCTCCTTCCAGGATACCACGCGTGTTCTGACGGAAGCCTCCACTCTCGGCAAGACCGATACGCTGGAAGGCTTCAAGGAAAACGTCATCATGGGCCACCTCATTCCCGCCGGCACCGGGTTCTCCCGGTACAGCAAGATTGAAGTGGAACCCGCCGAGGGCGCTGAAGAAATCGCGCTGGCCAGCGAAGAAGAGGAAGCGGCTGAACTTGCCGAAGACGTATTGAACGATACCATCAACTTCGACAACGAACGCTAAACCGTTCCAAAAAACACCTCAGCATGCGGGGCCTTCATCCGGAAGGCCCCGCATTTTTTATGCCCGGATGAAAAAAGCAGCTTCGGGAGGGGCAATATCCGCCGGGCCTTCCTTTCAACTTCACACAGGGCAGTTCCCCTCCCCCTCAGATAAAATGCCCTGCCTCCATGAAACATCCTGCTTCCCGCTCCTTTTCCATCCCCGGCAGGAAACGGAAACCTACCGCTCCATCATAACCCGGCTTCCTTGACGGAAAGCAATGGATTCGGTTCTTTTCCGTGAAACGGATAGACTGGAAGCATGCCGCCCGGAAGCCGCCCCCAAATCTGATAAATGTTCTCCTTTTTCAGAAAAAACGCGGTTGTCGCGAAATACGAAAACACGCAATATTTTCACCGAGAACATCTTGTATTCCTATCTATACAAAAAGAAGGCATCCAACGGATTAGCAATCCG
>CANQLV010000009.1 GCA_947624785.1 Akkermansia muciniphila | reverse complement strand
CCCCCCCCATATCGACGAGGCGGCTGTGGTCCTGGAAATAGACCCCGCCAAGGATGTGGACGGCTTTCATCCGGAGAACGTCGCCAAGCTGGTGCTGGAGGATGAAACCGGTTTTGTGCCCTGCACCCCGCTGGGCTGCATGAGGCTGCTGAAGGCCGCCGGCATTGAAACGGCGGGCGCGAATGCCGTGGTCATCGGCCGCAGCATGATCGTTGGCAAGCCGATGGCCCATCTGCTGATGTCCAAGCAGGCGAACGCCACCGTCACGGTGGCCCATTCCCGCACGAAAAACCTGCCGGAGCTTTGCCGTTCCGCAGACATCATTGTGGCGGCGATAGGCAGGCCCGCATTCGTGACGGCTGATTTTGTGAAGGACGGCGCCGTGGTGGTGGACGTGGGCATCAACCGCGTGGAGGACGCCTCCGCCAAGCGCGGCTACCGGATTGTGGGAGACGTGGCCTATGATGAAGTGGCGCCCAAGTGCCGGGCCATTACCCCCGTGCCCGGCGGCGTGGGGCCGATGACCATCGCCATGCTGATGGCTAACACGGTCAAGGCCTGCCGACAGCAGACGGGAGCCTGACAGAGGGCCGTGACGTCCGTTTTTCTTGTCAAATGAAGGAAAGTAGGGCAGTATTCACTTACCATTATGTCAAGTAAATTACTCGAAGGCAAAGTTGGTGTCGTAATCGGCGTGGCGAACAAGCGCAGCATCGCGTTCGCAATTGCCAAGGCATGGCATGAAGCGGGCGCAAAGCTCATCTTCAATTATCAGGGTGAACGCCTCAAGGACGGCGTGCTCAAGCTGGTCCATGAAAACTTCGGCGAAGACGTCCCCGTTTACGATCTGGATGTCAGCAATGATGAATCCATTAATGCATTCTTTGAAAAAGTCCGGGAACACACGGACAAGGTGGATTGCATGCTGCATTCCGTGGCTTTTGCCCCGAAGGAAGCCCTTGGCGGCAGTTTCCTGGATACGGGACGCGAGGCGTTCAAGATTTCCCTGGATATCTCCGCCTACTCCCTGGTGGCCCTTTCCCGAGCCGTGGAGCCCATGATGTCCGACAACGGCAGCATTCTGGCGATGTCCTACCTGGGTTCCGAAAAGGTGGTGCCGAACTACAACCTGATGGGCGTTTCCAAGGCCGCCCTGGAAGCCTGCACCCGCTATCTGGCGTATGACCTAGGCCGCGCCCGCGGCATCCGCGTCAACTGCATCAGCGCGGGCCCCATGCAGACGCTTGCGGCACGCGGCGTTTCCGGCTTTAATACCATGTTCAAGGTGTATGAGGAACACGCCCCCCTGGGCCGTTCCTGCACGGGCGAGGAACTGGGCGCTACCGGCGTCTTCCTGGCCAGCGACGGCGCAGCCGCGATCACCGGGCAGGTGATTTACGTGGACGGCGGCTATCAGATCATGGGAATGTAACATTTTCCCGCCGGAAGATTTTTCCCTTTATTTCAGGCCGTACCGCTTGCCGGTACGGCCTTTTTGCGCTGTTCCCGCGGGTATGACAGGGATGCGCCGCCTCTCCTGTCAAAAATTCTTGTGTTCCGGCGTCTCATTTTTATAAATAAAAAAATGACAGCCTCCCATCGTTATCTGTTTAACGGAGAAACGTGCGGCAGCTTGGATGAACTGTTCCTCCGCTACGGGAACTCTTCTCATAAAGCCCATATCTTCCTTGTTGGCGGGGATGGACTGCACATGCAGTCCGTTCCGGTGGGTAACGGCCTTTATTATTGCGAGGTGGGGGATGACACCCATGGCTACGTCTGCCCCCATGAAATGCCGGTTAAGGAATTGGAGGAACAATTCCGCCGTTTTGATTCAGGGGAGGATTTCTCCTTTGTGAAGGAAGATTGGAGCGTTTATGAACCTTACTCTTCCCCGTTTCCGGCAATGGTCAAATGGATTGGCGTCGCGGCCCTGATGGATGCCGCCATTGTCCTGGCCTTCACCGGGCTTCCGGAGAGCCGCACCGCCCATCTTTCCTGCATGCTGGATACGTTTACCCGCTTCCTGCTCAGTTGAGGCGGCGCAGGGCGCGGCTTGTTGAAGGAGCCTTTGGCCCGGTTCCCTTTCAGGGAACGAATACCTTCAGCGCGCCGTGGCGCGTGATGCGGACCGGGGCGTTGCCCATATAATCGCCGTCCAGTTCACAGGCGGCCTGTCCGGCGGAGGTGACGGTTCCCCCCGTCATCCGGATATATTCAAAGCAGCCGCTCCGCCGGGAATGGAAGCCTCCGTGGACGGCGGCCAACAGGCATTCCCCGATGATGGAGGGAATGGAGTGTTTGAAAACAACGGCGTCCAGAAGGCCGTCGTCATTGTCTGCTTCCGCAAAGAAATTCAGCGGACCCCCGTACCTGCGCCCGTTGCCGAAGAGGATGGAACGGCCTTCCACCACCCGGCCGTCGTCCGTGGACAGGGTCAGCCGGGGCTGCCGTTCCGTGCAAACCCGGGCGCCGGCAATGACGTAGGCGAAGGCCTTCCATTTCTTTTTCATTTCCCACGTGGTCAGTTCCACGGCGCGGGCGTCCGCGCCTATGCCCGCCATCTGGAGAAAGGGCTGCCCGTTGAAGGCGAACAGGTCCACGTTCCTGTAACGCCCCGTATCCAGAACATGCAGGGCGTGGTCAAAATCTTGCCGGATCCCGATTTCCCGGGAAAAAACGTTCATGGTTCCCGCGGGGAAGGGGGCCAGCACCGTTTCCGTATTGCAGAGGGCCCTGGCCGCCACGCCCAGCGTGCCGTCCCCGCCCGCCACGGCCACGACGGAAGCTCCGGATTCCGCCCGGGCGGCCAGGTGGCGCAGCATGTCTTCCCTGCTTTCCGGTTCAATGACGTCAAAAAGGTTCCGGTGCCCGTCCAGCCAGCGGCGGAAGCGGTCGGCCCTGGCGCTGCGCGCCGTATTGTTGAAAAACAGGGGAATCCTCATGGAGCGGTCACGGAGAGATTCAAAATCTGCACCGGAGCTTCCGTGTGGGCCACGGGTTCATGGCGCACCGTTCCATCGGGAAGCATGAATTCCAGAATGCCGCGGGAGACATTGTCCGGCAGGCGTACTTCCAGAAACTTCCTCATGTCGTCGGAGGGGCCGGGGGTGGTGCCTTCCGCCAGGATTTTCCCTTCTTCCGACTTGAGAACGACGCGCAGGGGCAGTCTTCTGCCGCTGCCTTCCTTCCCCTCCCTGATGTCCAGCATCAGCCGGCTGCCCGGCAGGTACTCCGGCTGCGCCGCCACCCAGTCCGCCGCCAGCTTCATGTAGCGGTCCGTGATCCTGACGGCGGGGACGGTCCGGCTTTCCGGAGGGAAGGTCAGTGCGCGCCGTTTCTCGTCATAGCGGACTTCCCATACCAGCGGGAAGAATTCCCCGGAGGCCTCCTTCTTCCAGGAGGTGGCGTAAATGGCGTTCTCCGGCTTGCGGGGATCCAGCATGCTGATGGCGGACATCACCCACGGGGTGTTGAAATCCTTCTCGTTGTACTCCAGCATTTTCCATTCCCCGTCACACCAGGCTTCCACCCAGTTGTGGTTGCCGCGAACATGGTTCCAGGTAAGGACGCCGGCCATGCGTGCCGGAATGCCCACGGAGCGGAGCGCGCAGACGAGCAGGATGCTCTGGCCCGTGCAGGAAACCTTGCCGGATTGCAGGGATTCCTTCACCCCCTGGTGCGGCGCCCTTCTTTCCGTGGAATAGCGCACATTCAGGGTTTTCTGGATGCAGGAGGCAATCGTGAGGGCGGCTTCCCGCCCCGTCTTGCATGCGGAAACCAGCGGCGCAAAGAGGTTGTGGAACTGTTCCCGCCATTCGTCGCGGGGCTCGTTGACCACGGCATAGGGGAGCACGTTGTTTTCATAAAGTTCCCACGGAACCTTTCCGGCCCAGGGGAACTGGCTGCGGGCGTCCAGAGCCAGGCGGACTTCCCTGTCCAGCCGTTCTTCCGTAATCGTTTCCCTGTCCCGCGCGGGCATGTAGGCGCGGAGGAATTCCACCCCGTCCGGGATGGCGTCATGGGCGGCGCAGAGAGCGGCGGTCAGGCCCAGGAGAAGGGCGGAAGGCAGCGGATTCATGAACACCGGAATTCATACCTGAATTCCGGGCGGGAGACAAGCTTCCTCTTGCGCAAGGAGGGCATGGAAATGGGCGAACAGGTGCGTGTCTTCCGGCGGCGTGGGGGCAAACGGGGCATCGTTGTCCAGGATATCCCCGCAAATGCGCATGAAATCGCGGGATGTTTTCGCCCTTTTCATGTAGTGGTCAAAGGAGTCCGGAAGCCCCCGCGCGGTATAAACCAGGTATTTTTTCATGTGGTGGATGTGTTTTTCCTCCACGTAATGCTCCTGCATTTCCAGCGTGCGTTCATAAAGGCGGCGGATGTAATGCAGCACGTCCCGGAGAGTGATGGAAGCAGGGGTGTTCCCCCGGAAACGGGCGTGAAGCTGGGAAAATATCCATGGATTGCGCAGGGCCGCGCGCCCGATCATCAGGCCCGCGGGCCGGGCCAGCCGCACCCACGCGTCCGCCGTGGCCGCATCCACAATGTTGCCGTTGGCGACTACCGGACAGTCCAGCACCTCCACGGCCCATTTTACCCATTCCGGATGCACCGGGGAGCGGTACCCTTCCCGCACGGTGCGGGCGTGGATGCACACCCTGTCCGGGGAGTGGGCAGCAACCACGGGGAGAATGCGTTTAAATTCGTCAGGAGTCTCGTACCCCAGGCGGCATTTGACGGTGAAGGCCCCGGCGGGAAGAGCGTCCCGGAGCGCGCCCAGGGCCGCGTCCATGGCCTTCAGGGAGCGCAGCATGCCCCCTCCGGCGTTTCTCCTGCACACCATCGGGGCGGGGCAGCCCATGTTCAGGTCCACCCCCGCGCAGTCGTGCTCCATCAGGACCAGCGCGTCCCTCGCCAGGTACTCCGGCTCATGGCCCACGAGCTGGCCGTAAATGGGGCGGCCCGTGGGATTTTCATCAATGGAGCGCAGGATGTATGGCGACATCTTTTTATGATGGGCCACCGTTCTGAAGTACTCCGTGATGAAATAATCCGGCAGTGAATTCAAGTCCTTCAACGTCTTGAGGAAAGCCAGATCCGTCACATCTTTCATGGGGGCCAGGGCCAGGAGCATGGGCCTGTGCATACCGTGAAAAGCCCCGGTTGGCAAGCTGTGATTGTCTTGACGAAAGAAGGAAAGTGTGGAAGCTGTGAGCATGAATCAGGACTCAACCCGCAAAGCCAGAGTGAATGTGAGACGAGCCGAGGTGATGGAACAGGTGGAGAAGGAAATCCAGCAGCATTACCAGAGTGAATTGATTTCCCATATCCGGTCTGCGGGCAACGTGTACAACCTGGGCCACACGGAATTTTTCCTGGCGAGGGAATTCGGATTCTGCAACGGCGTTCGCCGCGCCATAGACATAGCGTACGCGGCCCGCAGGGTGTTCCCGGACCGGCGGATTTTCCTGATCGGGGACATCATCCACAATCCGGAGGTGAACCGGCAGCTGGAGGAGATGGGCATTCAGAAGCTTCCCTGGAAGCAGCTTGATTCCTCCTATGACCGGATTGCCGCGGACGACGTGGTGATTATTCCCGCTTTCGGCGTGCCCACCCCCTTCATGGATGCGCTGGAGGAAAAGGGCGTGCAGATTGTGGACACGACCTGCGGAGACGTGATGAAGGTCTGGAAAAGGGTGAAGAATTACGCCGCCATGGGTATTACCTCCATCATTCACGGCAAGGCCACCCATGAGGAAACCGGCGCTACGGCGTCCCGGGCCCTGGGGGAACGGGGGAAGGGGAAATACCTGGTGGTTTACGATCTGGAGGATGCCCGCATCCTGTGCGACTACATTCTGGGCCGCGGAGACCGCGAGGCGTTCCTGAAACGGTTTGAAGGCTGTTATTCCCCGGGATTCGATCCGGACCGGGACCTGGAGGAAGTGGGCATCGCCAACCAGACTACCATGCTGAAGACGGAGACGCAGACGCTCCAGAGAATGGTGAAGGACGCCGTCGTCCAGAGGGACGGGGACGATGATAATTTTTATGTGTTCGATACCATTTGCGGCGCTACCCAGGACCGCCAGGACGCCCTTTACGAGCTGTTGAAGAACCCCCTGGACGTCATGTTCGTGGTGGGCGGCTATAACAGTTCCAACACCACGCACCTGGTGGATATCGCCAGGGAGCATGTACCCACGTATTTCATTGAATCCGCGGAAAGCATCAAATCCATCCAATATGTGGATGCCTTTGACACGAAGACGCGGGAAGTCCGCCGCATGACCACGGAACCGGTGGTGCAGAATCTGGGCAAATCCCTGAAGGTGGGGATTACGGCGGGCGCTTCATGCCCGGCCAACCTGATTGAGGCCACTATCCTGCGCATTGCGGAATTGCGCAAGTAGCGGCGCGCATTCGGGGCTTGCGGGATGCGGAAAAAAGGACGCGCCTTCCGCCGGGAAGGCGTCTGCCGCTTTTTTCATGAAAACGGTGCGGTGGCTGAGGCCGCGGGAGAGGAAAACAGAGGACCGGGAAAACGGCGGAAAACGGGGCCGGGCTGGATTCCCTAATTTTCCAGGTCTTCCGGGGTGACGGAACGCTGTTCCCGGGAGGCAAGCAGGACGGCCTGTTCCACGACGTACTCCGCATTGGAGTCGAAACGGTAGGCGTTGCAGTTGGGGCACACGGCGGTGGTCAGGGACACGATGGAGCCGCAGGCTTCGCAAACCTTGAAGTCCCCGGGACGGTCAATAATCAGTTTGGCTTTATCCAGGCGGGATTGCTGCATGGGAGGGGAAAAGAAAACAAGCCGCTCAGCAGAACAGAGCGGCTTGCCATAAAGATCGTCAGAAAACCGAAGTGAAAACTTAGGCGATTTTTGCGATGGCCTTGGCGGCCTTGCTCTTGTAGTTGGCGGCGCGGTTGGCGGGAATGGTGCCCACCTTGGCGGCCTTGTCAACGGCGGAGGAGAAAGTGTTATAGGCAACGGCAGCGGCTTCCTTGTCAGACGTTTCCACCGCAGTGGCAATCTTCTTGCGGAGGGTCTTCAGCTTGGAGGACACAGCGCGGTTGCGGGCGGTGCGGGTTTCTGTCTGGCGGATGCGCTTGAGTGCGGATTTGGTATTGGCCATGTTTTAAAAGAGGTTCGGTTTCCGTTTCGAGGTGGCAGAAACATTAGAATAACAGGACAAAATGTCAAGCTCTTGATATATTTTTTAAGGCATTCCTCCTGAGCGCGGGCAGACTGCGGGCTTTACCGGAAAAAGGGTTTGTGGCATCCTGTGCCCCCGTTATGAAGAAACGCGTGGATTTGCCTGAAAAAAAATATGAAGGTTATATTTTTGATCTGGACGGCACCCTGGTGGACAGCATGCCGCTCCATTACAAGGCATGGAGGAAGGCCCTGGCCCGCGCGGGGGCGCCGGACCGCGTGTTCCTGGCGGATGAATTTTATTCCTGCGGCGGCAAATCCGCCAACGATGTGGTGCGTTTTCTGAATGAACGGTACGGCATGCACATGGATGCGGCCTCCACCGCCGCGGACAAGCGCCGCATTTATCTGGAAATGCTGGAGGAGGAGGGCATGCAGCCCATCCGGGAGGTGGTGGAATTCGTGCATTCCCTGGGGGACGCCCCCAAGGCGATCGCCACGGGGAGCGCCATGCCGGGAGCGTCCCGGACGCTGGCCGCCGCCGGACTTTCTGGCCTTTTTGACGTGATTCTGACGCCGGATGAAGTGGAGCATGGCAAGCCTGCGCCGGACATGTTCCTGAAAGCGGCGGAACTCCTGGGGGCATCCCCGGACCGCTGCGTGGTTTTTGAAGACGCGGAACCCGGCATGAAGGCCGCCGCCGCCGCCGGAATGGACTGCGTGCACGTCCGCCGCGCGTCCTTGGCCTGATTCCCTCTCCGGTGGCTTCCGCAGAGGGGCGCTTTCCGGCCTTCCCCTCCTCCCGGGATGCAGGCCTGCATTTTAATGAAAAGGCTTCACATTACGCCCGGAATGCGTTAGAACCTTTTTTCCTATTGAACAAATAAAATATTATTTGCACATGAGCACAAACGACAAAACATCATCCGCCCCGACGAAAACCCGCATGACAGGAGCCGAAGTGCTCGTGGAATGCCTCGTGCGTGAAGGTGTAGACGTCGTCTTTGCCTATCCCGGCGGCGCCAGCATGCCGATTCACCAGGCCCTGAGCCATCAGCCCAAAATCCGGACCATCCTGCCGCGCCACGAACAGGGCGGCGCGTTCGGCGCGGAAGGCTACGGCCGCGTCACGGGCAAGGTGGGCGTCTGCATCTCCACTTCCGGCCCCGGCGCCACCAACATGATTACCTCCATTGCGGACGCCTATCTGGACTCCACTCCGCTGGTGGCGATTACGGCGCAGGTCATGCGCTCCCTGATCGGCCGCGGCGCCTTCCAGGAAACGGATGTGTTCGGCATGACCGCCCCCATCGTGAAGCACAGCTATCTGGTGACGGAACCGGAGGAACTGCCCCGCATCATCAAGGAAGCCTTTTACATTGCCTCCACGGGCCGTCCCGGCCCGGTGGTGATTGACATGCCCAAGGATGTGCAGGAAGCCGTGTTTGAGCCGGACTTCGGCATGGAGATGGACCTCCCCGGCTACAACCCCGTGCTGCCCGTTCCCACGGAAAAACTGGAAGAACTCATTCCGCTGATTGAAAGCGCCAGCCGTCCCGTCATTTACGCCGGCGGCGGCATCATCTCCGCGGAAGCCTCCGCGGACCTGCTGGAATTTGCGGAACGCTCCCAGATTCCCGTGGCGACTACCCTGATGGGCATTGGAGCCATGCCGGAAACCCACCCCCTTTCCCTGCGCTGGCTGGGCATGCACGGAGCCGTGTTTGCAAACAACGCCGTGAATGAAGCGGACCTGGTGATAGCCCTGGGCGCCCGGTTTGACGACCGTGTGACCGGCGCCGTCAACATGTTCTGCCCGGACTCCACCATCGTCCACATTGACATTGACGCCAGCGAGATCAACAAGAACAAGAAGGTGGCGTATCCCATCCGCGCGAACGTGAAGGACGCCCTCCAGGTTCTCAACGCCGTTCTGGCCGCGAAGGGCTGGGAACGCAAATCCTCCGGCTTCACCCGCACTCCGGAATGGTTCGGCGTGATTGAAGGCTGGAAGAAGCAGTACCCCTTCTCCTACGAGGACCGCAAGGGCTACATCTCCCCGCAGGCCGTCATTGAGGAACTCTACCGCCAGACGGCGGACAAGGATCCCGTCATCTGCACGGGCGTGGGCCAGCACCAGATGTTTGCCGCCCAGTTCTTCAAGTTCGACAAGCCCCGGCGTCTGGCTACCTCCGGCGGCCTGGGAACCATGGGCTACGGCCTTCCCGCCGCCATGGGCGTGTGCCTGGCCTGTCCGGACAAGCTGGTGGTGAACATTGACGGGGACGGCTCCATGCTCATGAACATTCAGGAGCTGGCTACCATCCACGTGGAGCGCCTGCCTGTCAAGTGCATCATCCTGAACAACCAGCACCTGGGCATGGTGGTGCAGTGGGAAGACCTGAAGTATGACTCCAACCGGGCCCAGACCTTCCTGGCGGACCCGCATGACAACTATGACCCCACCCACAAGACGGAAGACGTCATCTACCCGAACTATCCGCTCATCTGCGCCGGATTCGGCGTCAAGTGCGAGCGCGTGCTCCGCATAGAGGAACTTCCGGCGGCCATCACCCGCATGATTGAATCCCCGGAGGCGTATGTGCTGGACGTGATGGTTCCCCACGATGTCCACGTGCTGCCGATCATCCTGGGCGGCATGAGCTACAAGGACGTGATTCTGGAACGCATTGCCGGGGACGGCTCTGCCAAGAAGGCGTCCGAACTGGGCAAGGAAATTCCGACGGCCCTGTAAGGTCCGTGGATATCGCTGCTGAGCTTTCATCCTCCATGGGGCCGTCTTTCAGGATGGCCCCTTTTTCATCCCGGTGCGGCCGCAACTTTTATTCCAACGCGCGGATAATGGAGCATGCCTCCCCATTTTTTTGAAAATAAAAAACGGGATTTTGTTCCCAGCTATTCCATGGCTTCTCCGCGAACCCATGGATGAAATTTCTCTCCGACTGATAGAACCCGGAATTGGGGAAGTAGTAATGAAAACGGGATGAAAGAATATTATCTGGCTGCAGGATTATTCCTGTACATGGGAATGTTCTCATGTGCGCTAAAAGCTGCTGAGCATGAGAAGAAGATGGATTCTTCTGGTTCCGCAACGGAGGAAGCGATCGTGGTCTGGAAGGATTATTCCATGGGCCGCATTTTGTTTAATGACAAAGCTCCTCAAAGTGAAGGATCACGCATTTATCACCAGTTGATTCCGGATGCAGAAGCTTATATCCGCCGGCAGGCCTGTGACGTGCTCCATACCTTGTATCATGGTCCTTCAGACCATATCACTCCTGTTCACCATTTGTATTATACGCTGAAGGATACTGATGGCATCTCTGCCAAAAGTGGAGACAATGGAGAAATATCCATTTTCTACAGCACGCGGCATATTGAGAAATCATTTAAAAACAATGATAAGTCAAAAGTGTACTTTGAAACCCGCGGTATTTTGCTCCATGAGCTAACCCATGCCTATCAACTGAAACCGCAGGGAATAGGCTCCTATGAAAAGAACAGGGTCTTTTGGGCATTTATCGAAGGCATGGCTGACGCCGTGCGCATAGCCAACGGAGGCTTCCACGGTGAGACTGACCGCCCCAAAGGGGGCAATTATATGGATGGCTACCGTTATGCGGGGTATTTTTTTGTGTGGTTGCGTGACAATAAAGATCCTGAATTTCTCCGCAAATTCAACCGGAGCACGCTTGAAGTCATCCCCTGGTCATTTGATGGCGCCATCAAGCATGTGCTGGGTAAGCAATATGACGTGGATGAACTGTGGAATGAGTACCAGGTTGCCCTGGGGGATAAGAAATCGTGTGATTAATCTGTGTTACGGGGAGCGGGGGCGTGACGTCTTCATTTACTGGTGCCCGGCAGCTTTCTTCACTACGTTTTTGTTTTGTTGCTGAACGTTGATTTTTAAAAATTTGTGTTAATTCTGGAAATGAGGTGAAATTTGTTTTCCTGCGGCATGGGATATTTTTCCGCGTTCGCAGTTTGTGATGGATGAGGCCGGAGCAATCCAATATAAAGATAAGATGCACATAGACTGGTTGAATGATTTTTTGGAATGGGCGCCTATTCTGCTGATGGTGTTGGTAGCGGTCGTTTTTCTGGTGGCGCTGAAATGGAGGAGCGGCAGGCTGAAGAAGTTTCTGGATGAGTGGAAACGTAAGATTGTTCGGCAGGCGGAAGCCGGGAATCCCTCCGCCCAGTTCCGGCTGGGGCGCATTTACCAGGAGGGGGACGGCGTGGAGAAGGATCCGGACCGGGCGGAGGAGTGGTTTCACAGGGCGTTGCCCGGGTTGAAGCAGAAGGCGGATGCGGGGGATGCGGATGCCGCCTTTGACCTGTATGATTGTTTTCATGAAGGCCTGGGCGTGGAGAAGAGCGATACGCAGGCCCTGCACTGGCTGCAGCTTGCAGCGGAGCAGGGCAAGCCGGAGGCCATGTTTGACCTGGCCCTGGAATACCGGGAAGGCGGCCTGGTGGAGAAGAACGAGGATTTGTTCATGCACTGGCTGCGTAAGGCTGCGGAGGCGGACGAGAGGGACGCCCAGTACCTGCTGGCCGCCTGTTATGAACACGGCAATGGAGTTCCGCAGGATTTGAATCTTGCACGGGAATGGTACGACCGCGCGGCGGAAGGAAAGGATTCCGGTACGGTGGAGAATCCGGAGCGCGCGCAGGGGAAATAGGAAGCGGCGTGCCTCTTTCGGCTGGACAAATAAGCGAGCGGACGACACTCTAGGCGTTTCATGGAGGGCATACGCTATTACAACCGCTACACGGGCAGGGAAGAACGGGAACAGGTGCTGGGGGAGAAGTACCTGCAATGGATTTACGGCACTTCTACGGGCCGGGCGGCTCTGCACGTCCTGATCAAGCGCGGCGTGTTTTCCGCCCTGCTGGGGTGGCTGAAGAACCGGCCTTCCAGCGCGCGTTCCATTCCCGCCTTTGTGAGGGAGTACGGCATCAATATGGAGGATTCTCTCAAGGGGGTGGGAGAGTTCAGGCATTTCAACGATTTTTTCTACCGCCGACTGAAACCGGGCGCACGCCCTTTGTCCGGAGGGGAGGATACGGCAGTTTTTCCCGCGGACGCCCGGCACATGGGCTGGGAACGCGCTGACCGAATCAAGGGCGTTTTCGTGAAGGGGCAGAGTTTTGACCTGCCCTCCCTTCTGGGGAGTGAAGCGCTGGCCGGACGGTATGCGGAAGGCGCCGTCGTTTTGTCGCGCCTGTGCCCCACGGATTACCACCGTTTTCATTTTCCGGTGTCCGGAGTTCCCGGTCCGTGGACGAGGCTGGGCGGTCCGCTGGCGAGCGTGTCTCCATACTGCCTGCGCCGCCGGCTGGCGTGGCTATGGACCAACAAGAGGAATCTGACCCTGGTCCGGTCGGAGTTATGGGGACAGGTCGCCATGCTGGAGGTGGGCGCCACCGGGGTGGGATTGATTGAGGAGACGTATGTTCCGGACGTTCCCGCCGCAAGAGGGGGAGAGAAGGGATATTTTGCCTTTGGAGGCTCCACGGTGATGTGCTTTTTTGAACCGGGCAGGATACGCCTGGCTCCCGACCTGCTGGAAAAGACGGCGGAAGGCATGGAATTGTTTGCCCGTCAGGGAGATATGATGGGCGTCTCTGCGGAGTAGCTGCGGTCCGGGAAAGGGTGCGGGCATGATGCCTCCGGATTATGAATCCGGAGTCAAGCCTACAAAATTGAAAGAAAAAGGTTTTCGGAAAATTGAGTTGTCAATATCAGGGAATTGTCAGAGGGTGTTCCTGATGTAGTGGGCTTTCTTTCCGTTCCAGTAATGGTTAATAACCGTCTTTACGCTTCGGCGGCGGCCTCCATCAGGGCGGGAGGCCCTGGCTCCCGGGAGATATGCGGCAGTGAAAGGGGACGGTGGAAGTGTTGATGGAGTGTGGCTTTGCGGCACTGGAGCCTGAAAGCGGCAGGTTCCCGCTTTTTGTTGTTGAAACTCTTTCTGGAGCATAGCGGAAGTTTTTTTAATAGCCGTCACGGCATTCCGGTGAGGGCATCCATCAGAGCCGGGAGGCTCTGGACTACCAGGCGATATGCGGCCGTGAAAAGGGAATGTGGGAAATGTTGATGGAATGTCCATTTGGAGTTTTTTCCAGTCAAGCCGGAGCCTGGCGAAGGACAGTTTTTCCAGGCTGTAAGACCTTTACCGGATTCATAATCCGCTATTTCCTTGGGCAACGGGTTCCATTCCGTATTTCACCCATTAATAAGAATAAATTTATGAAGTGCCTATGTATTCTTGGTGTTCTGGCCGGACTGGCAACGGCCCAGGCGGCTACTGTGTTGAGCACGACGACCAAAGACGATCCTTCCACCCTGACTTCCGGGGGATACGGGACCTATTACGGTTTTTCCTTTGACCTGGACCACATGCTTCTTTCTTCCGGGGAAGAGATTTCCCCGAATTCCACGGTGTTCCTGCAATCGCTGGATATTGCCAAGGCGACGAACAGGGCGGATGCCACCGACGGCCTGTACGTGACGATTTTTTCCTCCGCCGCCACCAAGGACGGAACAACGTTCGTGGGGCAGTCCACGACTACCATTGACATGGCCGGAGATGGCGCCGGAGACGGGGCTGCTTCCTGGGAGAAGGCCGTGTTCGATAATTTGCAGCTTGATAGCGGCGTGACTTATTACGTGGCTTTTACGACGACGCGGATTTCAGATGCCGCGAGTTGGGCTGACGTGGGTTTTTCCCCCGCCAGATTGAGGCTTGGCAAGGAGAATGATGGCGCGGTTGTCGGGAGTGTATATTCAAACGCAGGGTTTACCAGTACGCAGAGCGGCGGATGGGGGCCGGCGTTGAGGGCGGAAGTGACGCTGGCCGCCGTGCCGGAACCGGCTTCCGCTTCCCTCGGCCTGCTTGGACTGGCCGCACTGCTGATGCGCCGCCGCAGGGCCTGATCAACAGAACCATGAATGAGAAAGAGTCCGGCACTCCCCTCGGGAATGCCGGATTTTTTGATTTTCCGGAATAGCGGGCAGGCGAAAGGCCGTCCGCAGGCTATTTCATTTCCGCAATGGCGCGGGCCATGTCCGGAGCCTTGAAGGTGGAGGAGCCCGCTACCAGCACGTCCGCTCCCGCCAGGGCGCACTGCGCGGCATTGTTTTTGCCTATTCCTCCGTCCATCTGGATTAGGAATTCCGCCTGGTGTTCCGTGCGCCATTCCGCGGCTTTTTCCACCTTGTCCAGCACGGAGGGCATGAAGGATTGTCCGCCGAAGCCCGGTACCACGGACATGACCAGCAGCAGGTCTATTTCCCCCAGGTAGGGAACGACGGCGTCAAAGGGCGTGGCCGGGTTGACGGCCAGACCGTTTTTCACTCCGGCTTTCCGGATGCGCCTGAGGGTATCGCGGATGTAGTGGTGGTCTCCCAGCTCCACATGGAAGCAGATGAGGTTGACGCCCGCTTTGACAAAGCGGTCAAAGTAGTGGTCCGGCCGTTCAATCATCAGGTGGGCATCCAGAAAACGGTCCGGCCCCACCGCTTTTCTGACGGCGGCGCAGATTTCCGGGCCGAAGGAGATGTTGTCCACAAAGTGGCCGTCCATGATGTCCAGGTGCAGCCAGTCGGCTCCGGAATCAAAGGCGCGGCGCGCTTCCTCCCCGATGCGGGAGAAGTCGGCGGCCAGCAGGGACGGGGCGATCATGGTCATGATGGCAGAGTCTTTCCGGGGTGTCAGTTGGCTACGATGTTGACCAGGCGGCCGGGCACGACAATCACCTTGCGCACGGTGACGCCATCCAGGAAGATTTTTACCTTGGCGGAGGCCAGGGCCAGCTTTTCCAGGTCTTCCCGGGAGATGTCCTTGGGCACTTCCAGCTTGTCCCGCAGCTTGCCGTTTACCTGGATGACCATGGGAATGGTGTTTTCCACCAGCAGGGCTTCCTCCCAGACGGGCCAGTTTTTCTGGCAGAGCTGCGTTTTTCCCAAGGCGGGGAATTTCGCCTGCAGGCGGCTGTGGATTTCTTCCGTGAGGTGGGGGGCAAAGGGGTTCAGCAGCGTCAGGAAGGTGTCATAGTCCTGCACGTCCACCATGTCCGCGGAGGTCATGGCGTTGGTGCATTCCATCATTTTGGCGATGGCGGTGTTGAAGGACATGTCATTGATGTCTTCCGTCACTTTCCTGATGGTTTTGTGCAGTTCCTTGCGTACGGGGAGCACGTCGGCTTCCGGAGCGTCCGCCGCCAGCTTGGGGTTGATTTCCCATTCGCCTTCCTGGTTTTCCCGGAAGGCCACGCGCCAGACGCGGGCCAGGAAGCGGGAGATTCCCTCCACGCCCTTGGTGGCCCAGGGCTTCACGTCCTTGAGGGGGCCCATGAACATTTCATACATGCGCAGGGAGTCCGCTCCGTATTCGCGGACGATGTCGTCCGGGTTGACGACGTTGCCGCGGGACTTGGACATTTTCTGGCCGTCTTCCCCCAGGATCAGGCCCTGGTTGACGAGTTTCTGGAAGGGCTCGTTGGTGCTGAGGCAGCCCAGGTCAAAGAGGACCTTGTGCCAGAAGCGGGCGTAGAGCAGGTGGAGCACGGCGTGTTCCGTGCCGCCCACGTACAGGTCCACGCCTCCGGGGTTGCCGGAGGAGCCCATCCAGTATTGTTCCGCCTCACGGCTGACGAAGCGTTCCGTGTTTTCCGGGTCCAGGTAGCGCAGGTAATACCAGCAGGAACCGGCCCACTGGGGCATGGTGTTTGTTTCACGATGGGCCGTGGGAGTGTACGCGATCCATTCCGTGGCCCTGACCAGCGGGCCGCGGGGGTCGCCCGTGGGGGCGAAGTCGTCCAGATCGGGCTGGAGCACGGGGAGTTCGCTTTCCAGCAGGGCGCGGTGGCGGCCGTCTTCCCAGATGATGGGGAAGGGTTCCCCCCAGTAGCGCTGGCGGGAGAAGAGCCAGTCGCGGAGCTTGTAGTTTACCTTGCGGCGGCCCTTGCCGTTTTCCTCCAGCCAGAGGATCATTTTTTCCTTGGCTTCCGGAGTGGGCAGTCCGGTCAGGAAGCCGGAGTTCACGCTGGCGCCTTCATAACCGCAGAAGCCGCGCCAGTCAATGTCCTCACTGGGGGGCTGGACCACCTGGAGAATGGGAAGGCCGAATACCTGGGCGAAGGCGAAGTCGCGTTCGTCATGGGCCGGAACGGCCATGATGGCTCCCGTGCCGTAGCCCATCAGCACATAATCAGCAATCCAGACGGGAACCTGTTCCCCGTTGGCGGGGTTGACGGCATAGGCCCCGGTGAAGACGCCCGTTTTTTCCTTGGAGAGGTCCGTGCGTTCCAGATCACTCTTGGAGGCGCACTGGGCGCGGTACCGTTCCACGGCGTCTTTCCGTTCCGGCGTGGTGATGGTGTCCACCAGCGGGTGTTCCGGGGAGAGAACCATGTAGGTGGCTCCAAAGAGGGTGTCCGGCCTGGTGGTGTAAACGGTGATGGTTTCCCCGTCCAGGGTGAAGTCCACTTCAGCCCCTTCAGATTTGCCTATCCAGTTGCGTTGGAGCAGTTTGATGGATTCCGGCCAGTCCAGGGGCTCCAGTTCGTCAATGAGGCGTTCCGCGTAGTCCGTGATGCGCAGCATCCACTGGCGCAGGGGGCGGCGTTCCACCCGGTGGCCCTTGGATTTCCATTCCTCCACTTCCTCGTTGGCAAGGACGGTGCCCAGGTCCGGGGACCAGTTGACGGCCGCTTCCGCCACGTAGGCCAGGCGGCGCTGGTCGATTTCCTCCCGGCTCAGCCCCTGTTCCTCCAGTTCGGAGACGGGGCGCGCCTTTTTCAGTTCCCTGTTGTAGTAGGAGTTGTAAAGCTGGAGGAAGATCCACTGCGTCCAGCGCACGTATTCGTGGTCCGTGGTGGCTATTTCCCGGTCCCAGTCATAGGAGAAGCCCAGCATCTTGAGCTGGCGGCGGAAGTTGTCAATGTTCCGGAAGGTGGTGACGGAGGGGTGCTGCCCGGTCTTGATGGCGTATTGCTCCGCGGGAAGGCCGAAGGAGTCCCACCCCATGGGGTGAAGGACGTTGAAGCCGTTCATGCGCTTGAAGCGCGCCACGATGTCCGTGGCGGTATACCCTTCCGGATGGCCCACGTGCAGGCCCGCGCCGCTGGGGTAGGGGAACATGTCCAGAACGTAGTATTTGGGTTTGGACGCGTCAAAGCCCTCTTCTCCGGGATTGCTTACTTTAAAGGTTTTCCTTTCGTCCCAGATCTGCTGCCATTTGGGTTCAAAAACGTCAAAGGGATATGGTTTCTTGCGCTCGGACATGATGAGGAGGAATGTATACTCCGCCCGCTGGCCAATCAAGCCTAAACCCGGTGGCGCAAAAGCGTTTCCGCCGCTTCCCGGAGGATGATGCCTTTTTCCGGAAAAAAGAGGAAAGACCAGAGGTTGCTTGTGCGTATTTTTAGGTTGAAAGGATTTTGCTGACCATATAAATAATAATGACCATGAAGTTCACTGCCTGCCTTTTGTCCGCCGCTTGCGGCTTCCTCTCCCTGCCGGGCGTTTCCCATGCCCGGCCTGACGCCCAGCCCCCTTCCGGTGGAAAACCCAATATCATTGTGTTCCTGGTGGATGACATGGGCTGGCAGGATACGTCCCTGCCGTTCTGGACGGATGAACAGGGCCAGCCCGTGAAGACTTTCCTGAACAAGCGTTACCGCACGCCGAACATGGAGAAGCTGGCCTCCCAGGGCATGACGTTTACGGATGCCTATGCGCACCCCCTCTGCACGCCGTCGCGTGTGAGCCTGATGTCCGGCATGAATCCGGCCCGGCATCGCGTGACCAACTGGGTCAGGCAGCAAAACCAGACGACAGACCAGAATAACAAGAATCTCCAGCCGCCTGACTGGGCCCTCAACGGCCTTCAACCGCTCGGAACGCCCGCCAAGGGAGTGACGAAGCGCCCCATTTCCGGGGAGGATATGCACTACAACATGACCCGCCCCTTTGCCACGGCGGCCACGCTGCCCCAGCTGCTGAAAAAGTGCGGCTACGTGACGGTACACTGCGGGAAGGCCCATTTCGGCACGCAGGGAACGCCGGGCTCCAACCCGCTGAACATGGGGTTTGACTACAATATTGCCGGTACGGAAATCGGGCATCCGGCGGATTACCGTGGAGCCAAGCATTACGGAACGGGATTCAACCATGTGCGCGGACTGGACGAGAATAATTATTACCAGGACGACGTGTTCCTGACGGAGGCGCTGACCCAGGAGGCCATCAAGAGGCTGGACGCCATCAGGAACAATCCCAAGGAAGCGGGCAAGCCCTTCTACCTCTACCTGGCCCAGTATGCCCTTCATGCCCCGCTGGATGAACGCGCCTATGACAAGAGGTTTGCGGATGCCTACAAGGACCCGCAGGACGGCCACCCGTGGTCCCCGAGGGAAAAACATTACTCCGGCCTGATCGAAGGGATGGACAAGAGCCTGGGGGATGTCATGAAGTACCTGAAAGATAACAATCTGGATAAAAATACAGTGCTGGTGTTCATGTCGGACAATGGAGGTCTGGCCATTTCCGGAAGGCTTGGCAACGTGGATTCCAATTATCCGCTTGCCTTCGGCAAGGGAGGCTGCATGGAGGGCGGCATTCGCGAGCCGATGATCGTTTCTTGGCCGGGCGTCACCAAGGGAGGTTCCCGGTGCTCCGTGCCGGTCATCATTGACGATTTTCTGCCCACGCTGCTGGATATGGCGGGATGCAGGAATTTGAAGACGCCGCAGAAGCTGGACGGCCTCAGCCTGGTACCCCTGCTGAAAGGGGCGCGCTTCCCCGCCGACCGCCCCCTTCTGTTCCACCAGCCCAACAACTGGGGGGAAGGGAGCCGCGAGGCGCGGCAGTACGGCTCTTCCACCGCACTGCGCCGGGGAGACTGGAAGTTGATTTACCGCCACGGGGACCAGAGTTTTGAATTGTACAATCTGCGGAAGGATATCAGCGAAAAGAAGAATCTGGCTTCCGCAGAACTGAAGAGAGTGAAGGAAATGGCTTCCATGATGGGCAAGCTGCTCCGGGAAAGGAAGGCCCTGATGCCTACTTATAAGAAGGATAATGCGCTGGGCGCCCCTGCGGGCAGTGTGGTCCCCTGGCCTGATGAGGTAAAAAGCGCCAAGAAGTAACTTCCCTCAGCGGTGTTTTTTCATTTGGCTGTTGGCATGCCTCCCGGTTCCCGGATATGGGGAGGGAGGCATGCTTTTTTCCTGTAGGCGCGGCGTGTTTTTACGCCCGTGTTCCGGAAGTTCCGTTTCTGCCGGGAAGGGAAGCGTGCCGGCTGGATGGAGTCGCTGCCGTTTGTTTGAAGAGAGAGGCGTGATGAGGGGGTATTCCCGCCTGTCCGGTTCATGAGGACGTTTTTTCAAGGGAAGCCGTTTTCCTCTCCCTCCTCCATGAAAGGAACGCGGGGAAATGACTTTTCCCCTCCCTCCCTTTGAGGTCCGGGGTATTCCCTGAAACGGGATGCCCGGGAAGCGTTAAAAAAGCTGTCCCGCAGGATTTTTCCTGCGGGACAGCCCTGGTTTGACATGTTGGCAGATACTATCCCCGGAAGGGGAGGGTATTTTAAAAGTCGTCGGAAACGGCGTCATCCGTCGCCGTGGCGTCGCCGCCTTCAGCAGCATTGTCCGCGGCGGGAGTTTCTTCCGTTCCGGTAGCGTCTTCCGCAGGTGTTTCCTCCGTCGTGCCGGGTTCAGCAGCGGGAGCTGCGGCAGGCTTGGCGGCAGGGGCGGCAGCCGGAGCGGTTTCCTTGGGAGGAACAACCACCTTCACGGCGGGGGGCACCGGAACGGGCGTTTCCAGGCCGTCAGCTTTGCGGGTGCTGACGCGGAGGCCGTCCGCATAGGCCAGGTTTTTCAGGATGGCATAGCCCAGGGCCGGAGCGCGGTCCGTCGTGTTGACCAGCATCTTGAAGTGGTTGTTGACGGACATCTTGCGGGCGTCCCTGCCATTGCGGAAGGGAATGATGCCCACCAGGTTGCCGTCATTGTCAATGCAGATCGCCCAGAAGGAGCGGTCCACCTGGATGAAGTACTGCGGGCGGATGTAGTCCATCGTTTTCCATTCGGCTCCCTTGATGTATTCCTCCATGGCGCGGCGCGCATTGGCCGGCATGCCGCCCCAGTCAGCGTAAACCCTGGTGGTCAGCGTTTCACGGCCGTTGTACCCGTGCACGGAAACGTGCTGGGCGGTAGCGAATTGGCGGGCGTAGCTCTCCGGAGAGGTAGGTTGGCAGGAGCTGGTGAAGAGCGCTGCTCCGGCGGTCAGGATGCAGGCTGCTGCAGTGGTTAAGGGATGAATGTTAGTCATGGCAATCGCAATGGTTACGTTATAAAAGAGGAAAACACATCCCATTTCAAGGAAAAGAATGCAGGAAGTGCCGATTTGTGGCGTTTTTTGACGTTTCCGTTTGATGGGGGGAACCGCGCGGGCGCGGCGGAAGGCTCTTGTGCGCGGCGCCTTGAAGGTATGATGGTAAATTACTCAAATTTTTCTCGCAAATCGTTCTGAATCGCTTAGGTTGTCGTTGCTTTATGTCCGCCTTCGTCATCAGCGAGTCTGCCCTGGAACGCAACGCCCTTACCCTGAGGGATGTGGCGGATGCTGCCGGATGCCGTGTCGTGCTGGCTCTGAAAGGTTTTTCCTGCTGGCCCTGCTTTGATGTCCTGTCCCCCTGGCTGGACGGCTGCTGCGCGTCCGGCCTGTGGGAGGCGCGGCTGGCCCGGAGAAGGTTCGGGAAGCATGTGCTGACCTATTCTCCGGGCTATGCTCCGGAAGAAATAGCGGAGCTGGCGGAGATTTCCGACCACCTTGATTTTAACAGCCTGACGCAGTGGAGCCGCTTCCGGGGGGAGGTGATGCGGCACCCCCGTTTCCTTTCCGGGGAGCTGAAGTGCGGCTTGCGCGTCAATCCCCGGTTTTCCACCGGCCACACGCCCATCTATGACCCCTGCGCGCCCGGCTCCCGCCTGGGCATTACACCGGACGTGATGCAGGGTGCGGATTTGACCGGCATTTCCGGCCTTCATTTCCATACCTTGTGCGAGCAGGGCGCGGATGACCTGGCGGTTACGCTGGGCGCGGTGGAACGGCACTTCGGCCATATCCTGTCCCGTCCGGAGATGACGTGGCTGAACATGGGCGGGGGCCATTGGATTACCAAGCCCGGCTATGACCGGAAGCTGCTGGCGGAGCTCGTCCGCCGCATTCGAGAACGCTACGGCGTGGAGGTTTGGCTGGAGCCGGGAGAAGCCGCTGCCATCCATACCGGAGTATTGCGGTGCAGGGTGCTGGATATTTTTTCCTCGGAAGGGGTGGAGCACGCCATTCTGGATGTTTCCGCGTCCGCCCACATGCCGGACACACTGGAAATGCCCTACCGCCCGGACGTGTTCCAGATTGTCCGGGACGCCTCCCACCGTTCCGCGCGGCAGCCCGCCGTGCAGATGGACGGGGAGATCTACGCGCTGGCGGGGAACGCCGGGGAGGGCTCCCATACATACCGCCTGGGCGCGCCCACGTGCCTGGCGGGAGACCGGATAGGGGATTATTCCTTTGCGGAGCCCCTGGCGGCAGGTGACGAACTCGTGTTTGACGACATGGCGCATTATACGATGGTGAAGACCACGTTTTTCAACGGCGTGCGCCACCCGGACATCGCCGTCCAGAGGAAGGACGGCTCCGTGGAGACGGTGCGCCGCTTTACTTATGAAGATTTTGAGGCCCGCCTGGGCTAGAACATTTGACCAGACAGATTGACATGGCAGCAGCTAAAGAAGGCATCAAGCAGAAAGTCCGGGGTTGGAGTCATCATGATTCCGCAGATTTGTACGGCATTGACGATTGGGGGAACGGTTATTTCCGGATCAACAAGAAAGGGGAGGTAACCGTACGCCTGAACGACGAGGACGGAGGGAAGAAGGACATCAGCCTGTGCGACCTGCTGGAGGGCCTGAAGGAGCGCGGCACCACCGTTCCCGTGCTGTTCCGTTTCAGGGACCTGCTGCGCAGCCGTATTGCGGAGCTGAATGACAGCTTCCGGAAGGCGATCAAGGAGGCGGATTATCAGGGCAAGTACCAGGGCGTCTACCCCATCAAGGTGAACCAGCAGCGGCAGGTGGTGGAGGAGATCGCGGAGTTCGGCACCAAATATGATTACGGCCTGGAGGCCGGTTCCAAGCCGGAGCTGATTGCCGCCATGGCCCACATGCACAATCCGAATGCCTACCTGATTTGCAACGGGTACAAGGATGACGAGTTCATTGACCTGGCGCTGACGGCCCAGAAGATGGGGCTGAATATTTTCATTGTGCTGGAAATGCCTTCCGAGCTGGACGTGATTCTGGAACGCGCCCGGAGGATGGACATCCGCCCCAATCTGGGCGTGCGCATCAAGCTGGCGGCCAAGGGGTCCGGCCTGTGGCAGGAGTCCGCGGGGGACAAGTCCGTCTTCGGCCTGAACGCGGCCCAGGTGGTGGACGTGGTGGATAAGCTGAAGCAGGTGGATGCGCTGGATTGCCTGAAGCTGCTCCATTACCACCAGGGTTCCCAGATTCCGAATATTTCCGTGGTGCGCGAGGGGCTGACGGAGGCCGCCCGCATTTACGTGGACCTGGTGAAGGAGGGCGCGCCGCTGGGCACGCTGGACATGGGCGGCGGCTTGGCCGTGGATTACGACGGCTCCAAGACGAATTTCCATTCTTCCTGCAATTACTCCATTGCGGAGTTCGCCCGTGACGTGGTGGAGGTGGTGGGGGATATGTGCACCAAGTACGAGGTGCCCCATCCCACGCTGGTGACGGAGTCCGGGCGTGCCGTGGTGGCCTATTATTCCGTGCTGGTGTTCAACGTGCTGGACGTGACGAGCGCGCCGGGCGAGGAACCGCCGCCCGAGCTGCCGGAGGATGCGCCGGAGCTGTTGAAGGCTTTTGCGGATACGGACCGGACCCTGGCCAGGAAGAACATGCAGGAGTGCTACAATGACGCCTGCTATTACCGGGACCAGCTGCGCGCCCAGTTTTTTTACGGGAACGCCACCCTGCGCCAGCGCGGGCTGGGAGAGGCCTATTACTGGCACATCCTGAGCCGCATTTCCCGCATGCTGGCGGAGATGGAAACCATTCCGGAAGACCTCCGGGAGCTTTCCTGCTCCATGGTGGACTTTTATTACGGCAATTTCTCCCTGTTCCAGTCCCTGCCGGATTCCTGGGCCATCCGCCAGCTTTTCCCCGTGATGCCTCTGCACCGTTTGAACGAACGGCCCACGAACAAGGCCGTGCTGGCGGACATCACCTGTGACTGCGACGGGAAGATAGACCATTTCATCGACCGTGAGGACGTGGCTACCGCTCTCCCCCTCCATGCCATCAAGCCCGGAGAGGATGATTATTACATCGGCGTCTTTCTGGTGGGGGCCTATCAGGAAACCCTGGGGGACCTGCATAACCTGCTGGGGGATACGAACGTGGTGGGCGTGCACCTGGAAGGAGGCCGTCCCGTGTATACGCATGAGGTGGAGGGCGATACGGTGGCCGACGTCCTTTCCTACGTGGAGTATGACCCCAAGGAGCTGATCAACAAGTTCCGCACGTTTGCGGAACAGGCCGTAGCCGACGGGAAAATATCCCCGTCCGAACGCCGGAGGGCGCTGGAAGTGTTCCGTTCCGGACTGAATGGATATACCTACTACGAGCTGTAGGGAACGGCCTTTTTCCCGTGCCCCGGCAGGGGAAATGCCTTTCGTTTCAAAGCATTTCTCCCTTTGTTCATCAGGCCGCCGACGGCTCTTCCGGCGGTTCCGTCTCCGCAATGACCTTGGCCGGCGTCAGTCCCCAGAAGCGCGTGGCCGTTTGCGGGGAAATGCCTTTCATGTTCAGGTACCGCGTGCGGAGCAGGGAGGAGGAGCGGTGCCCCATTTCCATTTGCAGCAGGTTGTAATCCTTGAAGTGCTTGGCGTGATAGCTGGCATAGGTATGCCGCAGGCAGTCCGGCACCCATGATTTCTTTCTTCCGCCCCAGCCGGCTTTTTTGCGGATTTTGCGCCACTTGATCGTCCAGCCCTTCGGGCAAATGGGCGTGCCGGGGCCGGGCTTGCTTTTGTCCCGGCAGAATTTGAGCCATTTGGCAAGTACGGGCAGGATGGTGACGTGCCTGGCACCTCCGGTCTTGGTATGCTTGGAGTTCAGGATCACGCAGCCGTCGCGGATGGCGATGTTTTCCCAGAGCAGGCGTTCCACTTCCTGCGGACGGATGCCCGCAAAGATCATCAGGGCCGCTCCAGCCACGCAGCTTCCGTCAAATTCATCCATGCACGCCTTGAGAAGCTGGGTTACTTCTTTCAGCGTCAGGGCAGGGATTTCCTGCTCTTTCAGGAAGGGGGTGTCCACGCGGAGGATGGGGTTTTCATCACACCAGCCCCGCTTGACGGCGAAGGAGAAGATGCCGCTCAGGATGAGCCGCGCCTTGTGCCGCTGCCGGGATGTGGTAAAGGTGTTCATCAGGATGCTCTGGCATTCCTCCACGCTGAGGTTCCGGAGGGACGTGTGCTCCAGTTCCGGATTGCTCTTCTTGAGCTTGTGGATGATGCTCCTGATGTCCGTCAGCGTCCGGGGACGGCGGTGGCTCTTGGAACGCAGGCATTCCACGGCCGCCGTACCGAAGCTGACGGTATGGTGTTTGTTCTTGATGGCGTTCAGCCCCAGGGAAACGACTTCCCTGCACCGGGTAATGGTGCAGATTTCATCCCCCAGGGCCTCCTTGATTTCCAATACCAGCCTTGCAGCCTGGATCAGAGTGACTGATTCCCCTTCCAGGAGCGCGGCTCCAACGTATTTCAACTTATTTGTATTCGGTGCTTTTCTCATACTCATTCCTCGTGTTTGTACAAACACGGTTTTAATGAAAAAGGCCATCCTTATAGTAAAGAAAACTTATGCTTTCCATCGGAAAACGCGTAACCGTAAAGGATATGTTGTTACTTATGTTTTCTTTGATCCGATCGGAAAATCAAAGTTTCTGGTAGTGCAGGAACCGAAAATGTTAGAAAGCATGGTTATGTTTATGAATGTCAAAATAAACACTATTCATTTGAGGCCAATAAATTCTTGTTGGAAAAGGGGGAGAACGGCCCCGCAGGATGAAAGTATTTTACATGCCTGAACGTATGAGATAGATTATTCCACTGTACCATGAACATCAGAATCCACTCTTTCAACGTATCGTGTGCCGGGCTGTGCTGCGCACTGGGTTCCTTTCTGGCGGCTGATGCCCGCGAGGTCCATTCCCTGAACGGTTCCTGGGATTACAGCTTCAACGGAGGCTCTCCCGGGAAAGTGGCGGTTCCCCATACCTGGAACACGTCTGATGCCGCGGACGGCGTGAAGGGGAAGCGCGGAGACGCCAAATCCGTCAACAGCGACGCTTACCGGCGGGGCCCCGCCGTTTATTCTCGCACCCTTCCGCTGGCTCCGAGGCCGGGCAAGAGGTATTTCATCCGCGGCGGAGGCGCCAGCATCGTTTCCGAGGTTTCTGTCAACGGGAAGCCTGCCGGCAGGCATGAGGGGGCGTTTACCGCCTTCTGTTATGAAATCACCCCTCTTCTGAAGAAAGGCTCCAACACGGTTTCCGTTCTGGTGGACAACACGCAGCGGGAGCATATCGCGCCCCAGCGCGGGGATTTTTCCATGTTCGGCGGCCTGTACCGGCCCATTGAATTGATTGAAACGGACGGCGTTTGCATTGATCCCCTCTTTTACGCCTCTCCAGGCGTTTTCATCACCACCAAGTCCCTGGACAAGTCCCGGGCGGAGGTGGAAGTGAAGACCCTTCTGAACTCGGACGGGAAGGCGGGGGACGTGGATGTGGCCGTGGAAATTCTGGACATGAAGGGAAGGAAGGTGGCCGGAAAGACGGTGAAGGCCGCCGCCGGGGAAAAGAAGACCCTGGAGGTTCCCGTAACGCTGGCGATCGTCAATCCCGTGCTCTGGAACGGAGTCAGGAATCCCTATCTCTACCAGGTGAAGACTTCCATCAGGACGGCGGACGGCCAGACGGACGAAATGGTGCAGCCGCTGGGCCTCCGGACTGTTTCCGTCAATCCCTCGGAGGGCTTTGTCCTGAACGGAAAGCCCATGCAGATCAAGGGCGTAAGCCGCCACCAGGACATGAAGGGGAAGGGCTGGGCGCTTTCTCCGGAAGATGAGGCGCGTGACATCCGGCTGATTGCGGACATGGGGGCGGACGGCCTGAGAACGGGCCACTATCCCGCCTCCACCAATATTTACGACTTGTGCGACAGGGCCGGACTGGTCGTCTGGTCTGAAGTGCCCAACGTCAACCTGGTGCGGGACACCCCCGAGTTCCGGGAGAATAACCGCCTCCAGGCCCGGGAGATGATTTACCAGCACTGGAACCATCCCTCCATCTGCATGTGGGGCATTTTCAATGAAATCGGCCACCAGCCGGAGGCTTCCAACAAGGTGGACATGGAGGCTGAGTTGACGGAATTGAACAAGTTCGTGAAGGAGACCGACCCCTCCCGCATGACGGTGGCTGCCAGCAACCAGGCGGGCCGCAAGAAGCTGAACAATATTCCGGACCACATCGCGTTCAATACGTATCCCGGCTGGTACGGTGGCGGCCCGGAAAGCATGAAGGGGAACCTGAACGGCTACATCCGCGACTACGGCGGCAGGATGGGCATAGCCGTCAGCGAATACGGCCATGGCGCCAGCACGGGCATGCATGAGAATCCGGCCAAGAGGCCGTCCCCCACGGGGTTCTGGCATCCGGAGGAATGGCAGTCCCAGGCGCATGAAATCAATTACAGGTGCATCAGGGAGAGGCCGGAGGTGTGGGGCTCTTTCGTCTGGAACATGTTTGACTTCGGCTCCGCCTCCCGCTTTGAAGGGGAAAGCCCCGGCATCAATGACAAGGGGCTGGTGACCTATGACCGCAAGACGCCCAAGGACGCCTATTTCTTTTACAGGGCCAACTGGAGTCCCCAGCCGACCGTGTACATCACGTCCCGCAGGTTTGCGGAACGCACGGAGAAGACGGTGCCCGTGAAGGTTTACAGCAATGCCCCCGCGGTGAAGCTGACCGTCAACGGGAAGGCCGTGGGGAACGTCAAGCCGGATGAATTGAAGCGCGCCGTCTGGCCTGAAGTGGTCCTCAAGCCCGGCGTCAATACCATTACGGCTACGGCCTCCATGGGCGGGAAGACGTACACGGATTCCTGCAAATGGACCTTGAAGCCTTCCGGGGAGGACGGAAAGAAGGATTCCGAGCGCTATCAGGACCCTTCCATCAACAAGTACAAGTAAGCAATCCACCACCTATTCCGAGATGAAGACGGTACGAGCATTCCTGTTTTCCATGATGTGCCTGGCTCCGGCGCTGCCCCTGCTGGGGGAAGCCCCGGACTGGGAAAATGAAGAGGTGACGGGAATTAACAAGGAGGCTCCCCGCGCCTCCGTTCTCCCGGCGGCAGACAAAACGCTGAGTCTGAACGGCGACTGGAAGTTCAAGTTTTCCATGAAGCCGGACGAGAGGCCTGCCGATTTCTACAAGCCTTCCTATTCCGTTGCCGGATGGGATACGATCAAGGTTCCTTCCAATTGGCAGCTTTCCGGCTATGGAACGGCCATTTACACGAACGTTCCGTACCCCTTCAAGCCGAATCCGCCCAAGGTGATGGGAGAACCGCCCAAGAACTGGCCGGCGTACAAGGAGCGCAATTCCGTGGGCTCCTACCGCCGGGATTTCAATCTGCCCGCCTCCTGGAAGGGGGAGCGGGTGATGATCCGGTTTGACGGGGTGGAGTCCGCCTTTTATGTGTGGGTGAATGGCCGCAAAGTCGGCTATTCCGAGGATTCCTACACGGGCGGCGAGTTCGACCTGACTCCCTACGTGAAGCCGGGGAGGAACACGATTGCCGTGGAAGTGTACCGCTGGAGCGACGGCTCCTATCTGGAGGACCAGGATTTCCTGCGCCTTTCCGGCATTTTCCGGGACGTGACCCTGTTTGCCCAGCCGCAGGCGCATGTGCGGGACCTGTTCCTGAAGGCGGGGCTGGACAGGAAGAACTACTCCACCGGAACTCTGGACGGAACGTTCACCATCCGCAATTCCGGCAAGAAGGACATTCCCGCTGGAATGAAGCTGGATTATTCCATTGACGGAATTTCCACCAATCTGAACTGGGAGGGCAGGAGCGGCTCCGGCCGCGTTCAGACGGATAACAAGGGCAGGCTGGATTCCGGAACGCTGGAAGTTCCCTCCGTTCCCGCCGGCGGAGAGGTGCAGGTTTCCCTGAAGAGGGAGTATCCCGGCGTGAAGCCGTGGACGGCGGAAACGCCCAACCTGTACAAGGTGACTTATTCCCTGAACGGGAAGGACCCCCGGTCCGTCAATATCGGGTTCCGTTCCGTGGAAATCGCCGGTAACGGTGCGGTGCTGGTCAACGGGAAGGCCGTCAAGTTCAAGGGCGTCAACCGCCATGAATCGCATCCGGACTACGGGCGCGCCATTCCGCGGGAGGTGATGGAAAAGGACGTGCAGATCATCAAGGCGCACAACATCAATACCGTCCGCTGCTCCCACTACCCCAACCATCCCTATTTCTACGAATTGTGCGACCGCTACGGCTTGTACGTGATGGACGAAGCCAACTGCGAGGCCCACGGCATCCGCAACAGCGGCATGGACATTTCCCGGAAACCTTCCTGGAAGAAGGCGCATGTGGAGCGCAACATGAGCATGGTGCACCGTTCCAAGAACCATCCCTCCATCGTGTTCTGGTCCCTGGGCAACGAGTCCGGCAACGGCCCCAACTTCGTGGCGGCCTCAGAAGCCATCAGGACTTATGACGATACGCGCCCCCTGCATTACTGCGAATTCCCGCACGGCCACAAGGCCGTGGATATGGATTCCGCCATGTATCCGCCCGTGGACCGGGTGGAAAACTGGGGGAAGCAGAAGACTTCCCGCCCTTTCTTCGTGTGCGAATACGCCCATTCCATGGGGAATGCCCTGGGCAATTTCAAGGAGTACATGGAAGCCTTCGAGTCCTCCCCGCGCATGGTGGGCGGGGCCATCTGGGATTTTGTGGACCAGTCCCTCCGCGCCAACCCGGCGGGTAACGGCATTTACAAGCCAGCGCCCTTCAAGGGTGTGACGCAGGCCTACGGCGGCATGTTCGGGGACAGGCCCAACCAGGCCAATTTCTGCGACAACGGCATCATTCTGGGCAACCGGAACACCACGGCCAAGACGAAGGAAGTGAAGAAGGTGTACCAGTACATGTCCTTTGACCGCAAGGACGGTTCCCTGACCGTTCGCAACAAATATTTCCACAAGCCGTTGAAGGGTTATACGCTTTACCTGGTGTCCCTCGCGCCCGGCGGCAGCCATGCCGTGGAGCGCATGGCTCTGCCGGAGGCGGCTCCCGGCAAGTCCGTGACGATGAAGCTGCCTTCCGCCGCCATGCAGACGGGTTCCCTGATGGTTCTGGCGGACGCCCGGTTCAAGCTCCCGGAAGACGTGAAGGAGCTTTCCGCCAGGCAACTGGAACATGTGGCGGACGAGTGCGAAGCTTACGAGTGGTTCCCGGCGTCCGTGGAGAAGGAGGCTTCCGTGAAGGCTCCGGCGGCGCTGCCAGCCGTCTCCGTGCGCCAGGGCGATCCCGTGGTGGTGCAGGGGAAGGGCTTTTCCGCCTCCTTCAAGGACGGGATGCTTTCCGCCCTCCGGTACGGCAGCCAGGACCTGATTCTGCCCGGCTATCCGGTGGCTCTCCAGGCGTACCGGTCCCCCGTGGACAACGACGGATGGATCAGAAGCAAGGTTGAGGGGAAGATGAAGATGCAGAACATGAAGGCGGAGTATTCCGACGTGAAGGCCGCCGTCATTTCTCCCGGCGTGGCCCGCATTACGGCGCAGTTCCGGACGAAAGGCTCCGACCTTTCCTTCTCCGGGGAGGTTGCGTGGACGGTGTTCGGCAACGGCGTCATCAATGCCTCCGTCAGAATGTATCCCTCCGCCAAAGGGGAAGAGCTCCTGCGGCTGGGCGTCACCTTCGGGATGCCTGCCGCCTATGACCAGGTGGAATACCTGGGGCTGGGGCCGTGGGACAATTACCGGGACCGCCGCACCAGCTGCTGGAAGGACGTGTTCCGCACTTCCGTGGACGACATGTTTTTTGCCTATTCCCGCCCGCAGGACATGGGCAACCGCATGGAGACGGACTGGGTGGCCCTGTCCAGGCCCAAAGCGGCTCCGGCGCTGTGGGTAGGCTCCGCTTCTCCCAGGGCCCCTCTGGAAGTGTCTGTCCTGCGCTATACGCCGAAGGAGCTCAACAATGCCAAAAGCCTGGACAGGTTGCCGGAGAAGGACAAGGTGATCGTGAATCTGGACGCCTTCCAGATGGGGCTGGGCGGCGCTTCCTGCGGGCCTCGCCCCCTGGTCAGGTACCAGACGCTGAGCGAGGCCACTCCCCTGGGCTTTGTGCTGGCCCCCACGTCCGCCCTGCTGAATCTGGCGCGCACGGGCCTGGGCGTGCCCCATTCCCCCGTGATTGAACGGGACGGGGACGGCATGGTCAGCCTGGTTTCCTCCACGCCCGGGGCGGAGATGAAGTATTCCGTCAACAAGGGGCCGGAAAAAACGTACCGGAAGCCCTTCAAGCTTCCCGAAGGGGAAGTGAGGGCCTGGGCTGCCGCCGTGAAGTCCGGCAAAGTGCCTCCCACGTCTCCCGGCGAGCGGAAATTCCCCCTTATCAAGGGGCAAGGAGAATGGAAGATACTGAGCGCTTCCTCGGAAGAGCCGGATACCGGCTTCGCCCACTTCGCCATTGACGGGAATCCGGATACCTACTGGCATACGTCCTATACGAACGGCCTGCCGGGCTTCCCCCACTCCATTGCCGTGGACATGGGAACCAGAATGAAGTTCACCGGATTCATCTACACGCCCAGAATGGACAAGGACAAGGGCCTCATCAGCCAGTACACGTTCTCCGTTTCCGATGACGGACAGAACTGGAAGGAAGTGAAAAAAGGCCAGTTCACCTACCATTATATCCGGAAGGACCCGGCTGTTCAGCGCATTGACTTCGGCAAGCCTGTGGAGGCCCGCTATTTCAAGCTTGACGCCCGGTCTCCGGTGAGGGGCGGCGAACAGAGCGCCACCGTTGCCGAACTGAATATCATTACCCAGTAGCGGATAGGCGGGCGTTTTGCGCTGCTTTTCGAATGAAGGCTTTTTCCAGCCGTGCAGCCCGGAAGGGGTGCACGGCTTGTTGTTGCGGGCGCACCCGGGTGCGGAAATGTTTTTTTGATTGAAAGAAAGAGCACAGCGGAATGGTAGCATACGCATGCGCAAGATGATTGCCTGTATGCTGGGCGCCGCCGCCCTGTGTTTTTCCATGGCCGGAGCGGAAACGCCCGTTTCCGCCGCGGAGAAAGCTTCGTCTCCTTGCAGGAGGATGGTCTGGAACCGCGGCTGGGAATTCCGGCTGGAAGACGAGCCCGGGGAAAGCGGCTGGAGGACGGCGCATCTGCCCCATACGTTCAGCCTGCCCTATTTCATGTCCGACTCCTTTTATACGGGGCGCGGCTCCTACCGCAAGAAGCTCGTGGTGCCGGAGGAATGGCTGGGGCAGAAGGTTTTTCTGGATTGCGGCGCAGCCTTCCAGGTGGCGGAGGTGACGGTGAACGGGAAGGCCGCGGGATGGCATGAAGGGGGGTATACGGCGTTCCGGACGGATTTGACGCCTTTCCTGAAACGCGGAGAGAATTGGGTGGAGGTGCGTGTGGACAACCGCTGGAACCCCCGCATCGCCCCGCGGGCGGGGGAGCATACCTTTTCCGGCGGCCTGTACCGGAACGTGCATCTGCACGTGTGTTCCCCCGTGCATCTTCCCGCGCACGGCATCTGGGTACAGACTCCGGAAGTGACGCCTTCCCGCGGGAAGGTCCGCATTCTGGCGGCAGTGAAGAATGATAGTGAGAGGATAAAGAGGGTGACGGTGCGCCATACCGTGAGGGAGGACAAGGGTGGCCGCGTGGTGCTCCGCGGGGAAGAGCCCGTGGAGCTGGGCGCGGGAAAGGAGGCCCGCGTTCAGACGGACCTGCCTCCGCTGGCCGCTCCCAGGCTGTGGAGTCCGGCCGTTCCCAACATGTACCGCGTGACGACGGAGTTGGTGGCTGAAGGGGGGGAAGTGCTGGACCGGGCGGAGAATCCCCTGGGCTTCCGCACCCTGGAGCTGACGGAGGACCGGGGCATGCTGATTAACGGGAAGCCCGTTTACCTGCAAGGAGCCAATGTTCACCAGGACCACGCCGGGTGGGGGGACGCCGTGACGGACGCCGGGGCGCGCCGTGACGTGCTGCTGATGAAGAACGCCGGGTTCAATTTCATCCGCGGCTCCCATTATCCCCATTCCCAGGCTTTTCTGGACGCCTGCGACCGGGAGGGGATGTGCATGCTGAATGAAGGCATTTTCTGGGGCATGGGCGGCTTCAAGGAGCATGACCGGTACTGGAATTGCGACGCCTACCCCACGGAAGAGAAGGACCGCGCCGCGTTTGAGGAGAGCTGCATGCGCCAGGTGAGGGAGATGGTGCTGCAATTCCGCAACCACCCTTCCATCGTTATCTGGAGCATCAGCAACGAACCGTTTTTCACCAGGCATGCGCCGGAGGCCAGGGCCCTGTGCGGCAAGCTCATTGCCCTGGTGAAGGAGCTGGACCCGACGCGCCCCGTGTGCGCCGGGGGAGGCCAGCGCGGAGATTTTGACAAGCTGGGGGACATGGCCGCCTTCAACGGGGACGGCTCCCATGTGAAGACGCCCGGCAGGCCCAGCATGGTGACGGAGTACGGTTCCGTGAGCTGCAGGAGGCCGGGGGCTTATGCGCCGGGCTGGGGGGACATGGCCGGGGACAAGCAGGCGGGGGCGCGCTATCCCTGGCGGGCGGGGGAGGCGGTCTGGTGCGGTTTTGACCACGGCAGCATCTGGCCCTCCGGCGGACGCATGGGCATTGTGGATTACTTCCGCATTCCAAAGAGGGCCTGGTACTGGTACAGGAATGAGTTTAAAAATATTCCCCCGCCGGAATGGCCCGTGGAGGGAACGCCGGCGCAGGTGAAGCTGTCCGCGGACAAGAAGGCCATCAGCCCGGCTGACGGCACGGATGACGTTCACGTGACCGTGAAGGTGGCGGATGCCTCCGGCAGGCAGATAGCCAATGCCGTTCCGGTAACGCTTACGGTGGAATCAGGCCCCGGAGAGTTCCCCACCGGCAAGAGCATTACCTTCACGCCCGGGACGGACATCGACCTCATTGACGGCTGCGCGGCCATTGAGTTCCGGTCTTATTACGCCGGAAAAACAGTCATCAGGGCCGCTTCCCCCGGATTAAAAGGGGACAGCATCCAGATCATTTCCCGGAACGCCCCGGCGTACGCGGCGGGCAGGAGCGCGGAAACCCGGGAAAGGCCCTACAGGTGTTTTACCGCACGGGAGAGGGACGCCCAGCTGGCGCGGTATGGGCAGTCCGGAACCGGAGCGGGAGAGAAGGCGAACCTGGCGGCATTGAGGCCTTGTTCCGCTTCCTCCAATCTTCAGGACGCGATGAAGGCGTCCGATGGCGACGGCGTTTCCGCATGGCTGCCGTCCGCAGAAGACAGGGAGCCATGGTGGCGGCTGGACATGGAGTTTGAGTTCCGCCTGGACCGGGTGGAGGCGAGAGCCTCCGGGAACTGGAAGGGAAGGCCCCCCGTGGTGCAGATCAGCAGGGACGGCAAGATATGGAAGGACGTCAAAACCGTTCTGAGCAGGGACGGGACGGCGCTGACAGCCGCATGCCCGGAGGGAGCCGGGGCCAGGTACGTCCGCATCCGGCTGTCGCCGGGGCAGGGGATTGCGGAAGTGGCCGTGTGGCCGGCGGAGGCGTCATGAGGGGTCCTGTTCCACCGGAGAGGGGGGCTTTTTCCGGCCCCTCCGCGTGCCGGAGCTTCCGGAATCCTCTTCCGCCCGCTGGCGGCGCAGTTTGTCCCAGTACGCCAGCCGCTTGTTGATTTCCCGCTCAAAGCCCCGTTCCGGCGGCTTGTAGAACTGGCGGCGGGGCATTTTGTCCGGAAAGTAATTCTGCCCGGAAAAAGCGTCCGGAGCATCGTGGTCATACGCGTAATTTTTTCCGTAGCCCAGCTCCTTCATCAGTTTGGTGGGCGCGTTCAGGATATGCGCCGGAGGCATCAGGGAGCCGTATTCCCTGGCCGCCTTCCGGGCCGCTCCCCAGGCGGTGTAGGCGCTGTTGGATTTGGGGGCGCAGCCCAGGTAGATGACCAGTTCCGCGATGGCCAGTTCTCCTTCCGGGGAGCCCAGGCGTTCATAAGTGTCCCACGCGGCGATGGCCATTTGCAGCGCGGCGGGGTCCGCCAGGCTGATGTCCTCCATGGCGAAGCGGGTCAGGCGGCGCAGCAGGTAGAGCGGGTCTTCCCCGCCCTGGAGCATGCGCGCGGCCCAGTACAGCGCCGCGTCCGTATCCGAGCCGCGCAGGGACTTGTGCAGGGCGCTGATGAGGTTGTAGTGGCCTTCCCGGTCCTTGTCGTAAACCGGGGCGCGCTGCTGGATGATTTTCAGCAGGGCCGGCGTGTCCAGCGTCTCGTCAGGCTTGCAGAGGTCAAAGACGCTTTCCATCAGGTTGATGAGGTAGCGGCCGTCCCCGTCCGCCAGTTCAATGAGGGTGGCGCGCGCCTCCGGAGCGAGCGGCAGTTTGCGCTGGAGAAGGGATTCCGCCCGCTCAATGATGCTTTCCAGCGCCGGAGCGTCCAGGGAATGCATGACGAAGACCTTGCAGCGGGAGAGAAGGGCGCTGTTCAGTTCAAAGGAGGGGTTTTCCGTGGTGGCTCCCACGAGCGTGACGGTTCCGTTTTCCACATACGGCAGGAAGCCGTCCTGCTGGGCGCGGTTGAACCGGTGGATTTCATCCACGAAGAGGAGGGTTCCCTGGCCGTATTCCCGCCTTTTGGCGGCCTCGTCAAAGGCTTTCCTCAAATCCGCCATGCCGGAGAAGACGGCGGAGAGTGCGACGAAGTGCATGGACGTGCGCGTGGCCAGGATGCGCGCCAGCGTGGTTTTTCCGCAGCCGGGCGGCCCCCACAGGATGAAGCTGGCCAGCTTGCCGGAATCCGCCATGAGCCGGATGGGCCCTCCCTCCCCCAGCAGGTGGTCCTGGCCCACGATTTCCTCCAGGGCGGACGGTCTCAGGCGGTCCGCCAGGGGCCGGTCCGCGAAGGCGGCAAACAGGCCCGGCGTATCGTCTTTTTTCATGGTGTCCACCATACGCCGCGGGAAAAGGGAAGGCAAGGGGCGCATCATGGCATTCAGGCGGAGCGGACGGGCTGGCGTGTCATGGAGCGGGGGCCGCCCGCTTTGGACGGGATGGAAGAAAAGGAGAGACTCTCAAAAAAAGCCATGTATACTGCCCACGATGTTCCGCCATGTTTCCCCTGTATTCCTTTTCCTGCTTTCCGGAGTATGCTGCCTGTCCGTGAATGCGCAGGACCAGATCATTCCCCAGCCCGTTTCCGTCAAGATCGTGGATAAAAGCGGCGCGAAGCCCGTGAAGCTGGATGGAGGCACGCGCATCGTCTGCCGGGAGAAGGACGCCGGGTTCCAGCGGCAGGCGCGGCTGCTGAACCAGTTTTTGTCAGGCGGAACCGGTCTGCCCCTGGCGGGGGAGGGGGGAACGGGTGCCATCCGCATAGAGAAGGACGCCTCCCTGAAGCAGTACGGGCCGGAGGCTTACCGGCTGGAAGCGGCTCCCGGACGCATCGTCATCAGGGCCGCCACTCCCAAAGGAGTGTATTATGCCGGGCAGAGCCTGGCGCAGATGTTGCCAGCCGCGTTTTTTGACGATGGCGCGGACAAGGGGGCGGTAAGCTGGACCGTGGCGGAGAAGCCTTTTTCCATGCTGGATTATCCCCGCTTTGCGTGGCGGGCCTTCATGCTGGACGAAGCGAGGCATTTTTTTGGAGAAGAGGAGGTGAAGAGGCTGATTGACCAGATGGGGCTTCTGAAAATGAATATCCTGCACTGGCATTTATCCGACGACGCCGGATGGCGCATCCAGATTAAAAAGTATCCCAAGCTGACCTCCATCGGCGGCAAGCGGAGAGACACGGAAATAGAGACGTGGGGGAGCGGCAAGTATGAGGGCAGGCCCCATGAGGGTTTTTATACGCAGGACCAGATCAGGCGCATCGTCCGCTATGCGGCCGACCGGAACATAACGGTTGTTCCGGAAATAGACATTCCCGGGCATTCCGCCGCCGCCACGTTCTCCTATCCGGAATTGAAGTTGTCCGCCAAGCCCGTGACGGAGATTCCCGTCAGCTTCAATGACGGAACTGCGTTTGACCCCACCAACGAGCGCACCTACCAGTTTCTGGGGGATATCATGACGGAGCTGGCCGCCCTGTTTCCCGGCGGCGTCATCCACATTGGCGGGGACGAGGTGCGGTACAAGAAGTATTGGGAAGGCGTGCCCCACATTGAAGAGTTCATGAAGAAGAAGGGAATTAAAACTTTTCCGGACCTTCAAATCATGTTCACGAACCGGATTTCCGGCATGCTGGCGAAAAAAGGGCGGCGCATGATGGGATGGAATGAAATCCTGGGTTCCGACGTGCACAATGACGGCGGCCAGGGGGCCGCGCTGGGCAAGCTGGATGCAAAGGCCATTATCCATTTCTGGTACGGGTCCGACAAAATTGCCGCCAAGGCGATTGAGGAAGGCCGCCAGGTGGTGAATTCCACCTCCCACATGACTTATATAAACAAGGGTTACGACAAGCTTCCCCTGTCCAAATCCTATTCCTTTGAACCCGTTTTCGCGGGATTGAAGCCGGAGCAGCAGCAGAATGTCATCGGCCTGGGCTGCCAGGTCTGGACGGAATGGATTGCGGATGTGGACAAACTGCACCGTCATGTGTTCCCCCGCATCGCCGCTTATGCGGAAACGGGCTGGACCCGGAAGGAGGACAAGAATTTTCAGGATTTCCAGAGGCGGCTGCCGGGTTATGAGAAGATTCTTGACGCCTTGAAGATCAAGCACGGCGAAGAGAAGTAACGAAACGCGCCGTCATCGCGCTACCTCCGCAGGCCGGACGACGTTTTTCAGGAAAGACAGGTTGGTTTCCCGTTCCGGAGGGGAGGGGGCAACCCGTCTTGACGGGGGGCCTGTGCCGTTCCTCCTTTCCGGGAAGGGAAGGCGTGATTTCCGGGAATGCGGGCGTTTTGCGTGCGGCGATGGCGGCCTTTCCCCGGGAAGCCTCCGGCTTTCAGCTCCGGTCCGGCGGGGAACTGGCTGTCTTTTCAGGAGCGCCTGCCGTCTTAAAAACGGTTTGTCACACTCTGGCATGGTATCAACAAAAACAGGGAAACAGGCCTCCAACCAAGCATGGACCAGCGGCTTTCAGACCGTCTGCTGTCCCGATTTCACTGATTAAACATAGATTATAAGGAGAATAAGACGATGTCCCTGATATCCTCGCATTATCATCAGCTTTACACCCCGGAAAACGCCGCCGTAGTTTTCATTGACCACCAGCCCCAGATGACCTTTGGCGTGACCAATATCAACCGTGCCGACCTGATCAATAACGTCACCTTGCTGGCGAAGGCCGCCAAGTTGTTCCAAGTGCCCGCCGTGGTGACGGCTGTGGAAACGGAAGCTTTTTCCGGCTATGTCTGGCCCCAGCTCCTGGATGTTTTTCCGGGCCAGCACGTCATTGAACGCACGTCCATGAATTCCTGGGATTCCGACGAGTTCCGGAAAGCCATCAAGGCGACGGGCCGCAAGAATATCCTCCTTACCGGACTGTGGACGGAAGTGTGCGTCGCGTGGCCCGCCATTGAAATGATCGGCGACGGTTATAACATCTACGTGGTGGAGGACTGCTGCGGCGCCACCTCCAGGGACGCCCAGAAGGCTGCCCTTTCCCGCATCGTCCAGGCGGGCGGCACGCGGCTGACGACCATCGGAGCCCTTCTGGAGTTCCAGCGCGACTGGAAGAACAAGGAGCATTACGATGCCCTGATGAACCTGCTCAAACAGCAGGGCGGCGCTTACGGCGTGGGCGTGGAGTACGCCTACACGATGGTTCACCATGCTCCCCAGTCCGCCCTGTCCCCGCAGGTGGTGAAGCATGACGCCTGATTTCCGCAGAGTTTTTCCGGCGCTCCCTCCGTTGACACGGGGTGCGCGCCGGAAGAAGAATCATGAACATTCGTCAGGCATGAACGCCATGAATCCTTCAGAGGAAGTGACCGTTGTGGTGCGGCGGCATATTCTGCCTGGGCATGAAGGCCAGTTTGAGCATGCCATGCGGGATTTCGTCAACTTTGTGCTGGGCTGTCCCGGGCATGTGGGCATCAGCGTCCTGCGCCCCTCCGATGGAAACGGGGAGTATGTGGTGGTGGACCGTTTCGCGAGCGCCGCCGCCAGAAAGGCCCTGGTTTCCTCCCCGGAGTACGAACGCTGGATGAAGCTGCTGGGAGCCCATACGGAAGGGGATGCCCATATCCAGGAGATGAACGGCCTGGACGCCTGGCTGAACCAGCCGGGCACCCCGATGATGACGCCGCCGCGCTACAAGACGGCTGCGGCCACCTATCTGGGCGTGTGCCTGGTCATCTTTCTTCTGAACATTACCGTGGGCGGGCCCATCCGCAGCGTATTGCCCGGGTGGCTTTCCTTTTTCCTGTTCAACGCCTGTGTGGTGGCGCTGCTGACCTGGGTGTTCATGCCGCTGATCAGCAGCATTCTGTCTCCCTGGCTTTTCAAGGCGCAGGCCGGAACCGTTCCGGGAACAACCCCGAACCATGATGAAAACAATGAAAAACAAGGATAAGGTTTACGCCGATTTGATGGTTTCAAACGGCAACATAGCAACGCTGGATGAACGCGGAACGATGGCCCGCGCCGTCGCCGTCAAGGATGGAAAAATACTGGCCGTGGGGTCTGACGAGGACGTTGCCAGGTACAAGGGGCCGGATACGCAGGTGATCGACGCCGGGAAAAGGACCGTCATTCCCGGCCTGAATGATTCCCACCTTCACGTCATCCGCGGCGGCCTGAATTACAATATGGAACTGCGCTGGGACGGAGTGCCCTCCCTGGCGGACGCCATGCGCATGCTCAAGGAACAGGCCCGCAGAACGCCACCGGGACAGTGGGTGCGCGTGGTGGGCGGCTGGAGCGAGTTCCAGTTTGCGGAACGACGGATGCCTACGCTGGAGGAAATCAATGAGGCAGCGCCGGATACGCCAGTTTTTGTGCTTCACCTGTACTGCCGCGCCCTGCTCAACAAGGCCGCCCTGCGCGCCTGCGGGTATACGAAGGATACGCCCAACCCTCCGGGCGGGGAAATCCAGCACGACAGCGAGGGCAATCCCACCGGCCTGCTGATTGCGCGGCCGAACGCCACCATTCTTTACGCCACGCTGGCCAAGGGACCCAAGCTGCCCCTGGAACACCAGATCAATTCCACCCGGCACTTCATGAAAGAGCTCAACCGCCTGGGCCTGACCAGCATCATTGACGCAGGAGGCGGCTATCAGAATTACCCGGAGGACTACCAGGTGATTGAAGAGCTGCACAAGCGCGGGGAAATGACCGTGCGGATTGCCTACAACCTGTTTACCCAGAGGCCCAAGGAAGAGAAGGAGGATTTTGCCAAATGGATCAGGATGACCAAGCCGGGAGAGGGGGACGATTATTACCGCTGTAACGGAGCGGGTGAAATGCTCGTCTTCTCCGCCGCGGACTTTGAGGACTTTCTGGAGCCGCGCCCGGACCTTCCCGGAGACATGGAGTCCGAACTCAAGGGGGTGGTGAGCCTGCTGGCCGCCAACAAATGGCCTTTCCGGCTGCACGCCACGTACAATGAAAGCATTTCCCGTTTTCTGGACGTGTATGAAGAAGTGAACCGGGAGATTCCCTTTGACGGCCTGCACTGGTTTTTCGACCACTGCGAGACCATTGACGAGAAGAACCTGGAACGCGTCAAGGCGCTGGGCGGAGGCATTGCCGTGCAGTGCCGCATGGCGTACCAGGGAGAATATTTCATGGACCGCTACGGCAGGGAGGCGGCGGAACATACGCCGCCCGTGCGGAGAATGCTGGAAATGGACATTCCCGTAGGAGCCGGAACGGATGCCACGCGCGTGGCGAGCTACAATCCATGGGTTTCCCTTTACTGGCTGACCACCGGGAAGACCGTGGGCGGAGAACCGATGTACCGGGAGGAAGACTGCCTTTCCCGTGAGGAGGCCCTCCGGCTTTATACGCAGGGGAGTACCTGGTTTTCCTCAGAAACGGGCAGAAAGGGCGCGATTGTTCCCGGGCAATTGGCGGATATGGTCGTGCTGAGCGAAGATTATTTCTCCGTTCCGGAAGAGGAGATCAAGGGAATAGAATCCGTGCTGACCGTCATGGACGGCAAAATCGTTTATGCCGCGGGACCGTTCAAGGATTTGGACCCGGCCCCCATTCCGGTACTGCCGGAGTGGTCTCCGGTTGCCGTGTTCGGCGGATATGGCGCGCCCCTGGATACGAAGAAGGCGGCCAGAGCCGGCGTGCCTTTCCAGCAGGAGCACCGGCATTCCTCCCATTGCCATGAGCACGGCTGCATGCATTCCGCATTCATGCTGATGGAGGGCGCGGCGAACGCGTCGCGGCCCAGGTATTCCGATTTCTGGGGCTCCGGGTGTGGTTGCTTCGCATTCTGACGGTAAGTGATGCGAAGCTTCCTGCGCCCCGTCTCCGTGGTGGGACGGGGCGCTTTTTTGCCTTTCCCGGAAGGGGTAAGGAATAAAGCTGCGGTTTTCCTGCTGGAGTTACAGCACTTCCCTGTACAGGGAAATTTCAATGGCTTCCTCCGTCATGTCGCTCAGGAGTGGGATGATGCGCTGGAAATGCTCGGAATCCGCATGAACGTCCACGGCTGCCTGGTCCTTCCATTCTTCAATGAATGTCAGGATATTGGGGTCATCAATATCCTCGTACAGGTGGTAGGAAATGTTGCCGGCTTCCGCACGGCTGTTTTCCACCAGTTCCCGGGCGGTGGCGATGAATTTTTCCCTGGCTCCGGCTTTGACGATGCTTTTGGCTGTAATCTTAATCATGGCTATGGCTGTTTTGGCCGTATCCAGAGTAAGGGAGCGGGAGAGCCCGTGTCAACGACCCTTTTGAGGCGTTCCGGTCATGGCTGCGTATCCTTCAGGATTTTCAGAACATAGGCGCGCGTTGTATCCGTATGCTCCGCTCCGCGTATGCAGGAAAGTCCCTGGTACAGCCCCACCGGTTCCAGGCGCAGGTCCATATCCTGTCCATTCAGATCCTCGCGGGTAGGCGGAGGATAATTGGAGGCGGGACCGCTCAGGGACTTCATCCGCATGGTATCCATGTTGAACAGGCAGCTTTGCATTCCATTGATGAATATCAAGCTGCCCTGGTGCTGTTTTTCCTCCGGCCGCAGCCTGTAAATGGTGATGGCGCTCTCGCCGCCGGGATTGATCAGGATGGCGGGGAAAACGTGCTTGTGCCCTCCTTTCTCCCGGACGGTCAAGTCAAAGTCGCATTCTCCGAAAAACCTGTTGGTGACACGGGAGGAGATATGGACTTCCACGGGCACTTCCTGCGGCAGGGGAACAAGGGTGGCGGCAGACAGCGCGGACCCCGGCGGGAGTTCCGGAACCGGGAAGGGGACGGTGATGATGTCAATAACGCAGCTGATGACGCCGGCCAGCACGAACAGCAGGATGCCCTTGTTCCGGAGCTGGCCGGGCAACAACTTCCGGGATTCCCCCGGATAAAGCTTGCCAGCGGATTTGTCCTGCCGCAACCAGTAGCCGGTCAGGCGTGAAATGACGGCCAGGGCGCAGGCCATGGCTGCCAGCCATGCAAGGGTGAAGACCAGGTCCTCCACCAAGGGACCCGTGGTGAAAAAGCCGAATAACCAGATGATGAAGGCTGTCAGCAGGAGAAAGACGACCAGGAAGGCCATGCAGCCGGAGGGCGCCGTGGAGAGGGGAATCCAGCACCTGCCGCGCTTGCCGCAGGCGCGCAGAATGAGGATGGCAATAAAAAAAGCAACAATTGCCAGCGTAGAATAAAAATGTTGAAACAGGTAATCGAGCATGGCATGCGGGGAAAACTTGGATAGTAGCTGGTCGGGGACCGATTCTATGCCAGTTTCCGGAAAAAGATCCGGAAACAAGCCGTTTTTACATGATGCAACGACAAGCGTCGAATTTTGGACCTCCTTATCATTTTAGCCTTTTTTCACCCTTGTTTGCAAGATTTTTCATTTCCTTGTTTTCTTCTATTTGATTTCAATATGCCGGAAAAGGATTATTCTGCAATTGAATACGGAGAAAAAACGGTTCCATCATCTCCCGGGGAGATGGTATGGCGCGGGATTAACGGAAGAAAGAAGGGGGGAACTGCGGTTTACAAAACGAAGGGAAACGGCACAAAGGAGTTTTCCCTCTCCGTGAGGCCTAAAAGTAGTTCATATCCCAGTCCCGGAGTTCTGTACCGTTTCCGTTCCGGCGCCTCCTTGAAGGGGGACGGATTGCCAGGGGAGTCTTTTCTACGGGTCCGGCTTACTTTTATTAAAAGATAAATGATGACGGGAAGAAAAGTTTAAAAAACATTGATAACAAATATTTATTAGATTAATATAAAGCTCTGGTGAAGATGGTTTCTTAACAAAAAAGTTGATCTTGTTGTTCCGTTTTATTCCCTGGCGGGGAATATGCTTGAGGGCCGGATGATATTCAAAAGAAAAGGAGCCGGACTTTATGGAGCGCTTGCAGAAATATCGGGGAAAATGTTCTTCTGCCGCGTTAATATAAAATCGGGAAATGAATTAAATGGGATTTAAAACTTTATTGCAAACATTGCTAAGGAAGTGCAGATAAATTCGTTAAAGACGGTAGAGAGAAACTGCCCGGAGGGTTAAAAGGAAGCCGGTTTTTTTTTCATAATTATCCGGGTGCGGCGGGGAAATTGAATGGAGAAAATAAAGACTATGAATGAGGAAACAGTCCGATTCCCTTCCCAGATTTATTTTTCTTTTCCGGATAATGAACAGAACTATCGTTCCTGTTATCCCGGTGTTCTTTTTAAGCCGTCAAGGGAAAGCCTTTTCAACGGGAGAAAGAACAGCCATGGGTTGCATCGGCTTCCCTTTTTTCATGTTCTTCCGCACCTGCGGCGCCATTCAGCCTGTTTCCTGCCGGGGTTTTCTTTTTCAAGGGAAGCTAAGCTGTAAAGATTCTTGTGGAAACAGCGTGAATGACGCAGTTACGGTCAATTAGGCAATCTCCTTCCCTCGTATTTGCCTTGCGCGGGAAAAGGGCTTTGTATGGCTAGTGGCTAGCCGGTTTTACCTGACGGGGAAAAATTCCGGGAAGTCCTGATTCCGCGCCGTCATGGAAAATAGAGAAAACGTGCTGCCAGAAAAAACTATCCCTGTACCGGCTCCGCCAGCACTTTTTTGAGCTTCGCAAAGCGGGGGAGGGAACATTCCTTCTGCATGGCCGTTTCTCCCTGGATGAGGGGCAGAACGTAGTCGATGAACGGCTGTTCAACTCCATTGCCGCGGGCATTGATCCATTCACGGGGGACGAGTTTTTCCACGTTGGCTACCTCTCCCAGGCTGGTCAATTTGGTCTTGCAGGAATAGAGGCCGTTTTCCGTGCTCCGTTCGAAGGCGACCATCTTGTCCGTCTGGCCGGAAACGGCGGCTTCCACGGCGGCTTTCCCCGCCATGTACGCTTCATCAATGTCCGTTTTGGAGGCCACGTGGGAGGCGCAGCGCTGGAGGAGTGAAAGTTCAATGCTCCTGACCTTGGCTCCGGTCTGCCGCTTGACGGATTCCGCCAGCATGGCGCCCAGTCCGCCCAGCTGCGTATGGCCGAAGACGTCCCTGTCCCCGGATTCTGAGACAAAGCGGCCGTCCGCATATTGCACCCCTTCCGAGACGGCGACCATGCAGCTCCCGTTCCGCTTGTAAATCCGGTCCACATCCTGCCAGAATTCTTCCATGCGGAAGGGGACTTCCGGCAGGTAAACCAGGTCCGGGCCGGCGCCCGCGTAAGTGGCCAGAGCGGCTGAACCGGCCAGCCATCCGGCGTGACGGCCCATGATTTCCACGATGGTGACGCGTCCTTTGTCGTATACGCGGAGATCCTGGTGCACCTCCATGCAGGAGGTGGCGATGAATTTGGCGGCGGAACCGAAGCCGGGGCAGTGGTCCGTGCCGTAAAGGTCGTTGTCAATGGTCTTGGGGATTCCGATCACGCGGCATTCATAGCCGGACTGCTGCATGAATTTGGATATCTTGTTGCAGGTATCCATGGAATCATTGCCGCCGTTATAGAAAAAGTAACGTACGCCGTATTTCCGGAACACCTCCAGCAGGCGCTGGTAATCCGTATCATCCACGGCGGGATCCGCCATCCGGTAACGGCAGGAGCCCAGGGCGGAGGCCGGGGTGTATTTCAGCAATTCCAGTTCCCCCGGGTCTTCCTGCGCCATATCGAACAGGCGTTCCTTCAGCACTCCTTCAATCCCGTTGGCGGCTCCCAGCACGCGGGTGACCGGTTCGCATTGCAGGGCCGTCTGGATGGCCCCCAGCGCGCTGGCATTGATGACGGCGGTGGGTCCGCCGGACTGGCCGATAATGCATGCTCCTTTCAATGGCTTCATGAGGGAAATGGTGGATGAGAGAGAGTTCTGTGGAGCCCCGTTCCGCAGCTTGGGAGGCCGGGGGACGAAATCAGAATCGAACCTATCCGCAGCCCGGAGGGATGTCAAACATTATTGGTCTGCCGGAGGGGGCCGCGGTCCGGACGGGCAGGGGGGAAGGAAGGGAGGGGGCTCCCCTCAGTGATTGTTCCCCCATGCCCTTTCCAGGGCGGCGGCAAAGCGTTCCCCCAGGGTCAGGAGGCCGTGGGTGCCCAGGTGAATCCGGTCTTCCGGATAAGGCGTGCGGAACTCCATGCTGCGCAGCTGGAGGTCGTCCGCCGGGATGTAAATGGCGTTTTTTACGGACAGGGCGGCATGGGCCTTCTCCGCCGTCTCCTGCTGCCCCCGGCGAACCTCGTCCCTTCCGGGGAAGCGGGAGGGAAGGGCTGCCGGAAGAACGCTGCCATAGACAAACACCAGGTCCGGCGCCTTCAGATCAGCCCTGACGCGGTTAATCAGGTTATTCAGGTTTTTGCCATAGGCGCGGGAATTGCCTTCTCCGGCAATGTCCCTAGCATCCCCCTCCCCCTGCTGCCATGCCATGGCCTTCAGGACGGGGGTATACCCCTGTTTTTTCAGGGCTTCCAGGCCGCCGCGAACGGTCTGGAGGAATTTGACATATTCTTCCCCCCGCCTGTCCTGCGGGTTTTTTCCGGGATTCCATTGCCGGAAAAGGTTGCTTCCGCTGAGGGCATGCTTGATGATGGCCCATTTCTGCCGCGGGAATTTTTTCTGCAAGGCCGTTCCCAGGCTTAACTCCACGCCGAAGCGGTCGGGAGACTCGGACGCCGGACTCAAGGGAATAAGCTGTTCCGCCGGTCCCGTTCCTTTCAGGTATCTGGAATAATACAGGAGAACCCGTTCATCCGTTTTAAAGCAGGCTGGAAGGTTTCTGACGTAACCCTGGCCCGTGGCGTTTGACTGGCCGCCGATGAGGATGACATTGACTTCTTCCGCATGCAGGGAAGCAAGGAAAGCCGGCAGGGAGCAAATCAGCAGGGGAAGAAGGAAAAGACGCATGGCAGGAGGAAGGTACGGATGAATAAGGATGAAGGTATTCACTATACGTCCCCGGAACGGGAGATTTATCTTTTTCCGCTGCCGGCGGGCTCCTCCGGTTCCCTTTTTTATCCTCTCCCGGCAGTTTCCTCCCGCGGAATTCCGAAAAACGCCTTACACGGAAGGGGAAGGGTGGCGCACGGAGACGGACTGCCCGGGGTAGATTTCCGGAATGACGGAGATGCTCTTGATGTTTTTGCCGGCAGTCAGGGCACGGAGCATCCGGATGAGCTTGTGAACCGTTTTTGTCTGGTTCTCCTCGTAATAGGTGATGGTGGGAAGCAGGCGCTCCATGAAGGGTTCATACGTCAGGCTGATCAGGCTGAGCTGGTCCGGAATGCTCAAAGAGCGGGCTTCCACCCAGGAAAGGAGGGGAACGATCTGGTTGCCCCGCGTGGCTACCAGGGCGGACATGTCCGGATGTTCCTTGAATGCTTTGGCGAGGTATTCAAAGAAAAGGGGCGTCTCAAACGGGGTGGGAACCAGCACGGGATTCCAGCCCTTTTCCGCGAAGCTGAAAAAGCCCTTCTGCATTAACTGGTGGCCCTTCAACGGGTCCGGAGGGAGGCACAGGCCGACGGTCCGGTGCCCCTTGTTCCAGAGGTGCTGCGCCGCATGGTGCGTGGTGGCCGCCCAGTGGCGGTCCAGATAGGGAAGGTTGCTGCTCTGGTAGGAAGTGCCGCGCACAATGCAGGGAATGCCGTGCGTCTTGAACCAGAGCTGGGTCTGTTCCGAGGAGCGGTGGAGTATCCAGCAGACGCATTCGGATTTGGTCACCAGCTTGGCGAGACGCTTGTCCGGGTTGTTGCCTAAAATCCAGGGAGCTTCCACAATGCGGACGCTGATGCCGTCTTCCTCCAGAATCTTGGAAATGGTGTACACCTCCGCCAGCATGCTTTGCGCCAGCCTCTTGAGGGGTTGGGGCGTCAGAAAGCCGATAATGCCCCTTTTTTCCTGAACAGGATGGGTGGGAGCGGTTTTTTCCGCTCCTTCCTCCGTGGTTTTCAGGATGCGCCGCGGAACCTTGATGCGCGCGGGAGCGATCCATGCGTCCCTCTCCAGAAGAGCCAGAGCCTTTCTGACGGTCTCCCTCCCTACGGACAACCTGTGCCCGAGCTCCCGTTCACCAGGCAGGATGTTGACCAGGCTGCCGCTGAGGATCATCTGTTTGATTTTATTGGCTACGGTTTCAACCAATGAAGAAGCTGGCAACGAGGTCATACTCTTTTATATACGTACTGCCTTGCGTGAATTCGAGCCAATTGTAGGGATTGGTTCCGCAGCCAAATCCAGCGTGAATGTCATTGGCGCGGTAAGTTGTTGAAATTCTGTAATCTAGATGAAAATATGAGCCCCTGGTCTTTTTTAATGTCGGAAAGTGGAGAAATCATGGATAAAGGATATATTATTATCAATGGATTACATGCTCCCTTCGTTCGCGGGTGAGTGGTTTGTGATTATTTTATAAAATATTCATGATAAACAGCTTGATTTATCTTTACTATCAAGCGGTGTCATCTTTTATGCCGGTTGGTTCCGCAGGCGGCGCGCCTCCCTCCGGGGAAGTGGCGGGAGGCATGCACGTATCAGCATGGATGATCCGCGCCTCTTTTCCGGTGCTAAATCTGCGCAATGAAAGTGAATACCATACCGGGCGCGGCTTATGCGCTGACATGTACGGCAGCATGCTCTGTCCAGGCTGTTCTCAGCGACGCTTCTTACCTGACTGTTCTGGAAACGGAAAACTCCGGGCAGTATATCTTTGTGGCCCCTACGGATGCGGTGGAGGTTTCTGACGAACATGCACTGGTAACACAGACTTTTAAAGCGGCCGCCCTGGGATTGGCTGCCCAGGGCGGCATCCGTCTGGGAGAAGATGCCGTTTTGAAAAATCTGACGGCGGAGGCGTCCACCTTTTCCGGAACCGTCAATGCCAACGGCGGTATCAATGCCGTATCCACGCTTGCGGCCGGAGTCGCCAAAACCGGCCTTAACGCGGGCAGTCACGCCGTCATGTCCGTGCTGGGGAATGTATACCATCTGGACCACGCGAACGGGACCGTTACCGCCCTGGAGGGAAACGGCGTCAAGATGGAGCGTGCCTTGGCAGGCTGGTGCGGGCTGTCCTGGGCGGACACGCCGACGGCGCACAAATGCGTCCTGGTCAAGTCTGCCGTCACCAATACCAATTACGGAGGAGCCATCAGCCCTGCCGGACGCGAAAGCTATGCGCTGGTGATGTCCCTGCTTTCCGGTGTGAATTTGGCCGCGACTCAAACTAAGTTCGGCTGGACCGGGTATTCCGGAACCGTCACCGCCACAACGGTGGAGGATATTCCCGGACCGCTTTTTTATGTGGATGCGGACAGCAGGAAAATAGTGGCCACGTCCGGAGACGGACAGGTTGTAACGGAGCTTTCCTGGGCTGCTTTGAGCCTGGACTGGGTATCCCGGCTTGATTTGATTGCGGTGCCCGCTTCATCCGGTACCTGCAGTATTTATCTGGCCCGGCATACGGGCGTCAGCTCCGGGCACGGGAACCACTACAATTTCAACCGCCGCCATCTTAATCCACAAGTTTATTACCTGGGGGAAGTTTCCCTGGGGCTCGTCAGCAATGACGTCCATTACGCTATTATAGATACTTGCTCCGCAGAGAGGGCCATGTTCAGGGTAAGCGTCATTCAAGGGATTAATCCGGCTGACTATCTTAATATAGAAAATATTTAACATGAAAGAGTTACAATTTTATTTCCCCGCCCCAGGGAACTGGGGATTGTTTATCCTGACGGCCATATTTTCAGACAGGAGCGGCTTTATTCAGTCCCGACGTTTTACGCAGGATGATATTTCCACGAAATGGCTGGAGGCTTTTGGCGAAGTGGTATCAGTTATCGCCGTCTTGTCCGACGAATGGAAGGCTGTGCAGGCATGGGCGCGGTTGGGTCAAATCATGGTCCCCGGCGCTGATGGAGAGGAAGGTTCCATGGAAACAGTGGAAACAATCGTTCTGACCGTGGAGGCAGTCAATGCCCGGGGAGGACGCAGGGTATTCACTAGCGAAGACTATGCGGAATTTTCCACTCCGGCCAAAGCGGCGATGGAGTTTTTCAACCACTTTACCAAAAACAATAATAATCATGAATGAAATTACTAAAGTAAACGGAGTTCTGGTAGCGGCGCAGAGTGATTTTGCCAGCCATACAGAGAACAAGAATATGCACCTTACGGAGGAGGAGCGTACTGCCTGGAATGACAAGGCGGATAGTGCCGCCCTCACTGACAAGGTAGATACAGCCACGTTCACGGCTCACGAAACCAATACGACAGTACATATCACCAATGCAGAGCGTGAGAAGTGGAATGCGAGAAATACAAAGGGGGCGCTTGTGGCAACGCAGGATGGACTTGACGAACATATAGAAGATACTGCTGTTCATACTACTCTCGACGAACGTACCGCATGGAGCAGTGGCACTGAGTGGGCACTGGAAGTCGATAAGGTTATGAAGATAACTGCACCGTCTGATCCGTCGCGGACGGCATCTCTTATTTCACAGGAAGGGCTGGCCCTTGGTGCTGGAGCTCGGGTAGATGCTACAGGTGCAGGTTGGGCTATGGGGGTGGAAGCCACTTGTGTAGTTGGTCAATGTTCTATGGCGTTAGGGCATAAATCTTGTGTGACAGGGGATTGTACAACGGCTGTTGGATATGGAGCTGTGTGTTCCAGCCAGAATACAATGGTGATTTCTGCACACAACTTCATGAAACAAATCAATGCGACGCTTGGTCTGGAGGTGGATAATGAAGGCAAAGGATATTTGTGGGTAGCGTTATTTGATCATTTGAAGAATAGTTATTCGCCAGGCGCACGAATCTCTTTAGAGAAGTTCAAGGCCCTGCTATGTGCTAATGGAGGGGAAGAATATACCCCTTCGGGACAGGCTTGCGATGGAGCTAAAGATTATAATAATACAGGAAAGCAACAATAAATATAACTCAATATTCTAAGAACAATGAAGATATAGTTGGTGCATGTGCCTTCAAGAACAAGTTTCACGCTCAAATGATACAAAATTTCATTAGCCCCCAGCCAAATTACAGTATCCGTGGCCTAGTAAAACCTTTTTTATATGGAAAACAACCGTAGGATATTCCTATTCGATGTTAATAAAAACCGTATAAAATAAGTGTACTGTTTTTTTGGGGAATAACCGCAAGTACTGATAAACAGAAACTTGCGGCATGAAAAAGGTGGTACCGCCGGTGGGACTCGAACCCACACTCTTTTGGAACTCGATTTTGAGTCGAGCGCGTCTACCATTCCGCCACGACGGCACGTGAAGTGGGGGAATTAAGCGGCAAGAGGGCCATAGAGTCAAGAATTTCCTGTGGAATATGGGAAACCTGCCGAAAAAAACGGAGGGAATCCGCGGTGGATTCCCTCCGGAATGTTTACGAATGGGAAGAACGTTTAGAACGAATAGCGCACGGTGGCGTTAACGCTCTGGTTGGTCATGTGTTCCCTCTGTTCCAGATGGTAGAAGGCTCCGGCGCTCCAGGCGCTGGAAATGACCCAGTTCAGCCCCGCATGGACGATCAGGGCGTGGCGTCCCGGATGGACGCCGTCTACCCGGAAGGGCATCCCGAAGGCGTCCGTTTTCACGGAAGCGTTGCGGCGGGAGACGTCTCCGGCGTAGGCCACCGTCACCTGCGGCAGCAGGTACTGGCCCCTGCCGACGGCGATCTGCTTCTGCCAGGTGACGCCGGCGGGGATGCTCCAGTTCTGCACGGAACCGTCCTGGTACCAGGCGGTGCCGGAACCGGAATGCTCCCCGAAGGCCCCCTGGGAGCCGTGCAGGAATTCAATGCCGGTGAAGGGTTTCAGCACATCCGTGCTGCTCAGGCGGATGTTCCAGGTTCCTTTCAGGCCGAAGCCGTACACGTCATCGTTCCAGGAGGCGGTGGCGGGGCTGCCCCCCAGCGTGCCGTCCACGTCATTGTCCATGCGTCCGTAGGTGAAGTAGCCGTCAATGTCCAGGCTGTTTCCACGGCGCAGGTCGCGGTGGCAGCGCTGGTAGAGGGTCATCATCAGGCCGTCCTGGTCCGCCTTGAACTCCTTGTCCGCGGAGTGGAAGGAGCCGGAGGTCTGGCCGAAGGCCGCGCCGGATATCCAGTTTTTCGTCCAGGCATAGTCCAGTCCCACCGCGTAACCGCCGCCCTTGTAGTCAAAGCCGGAGGCTCCCGTGGCGGAGGAGACGTTCATGAAGTCTCCCAGCCCGGAGAACCAGATGTTGCGCCTGCCCGGTCCGCGGAAGTCCAGCTGGGAAGCCGCCGCATGGGCGAAGCTGTCCACCACCCGGACGGAGGACCACAGCGTGTTGGCGATGCGGGAGGCTTCCTTTCCGCGCAGGGCCTTCACGGCGTTGATGTTGACCTTGCCGTTGAAGATCAGGTGCAGGCCGTCGTCGGAAACCGTGAAGCCGGCGTCCGTGACCAGGTCCGTGCGGCCCTTCAGCGTGGGGTCGATGCTGGTGAGGTCCCACAGGGAGCCGTCCGGATCAATGACCGTACCGGGGTCCAGGTTGACCAGGGACAGGGAGAAGCTCTGTTCCTTGCTGAAAAGCAGGTTGTCTCCGATGACCACATTAACGTGCGCCCCATCTACATGGTAGGAGGAAGAGACGTTCATTTGGGAATAGGTGTCCGCTCCGGTATGGGCGGCGTCCGCCGCCGTCGTCCCGTTCACGATGAACGTGAGTTCCTGCACTCCCCCCCACGCGTTCAGGCCGCCTTCATAGTTGTGACAGCCTGCGGAGTTTCCGGAGCCGATTACGATTTCACTGCCGTAATAGGTAACTTCTCCCTTGAAGGTGCCGGAACCGGAGACGGTGGAACCGCTGTTGGTTTCCACACCGGACAGAACGGTGGAACCGTTCAGCGCCAGATGCCCCGGATTATCCGGATGGGCGAATGCTTCACCCAGGCGGATGCTCCCGCCTTCCACGCCCAGGCTGGCGTCCCTGCCGTCCAGAACGAGGGTGGCGTTGTTGCTGATGACGACGTTTTCCGCCGCGTAGGAGCCCTTGGCGACAACCTTTGCATCCTGTGCCGTGACGTTGAGGTTCGCGAAGGCGCCACCGTCGGCGGCGGAGGCGCTGTAGCCTGCCGTGCCGGAGTGTTCCCAGTTCAGGGTCTGTTCCTTTTCATCCTTTCCGGCCAGCGTCAGCTGTCCGGAAGCGCCGCTGACGGCGCCGGAGGAAATGACGGCGTCCGACTGGCTCAAGTCAGCTTCCCCGCCTTCCAGCACGATGCCGTGCTCAGGCAGGTTTTCGCCGATGATGACCTTGGAGCCTTCACCCACATAGATGCTTTCTCCCGGGTTGACGACGATGGGGGCGCCTTCACCCAGGAATACCTGGCCCTGGAGGCGGTAGCTCATGCGGTAGTTTTCCAGATGGAAGTTGTCCACCCTGGTTCCGTACATGGCGGTGATGCCGTCCTTGATCTGGTCCAGCGTGACGACCCAGGCGGAGTCCGTGGTGTTGAGCACCATGGCTCCTATCTTAGCGTTTTGCGCCAGGTCCAGATTTACGTTCAGGCCGTCAAAGCCCACTTCTAGGGCCGTTCCCGCCGCGTTCCGCACCAGGGTTCCGTTGAGCAGCGTCATGCCTTCCGCAATGGTGAGCGTGCCGCTGCCGGAAATGGCGCCCTGGTTGTTGACGACGGCCCCGTCACGGAGTATCCGGGAGTTCCCGGTCAAGGTGACGGCGGAGCCGTAGCCCACGTTGACCCGGTTGAACAGGCCGGCGGCTTTTTCCGTGGACATGGTCCAGTTTGCTTCATTGTCCGCGCTGCCCACGTTGAGCGTGACGGAGGAACGGTGGGTGGCCGTATCGGATTTGTTGGTGTTGACTGTTGTCCGCACCGTGTAGTCGAACAGCCCCGGAGCGGTTTCCGTTCCGGACAGCAGCGTAATCGTATCCACGGAGCCTTCCGCTCCGGAGCCGCCCAGTTCCCAGATGCCGCTGATAGCGGCTCCGGCGTGGACGGTGACGTTGTCCGCCGTGTTTTCCGTGGAGAAGCCGGAACCCGTATTGGACCCGCTGTACAGGGCATAGGCCGTTGCTCCATCCCCCGTTGCCGTTGCTTCAAGGCCGCCGGTGGAACCGATGGTCGTCGTGATGCCGGCTCCGCCCATCAGGGCCGCCGCCGTGCTGCCGGAAGTTGCCGCGCTGACGGTTCCGTTGATGGCGCCGGTGGCCAGGGAGAATTCCGCCAGCAGGCCGTAGGCTTCCGCAGCTCCCGTGGAGGAGGCGGAGATGGAGCCGTTGATGTCTCCCACGGACAGGGAGCCGGTGGAGCGTGCTCCGGCAGCCGCTCCGGTCATGGCTTCCGCCCGGATGGCGCCGCCCACATTGCCGATGGTGATATTTGAATGGGTCTGGTAACCCCCTTCCTCTCCGGCGAAGAGGCCGTAGGCATCCATGCCGTTGGTCGTGGCGGTAATGCTTCCTGTTGCTCCCATGTCTCCCAGCGTGATGTTTTCCCTGGCTTCAATGCCGATGGCGGAAAAGTCCTCGCTTTCATCATTGGAGCCGGAGGCTGCGGTGATTTGACCGTCCAGCCGGGTAATGTTCACCTGCCCGTAATTGGACTGGATGCCCCTGGCTCCGTAGCCGCCGGTCGTCGCCGCGGAAATGCTGCCGGTGGAGGAGAAGGTGCCGATGCTGACGTCCTTGTAGCGCGGGCCCTGGTAGTCCATGGTGTTTCCGTAGGCATACAGGCCCCTCGCATAGTTTCCCGTTCCCAGGGCCACGGAGATTTTGCCGGCCATCGTGCCGATGTCCAGGCGCCCCTGGTAGGCGTAAATGCCGTTGGAGGAGAAATTGGCCGTGATGGAAATGAGGGCGTTTTCCGTGATCGTTCCGATGGAGAGTATTTTCCCGTAGCTCCGGATGCCTGTGGCATTCGTATTTGCTGCGGAGATGTTGAAGGTTCCTGCCAGGGTGCCGATGTCCAGATTGACTCCGGAGGAGGTGTCAATGCCGAAAGCGTTGTTTCTCGTGGAGGAGACGTTGAATTCGGCGTCCCCGGCGATTGCGTCAATGCTGAGGGTGCCGGATTTTCCCCAGATTCCGCGCACGTTGCTGGAACCTGTCACGTTGAATGTGGCGGAGACCGTTCCCAGGGCCGAATCCGAGGCTGTTCTGGCTACAGTGGCGTCATAAACGCCGGCCAGGTTTTCCTTGGGAGTATCCTGGGCATGGACCGTTCCCAGCATGCCCAGGCAGGCCAGGGTCATAGCCACAGCCTGCATCCGGTGCCTGGCGTGGCACGGTGTTGTTCCAGGAGTGTTGAACATTCCGGACTTCAAGGAGGCCGGACCATCATAGTCTGCTCCGTTCAAGCGGAGCGTATTGGATGAATGCATGTATATGGTCTGAATGCCGGAATACTCGCCGGCGGTTCATAAAATACTTCGAGGCTGGCGATCTGGCTCATTGCTGGCTTTTAGGCCGTGCAATATACAGTGGCGGTACCGCTCCGGATTCACACCGGTATTCCCCATCTATTTCCTGCCCGTACCACGGGCTTCCCGGAAGCGCCTCCGGTCGGTGAGGGAGGCGTGGCATGCCTAACATATCCTCCGGCCCCTGTCAATTGGAACTTTTGCTTACGTTTGGCTCCCTGTTTCGTATTGCCATGAAGGACAGTCATGCTATCATGGCGCCCCGGATGTTCGTGATTGTAATTGGCATATGTATGAAGCGTTAACGAACTGTCCTCCATGCGCGCCGGGCATCGTCCGGGGTAAGAAATTGCCGGGGAAGTGCCGTGACCCATGGGTGGATATTATCCGTGTGCTGGCCATGTTGTTTATCATGATTCAGCATACTCCCGCTTCCCATGGCTTCGTTGTTTATGCAACACGTGCGGGCGTATTTTTCTTTTTCATGGCGGCGGGTTATTTCGTGGCCCGGAAGTATAGGGGCAGTACGGCTCCGGTGCCCTGGCTTAACTGGAGAAAAGCGTTTCTGATTCTGTGTGCCTATTTGTTTTGGATTTTCGTTTTCATGGCCTTGTTCGGGTTTCCCGCGGATATTGTAAAGTGGATGACCGGTCTGGGAATAGGACGCCCTCCTTTGGGAACTGTTTTATGGTTTTTAAGAGATTTAATGGTGTTTGTGCTGGTTTCAGGAGCGTTATTCCGGATGCCGCGGGCCTGTCTGCTCATTCTGTCCATGGTCTCCCTGGTGCTTTTCAGTACGAGCAATTCCCTTTACTTGTCCTTCGAATACATGGACAGGGTTTTCTGCGTTATCCATCCCAGGGGTTTTGGAGCATTTGCCCTTGGCATGTTTTTGTGCCGTTATTCCCTTGAAGAGTTGAAGGATGCAGTCGGTAAAGCGTGGCTGTACGTGCTGATGGCGTTTCCCGTTATTTTTATATGGGAAATGTACAGCACCGTTCAGGAGTCTGCGTTATCCTTGTGCATGGGCGTGCTGTGGCTGGCATCCTGCGCTTTCTTGATGATGCGGTATTTTCCGGGAATCTCCTCTTTCTGCGCCCGTTTGGCTCCCCCCGTCTTTTTTGTATATGCCGCGCACACCTTGGTTTATGAGTGCATGCTCAGGCTCGGATTTCCAAGGGGAAACTTCTGGATATGGAGAATGGCCGTACCCCTTGTTTTTCTGGCTCTGAGCGGACTGTACTTTTTACTGGCGCGGATGTGTCCGGCAGTGTTGAAGTATGTTGCGCTGAAGAATTGACCGTCTGCTATTTTTTTACGGTTACGGGAAGCCCCGCGACCATGAAGTAAACTTCATCCGCGCTTTTGGCAAGAAGCTGGTTGGCTATTCCCAGGCCGTCGCAGTAGTGGCGCGTTTCCGCGTCCGCCTGGCTGATTCCCATGCCGGTTTCAGAGGAGACCAGAACCCAGGGCACGGGGGAGTGGGGGATGAGTTCCTTCAAGGCCTCTATTTCCTCAATCAGCGCCTCCTGGAACGGCACGTAGTCCGTGGGGTCCTCCTGGGCGTACAGGGTATTGGAGGCGAGCAGGGTGACGCATTCCAGAATGACGCCGTCCACCTGGTCCAGCAGGCCGGATTCCCGGACGGCGGCGGCCACATGGCGCGGGCATTCCAGCGTAAGCCAGCTTGCTGGGCGCCGTTCCCGGTGCTTGCGCACGCGGTATTCCATGGAGCCGGATCCGGGCCACACCTCCGCCGTGGCGACGTACAGGATTTTTTCCCCGAATCCGGCGGCTATTTGTTCGGCGTATTGGCTTTTGCCGCTTCTGATGCCGCCCAGGACGAGCGTCATGCGTGCGGGATTGGCGTCAGTGTTTGGAGATGTAGCGTTCATGGGATTCCAGCATGGCCTGGTGGGAGTTCAGAAAGTCGTCCAGGCTGAAGACTTCCAGAGTGATGAGGGGGGAAAAGCGGATGTCCCACATGGGGTGCAGGATGGCGTCCAGCGTGGCGGCGGCCATGTGGTGCAGGGATTTGTGGTCCCGTTTTTCCAGCCCGTGCAGGTGGCACATGCGTATGTCCGGCAGCCAGAGCGGCAGCAGTTCTTCCGGCCGCAGGCCCTCCTTCCAGACATGGCCGATGTCAAAGCAGCGGGAATGGGGGGTGGTGGAGACCAGCTTGTCCAGGTAGTCGGCAGGGTGGCATTCCAGGTTTTCCAGAGCCAGGCATTCCGGCGCGGGCAGATGGGGCGTGATTTGCTCCAGGCCGCGGAGAATTCGTTCCGTTTCACGCTCCGTAAGATGGGGGCGCATGTCCGGGCCGGGAATGTGGTCCGTAACCACGTGCATGACCCAGGTGTGCGGTTCCAGTTCCCGGGTCAGCTCAATGGCGCGGATGATGTTTTCCGTGTAGCGGCGCCCTGATTCCTCCGTGGAGAAGCCGCCGTCCGTGGGCAGGTGGACGTTCCATTTGACCCCGGCGTCCGCGGCGATGCCGGCCAGCTCTCTGATTTCCGCGGGGGTAATGAGTCCCTCCCCGTGGTCGCCGGCTTCCAGCAGGAGCAGGGCGATGTCATCCGCGTAATGGACGCATTCCCTGATGGCGGGCACGTAGTAGTCCGGGATGATGAAGGAGGTGCAGCCGATGTTGAGGCCCGGAACGCGGCATTTTTGCGGAGTTTTCATAAGGTGCAGAAGGTGAGCAGGACGAGCCATTCCGTGCATTCCACGGTGCAGCCGAACACGTCCCCGGTGACGCCTCCCAGGCGGCGGCGGGCATACAGGAGCAGGGCCGTGGAACCGGCCAGGGCGGCGAGCAGGGCGTACAGCCCGTGCCATCCTGCCAGCGCGCAGGCAGCCAGGGTGACGGCGGCGGCTGTCAGGGCGTGGACGGGGCGCGTCCCCTGCTTGAAGGCTTCCCCCATGCCGCCGGGGCGCGCGCCCGGAAAACGCATGGCGATGAAGATCTGGCTGCGGGCCAGCAGCCCGGCCAGCGCGCACGCCGTGAGCAGCAGCTCCCATGAACCGCAGGCCGCCAGAGCCGCCAGCGCGGCGCCCTTGAAGGCCAGGTTGAAGAACAGGGCCGTGCCGCCGAAGGTGCCCAGGCGGGAGTCTTTCATGATTTCCAGCCTGCGTTCCCTCGGCACTTCCACGGGCAGTCCGTCCCCGCAGTCCGCCACTCCGTCCAGATGCAGGCCGCCCGTGATGGCTACCCAGCAGGCGCAGCCGATGACGCCGCAGACCAGCGGGGGGAAGAGCAGGGTGGCCGCCCAGGTCAGGCCGCCCGCCAGCCCTCCCACGACGAGGCCGACCAGCGGGAGCCACGCGGAAATGCCGTTCAGGTCGTTTTGCAGCGGCCACGGCCCTACGGGCAGCCGGGTCAGGAAGCCGAAGGCGGAGCGGATGGTGGTGATGACGGCCATGGTGCGGGGAAAGGAGGAGTTAGCGCGGAACGGTGATGTCCAGTTCCGGCAGGGTTTTCATTTCAGAGAGCACGCGTGTGGCGGCGTCCAGCAGCGGAAAGAACAGGGCCGCCCCGGTGCCTTCCCCCAGACAGAGACCCAGGTCCATGTACATGGTGACGCCGATGTGGTCCATGATGAGCTTGTGCCCCGGTTCCGCGGAGTTGTGGGAGCCGATGAAGTACTGAGCCGCTTCCGGGCGGATGCCCTGGGCGATGGCCGCCGCCGCCCCGGCGATGAAGCCGTCAATGACGATGGGAACGCGCAGGGAGGCCGCGCCCAGCATCAGCCCGGCCATGGCCCCTATTTCCGGCCCTCCCACCTTCGCCAGCACGTCGATGGCGTCGGAAGGGTCCGGCTTGTTCAGGGCGATTCCCTGTTCGATGAGCCCTATTTTTTTACGGATGACTTCCCCCTTGACGCCGGAACCGCGTCCCGTCACGGTTTCCACCGGGGTGCCCGTGAGCACGGCCACGATGGCGGAGGAGGGAGTCGTGTTGCCGATGCCCATTTCTCCGGCGGCCACGATGTCCAGCCCCCTGGCTTTTTCCTCCCGGGCCATGTCGATTCCCACCTGCAGGCATTCCAGCGCCTGTTCCCTCGTCATGGCCGGCCCCCTGCTGAAATCGTTGGCGCCGTGCATGACTTTTCTTTTCACCAGCCCCGGCAGGTCGCCGAAGTCGTAATTCACGCCCACGTCCACCACGGAGAGGCGGGCTCCCGCGTTGCGCGTGAAGGCGTTGATGGTGCCGCCACCTTGAAGGAAGTTGCGGGTCTGAATGTAGGTGACGTCCGTGGACGTCAGGCTGAGGCCGTGGTCGGCAATGTGGTGGTCCGCGGCGAAGAGGACCACGGCCTTGTCCTTCAGGCGCGGCGCGGGATTGCCGGTCATGGCGGCAATCTGGATGGCTACGGGTTCCAGCTTCCCCAGGGCGAGGGGGGGCTTGGCCAGTATTTTCTGATGCTCCAGGGCGGCTTTGGCGGCCTGTTCGTCCAGCGGGGGAATATGCAGTTTGTTCATGATGGTTAGAAACGTGGGATGGAGAAAAGGATGAGGGAGAAGATCAGCATGCCCGTGGCGGCGGTCATCCACATGAGCCGGATGGCCAGGGCCAGGTCACTGACGGTGGCTTCCGCGCGCCCGGTCCCTATCCACGGGTAGTCCGAGGGAATCCCCTTGTAGGAGACCGGACCGCCGATGCGGAGGCCCAGCGCGCCCGCGAAGGCCGCCTCGCTCCAGGCGGAATTGGGGCTGGCATGGGCGCGGCGGAAGGCCCAGCCCGTGGTGAGCGCCCTCCGGGCGGAGGTTCCCTTCACGAAGAGGGCGGCCAGGGAAATGCACGGCAGGATGAGGCGCGCGGGGATAAAATTGAGGGCATCGTCCGTGCGGGCGGCAAAGGTGCCGAAGTGCCTGTACCGGTCGTTCTTTTTTCCCCACATGGCATCCAGAATATTGAAAACGCGGTGCGCCAGCGCGGCGAAGGCCGCTCCGAAGGCGCCCCCTGCCAAGCAGCCTGCTGTAGCCCAGAACAAGGTGGAAAAGACGCCGTCCGTCAGATTTTCCGCTACGCTTTCAATGGCCGCCCTGGCCATGCCGTGACGGTCCAGCTGTTCCGTGTCCCTCCCTACGATCATGGAAACGGCGTGCCGGGCCTCCCCGTCATTCCCGCCGCGCAGGGCGTTCGCCACCCGCAGCGCATGCTCCGCCAGGCCGCGCGGGGCCATGCAGATGTAAATGACCAGAACCGCCGGAATCCAGCAGATCCACGGGGAGGGGAAGACGGAAAAGGGAAGGAAGAATACCGCGCATGCGAACCATGCGGCGGCGCAGGTCCCGAGCGCCCCCGCCGTTCCCGCCGTAAAAGTCCCTCCCCACAGCCGCCGCGCCAGGGCTTCCATGCGGCGCGCGCACCAGCCGATCAGGCAGACGGGATGGAATCTGTTGGGCGGGTCTCCCGCCAGAATATCCAGCAGAAGGGCCGCGGGCAGAATGAACGGGCACGGAAGCATGGGTCAGCGTTTCAGTTGAAGAATACGGTAGATGGCCTTGAGGTCCAGATGCTTCCGGACCACGTCCGCCAGGCGGTCCAGGGCGCCGTCCAGGTCATAGGAAATGTGCAGGGATGGATTGGGTGACAGCCCGGAATCTTCCCTGACCATGTTGATGAACGCGCGGCGGAACTCGTCCCCGTCCAGAATTCCGTGCAGGTACGTGGCCCAGATACGGCCTTTGCCGTAGCCGCAGGGGGAGCCGTCCTCCCGGAGCATGATGGGGGCGCTCGCTCCCTCATGGCGGGTGACGCCGTGGTGGATTTCATAGCCCGCCGCGGGAGGGACCAGCGGCGTGCGTGCCCGGCGCACGTTGAGCAGGGTCTTGGCGGCGGCGAAGGTGGTGGAAAGCTCCAGCAGCCCCAGTCCCGGCGTCCGTTCCTCCGCGGATTCCATGTGCAGCGGGTCCAGAATGTCCGTTCCCAGCATTTGCAGGCCGCCGCAGACGCCCAGAATCCACTTTCCGGTTTCAGCGTGCCGGCGGATCGGTTCTTCCAGCCCGGCGGCGCGCAGGCCGGCCAGGTCCGCCGCCACGCTCTTGGTGCCGGGCAGGATGACCAGGTCCGGGTTCCCCCATTCCTCCCGTGTCCGCACCTGGCGGAGGCGAACGTCCGGCTCTGCCGCCAGCGGGGCGAAGTCCGTGAAGTTGGAGACGTGGGCGGGCATCACTACGGCTACGTCCAGGCAGTCCGCGTGCTTGGCGTGCCCGTCCTGTTCAAAGGGCAGCGCGGCCCGGTCCTCTTCCGGAATATTGATATCCCGTATCATCGGGACAACGCCCAGAACGGGTTTGCCCGTACGGTCCAGCATGTAGCCGTGCGCGGGGGCCAGCAGCTCCGGATCTCCGCGGAACTTGTTGACCACAAATCCTGCCAGCAGTTCTTTTTCCCAGGGGGCGAACGTCATCCACGTCCCCAGGAAGGAGGCGTACACGCCGCCCCGGTCAATGTCCCCGGTGAGCAGAACCTTGGCGCGCGCGTAGCGGGCCATGTTCATGTTCACCACGTCTGCGGATTTCAGGTTGATTTCTCCGGGGCTTCCGGCCCCTTCCAGGCAGAGGACGTCGTACTCGTCCTCCAGGGAATCGTACGCCCGGCGCACATCCGGCCAGAAGCGCCTTTTGGCCGTAAAATATTCCCGCGCCTCCATGTGGCCCACGGCGCGCCCCATCACGATCACCTGGGAGCCGGTGTTGGAATGGGGTTTGAGCAGGATGGGGTTCATCCTGGCGTCCGGGTCGATGCGGCAGGCCTGGGCCTGCACCATCTGCGCGCGGCCCATTTCCTCCCCCAGCGCGGTTACGCCGGAGTTGAGGGCCATATTCTGCGCCTTGAACGGGGCTACCCGGTGGCCGTCCTGAAGAAAAATGCGGCACAGGGCCGCCGTGAGCACGCTTTTTCCGGCGTCGGAGCAGGTGCCCTGAATCATCAGGGCCGGTTTGGGCAGTTTGCGGAGAATGGCGGGGCCGCCTCCCTTCAGCTCGGCCCGCAGGGCCTCTGCCAGCAGGGCGTGTTCCTCCGGAGTGCGAACGCCTGCACGGAACCAGCCGCCGTTTTCCAGTCCCGGATAATTGGAGCAGTCGCGCAACGCGATGCCGTGGTTTTTCAGGAGCCGGGCGGCCAGACCGGAAGGTGCCCCCGCCAGCCGGAAGAGCAGGAAATTGGCTCCGGACGGGAGTACGGCGGCTCCCGGCAGGGCGGAAAGCCTGCGGAACAGGTCTTCCCGGCGTTCCCGGTTCAGGGCGCGTTCCCCGTCCGCCCATGAAGGCGGCTGTTCCAGCGCGGCCCGCGCCGCCGCCGCCGCAAAGGCGTTCACGTTCCACGCGGGCAGGCACTGCCTCAGCCGTTCCGCCAACGGAGCGGCGCAGACGGAAAAGCCGCACCGGACGCCGGCGATGCCGTAAAATTTGGTCAGGGAACGCAGGACAACCAGGTTGGTCAGAAGGGCCGCGTCACGGAGAAGCGATTCCGTTCCGTCCGCATAATCAATGAAGGATTCGTCAATAATCCAGACGACTCCGGGGCGGTCCCGCACGGCCTGGCGCAGGACCGGAACGTCCAGCAGGCCGCCGGACGGATTGCAGGGATTCGCCAGGAAAACGGCGCTTCCGTCTGCGGCCTGTTCCGCCGTCAGGAGGGGGGACGGAATGAAGGAATTCCGTTCCTCCGTGCGTATGGAAACAATGTCCGTGCCGTGGCGCAGGCAGGCCAGCCTGTACTCGGAAAAAGCGGGTTCCGGAATGACGGCCTGTTTCAGATCCAGCGCGCGCGGCAGGGCGTGAATCAGTTCGTTGGCCCCGTTGCCGAAGGTGAAGCAACCGGAAGGGAGCCCGTAATGAACCGCCGCCAGTTCCCGCAGCTCCGCCATGTCCGGGGAGGGGTAGGGAACGGCTGCATCCATGGCCTTCCACAGCGCGGAGACAATGAACTCCGGCGTTCCCTCCGGCCTCAGGTTGACGCTGAAATCCAGAACCTCCCGTTCGGGCCGTCCGGCGTCCGCCGCCAGGGATTTTAAATCTCCTCCATGTGAAAAACTGTTCATGCCGTAGTAATGGAGACCGGCGTTCCGGGATGGCGCCTGTTCCGGGAAAAGGAAGGAAACGCCTTGAAGGGACGGTTTTTCCGGGAGTTGGTAACTCCGCTGAAAACGGAAATCCTTCCCCGCTGCGGGAAGGAGGGTGAAAGGCGCGTCATGGGCGCATCATGTCCTGTACGCGCCGGGGGTGACAAGACAAAAATGGAGGACTCCGTTTGGAAAAACGGGATAGTGCGCGGCGGCTGAAAAGAAGAAGCGTCCGCAAGGCGGCGGAATGTTCAAAGAAAAATTTTTTGGCTTGTCATACCGGTCTCTTTGGTATTTCATCCGTCTCATGAACCCTTATGGGAAGGGTTACAGACCTCAGGGACGCCCGTAGCCGGGCAGGAAATAGATGGGGAATACCGGTGAGAATCCGGAGCGGTACCGCCACTGTAAGCGAGCCTGTCTCGCAAGCCAGAAGACCAGCCTGTGGGGTTGTCCAACTGTTCGGCGAGTTACCGAACGTAAGGCACCACAACCATGCTTTATACGAAGAAAGCCCTTCAGATGGGCGCTATTGCCGTTGGCCTTGCCGCATTCGCAGGCCAGTCCTCTCTTGCCGAGTCCGCTAAAAAAGAAGACTCCAAGCCCTCCGCCAGGACGGAAACCATGCAGGTCATGCCGGAATTGACCATGGCGTCCCACTTTGTGGGCGTGCCGTACAACCGGTCCGGGGTATCTGTTTCCATCATCAATCCGGAAGAATTCCAGAAGGCGGGCATTGAAACCCTGACAGGAGCCCTATCCCAGACGCCCGGCGTCTTCACGCTGGACGGCGGCGGCACCTGGCAGCGCGGTTCCGTGAGCAACACCGTCATCCGCGGGATGAACAAGGAAACCTACACCCTAACCATGGTTGACGGCATGCGCATCAGTGATGTCAACATGTCCGGCAACAAGCTGCTGGGCATCACCAACCTCTTTACCGTGGGCAATGTGGAAGTGGTGAAGGGAGCGCAGGGCGCCGTCTTCGGTTCCGGCGCCATTGGCGGCGTTGTTGCCATGGATACTCCGGAAGGGGAAGGCGATCCCGTGACCAGGATTTTTGCGGAAGCCGGTTCTTTCCATTCCTTCAACAGCCATGTGACTTCCTCCGGCAAGGTCAGGAAGCTTTCCTACTTTGTGGGCGTGGGGTTTGAATCCACGGAAAACGATCCCACCATTTATCCGGCCATTTATGACAACCGGAAAGGCATGAACGACTTCCGCCAGTGGCAGGAAGCCGTGCGCCTGGGTTATGACGTCAACGACAAGGTGAAGGTGGGCTTTACCTACCGCCGCCTGGATTCCTACTTTGAATACCCCACGCCCTATGTGGACTACGACCAGTGGCCCGCCGTGACGGATCCCCACCTGTACAACACGGAAGACAAGAACCGCAGCAACCTGGTAACGGGGCGCGTGGATGCGGAAATCACCAAGTTGTGGTCCACCAGCTTCATGGTAGGGCATTACAACATGGACTATTCCACGCACACGCCGGGCTTTGATTTCCAACCCAACGTGATGCGCAACCGCCGCTTCCAGACGGAATGGCGCAATGCCCTGACATGGAACAAGAAGTGGCAGACAGTCGCCGGCATGGCCTGGGACCGCTCCGACTACATGAGCGAAAACAATTACGTTGCCAAGGATGAATGGCAGAGCACGCTTGCCTTCTTTGCGGAACAGATGTGGGCGCCCACGGACAACTTTGACGCCAGCGTGGCCCTGCGCCTGGAACATGACTCCGTCTGGAACAACCATTTCACGTGGCGTTATTCCAATTCCTGGAAGGTGACGGGCAAGGATTCCCCCACCCGTATTTTCGGTTCCGTGGGTTCCGGCTTCCGCGCTCCCACCTACTTTGAACAGTACGCCGCCAATTACGGCTACGTGGGCAATTCGGACCTGGACGTATCCAAATCCCTGGGCGGAGACCTGGGCGTGGAACAGCGCCTGGCGGACAACCATTACGCTTCCGTGACGGGGTTCTGGACCCGCATCAACGATGAAATCGGAACCAAGAGCGTAGGCACGTGGCCCAACTCCTACACGACTTATGACAACTTCTCCCACGCCACTTCCTACGGCGTGGAAGTAGCGTTCAAGGGTCAGTTCAAGGATGCGTGGAACAGCGGCTATTATGCCAACTACACCTTCACGATGCCCAAGCGCGATTCCATCGGCAAATATGAAACCGTCCAGATGGCCAATACCGCCCGCCACACCATCAACGCGGAGGTTTATACCTCTCCGGTTGAAAAACTGACGGTCGGTTTCGGCGTAACGTCCGCCATGGGGCGTACGGACTACAACTATGCCCGGCTGGACAACTTCTTCACGGCGCGTTTGTTCGCCAGGTACCAGGTGACGGACAATGTGGCTCTCCATGTGCGTGTGGAAAACCTGTTTGACCAGAATTTCATCATCACGAACGACTACAACTTCGGACCGCGCCAGGCCCGGGGGCTGGGAGTCTTCGGCGGCGTGACGGTCGAATTCTAATTGCTTTTCAGGACTAATTGTTGATTGCACCCCCATCTTCCGTCTTGCGGGCTGTTCCAGGCGAAGGGAACAGCCACGGGCGGAAGATGGGCTTTTTGTTTTCCGGAGGTTCCGGAATCGGTTAACATGCGGCGGTAATCTGAGCTGTGATTCGCTGGCTGTACATTCTGGGGGCGTTGGTTCTAGCCGTTTTTCTGGCGGGAGTTTTTTACTTCTCCCAGCGGGAGGCGGAAGTTTGGCATGAGGCCTCCGGCCGGACGGACGGCAGGGGCATGCCTGCCGTGTTTGACGGCTTCGTGGAACGGTGGAACAGGTCCGTGGAACGGGAACTGCTCCGGGAGCGGGCCGGCGGCGAGCGGAAGAAAAGCCTGCTGTCCGTCTCCCGTGGCGATGGGGATGGGCGGCGTCTGGCCGAGCAGGAGCGTTCCGTGGAACGCATCGGCAGAAGGCTGGAGCTGAAAGACCATATCCGCCTGCTTCCCCTGGAGGAAGTTCCTGCGGGATTGGAATGGCGGACCGGCATGGATGAGCCGGAAGTGGGGGATCCCCGCGCCGTGAAAGGGGGACAGGTCCGGCTGTGGATCAATACGCCGTTTCCCGGAACCCTGCGGGCGTTCGGACCGGGAAGCGAAAACTTTTTCAACTACTCCGCCATTGACAACGTGTGGCTTCCCCTGGTGGGGCTGCATCCGGAAACCTTCCGGCCCATTCCGGGGCTGGCGGACCGCTGGGCCGTCTCCGCGGACGGAAAAACCGTTTTTTACCATCTGGACCCGGAAGCGGCGTACTCGGACGGCCGCCCCGTAAAGGCGCAGGATTTCCTGCTGAATATCTGCCTCCGCACGTCCGCCTTTGCCCGGGACCCTTTCTGGACCACCCTGTTCCGCTCCACCTACGACCAGATTACGGTGTACGGGGATTCCGTCATTGCCCTGACGCTTCCGTCCCCCGGGCCGCTGCTGCCTTACATGGCCTGCGTGGATTTCCATCCTGCCCATCCCGGATTTTACCATGATTTCAACTCCCTGTTTCTGGAACGCTACCAGTGGAAGGCGCCCCCGAATACGGGAGGCTACGTGGTGGTTCCCGGTAAAATCCGGATAGGCGAGCGCATTACCCTGGCCCGCGTGAAGGACTGGTGGGCGAAGGACAGGAAATACTACCGCTATTCCTGCAATGCGGACCAGGTGGAGCATGTATTTGTAAACCTGGAAAACAAGGCGGTTGAAATGTTCCGCCGCGGGGAGCTGGACATGATGAACGTCCGCAAGCCGGAAGTGTGGGAAAACAGGCTGGAACTGCCGGAAGTGCACCAGGGCTACATAGACAAGTACAGCCTGGAAGCCGGTTATGCCTGCCCCCCGTACGGCCTGTATCTGAATTGTTCCGACAAGCTTCTGAAAACCCCCTGCGTCCGCAGGGGGCTGGCGCATTCCGTGAACATGGGCATGGTGATTGATACCCTGTTCCGCGGGAATATGAGAAGGCTGGGCTCCTACATGGAAGGGTACGGCGATCTGACGCTTCCGCTGAAAGCGCCGGAATACGGCAAGAAAAAAGCCATGGAATATTTTGCCCGCGCCGGCTACCGGGAAATGGGGGATGACGGCGTGCTGAAGAATGAACGGGGGGAACGGCTGGTGGTGGAACTGACCTTCGCGGACTCCTCCACCCTGATGACCAACGTTTGTTCCATTCTCCGGCAGGAGGCCCTGAAATGCGGTGTGGACCTGCGCCTGGATCCCCTGACCTATAATGTCTGTTCCCGGAAAGTATTTGAAAAACGGTACCAGGCCGCCCTGTGGGCGTGGCCGCTCCAGACGCCCTTCCCCCGGCTGTATGAAACCTTTGCTTCCGAGCTGGCGTACGATGCCCGCGGCAACCCCGTGGGCAACACGAACAATATCTTTGCCGTGGCGGACGCGGAACTGGACGCCGCCCTGGACGCGGAGCGGAATGCCCCGGATGGCGCCGCCCTGAAAAAAGCCCTTCACCGCGCCCAGAAGCGCATTCATGAACTCTGCGTCTGGATTCCCGGCTGGCGGGAACCCTATACGTACGTCGCCTGCTGGCGCTGGATACGCTGGCCGGAATCCCCCACGCGGTTCTGTTCCCCCCGGATTTACAATCCCCTGGAGTCCCACCTGTACTGGGTGGATGAAAAAATGAAGAAGGAAACGCAGGAGGCCCGGCGCCTGGGCGTTCCGTTTGAGGAAAGGCATCAGGTGATACGTCTTGAAAGACCGGATGACGCCGCTCCGTAATAAGACCAGCCCGCCGGCTCCTTTTTAAATTGAAAGGAGGCGGTTTTTCAGCATAATTCCCCTACTTCTCTGTAACCGTTTATTGACTCCATAACCATGAAATTATCACTTTTTTCCGTTCTTCTTCTGGCGGGGCATCTTTGCGCAGCCGCTCCCATGCCCCTGCCGGAATCCAATGACGGCGCCAAGCATGTCTTTGCCACCAGCCAGGAAAACTTCCTGATGGACGGAAAGCCCGTCAAAATCATCTCCGGGGAAATGCATTACCCGCGCGTGCCCCGGGAGCACTGGCAGGACAGGTTCCAGCGCATGAAGGCCATGGGCATGAACACCGTCTGCACTTATCTGTTCTGGAACGTGCATGAACCGGAACCGGGCAAGTGGGACTTTTCCGGCAATCTGGACTTTGTGGAATTCATCAAGGAGGCCCAGAAGGCCGGCCTGTGGGTCATCGTGCGTCCGGGGCCCTACGTGTGCGCGGAATGGGAATTCGGCGGATTCCCCGGCTGGCTGCTGAAAGATGAAGACCTGAAGGTCCGTTCCCAGGACCCCCGCTTCCTGGAACCGGCCATGGCTTATCTCAAGAAAGTCTGCTCCATGCTGGAACCGCTCCAGATCACCAAGGGCGGCCCCATCATCATGGCCCAGGTGGAAAACGAATACGGTTCCTACGGCTCCGACAAGGACTACGTGAAAAAACACCTGGAAGTCATCCGGAAGGAACTTCCGGGCGTGGTGCCCTTCACGTCGGACGGCCCGAACGACTGGATGATCAACAACGGCACGCTCCCCGGCATCGTCCCCGCCATGAACTTCGGCGGCGGAGCCAAGGGCGCCTTTGCCAACCTGGAAAAGCACAAGGGCAAGACGCCCCGCATCAACGGCGAATTCTGGGTGGGCTGGTTTGACCACTGGGGCAAGCCCAAGAACGGCGGCAGTACGGAAGGCTTCAACCGCGACTTGAAGTGGATGCTGGAAAACAACGTCTCCCCCAACCTCTTCATGGCGCACGGCGGCACCTCCTTCGGCTTCATGAACGGGGCGAACTGGGAAGGGGCCTACACGCCGGACGTGACCAATTACGACTACGGCGCGCCCATCTCTGAAAACGGAACCCTGACGGACCGCTACCGCACCTTCCGCCAGACCATTCAGGACTATTACGGTGATACGTACAAGCTCCCCGAACCGCCCGCCCAGCCGGAAATGATGGAGCTGCCGCCCATCACGTTTACGGAGAAAGCCGGCATGTTCAACCGGCTCCCGCAGCCTGTCATCCGCAAGGAGCCCGTGCACATGGAAGCCCTGGGGCAGAGCCTGGGCTTCATCCTGTACCGGACGAAGGTGAACGGCCCGGTGAAGGGAGAGCTGAAAATGAACAATATGCAGGACCGCGCCATCGTTTACGTGGACGGCAAAAGGCAGGGTGCGGCGGACCGCCGTTACAAGCAGGACGCCTGTGACGTGGTCATTCCCGCGGGCCTCCACACGGTGGACATCTTTGTGGAAAACATGGGCCGCATCAACTTCGGCGGCCAAATCCAGGGCGAACGCAAGGGCATCCGCGGCCCCATCACGCTGGACGGGAAAAAGCTGGAAAACTTCCTCATCTACACCCTCCCTTGCAAGGGCGTGGAGCTCCTGTCCTTTTCCGGCAAGAAGCCGGGCGGCGACCAACCCGTGTTCCACCGTGGATATTTCAACGTCTCCAACCCCAGGGATACCTACCTGGACATGCGGGACGGCTGGAAAAAGGGCGTCGTGTGGGTGAACGGCCACAATCTGGGCCGCTTCTGGTTCATCGGCTCCCAGCAGGCGCTTTACTGCCCCGGCGAATACCTGAAACCGGGGAAAAATGAAATCGTGGTGCTGGACGTGGACGGCGGCTCCGGCACGGTGAAAGGCGTGAAGGAAGCCATTTACGAAGTCAACAGGGACCCCGCCATGGCGGACGTCTTCCGCGTGGGCAAGCCCGTAACTCCCGCCGCCAGCCAGCTGGTGCACAAGGGAACCTTCGCCAAGGGGGCGGACCAGCAGGAAATCAAATTCCGCGCTCCCATCCAGGCGCGCTACATCGCCCTCGTCAGCAAAAACGCCCATGACAACGGCCCCCATGCCGCCATTGCGGAACTGAACTTCCTGGATGCCTCCGGCAACCTGCTTCCCCGCGAACAGTGGTCCGTGGTTTATGCGGACTCCCATGAAACGGCGGGGGAAGCCGCCCAGGCGGGCCTGGTGATGGACAACCAGCCCACCACCTACTGGCACACCAAGTGGCAGGGAGACAATCCCAAGCACCCGCACATGATCGTGCTGGACCTGGGCAAGGTGCAGAAGCTCTCCGGCTTCCGCTACCTGCCGCGCCAGAACCGGGAAAACGGCCGCATCAAGGACTATGAAGTCTATGCCTCGCCCAAGCCGTTCAAGCCTGCCAAATAAGGATTCTCTGAAATCCTGATCTTTCCGGGGCCGCTCCCTCCCAAAGGATGGAGCGGCCTTCTTGCGTCCGGACATCCCGGAAGAAAACAGACCCCTTTTCTCCAACCGGCGGAGAATGTAGTTCACCCACCAAAGCATGAGTATTATTGGTGTATGTTATTGTCTATTAACATATTAAAAAATAATACTTTGCCCGGAAAAAGTCCTTTGATGCTTGAAATCGCCGCTATTTCCAGCACCCCGGAGCACATTCCAACTCCCGAACCCACGGTTGTACTGTTCTTTTTGAAAACAACAAATTATTGATAGATAATTATTTATAAAAATAGGTGCGGTCCTTTTGCTAAGCGTACGGCAACGGTAAAAGTTCTAGTATAAAAATATCGTAGGTAAAATATTTTGATTATAAGTATTTTATAATACTTTAGCCCTCAAAATCGACATTTGATCTGTCCGATGAAAATCAAACTTTCCGGGTTCAAAATCTCAGACCTCGAACGCCGCATAGCATAAGTGATGTAGAGGAAGGCCTTAGGTGAGCGGTTCGAATTTTGGGAGCGTGCTCTACCGACATTGCGTGTAAGCGGATTGAGTGTACCGGACATTCAAATTTCCTGCAAACCTTCTGTGTCATACATAGCGAAAAAAATTGATATCCGTATGGGAAAGTGTTGGCATAAATACGTTCTTAGAGAGCTCCTCCGGTGGTTGTAACTGGAGGATAGCTGTCCGGTAGTTTAGGACAGCAGGTGATAGGTTGCTGCAATGCTCCAGGTGTTAATCATATTACGCCCCCACTTGATTGGGGATATCCTTGCTACTCTGAGACATAACAAACTATAGAACAGAGTTATGTCTGAAAATACCATAATCGTACGGCTCCGCAACCAGCAGGAGGTAGTTGGCCATTCTGATCCCAAGGGATTCCAATTTCAAAGGGTTTCAGGTTACATTGGCGTTAGCGACTTTATCCAACTGTTCGAGAAAGCGCCCAATGGCGTCAATCCCCGCAATGCAACAAGAAACCGCGTCGTAAAAGACATTTTGGAAACCTTGGAGTGCAGTCCAGAGCTTTTCTGGATCATGTCCAAAGGAATCATGGTGTCGACATTTTGTTGCAAAAAACTGGAACGCAATCGTTACAAGATTACCCTCAAGAACGAAGATTTTGAGGGCATTATGGATGGTGGGCACACAGCCTTTGCCGTTGCGAATTACATCGTGTCCAAAATTTACGATGAAAAGGTCGTCAAATCCATAAAGGAGTGGTCTAAGTGCAAATCTTTCTGGGACGAGAAGTTTGATGAAATTACAGAAGCTGCTGACGGCAATCAAGCTTTTAATTTTTTGGTTCCTATTGAGATTATCGCACCGCTCAACAAATTTATGGAAGGCGTGGATGAAGATGCGATCTCGCGTAGTGAGGAGAGCTTCAAGGCTAATTTTGCAAGTATATGTTCGGCTCGAAACACAAATGTCCAGCTGTCAACAGCGGCTCTTTCCAATTACAAAGGTCTCTATAGTTATCTTGAGGAGAACGTGATACGCAATCAAATTAAGGTGGTTTGGCGTTCCGGAGAAGGAGATGGATGCAAAGTGGAAGACGTCATCGCAATGGCATGCATCCCTTTAATCTTCTTGCAGGAAAACAGCTTCATGGAGATGCCGGAATCCCTTTCGAAGATTGCGATCTACGCGCAAAAAGGTAAATGCGTGACGTTTTATGAAAAAGTTCTGTCGCATTCTTCTGTAAGTCGCAAAGAAGGCAACGAGTATGTTCTTTTTAACGAGACCATCATGTCGGCTCTGGACATGACGATGGACATTATTCGCTTTTGGGATAAACTTTACATGATGTTCCAAGAGATTTACAACAAGGCCGGAGGTAGTTTTGGCAACATCAAGGCCTGCAAGTTACCAAAATCGAAGAGTGAAAAACCGAAGTATTCTAAGCCTCGCTTTGGCGTAAATCCTGATGCAGCTCTCGAAGGGGCAATTATTCCGGATGGATTTATAGCTCCGTTTGTTTGTGGTGTGACCAGTCTTATGACATACAACCCAACGACCAGAAGGGTGGGTTGGCTTAATAATGCCAATCCTGCCAATTTTGATTTGGCGGATTTTGTCAACGCGAAAGGAAGCGGCAGTCCTGCCAAGGGGTATGTTGATGTCATTAAGGCTTTTGATTGGAATCCCCAAACGGTGGGAAAAATGGATCTCTCATACTCGATGGCTGGGACCATTATGGAGAACGTCTACCGAATGCGGAATAATTTACAGTAATTCTATGTATTTTCCCGTGGGACGTGTGCCTCACGTTCCACGGGGAAGCAAAAGTAAGTTTGATACGAACGTCTGTGCTGGGTTTATTGTTCCCGGTTCTCCGTTCATAGGCGATTCTATTCGATTTTTTATGAATTTGCATAATGCCTTGTCAGACAATTCAAATCTACCCATCGCCTTGGATAAGAGTCGTTCCGGTTTAAAGACGCGCATCAGCCTTCCGTCCCCCTTATTTTCTGCTATTGTGCGGGCCAGCATTTCATGCGCAAAAAAGGCGGCCCCGTGGTGTAACGGAGCCGCCGTGAGGCAGTAATGAACTTAATGACTGGTTGTTAGAAGTTCCAGGAGAAGCCCAGCTTGATGGTGTGGTAGCCGGGATCGTTGTAGCCCTGAATCTGGTAATATTCGTAGCCGATCAGGAAATCCGCGCTGCTGGAGATGCTGAATTTGAAGCCGGCCTGGGCCGCCCAGGAAAACTTGGTGGTGGAAATCTTGTGGGTGCGGCTGCCGTCTTCCAGGCCGTGGATGGTGGTCTTGATGTCGCCGTAGGTAGCGCCCGCCTTGCCGCCCAGGTAGAACATCGTGTAGTCGCCGATGGGAAGATTCAGCGTATAGCCGCCCATCATCGGAATATAGGTGGAGCGCAAGCTGGCGGTGTAGGGGCCGCTGATGCCCAGGTCGTGCATGCTGGGGTGGTGGGAACCGGCCAGGATGCCGCCGTTCAGGGAAATCTGGTGAACAATGCTGCCGGTTTCAATGTAATTGAAAATGCTCAGATTGCCGCCGGCCACGTTGGGCATGGCGTCCTTGGTGGCGATTCCGTAAGCCCCTTCCAGGGACATGCCGAATTGGCCGTCATATTTGCCGGCATGATAGGCGCTGGCGGAAGACACGGAGGCCGCAAGGGCCAAACCTAACAGTATAGTCTTGTTCATATGGGGATAAATGGTGAATTTAACTGTGGTTCATTCTTGGCAGTTTTCTCTTTTGAAGTCAAACATGAAATGTCAAATTTGCATGAAATCCACGGGCGCCGGGAGATGAAGTTGCCAGAACGGGCCCGGTGGGGTACATTCTGCGCCATGGAACAACGAGCGTGTGATTTGCTGGTGACCGCTTCCCGCATGCTGGCGGCCGCGGAACACTCCGGCGCCGCCGGAAATGCGGCCGTGGCCGTCCGGGACGGGAAAATTCTGGAAACGGGGAGCGCCGCGGAGCTGGAAGCCAGGTGGACGCCCGCCGCCCGCAGGGACCTGGGGAACGTTCTGCTGATGCCGGGGCTGGTCAATGCCCATACGCACGTTCCGATGACCTTCTTGCGCGGCTTTGCGGATGACCTGCCCCTGATGGAATGGCTGACCGGGCATATTTTCCCGGTGGAAGCCCGGCTGACGGACAGAATCGTCTCCCTGGGGGCGCGGCTGGGCATGTATGAAATGATGCGGACGGGAACCACGGCTTTTGTGGATTCCTACCTGCTGGAAATCAACGTGCTCCGGGAGGCGGAACGAATGGGGATGCGCTGCGTGGGCGGGGAGGCCGTCTTTGCCTTTCCTTCCCCGGCGTACGGCGGGTGGGACGGCGCGGAAGCCCTGTACCGGGAGCAGGCGGCGCGTTTTGCGGGCCGCGGCAGGGTGCAGGTGGCCCTGATGCCTCACAGCGTGTACACCACCAGTGACGACGTGCTCAGGCGTTCCATGAAGCTGGCGGAGGAACTGGACCTGATGCTGCATATCCATTTGTCCGAATCCGCCGGAGAAGTGGAGCAGTGCCGCTCCCTGCACGGGGACAGGCGTCCCGTGGGGTATGCCTGCGATATGGGATTGCTGAATGAACGCGCCGTGCTGGCCCACATGGTGGACGTGACGGATGGGGAACTGGAGCTGGTAGCCGCTTCCGGAGCGGCGATCGCCCACAACCCGGTCAGCAACCTGAAACTGGCGTCCGGCTTCGCCCGCGTGCAGGACATGGCACGTGCCGGCATCTCCGTCTCCCTGGGGACGGACGGGGCGTGCAGCAACAACAGCCTGGACATGTTTGAAACGATGAAGCTGGCCGCCATTCTTGCCAAGGGATGCAGCGGGGACGCCACCGCGGTGCCCGCCATGCAGGCGCTGAACATGGCCACGGCGGAAGGCGCCCGCATCTTCCGGACGCCGGGGCTGGGAACGCTGGCCCCGGGAGCTCCCGCGGACATGATTGCCCTGGACCTGGATGAACCGAACCTGTGCCCGATCTTCAACGAGGCGTCCCATGCCGTCTATGCCGCTTCCGGCAAGGACTGCGTGTTCACCATGGTGGAAGGGAAAATCCTGTACGACCACGGAACCTACACGGACGGCCTGTACGCAGACACCGCCGCGGAAATGCGGGACCTGGTGGAGTGGGTGAAGAACAGTGATTGAGGATTAGAGAGGAGTGACCAGAGGCAGGTTTTCAAGACATACTCTAATCGCTAGTCCCTTGTCTCTAATATCTGCCGGTCCTCCGGACCGGCGCATGCTCATATTCCTTCTTTACCCGCAAGGGGGGATGCCTTTATAGTATTTTCATGCAATATGATCTCATCGTCATTGGTGGAGGCCCTGCCGGCTATGTGGGCGCCATCCGCGCCGCCCAGCTGGGAAAATCCGTGGTGTGCGTGGAACGCGACCGGGTAGGGGGCACCTGCCTGAACTGGGGATGCATCCCCACCAAGGCGCTTCTGAAAAATGCGGAGGCCTACCGGACCGTGACGGACCGGGCGAAGGAATTCGGCATGACGGTGGAAGGCGTCAGCGTGGACTGGAGCGAGGTGATCGGCCGTTCCCGCAAGGTCAGCGACCGCCTGGCCGGCGGCGTGGGTTTCCTGTTCAAGAAAAACAAGGTGGACTCCGTCACGGGAGAAGCCTCCATTGTCGCCCCCGGCAAGGTGGAAGTGAAGGCCGCTGACGGAACGGCGAGCGTTCTGGAAGGGAAGAACATCCTGATCAGCACCGGCTGCGTTACCCGCACGGTGCCCAGCCTGCCCCTCAACGGCACCACTATCATCGGTTCCAGGGAAGCCATGGTGCTGGAAAAGCGGCCTGAAAGCATGATCATCATCGGTTCCGGCGCCATCGGCACGGAATTCGCCTACATTTACAACTCCTTCGGTACCAGGGTAACGCTCATTGAAGCGTTGCCGCGCATGCTTCCCAATGAAGACGACGACTCCTGCCAGACGCTGGAACGCGCGTTCAAGAAGCAGGGCATCAAGGTCATGACTGGCGCTTCCGTGGAATCCGTCACGGAAACCTGCGACGGAAAGGTGAAGGCCGTAGTGAAAAACAGCAAGGGGCAGGAAGAGGAAATCACGGCGGACGTCTGCCTGGTCGCCATCGGCGTGAAGCCGGTCGTTCCCGCCGCTCCCGGCCTGGAACTGACGGAAAAAGGATTCATCAAGGTAAACGGCCGCTACGCCACGTCCATTCCCGGCGTTTACGCGGCGGGTGACGTGATCGGCGGCGTGCTGCTGGCGCATACGGCCACCTTTGAAGCCGTGCAGGCCGTGGAAGGCATGTTCAATCCGGACTACCAGCCGAAGCAGGTCGGCTTCTTCCCGAGCTGCACGTACTGCTATCCGCAGGTGGCTTCCGTAGGTAAAACGGAACGCGCCCTCAAGGAAGAAGGCGTGGAATACAAGATGGGGAAATTCCCCTTCCAGGCCATCGGCAAGGCTGTAGCCGCCGGAGAGCCGGACGGCTTTGTGAAAACCCTGTACGGCGCCAAAAACGGCGAACTGCTGGGCGCCCACATCGTGGGGCCGGAAGCCACGGAACTGATCGCCACGCTGGGCGTCGGCATTCAGGCGGAACTGACGGACGAGGACATCCACGCCACCATCTTCGCCCATCCCACGCTGTCGGAAGCCATCCATGAATCCATGCTGGCTTCCGAGGGAATCGCCATCCACATGTAACGGTTTTCACGGGAAGAGTCCCGCAACGGGGCTCTTTTTCTCCATTAAAAAAGATGAACGATAACCTGCGCTGGAAACAAAGGCTTCAAAACCTGAATAAGGCTTTTTCCCGGTTGCGCCATGCTTGCGCGTTGCCGGAATACAATGAACTGGAAATGGCCGGACTGGTGCAGACTTATGAATTTACGTTTGAGCTGTGCTGGAAAACACTGAAGGATAAGCTGGTCTATGACGGGTACAGCGTTAACAGCCCCCGCGAAGCCATCAGGCAGGCGTTTGGCGCAGGCTTGATAGGTCATATTGATTGTTGGCTCCAGGCGCTGGAAAGCCGCAATTTGTTTGTACATACTTATAATGATTCCATCGCGGAAGAGGCGGTTTCCCTGATTAAGGGAAAATTCTTTCCCATGCTGGCCCAATGTGTGGAAAATCTGAACATGATGGCGGAGAAAGAGGACTGAACGATGGCCTGACGGCCAAGATGCGCTCAGGCATCCGGGAAATTCTTTCACAGACTCCGCAGATTAGGAAAGCCGTTTTATTCGGTTCCCGCGCCCTGGGCACGTGGAAGCCTGCGTCCGATATCGATCTTGCCCTGGAGGGCGAGGAGCTGGATTTGTCCGTCCTTTTGACTCTCCAAGCGCGTCTCACGGAGTTGAACCTGCCTGTGGAAGTGGACTTGATTATTCGTAACAGAATTACTAATCCTGATTTGGAGCGTCATATCCATGCTTATGGCCAGGAGTGGTTTTCCCGTTCCATGGAATGAAGGGGGGGAGCCCGGAGGGCCCTGCCTTTGAGAGGTGATAAAGTGCCTATGAGCTCGCTAAAAAATGGTTGGCCATTTCACGGAAGTTTTTTCACAAAGACCGGGAAACCGGATTTACCCGGTTGGACGGAATGCGGGCGTGAAGCCCGCAAGGCGCGGATCAAATTCTTGTCCCATGTAGCTCCGCCATTAGGGAAAACGGTAGAAGGACAAAACTCCATGGTTTGGCCCGAAGACGGCCGCCTGAGAGCAGAAGTTTGATTCTTCACTGTTTTTCCGGGGCAACGCGCCGAAAGGACTGATTTCCGGGAAAATACTCCAAAGCAGGAAAGACATTCAGTCTTTCTTCTTTAGTCTTTTTCCCACGGTTCCTCACAGCTCGAACACCGGATTTTCCACGGCGTTTTTCACGGCAATGAGAAACTGCACGGCCTGCTTGCCGTCCACCAGGCGGTGGTCGTAGGAGAGGGCCAGGTACATCATGGGCCGGGCGACGATCCGGCCGTCCCGGACCACGGGGCGTTCCTGAATGGCGTGCATGCCCAGAATGCCGCTCTGGGGCGGGTTCAGAATGGGGGTGGAGAGCAGGGAACCGTAGGTTCCCCCGTTGGAGATGGTGAAGCAACCCCCTTGCAGGTCCTGCATGGACAGGCTTCCGCCGTGCGCTTTTTCCGCCAGGGCGGCGAGTTCCAGTTCCAGCTCCGGAAGCGTTTTCCGGTCGCAGTCCCGCAGCACGGGAACGACGAGGCCCTTGTCCGTGCCGATGGCCACGGAAATGTCGTAATACAGGTTTTCCACGATGTCCGTGCCGTCTATTCTGGCGTTAACCTGGGGCACTTCCTGAAGGGCCTTGACCGCCGCCTTGATGAAGAAGCTCATGAAACCGAGCTTGGTGCCGTACCGTTCCCGGTACGCCGCATTGAATTGTTTGCGGAGCTCCATCACGGCGGACATGTCGCACTCGTTGAAGGTGGTGAGGATGGCCGCCTGGTGCTGGGCCTCCACCAGCCGGGCCGCGATGGTGCGGCGCAGCGGGCTCATGGGCTTTCTGATGAAGCGCGGGGCGGTTTTCTTGTCAGACTTCCCGTTTTTCCCGGCGGGAGCCTGTTCCGGGGCGGACGTTTCCTTTTCCGGCTTTTGTTCCGGGGATTCGTCCGCAGGAGGAGGGGGGGGGGAAGCGGGTTCCTCCCGTGTTTCCGGCGCTGCGGTTTTCTCCGGTTCCGGCGGTACGGGGGCTTCTTCCTTTTCCGGAGCGGCTGCGGCTCCGGCAGCGGTGGAAATGCGGCCCAGAACCGCGCCGATGGGGGCTTCCGCTCCTTCCGGGACGAGGATTTCCAGCACGCCGCTTTCGTCCGCCTCCAGGTCCGTGGAAACCTTGTCCGTTTCCAGCGTCACCAGGGTGTCGCCTTTGGCTACCGGGTCGCCGGAATGCTTGTGCCACGCGGCTACGGTGGCGGCGGTGATGGATTCTCCGAAGTTGGGGATCAGGATGTCGCTCATGGGAGGAAGATGGGTTCAGGATTGCGCCCGCGGTCCGAAGGCGGTGGCGATGAGTCTTTTTTGCGCGGCGGCGTGCAGGGCCTTGGCTCCCTCCGCAGGGCAGGCCATGGGGGGCCGCCCCGCGTAGCGGAAGGAAGTGGCGAAGAGGCGCCCCAGCCTGTTCCGCAGGTGGCCCCAGGCCCCCATGTTGGAGGGTTCCTCCTGGCACCAGACGAAGTCACGCACCTTCTGGTAGGGGGCCAGCAGGTAGGTGAGCTGTTCCTGGGCCAGCGGATAGATTTGTTCCAGGCGGATAATGATTGTGTCTGAAATGTTCCGTTCCTTCCGGTAGGCGGCCAGATCGTAATAAACCTTTCCGGTGCAGAAGACGGCGCGCGTCACCTGGTCCGGCGCGGGAGCGTCCGGGTCCGGCAGTACTTCGTGGAAGCGGGAGGGGGCCAGGAATTCCCGGTGGGGGGAGACGGCCTCCGGGCGGGAGAGCAGGCTTTTGGGCGTGAAGACGATCAGGGGCTTGTGCACGTTCTGGTGCACCTGGCGGCGCAGGGCGTGGAAGTATTGGGCCGGGGTGGTGGGGTTGATAACCTGCATGTTGTCGTCCGCGCAGAGCTGGAGATAGCGTTCCATGCGGGCGCTGGAGTGTTCCGAGCCCGCCCCTTCATAGCCGTGGGGCAGCAGCAGCACAATGCGGTTTTTCTGGTGCCATTTGGCCTCCGCGGCCGCAATGAACTGGTCCACGATGACTTGTGCTCCGTTGGCGAAGTCCCCGAACTGGGCCTCCCACATGACCAGCGCGTCCGGGCTTTCCAGCGCGTAGCCGTATTCAAAGCCCAGCACGGAGGCTTCCGACAGGGAGGAGTTGTAGATGCGGAACGCGGTGGTGCCGTGGTTCAGTTTTTCCAGAGGCGTGTACAGGGAGCCGTCATTGAAGTCATGCAGGACGGCGTGCCGCTGGGAGAAGGTGCCGCGCTGGCAGTCCTGGCCGGACAGGCGCACGGTGTGGTTTTCCGCGAGCAGGCTTCCCCATGCCAGGGATTCCGCCATGGCCCAGTCCAGCAGGCCGCTTTCCCGGAAGGCTTCCCGGCGGCGTGAGAGGAAGCGTTTTTCCAGTGTGGGATGCGGGGTGAAGCCGTCCGGCAGTTCTGTAAGGATAGCTCCGATGCGCCGGAACAGCTCCGGGCTGATTCCCGTCCGCACGCTGGTGCGCGGTATGGGCGTTTCATCCGCATCCTGCGCGGTGGCGGGCAGGATGTAGTCCGCGGGGTTTTCCTTCATTTGCAGGTAGGCCTGTTCCATGCCCTCCCAAAGGTCTTTCCGGATGTCCTGCTCCTGCTGTTCCGTCAATTCCCCGTGCTCCCTGAGCGCCATTCCGTACAGGGCGGCGGCGGTGGGGCGCGCCTCAATCCTCTTGGTCTGCATGGGCGCGGTGAAGGCGGCCTGGTCCGTTTCATTGTGGCCCAGGCGGCGGTAGCAGTACATGTCCAGAATGATGTCCCGCCCGAACTTCTGGCGGAACTGGAGCGCGAATTCCGCCGCCCACACCAGGTCTTCCGGGCTTTCCCCGTTAATGTGCAGGATGGGGGACTGGAGCATCTGCGCCACGTCCGTGGCGTAGCGGGAGGAACGGGCCTCGTCCGGTCCGGTGGTGAAGCCGATCTGGTTGTTGATGATGAGATGAATGGTGCCTCCCGTGCGGTAGCCTTTCAGCAGGGAAAGATTGAGCACTTCCGCCACGAGCCCCTGACCCGCAAAGGCGGCGTCTCCGTGCAGGACGAGCGGCAGCACATGCCTGCGTTCCGCGTCTTCCAGATTGTGCTGCATGGCCCTGGCCCTGCCTTCCACCACGGGATAGACGGCTTCCAGATGGCTGGGGTTGGAGGAGAGGCGGACGTGGAGGTCGTGCCCGTCCACATGGCGCGTGGTGGCGTAGCCGAGGTGGTATTTGACGTCGCTCCTGCCGATGGGTGATTCCGGCAGGTAGTCCGGCGTGAATTCGCGGAAGATGGTTTTCAGCGGCTTGTGAAGGATGTTGGCGAGCACGTTCAGCCTCCCTCGGTGGGCCATGCCCATTTCAATGTGGGAGACGCCGGCGGCGGGGCAGCGCCTGACAATGGCGTCCAGCAGGACGATGGCGCCCTCCCCCCCTTCCAGGGAGAAGCGTTTTTCCCCGATGAAGCGCTTGCCCAGGAATTCCTCGAACAGTTCCGCCTTGCAGAGATGGAAGAAGGCGTCCCGCCGGACCTCCGGGCCGTAGTCCACGCCGTTTGCCCGGAGCTTGATCTTTTCTTCAATCCAGGAGCGGATTTCCAGATTGTCTATGTGGTGGTATTCAAACCCGATGGGCCCGCAATAGATTTTTTGCAGGTGGCTGATGATTTCACGGAGGGTGAACGTGCCGCCGTCCATGAAGGTGCCGATGTTGGCGGGCTGGTCCAGGTCCTCCGTCCGGAAGCCCATTTCCTCCAGATTGACCGGGGTGCATGTTTTGTCCGGAGACGCCAGCGGATTGAAGCGCGCGCACTGGTGGCCCATGACCCGGTAGGCCCGGATGAGCTGGTTGACGCGTCCGCGGCATTCCGCGCTTTCCGGCGGAACGGTGTAGGGGGAGGCGTCCGTGTTATTCCCCGCGTTTCCTTTTTCCTGCGGAGCGCCGCCGCTCCCCAGTTCATAGCCCTCAAACCAGGCGGCCCAGAGAGGGTCTACGGACAGGGGGTCGTTTTTCCATGATTGATGGAGCGCCGTGATTTCCTCAGGCGGGAGTCTGGAGAAGATGGAGGCGTTCATGATGCGGAAGGGGTGATACGGGGCTGTTCTCTGTTCACTAATCACTATTCTCTGCCCGCAGGGCATCAATAGCTGTGTTCATTGAGCTGCACTTTCCCGCGGAAGACCCAGTAAATGGCGGCGGAGTAGGCCAGGACGAGCGGCACGCCCAGGATGGCGATGTACGTCATCACGACCAGGCTTTCCCGCGTGGAGGAGCCGTTGACGAGCGTCAGGGAGTGCTCCGGATTGGGCATGGAATAGAGCAGGTTGGGGAACATGGCCGCCCCGAAGAGGGCCATCATGCAGCCCATGGTGGAGCAGGAGGCGACGAAGGCCCAGCCCGGGCGGTTCCTGTGGATGAATATCCAGATGGCCATGATGGAAATGACCGCCAGGGCCGCGATGCCGTAAATCCAGGGGGAGCGTTCCAGGGCCGCCGCTACGTGAGGCACGTACAGCAGGGTGGCCGCTCCGTGGAGGATGATCAGGACGGTGAAGATGATGACGCAGGGCTTAAGCAGTTTTTTAATCTGTTCCTGAAGATTCCCCTGGGTTTTCATCAGCAGGTAGATGCCGCCGTGCATGGCGAACAGGGCCACCGTCGTCAGGCCCAGCAGGACGGAATAGGGATTCAGCAGGCTGAGGAAGGTTCCGGTGAAGTTGCCCTGGTCGTCCAGCGGAATGCCCCTGGTGACGTTCCCCATGGCTACGCCGATGAGAAGGGCGGCCAGGAGACTGCTGATGGAGAAGGTGGTGTCCCACCCCCTGCGCCACCATTTCATGGGCTGCTTGCTCCTGAATTCGATGGAGACGGCGCGGAAGATGAGGGTGAGCAGCAGGAGCATGAAGGCCAGGTAAAACCCGGAGAAGACGGAGGCGTACACGTACGGGAAGGCGGCGAAGAGGGCGCCGCCGCCCGTGATGAGCCAGACTTCGTTTCCGTCCCATACAGGGCCCACGGCGTTCAGCGTGAGCCTTCTGTTTTCATCTCCCCTGATGAAGAGCTGAAGGGCTCCGGTGCCCAGGTCAAAGCCGTCCAGAATGGCGTATCCGGAAAAGAGCACGCCGACGAGGATGAACCAGATGATTTGCAGGTCTGTAAGAGTGAGATTGTCCAACATGGTTTTAAGAGGGGATGAAGGTTAGTCTTTGACGAAGGGGACCTGGAGCTTGCCTTCCCCGGTGCCGTCGTCTTCGTTTGCTTCCTGGTCCGGACCCTTGTGGATTTTATGGGTGATCTGATAGAGGAAGAGGGCCAGCAGCAGGGCGTAAATGACGAAGAACATGCCCAGGGAGGAAAGGGCTTCCGCCGCGGTGAGGGTGGGGGATACGGCGTGTTCCGTTCTCAGGATGCCGTACACGATCCAGGGCTGGCGTCCCATTTCCGCCACGGCCCAGCCCACCTGGTTGGCTATTTGCGGGCCCAGCACGGAGAAGACGAAGCACCAGAGCAGCCAGCGCTTCTGGAAGAGCCATCCCTTTTTCCAGCCCCACAGGCCCACCAGGAACAGGGCGCCCAGGGCGCAGCCGATCAGGATCATGATGTGGAAGGAGTAGAAGACGGGCAGGATGGGGGGACGTTCGTCCTGCGGGATGTCGTTCATGCCGGTGATGGTCGTATCCAAGTCATGATGGGTCAGGAAGGTGAGCAAGTACGGGATGGAGATGCCCGTCACTTCATGGGTGGACGGGTTCATCCAGCCGACGAGGTGGAGGGCCAGCGGAGCGCCGGTTTCCATCACGCCTTCCATGGCGGCGAATTTGGCGGGCTGGTGGATGGAGACTTCACGTGCGCTGGAGTCCCCCGTGACGCCCATGCCCACCACGCCGATGAGGCCGATGACCAGGGCCACCTTGAAGCTTTTTTCAGCCCCTCCGGTGAAGCGTTTTTTCAGGATGTACCAGGCGGAGACGCTGAGGACGAGCGTGGCTCCCGCCAGCCAGCAGCCGGCCAGCGCGTGCGTCAGGCGGTCCACCGTGGACGGGTTGAAGACCACGTCATAGAAGCTGGTGATATGGGCCTGGATTTTCCCGTTCACCTCCACCAGCTTGTACCCGGCGGGCGTCTGCATCCAGGAGTTCGCCACAATGATCCAGATGGCGCTGAAATGGGCGCCCAGGGCGACCATGCAGGAGGAGAAGAAGTGCATTTTGGGTCCCACCTTGTCCCAGCCGAAGAGCAGGATGGCCAGAAAGCCGGATTCCAGGAAGAAGGCGAAGATGCCTTCCGCCGCCAGGGGGCTGCCGAAGATGTCGCCCACACAGCGGGAATAATCCGCCCAGTTGGTGCCGAACTGGAATTCCATCACGATGCCGGAGGCCACGCCCAAGGCGAAGATGATGCCGAATATCTTGGTCCAGAATTTGGCCTGCTTGTGGTAGAGCTCGTTCTTCGTTTTCAACCAGAGGCCTTCCAGCGCGACCAGAACCACCCCCAGGCCGATGGTCATCGGCGGGAAGATGTAGTGGAACATGATCGTAACGGCGAATTGAAGACGGGATAATAAGACCGGATCGTCCATGATTGCTTGGGGATGAGTGGATGTTTATGGAACAGGAGGCCGGCAGCCAAATACCGGTACCTTCATACTTTATACATCCCAAGAGGACCTTTGTTCAATTATTTTCCTTTTCCGTGAATAACTTTTTTAGATTGTATCTAAAAAAGAACGGTTTAGCGCTGGATGAACACGTCCATCCCCTCTTTCGCCAGGGCAAAAAGAGCCAGCATGTCGCGGGGGGAAAGGCGAATGCAGCCATGGGAGGCCGGGGCGCCCAGCAGGTCCGTATCATTGGTGCCGTGGATGTAGATGTAGCGGCTCCGCGTATTGGCGTTGTGCGGTTCCAGGCCGTCCAGCCACAGGATGCGCGTCAGGATAAAGTCCGAATGTTCATCCAGGCTTTCCGGGATGGCGGCGGGGTAGCGGCCTGCCGGAAGGCGTGAGATGAAAATGGTGTCCTCCGGCTCTCCGTCCCCGATTTTCTGGCAGACGCGGAAATGTCCGGTGGGCGTTTTTCCGGAGCCCTCTTCATGGCCCTCACCCGCTTTTCCGCTGGAAACGGGGCACCGGAGCAGGATACTTCCGGATTCTTCCAGCACCAGCTCCTGGCGGGACAGGTCAATGCGTATGGAAGGGGCGGCCATGGGGGAGGAAAGAGTTGTCACGCTTGCTGCTCCATCCGGGCGATGATGGCCTGGATGGCGGCTGTCAACTGCCGCGCCACGCTGTTGTAGGCGGCCTGCCCGCAGCCGATGGGGTCCGCAATGCTGCGGTTGTCCGTGTAGCAGGTGACCAGCCTGATCTTGTCCGCATGCTCGGGGAAATTGGCAAGCAGGGCGGCCAGGTGGCTTTCCGTCATGGCATAGACGTCCGTGGCGTTTTCCATCAGTTCTTCCGTGACGGGGCGGCTTTCATGGCAGGAGAGGTTGACGCCGTGCGCCTGGAGGACACGGAGCGTTTCCGGGCTGGCCTCCTGCCCGCGCCACGCGGAAGTTCCCGCGGAACCGGCCTGCCATTCAGGATGGCCCGCGGAGAGCTTACGGAAAATGCCTTCCGCCATGGGGCTGCGGCAGGTGTTGCCGGTGCAGATGAAAAGGATGTGTTTGCGCTGTGTCATGGGTCTGGTCGTTCTCTTTTGGAATGATGGGGGATAGGCACCTCGTTGGGTTCCTGGTACAGGTTGTCCGGGGGGAGCACGTGCCCGGCTCCATTGCCGTCCGGCGGTGGGGGGCCGGCGTCTTCCTCCTCTTCTTCATCCGCCTCCCGGGAGGGTGGGGAAAGCCAGGGGAGCAGGCAGCCCGTCAGCACCACGCACAGCACCGCCGCCACGGGCGTCATGACGGGGAACCAGGTGTCATGGGCGGAAAACAGGTACCACGCGATGACCGGGACCGCCAGGATGCAGGAACCCCAGATGATGAAGCGCCCCCTGCGCTGGAAACGCAGGGCCCAGGTTGCCAGGAGCAGGACGTCCAGCACGATGACCCACTGCACCCAGACGGGGGCTACCGGAATCAGGACGGCAGGGGCCGGAGCCAGCGCCCCCATGAGGCTGCGGATGGTTTGCGCCGCCAGGAGGGCTTGCGCGTCCGGCGTGTCGGATAGGGCGGACGGTTCGGAAACGAGAACGGCATCCGCGGAGGAAAGCAGTTTTCTGACGGCGGCGGTATCCGGCGGACGCAGGCCGGACATGACGGGGACGATCACCTCCTTGGTGTCCAGCATGGTGGGGCTGCTGTGTTCCGCCAGGGGAATGCGGCCGTATTTGTCCAGCGGAACGGAGCGCTTGCCGCCCAGGAAAAGGGTGTCGCCCGGAATGATCCTGACGTCGCCGGGTTTCAGGTCCAGCGCGTTCAGGGCGGCGGCCAGCGGAAGGGTGGGGATGATCTCCTCACCCCAGCGGATGAAAAGCGGCGGAGAAACCCTGTTCTCCGGGGAGGGGGAAAACAGCCCGTTGTTTTCCACGACGGTTCCCAGGGAGGGGGCTGCCGTAGTCAGTTGCGGAGCTTCCCCCACCAGCCTGTCCGCGCGGGGGAACAGGTCCGTCTTTCCCACGATGTTGGAGGTGGGAATAACCAGGTCTTTCCAGTCCGGCGGGAGGGGGGCGCGGCGGGAGGACTCGCTCATCTGCCGTCCCAGCGCCTTGTGGCGGAAGCGGTCCAGCTCATACCCCACGGCGGCCTTGACGATGCTGTCCGGCTCTTCCTCCCAGGCCATGGGAGCCATCACGTAAACATTCCTGGCCCCCTGCTCGTACAGGTGGCGGAACAGCACCGTGTAATCCATGGGATTGGGAGGATAGGCTGCAAAGCTGTTCAGGGAGGATTCCCGGTGCAGGGAAACCACGGGAAGCTGGGCCGTCTGTCCCTTGTTGAAATAATCGTAAGGCTGGAGGACGATGCTGCTTTCCGCATTCAGCCCTTCCGGGCGCACGGTCCGGTACTTCCCTGCCAGGGAGAGTTCCGCCGCCCGCTCATAACAGAAAATGGTGGGCGGAAGAAACACGTACCCCAGAATCCAGCCCAGCCCCAGGGAAATCTGGAACAGGGACAGCACAAGCAGGAATCTGGGGGTCAGCGTCATCAGGGGCAGGGAGAAAAATCATGCTAGCATGGCCGCCAGCGGTTCTGCAAGCGTGGAGTCGGGCAGAAGCTTCCGCAGGTGTTCCAGCCCGGCGGGAATCTGGGCCAGATACCAGGTTTTTCCCTGGTTGCGGCCTATGTTGGCGTAGGCGCCCAGCATCTGCATGAGCCGTTGCAGGGCGCAGGCTCGGAAAATGCGGTTATCCAGGGGCTGCCCGGTAATCTTTTCCCACTCCCTGAGCAATTCCTCCGCCTGCTCCGGTTCCAGACGGGCATAGCCGTCATAAACCAGGGAGGCCAGGTCGTACTCGGGACGGCCGCCGCGCATGCCCTGAAAATCAATCAGCCAGGTCTTTCCCGCGTGGATGTGCACGTTCTGGGACTGGCTGTCCCGGTGCACGGGGCATTCCGGAAGGGAGGCTAGGAACTGCGCCAGCTCTTCCAGGGCCGGATGGTTCAGGAAAGACTCCGTTTCCAGCCCCAGGTGGGCGCCCAGCAGGTGTTCCGCAAAATAGGACTGCTCCCAGCGGTACAGGGCTTCGTCAAAGGAGGGCTGGAGGGGGAACTCCTCCGGAAACGGGCAGGAGTGAAGCAGATGGAGCTGTTCCATGGCCCGGATGTAGCGCAGGCGCAGAGAGGGCCAGGATTCTCCCCGGAAGGCCAGCAGATTGGCGTCTCCCAGGTCTTCCACCAGCGCGGCTCCGCAGCCGGGGCCGAGCGGTTCGTAATCGTAAATCTCCGGCACGTTCACGCCGTGGGCGCGCAGGTGCCGGTCCGCGGGAATGAAGGAATCATTGTCCGCGCGGTCATTGCCCCACCGGACGCCGATGCACGTGCGGGAGCCAAGCCGGATGCGGACGATGGTGCGGCCGGACGCGCCCAGAGCCAGGGTATGGAAATCCTCTTCCCGCGGAACGACGTGGAAACTCCGTTGAACCAGGCTGGACAATTCTTTCATGGAGGGGCGTGGCAGTGGGGCCTTGCGGAAAGGCGGCGGAGAGAGGGCAGGGAAGCCCTCCCTCCGCCGGAAACGGAGAAGGGGATGAAATCAGGAGGGGAACTGGCGGTCCTCCCCGTAGCCGTAATGCTCCACCACGTAATCCACATCCTTGTCCCCGCGGCCGGAGCAGTTCACCAGAATGGCGCCTCCGCTGTTCTCCCGGGCCCACTTCATGGCGTAGGCGATGGCGTGGGAGCTTTCCAGGGCGGGAATAATTCCCTCATAGCGGGAAAGCTTGAAGAAGGCGTCCACGGCCTCTTCATCCGTGGCGGTAACGTAATTCACGCGGCCGATGTCGTGCAGGTAGGCGTGCTCCGGACCCACGGAAGGATAATCCAGTCCGCTGGCTACGGAATGGACCGGTCCCGGATTGCCGTCCTCATCCTGGAGCATGATGCTCTCGAACCCGTGCAGGACGCCCTTGCTCCCGTAGGAGATGGAGGCGGAATGGTCTCCGAGCCTGGGCCCCTTGCCGAGCGGTTCCACGCCGTAAATATCCAGCGGGTCTCCCAGGAAAGCGGTAAACATGCCCATGGAATTGCTGCCGCCGCCCACGCAGGCGCACACCGCGTCCGGAAGAAGCCCCGTCATTTCCATGAACTGCTCCCGGGCCTCCACGCCGATGCACATCTGGAAATCGCGCACCATCTGCGGGAAGGGGTGGGGGCCTACCACGGAACCGATGCAGTAAATGGAATCCTGATAGCTGTTCAGGTAGGAATCAAAGGCGGAATCCACGGCTTCCTTCAGGCTCTGGAGGCCGTGCGTGACGGGCACCACCTTGGCGCCCAGGATTTTCATGCGGGTGACGTTGGGGGCCTGCTTGGCAATGTCCACCGCGCCCATGTGAATCTCGCACTCCAGGCCGAAGAAGGCGGCGGCCGTAGCCAGCGCCACGCCGTGCTGGCCGGCACCCGTTTCCGCAATGATGCGCTTCTTGCCCATGTATTTGGCGAGAAGGCCTTCACCCATGCAGTGGTTGAGCTTGTGGGCGCCCGTGTGGTTCAGGTCTTCCCGTTTCAGGTAAATCTGGGAGGTACCCAGGTGGCGGGAAAGGCGTTCGCAGTGGTAAACCGGGGTGGGGCGCCCCTGAAACTGTTTGCGGATGCGGCGCAGTTCATTGATGAACTGGGCGGAGTGGGCTATCGTCTGGTAGGCTTCCGTAATTTCTTCAAAGGCGGGAACAAGCTCGTCCGGCAGGTAAACGCCGCCGTATTCGCCAAAACGGCCCTGGGCGTCCGGAAAATTGCGTAAATAGGTATGGAGATCCATGGTCTGTTGCATTCGTGACTGCCAGTATTTAGCACGATGCCCCAGTTCAGGCAAAAACAATCTCCGCAGGAAGCCCTTTTAAAAAAAGCGGGATAGGGAAAAATACTCCGCAGGGGAAGCGGAACGGGCCGGGAGGCCGGAAACCTTATGCCCCGGTCGGGCCGGGACCGGACCGGGATGCCGGGGATGGCCGGTTCATGAGGAATCTCCGTTTTAAGGCCGTGAAGAGCGCGGCCTGCTCTCGCTGCAAGGGAAGGAAGCCGCTCCCTGCGTACCTCTCCGAACGAATGGTAAAAGAAAGAGCGGGAGTTGCCGGAACCCCGGACTCCGGGTTCTTTTACCCGAAATGGAACGGATGGAAGAAAGACGGAAATCAGGCCAGGCGGCGCTTCCTGATGGATTTTCCGGTATCGGCAAGCGTCTGCCGTGCGTCGGTATCCGCTCCGGCCATCAGGGCAGCCAGGTCCCGGACGATATTCTGGCGCATGCGGTCCACCAGGTCGCGCCCCTCCTGGGTGATGGCGACCATGATTTTACGGCGGTCCTTGGCCGCGCTCATGCGTTTCAGGTAGCCCATTTCCTGAAGTTTGTCCACCATGCCGGTAGCCGCCGCCGTGGAATGCCCCATCTTCAGGGCAATGCTGGACATGCTCAGGAAATCCTCGCTGGCCAGGTAGGTCAGCAGGAAAAACTGGGGATAGGAAACCTTGCCCTCATTCAATTCTGAAGAAAGGTTCAGAATGCAGGAACGCTGCGTGAACAGGATGAAATCCGCCAGCTTGTTTGCTTCTTCGGAAATGGAGCTCATGGTGGTGGTGAATGTCTGGGGGTAGGTTTGGTAACGGAGCCGTCCGGAGGCTCGCCGGCGGTTCAGCCAACCTACCGCCGCCTCCTTCCGCGGGCAAGTCAAAAATATAAATTTTTATTAAAATTTTACATTTGCGGATAATAAGCCTTTTGATGGTATTTGCGATACAATATGTTGAATGTTAATAGAATGGTGGTATTTTGAAGATAGAATGTGAATAACATGTTAAAAATAGGCGTAAGCTGTTGATGAATGAAAGTCTTTTCCGGAACTGCCGGGAAACCGGCATAAATCTGGCATAAAAGGGCGCGTCAGCATGACAAGCCCGGACCGAAAGAGGCCTCATGCAAGGGCTCTCCATGGGAAATGACGGCCTGTTTCAAGAAAGTTTTATAAGGCTGGGCGGAAGGAAAAACGGAATGCTTCTTCCTTTGGAAAGAGGCTCCTTCATCGGTGCCGGCCAGCCGGAAAAGAGGGAAAAACAGCATTTCCCCACCAGGAAATTTTTATGGATGCCTGCCGGGCATCGGCGGCCATGGCGCATTGTTGAGTCCGGGCTGCTTCATTTGCCGGACAGGCGTAAAGACAGGAGAAATCCCTTTAAACGGGCCTGGAAGGGTGCAGAAAGGGAAAGACGGCATATTTGGGCCATGCCGGTGAACAAGCGTGTTCTAGGCGCGTCTGGCGGCGAATGCTTCCCCTTGGAGAAACCAACGCGCCCCGTCCTCCGTGGCCATGTTTCTCCAATGGAACGTATTTTCCGTAAGTTCAGAAAAAATCCATTTCATCTTTTGTCCGGTAATTTCCGTCAGGACAATCCGGCTGCCTTCCTTTCTCGCTTCCAGCCGCGTGGCTTCTCCGGCCGCGCCGTAAAAAATGTCCCATGTCCGTTGCCGGGGATTGTAAATCCTGATCGTCGTGCCGTAGGCGGCGTCCGGCCAGGTTTTGATATTCCGGGCCACCCGGGAAGGGCAGATGAATACATCCTGGACGGCCATGCCTTCCAGGACCCATGAAAAAATCCATTCTCCTTTCACGTGACGTTCATGTTCCGTCCCGTGCCCGTCAACCCATTCAATATCCCAGGTTCCGACGAGGGGGCCGAACCAGTTGTCCTCCTCCGGAATAAGGCTGTTTTTCCCCGGGCTCACCAAGGCTGTTTCAAAATCATTCATCTTTAAAATTCCATTTAAAAACCGGGTACACGTCCATGCGCATTGTCCGGGATGCTGTTATAAAATGTTCACGCTCGTAAAATCTTCTCCCCATGCCGTTATTCTCCCATACCATGAGTTCCGGGTATTGCTGGTTTGGTGATTTTGCCCAGCGCTTGGCTTCATCCAAAAGCAGGTGTCCTGTTCCATTCCTCCTGTCCTGCTCCATGGCGAAAAAGTCCACGATGCAGGCATATGTGTGAGGAACTGCGGGAGGACAGGGAGGGCCGCGTTTTCTTCAACGTGTACTGATCCGATAAGGCATCGTCTCCTTCCGCGATCATGATATCGCCGCTGCCGCTTTCAATCACTGGATTCGGGTAAAAATCCTTCCGTTTCAGTTGCCGCAACGCAATATTCCGGTTGCTGGACAGCATGACAGACAAAAAAATCATCGTATGGCGCGCTTGTTTTTTGGACATCCTCCCTTGCGGCCGGCCTTGTCTTGATGTTCATACGCTCCTGATAGCCGAACTATTCCGCCGGACATTCTCCGGAAAGCGTTTTCATGGGGAAAACATGCCGGAGAATGGCCGGAAAAGCGGCTGAATGAGTTAATTGGCGGGGGGAGGCGTAAAGATGCGGGCCGCCAGCTCCTTGTCCATGAGCAGCATTCCCTGGCCTTCTCCCTTAATCATGCGCAATTTGCTGATGATGTCCTTGACGGTCTCTTCCTCTTCCACCTGTTCACTGACAAACCAGTGCAGGAAAATATCCGTAGCGAAGTCCTTTTCCTCCTTGGAGAGGCGGACCAGGTCATTGATGCGGCGCGTGACCTCCTGTTCGTGGGCCAGCGTTTCTTCAAACATTTCCAGAATGTTGGACCAGCTCGCGGCCGGGGCATCGATGGACAACATGGTAAACTGGCCTCCGCGCGCCAGAAGGAAATCGTAAAATTTCAAGGCATGGGCGGTTTCTTCCTGGTACTGGACGCGCATCCAGTGGGCGAACCCCGTCAGGCCGGAGTCCTGCAGGTAGGCGGACATGGCCAGGTAAAGGTTGGCTGAATACATTTCCCATTTGATTTGCTCATTAAGAGCGGTTGCCATTGTTGTACTGATCATATGTAAAATCCTGTTGATTTCCTTTTCTTCTACAAAACAAAGTCCGCAGAATCAAGATAATCCTGCGGACTGTATGACGGGGAATTCGGGAAAGGCGTCAGGCTTTTGCGGCAACCGCCTCCGGAACATTTTCCGCAGGAAGCTCTTCCTCCGCGGGAGGGGCGGCTGCTTCCGCAGGCTCGGCTGCCGTATCAGTTTCTTCAGCGGGTTCCTCCCGGGCAGCCGGGGCTCCGGAAGAAGGGTTGCCTTCCTTCTCCTCCTGGGGCGCGGCGGCTTCCGCCACCGGCATATCCTGGGCCTTCACTTCCGGTTTCTGCTTCTCCTTGGAAACCTTTTTGGGAGAGGGGGCCTGGGCCGGAACGGCCTTCGGACGGCTGACGGTGTTGTTGGAGAAAACCAGAATATAGCCCTGTTCGGACAGCCAGAACAGGTCGCGGACCAGGTTCTGCTGTTTTTCCGTAGCCTGGGCCACTTCCTCTTCCGTGGCCTTTTCCGGGTCCGGCACGGGGGCCAGCTCCCTGAGCATGGCGTCCACGCCCTTGCCCGGATTGTTGGCCACCCAGGTGGCGATGGACATCAGGGAATCCGAAAGAACGGTGCCTTCTTCCATGGCCTTGGGGCGTGCCGGGCCGGTGTAATGGTTGCCCTTCCACTTGAAAATGGGCATGTGGTGGCGCGCCAGCCCGTGGCAGAGGTTCGGAATCAGCATGCTGGGATGGCGGCGGGTAGTGCCGGACAACTGGATCAGGTGCGCCCACAGGCCGGGGGAAAGATGGTTTTTCTTCACGGCTCCGTTGACGAACACCTTGTCCGTGACGTCATAGCACTCTTCAAAGTGGTTGGACTCGAAATCCTGTTCCACGGCGGCGGGGGATTCCAGAAGGACCCCGGAGGCTCCTTCGCGGACGGGCTTCCAGGCGGTGCGCTTGGAAACGGCTTCCTGCCATGCCTGCACGGCTTCCTCGCTCTTGTCCGTCACGATCTTGGAACGGAATGCCTCAAAGGGCATGCTCGCAAACTTGGTGCGGTGCAGGTTCACTAGGGCGGACTGGTAGCCGTGCCAGTTGACGGGGCCCACCAGCTCGTTGTTCAGGGAACACTTGGCAATCGCCTTGAAATCGCCCTTGGGCGCTTCCACTTCCTGTTCCACGGATTCGTAATACTTGGGCATCCAGGAAGACTGCCAGAGATGCTTGACTGCCTCCTGGCGGGAAATGAAGCAGGCTCCGTCGCCGTGCTTGCAGTGGTAAAGGTCCGGGCCGTTCTCCTGCTTCATGAACACCAGGTCATAACGGTCGTAGGAACCCATGACCACCTTGGCAAGGTCCAGCAGGGAAATGGTGCGGCGGTGTTTCTGCACCTCCTGGTGCAGGGCGGCCAGGCCGGAATCCACGGGGCGCAGCTCCACGCGCAGGCCTTCAGCCGGTTCCGCCATGGGAGCCCGGGGCGCCTGTTCGCGGCGGTCTCCGTCGCGGCGCGGGCGGAAGGAACCGCGGGTGCGGTCTTCCCGGTTGAACCTTCTTTCACCATTCTGACCGTCAAAACGGCGTTCCCCCCTGGGCTGGCGCCCTTCGCGGTTGTCGCGCCGCGGGCGGCGGTCGCCTCCCTGCCTGTCGCCGGACCTGCGTTCCGGATAGGACGCGGGTCGTTCCTGACGGGCTCCCGGTCTCGCCCAGGCCGGACCAAATTGGAAGTCGGCCAAGCCGGAAAGGTCCGGAATTTGCTGCTTGGGGTCTGTGGAAGGAGTTTCTTCGGTCATCATGTACGGGTTGTTTCAATAGCAACTAAATGAGGTGGATGGCAATCATTTTACGTGCAAACAGGCCGAAAATTGTTCAAAATGTCATGAAATGCATCTGGAAACGCAAATATTTCCGGTGCATTCTTTCAATCCAACCTTTGTCAAATTCTCTATTATGGATAAAATACGTCAACGCCTTTCCGATCTTGGTTACGCCATTTACGATGCGCCCGCGCCCGTGGGTTCCTACGTGCAATGCGTGCGTACGGGCAATCTGCTTCACCTCTCCGGCGGCATCTCCGTGAACGGGGAGGACAAATACTTCGGCAAGGTAGGGCAGGACTTGACGGTGGAAGAAGGGCAGGCCGCCGCGCGGGCCGCCATTCTGAACCGCCTGGCCGTCATCGTGCAGGCCGTGGGCTCCCTGGAAAAGGTTTCCCGCATTGTGGCCGTGAACGGATTTGTGAATGCCGGCCCGGATTTTTACGACCATCCCAAGGTGCTGAACGGTGCGTCCGACCTGCTGGTGGAAGCCTTCGGTGAAATCGGCCGCCACAGCCGCACGGCCGTGGGCGTGTCCGCACTGCCGCTCAACGTGGCGGTGGAAATAAGCATGGTTGTGGAGGTCTGCGGCTAGGGATTTAAAAACCGGAAGGGGATTCGTGCTTGAATCCCCGCGGCATTCCTGTAGAGTGCCGTCCGGTCAATGCCCTCGTGGCGGAATGGTAGACGCTGCAGACTTAAAATCTGTTGTCCGCAAGGACGTACCGGTTCGAGTCCGGTCGGGGGTACTTAGCTAAATGCAAATCTATGTAGATAAAAAGCCCGCTAGTCAGCGGGCCTTTTCATTTTTTTGCCGGTTTTTTCTTCGTTTAACAAAGAACTGTTGAACGGTTTTTTTATAAGGGAATGGGGATTTCGCATATCATTAATAAGCTTGATAAGCTCACTGGACTTAATAACGATTCCAAGATCAATCATCTGTCTGGTTGTTATGACAGGAAAGGGTGGAGGAGAACAGCATGTTTCTATTGAATTCCCAAACACATATCCTTCAGCTATAATACCCAATAAAAGTACTTGCGTTGATTCTGCACAGGCAGATTCTGAAACTTTAGCCGGATGGGCATCTTGAAAAATAATAAAAACGGGACTTCCGCTGCTTCCCGGAAAGATGGAGGCATCAATAAGGAATTGATATTTCCCTTCATAATCTAATGCAATAGGTGTGGCAGTGATGCCTTTCCGGGCAATTGGGGAGTTATTGTATGTGTCGTATATGCCTGTAGGATAACCAATAAATAAAATATCTTCGATGGCGTCGAAATTTTCTAACTGCTTCCGAGTTGGAATTTGATTTGGAGTTAACGTTTTTATGGAGGGAGGAATATCATTCAATTCACAGATTGCGATATCATATTGCAAGCTTGCTACAAAATTGTTTTCTATCACGATAAAGCCGTTTTGGCCGTAAAATTTTAATTCTATTTCCCTTGCACCTTCGATAACATGTTTATTAGTGACCAGGAATATGTTTTGATGAGAGGAAAATAAAAAACCTGTTCCGGAGATGAGGGATATGCCCTTTTTAATATTAATTAAAACGGTTGTTCTTAGTAACTGTTCCCCTACAGTAAGTATTTCTCTCATAAAATCATAATATAGCCTCTTATTTATGAAGTGTTTTCTGTTCCGTGTAAAGATTTATTTGGAACTCCGTTTGAGGAAGGAATAAAGATGGTTATGTTCCGTGACTTCGTTTATAATGCGGGAAACAATGAAAAGACAATGGGAGGCATAGTTCCAGACAAGGAAGTTGGAATGGGAAAGATAAGGCATATCCGTCTGTAAGGATTGAAGATTACTTATGAAATTTTTTAATATCTGTCGGTTTGGAGAAACGAATGGTTCCTGCCGCAACGGGAAAAAGAACCTGCTGCTGGCGTTGAAAATAGCGTGCGGTATTTTTCTGGCGCTGGCCTTGTTGTCGGCGGGAGCGGAGTGGTACATAGCTTCCGCCTCCGGCGGCAGGATTTTTGAGCATTCCGCGGATGTTCCCGTTCGCGCGCCTGCCCTGGTGCTGGGGTGCTCCCCGACGTTCACGGGAGGTCCCAACGGGTATTTCCATAATAGAATGGATACGGCGGCGGAACTTTGGAGGGCCGGGAAGGCGACGGTTTTTGTCGTTTCCGGGGACAATAGCTCCCACTCCTACAATGAACCGGAATGGATGAAGCAGGCCCTGGTGGAGCGCGGCGTTCCGGCGGACCGGATTGTGTGTGACTTTGCGGGGCTGCGGACCCTGGATTCCGTCGTGAGGATGAAGGAGGTCTTTGGCGTTTCAACCATGATCGTCGTTTCCCAGGCCTTTCACAATGAACGCGCCCTGGCCATCGCCGGGCATGAGGGAATGGACGCGTGGGCCGTCAGCGCCCCGGATGTTCCCAACCGCGGTTCACGCATTAGAAGCTGGTTCAGGGAGCGCGCGGCGCGCGTATGGATGATGCTGGACTTGTGGCTGTGGGGGCGTGAACCCCGGTTCCTGGGGGAACCCGTGGCGGTGCCGGAAGTAAAAGGGGAAAAATAATCAACGCCTCATGCGTCCTGGAGCGTCATGAGGCGTCTTTTTTCATGCGGAACGGCAAACCTGGGGAGTGCCCGTACCTTGGTCCATTAAGACTGGATGAATCAATCGTTCCGGTTACGTGGGGGAATCTGCCATGGGGATAGGGAATGGTCCAGAAGGCGTGAGTGAACAATCCGCCACGGAAGGCGGCTGGAGGGAAAATAAGGTTCGCCGGAATAGCCTCTTGTGATAAAGTGGACGCATGGGTGACGCTGGTGAAACGGTCCGTAATGCACTGCCTCCGCAATGGCTGGAATGGGCGGTGGAACTTCAGTTTATGGCCCAGGCGGGGATAACGTATGCGAAAGACCCCTATGATCTGGAGCGTTTCCAGCGGTTGAGGGAAATCGCCGCGGAAATCATGAGCGCCAAATCCGGGCTGGATATGGATACGGTCCGGGGGCTGTTTTGCAGTGAGACCGGATTTCAAACGCCGAAAATGGATACCCGCGCGGCCATTTTTCGTGAAGGTAAAATCTTGCTGGTGAAGGAAAAAGGTTCCGGCTTGTGGTCCATGCCGGGCGGCTGGGTGGATGTGAACCAGTCCGTGCGCGGCAACACGGTCAAGGAGGTTCTGGAAGAGTCGGGCCTGCGTGTGGAGGCCGTGCGCCTGATTGCCCTGCATGACAGGAACAGGCACAACCCTCCCCCCTATGCGTACGGGGTTTGCAAGGTCTTTGTATTATGTGAAGAAAAGGGCGGCTCCTTCCATCCCAATCCGGAAACGTCTGAAAGCCGCTGGTTCGGACGGGATGAACTGCCTCCCATGGCTTTGGAAAAGAACACGCCGGAACAGGCGCTGCTGTGCTTTGATGCGGCGGATGATCCCTGCTGGAATCCCGTGTTTGATTAAAAAAGGGAACATATACGGTAAAATCATTGACTCTTTCCGGGAAAGTGCTATGCCAGTTCCAGCGGCTTGCGAAAAGCGGGCTGTTTTATTCCGGCTATAACGTTCCCTTCTTCTAGCGGTCAGGAAGGCCGTCTCTCCAACGGCAAAGGCTCGGTTCAACTCCGGCAGGGAATGCCATCCGGTCTATGGCGCCATAGGGACCGGTTTTTTGTCTTGATGCCTGTTGTCGGCGATTCATTGTCCGTGAAGGTGTGCGCTTTTGGCGCATGTCCCAGGCGCATTTCTTCGGAATGACGTCCTTTTGCGAAAGAATTTTCCAACCCGCGGAAATTCAGGTTCCTTTTCCCTTAATTTTCCTGTTTTGCCATGGCGGTTCCCTTCAACTGCGGCATATGGGAGCCGGAATATTCTGGTTGTTCCTGTGAGAGCGGAAAACGGTTTCCTTTTTCAGGAATGGCGGTGTTTTTCGCCTTTCCATTTTGTTGTTGTTAAGGTCATGAAAAGTGCGGATTTCAAATCCGCCGTCAATGACGAATTAATATTTTTTCATGCGGATCAGATACTTGTGGTTGAATATATAAATGGCAGGTCTTCCGCAAGGCGGCATGAAAAGAAAGTTTAGAATCATGCAAGTTATTTACCATCATTGATGATGAACGTTTTTTCCCGGACAGGCAGATGCCGGATTTGAAATCCGGTAGTTTGCGGGCGGAGTCATGTATAAGTTTTTTGGAAAACGTGTATTGGATATTGCTATCTCCTTATGGACATTGATGTTCGTATCGCCTCTTCTGGCCATTATATCCATAATACTCCTGGTTCATACGCGGAAGTCTCCGTTTTTTTCCCAGACGCGTGTGGGGTACCGCGGGAAATTGTTCAGGGTTTTTAAGTTCAAGACCATGACGGATGCCCGTGATCCGGAGGGGCTCCTGCTTCCGGATGACCTGAGGTCTTTTCCGCTGGGAACTTTTTTACGCCGCTATTCCCTGGATGAACTCCCCCAGCTGGTCAACATCATCAAGGGAGACATGTCCATTGTAGGCCCCCGGCCATGGATTCCGGAGCAGCTGGATGTTTTTCCCGGCCGCTGTCGCATGGCGCGCTGTTCCGTCCGGCCCGGATTGACCGGCATGGCCCAGGTATACGGAAGGAACGGAATCCCGTTCTACAGGCGGTTGTGCTACGACATCGTTTATGCCCGGAATGTTTCCCTGTTCATGGACGCCAGGATCGTTTTCCAAACCGTTGTCCGCTTGCTGGCCCATAAGGATGTGCGGCAGTGCGAGGACGCTTTCAGGAACATCTCGGGCGGCGTGCTCATCAGGAACGATCTTTCCGTTCCTGTGCTTTTCCCGTCCAAGCAGGAGGAATCCTGACTGTTTATTTGTTTAAAGCCATACCCTTATACCTTAATGATGATGAAACATCCCCCTCTCTTTTCTTCCGGCATTTTCCGCCTGGCCTCCCTGGCTGCCTGCACCATGCTGCTGGCCTCCTGCGTCAATCCGAAAGAGGTTCTCTATATCCAGGACATTACGGGGGAGACCCGGCAGGATATAGTCACCAAATACCAGACGACTATTCAAAAAGACGATCAGCTTTATATTTCCGTCAGCAGCAAGCAGCCGGAACTGACTACCCCCTTCATTATGGCGGAAATGGGCAATTCCATCTCCAACAACGCCGGCAATTCGCGGCCTAAAGGGTATCTGGTTGACGACGAGGGATATATTGTCCTGCCGGTCATCGGAAGGATGAAGGCCGCCCGGAAGACGTGCTCCCAGCTTGCCCATGACATTTCCGCGAAGCTCCGCAACAGTGATTACATCAAGGACGCTTCCGTCAATGTCCAGATCATGAATTTCAAGTTTTCCGTTCTGGGGGAGGTGAATAATCCCGGCTCCTACCAGGTGGACGGCCAGCGCGTCACCATTTTTGACGCCATCAGCCGGGCGGGAGATTTGAATATCGACGGCAACCGGGACATCGTGCTGATCCGGGAAATGGAGCGTGACCGGAAGATCGTCAAGCTGGACCTGCGCAGCAAGTCCATTTTCTCCTCCCCTTATTACTACATCCGGCAGAATGATATTATTTATGTCACTCCGTCGGACCGCAAGATCAACATGAGGAGCGAAAGCGCCCAGTACTACGCCTGGGGCCTTTCGGGCCTGTCCCTGCTGATTGCCGTCATCGCCATCAGCCTGTAAGCCGTTTCATCCTGTTTTCCTTTCATGCCCGTTTCAGTGATACAGCCTGAGGACAACGATATTTTTTCCTTCCGGTTCATTTTTTCCACGGCCAGGAGGTACTGGCCATGGATTCTGGCGTGCGCCCTGCTGGGCGGGGGGCTGGCTTATTTCATCTGCGCCCGGCAGGGGTATTCGTACCAGAAGACCGCCCGCATCATGCTGAGGGATGACAAGCAGAAGAACGCCCAGGTTTCGGAAATCATTCTTTCCGATCTGGGGTTCGAGCCGGGGGAGGCCAATCTGGCGAATGAGAGCTATGTGGTCAAGTCCTCGGAGGTGATGAGCCGTGTCGTGAAGGGGCTGGGGCTTGATGTCTCCTACTGGGAGAAGCGGAATATCCGGGAAGTGGATCTTTACCATACGACTCCCCTGAAGGCGGAGTTCAGTGAAGAGGCGGCGTTTCATCCTTGTTCGCTGGCGGTCACTCCGCTGAACGGCCGGGAATTTTCCCTGTCCTACCGGGAGAAGGAGGGCCGGGAAAATGTTATGCAGGGAAAATTCGGCGTCCCGCTGAAGCTTCCCTTCGCCACGGTGAAGGTATGCCCTACTTCCCATTTTTCTTCCGGCAGCATGGGAAGGACCATTTTCGTGGAGCGCGTTTCCGTGAAGGAGGCCACCGCCGGAATGCTGGGCCGGCTGAGCGTAACGCGGCCCGATTCCAAGGAAAGCAGCCTGCTGGAGCTGACGTTGAGGCTTTCCCATCCGCAAAAGGCGGAAGACGCCCTGAATTATCTTATTGAGGTTTACAATGACCATTCCAGGCGGGAGAAGCAAATGGCCGCCTCGAGGGCGGAGGATTTCATTGTCAAACGCATTGGCAAGCTTGGCGGCCAGCTCGGCGGCGTAGACAAGCAGGTGATTGACTACAAGCGCAACAGCAGGATCATCAAGGACATGGATACGACGCTGGATGCCACGTTCAACAGGGTGCAGGAGATAGGGACGGAACTTTTTTCCACCAGGACGGAGTTGATCCAGGTGAAGGTGCTCGCCAGGCTGCTGGCGGACCGGAGCCGGCGGCAGGACATGATCCCCGCCAATATAGGCATTCAGGATGCGGGAATTGCCAAGCAGATAGAACTTTTCAATGACAATTTCCTCCAGCATAAAAAGTTGTTCGCCAGCGCGGGAAGGCAGAATCCCATGGTTTCCTCCCTCGCGGAGAATATGAAGGAGATGCGCGAGTCCATTGGCCGTTCCATCGCCAATTACTGCAACGCGCTGGAAGTGAGGATGGGTGAGCTGGAAAAGGAGCGGAATGAACTCAACCGGCTTTTGTCGGACATGGCTTCCAAGGATGAAGGCCTGGTCCCTCTGCTCCGGGAGCAGAAGGTCATGGAGGAGCTTTACCTGATGCTGCTGAAAAAGAGGGAGGAAAACGCCCTGGCCCTGGCCACGACGGAACCGAGCGCCCGCATTCTGGAACCCGCGTTCGGCTCCAACGCCCCCGTAGCGCCCAAACTCTCCCTGATGACGCTGGGCGGCATGGCCGGAGGCGCTTTTGCAAGCCTTGTGACCCTGCTGGCCGGAAACGCCCTGAATACAAAGGTGCGGGATAAGAAGGACCTTGCCGGCCTGACGGACCTGCCGCTGGCAGGGGAGCTGCCCCTGCTTTCCGGAAAGGAGCGGAAGAAGATGCCGCTGGTCGTCACGAATGGCCGCTCCTTCATGGAGGAATGCTTTCACATCCTCCGCAACAATGCGGAACTTATGCTGCTGCCCAATCCGGAGGAAGCTCCCCGCGTCCTGTTCCTGACGTCCACGAGGGCGGGTGAAGGGAAGACCTTTACGGCGCTGAACCTGGCCGCCGCGTATGCCCAGACCGGGAAAAAAGTCCTTCTCATTGACGGAGACCTCCGCAAGGCCAGTCTTTCCGCCTTTTACGGCGGGAAGAATGCCAGGGGACTCGTGCACCTGCTGATGAATCCGCAGGTCTCTCCGGATTCCGTCCTGCAATCCGGCAGGAGGTTCCCGGGATTTGACCTGGTGACGGCAGGCCCCGTTCCCCCCAATCCCGTCGCCTTGCTGACCCGGGGCCGTTTGGAAGAGCTGCTCCGGTACTGGCGCGCCCGGTATGACCGCATCATTCTGGACGGCTGCCCTTATGAGGCCGTGGCGGATGCCTCCCTCATGGCGCGCCATGCGGACCTGGTCCTTTATGTCATCAGGTGCGGCATGATCGAGAGGCAGTACGTCCCCGTCATCCAGGGGCTGGCGGACAAAGGAGAATTCCGTTCCGGAGCTGTTATCCTCAATGCGGAGAATTTCAAAAACTCCCGTTTTCATTATTACAACGAATATTCCGAAACTGACGGATAGCGCCGTTAACCGCCCTTTTTTCTTCAGCATTCGCCCCATAGCCTTTTTCCCCGGATTTTCTTTTTCCACCGTTTCATGAACACCGTCTCCAGAGTGATAAGGAACACAGGATTCCTGTATATGAAAATGGGCGTCACCATGTTCATTTCCCTGTACACGACTCGCCTGGTCCTGAATGCCCTGGGAGTGGACGACTTCGGTATTTTCAACATGGTGGCGGGCGTGATTGCCATGCTGGCCTTTCTCAACGCCAGCATGGCGGCGGCTACCCAGCGCTTCATGAGCTACGCGGAGGGGGAAGGGGACCCGGAGAAACAGAAAATCGTGTTTAATATCAGCGTGGCGCTCCATCTTGCCATTGCCGTGATGGTCGGAATCCTGCTGTATGCTGCGGCCCCCTTCCTGTTCGGGCATCTCCTCAATATTCCGGAAGACCGGGTGTTTGCCGCCAGGTGCGTTTACTGGGCCATGATCGCCAGCACCGTGTCCGGCATTCTGGGCGTTCCCTGTGAAGCCATGCTGAACGCCCATGAAAACATGCTGTATTTCGCCGTCATAGGCGTTCTGGAATCTTTCCTGAAACTGGGGGCGGCCCTGCTTGTCGTTCACGTGCTGGCGGACAAGCTGATTCTGTACGGGGCTTTGATGGCCGGGATTTCCATCCTTTCCATGACGGCCATGCTTGTTTATTGCCGCAGGAACTATGCGGAGTGCGTGATTGCGCCGCTGCGTTATTGGAAACGCGGCGTTTTCCGGGAAATGGGGAGCTTTGCGGGCTGGAATTTCACGGTTTCCGCCAGCAGCATGTTGTCGGAATACGGCGTCGGCATTGTCCTGAACCACTTTTTCGGCGTCGCCCTCAATGCGGCGCAGGCCGTCGCCCAGCAGATCAACGGGCAAACCATGGCCTTTTCCGGGACCATGCTGAAGGCCCTGAATCCGGTCATTTCAAAAAGCGAAGGGGCGGGCAACCGCGGCCTCATGCTGCGGGCCTCCCTGTCCGGCTGCAAATTCGCCTACCTGCTCATGGCGGTTTTCGCCATTCCCCTGATTCTGGAGGCTCCTGGGCTCCTGGGCCTCTGGCTTCATTCCGTTCCCGCCTGGGCGGTCCTGTTCTGCAGGCTTCAGCTTGCCAGGACCCTGCTGGAACAGCTTTTCCTCAGCCTGGGGTCCGCCATTTACGCGGAGGGGAACATCCGCCTGTACACGCTGGTGAAAACAGGGTCAGGAATTCTTTTCCTGGGCGCTACCTGGGGGTTCTACCGCATGGGGTGGCCCCCCTGCATGATGTATGTGGCCGCCATTCTCTTCGTAACCCTGCCGGGGGGGATTCTGGCCCTTTTCATTTGCGTGCGCCGCCTTGGCCTCGGCCTGCGGGATTTTTCTTTCCGGGTGCTGGCGCCGTGCCTTGTTCCCAGCGCGGCTACGTTTGCCGCGGGCATTCTCCTGTCACGGATTGATGCGTCTCTTTCACCTGTTCCGGTATTGTTCCGCACCTGCTCGCTCCTGGTCGTCTTTCTCCTTTTCCTCTGGTTTTTTTCTCTGGACGGCGGGGAGCGCGGCACCCTTGTTTTTTTCCTGAAAAGCGCCTGGAGGAAAATCCAGTTTTCCAGATAATTCCATGAAATCCTATTCCATTCTCGTCAATACCTGTGATTCCTTTGAAGACTGCTGGGAGCCTTTTTTCAGGCTCTGGTCCCTTTATTGGCCCGATTGCTCCGCCCGTGTCTACTTGAATACGGAATACAAGTCCTACTCCGGTCCGGAAAAAAACGTCGTTTCCCTGAGGAGCTGCGCAGGCCGGATCATTCCGGGGCGCGGGAGGGCCACGTGGAGCGAATGCCTGAAATGGGCCCTGGAGGCCATGGAAACGGACACGGTGCTGTACATGCAGGAGGATTACTTCCTGACGGCGCCGGTGGACGGAGAGGCGGTGGAAAGGTATGCGGCGCTGATGCGCGCCCATCCGGAAATTCCCTGCATCCAGTTGACCCCGGAGGGAATTCCGGCCCGTGAGCCTTCGCGGTATGAAGGCCTTTTCGCCAGTGACCCGGATTACCCCTGGTACGCGTGCTGCCAGGGCTCCCTGTGGCGCAGGGAGGCGCTGCTTTCCCTGTTGAGGAAGGAGGAATCCGCATGGAAGTTCGAATACTTCGGCAGCCGGAGGGCGAAGTATTCCCGCATGGAGTTTTTAACGGTGGACCCCTCCTTGTTTTCCCGGGAGGGGTACCAGATCATTCCCTACATTTTCACGGGCATCATCCACGGCAAATGGTACGGGCCGGTGGCGGAGCTGTTTGAACGGCACGGCATATCCATGGATTTTTCCAGGAGGGGTTTTTTTGATCCGGAGGAAAAGACCCCTTGCTCCGCAAGAATCAGGAATGCCGCCAGGAACTGGAAGACGTGGCGCAGCCGGCTGGAACTCCGGTCCATGAAGCGCCGCTTCCTCCGGGAAGGGAATGCCTGCGGAGGCAATTAAACTTGTCCATGCCATGATTTCACTGATGCACCAGGGTTTGCATTTGCTGCGCCGCGTGTTTGAGCGCTGTTCCGGCAGGGAGGAACTGCGCCCCCCCTCCTGTGAACTGGATGCGGACGCGGCTTCCGCGATGATTGAGAACCTTCTCCGCTCCGGGCGCCCCGCCATGGTGGGACGGTTTGGCTGCACGGAAATGTCCTGCCTGCATAATTATCTGGAGATTGGAAAGGCGGGCAGGAATCCGCTGGATTACATCACGGGCCGGAGGGACCAGTGGTGGTGGAATAAAAACATCATGAGGCAGATGAGGGAGTGGTCCGGTTTTTTCCCGGCCGCGCCGGAATATCTGGCCCGTTTCTGCGAGCTGATGCTCCGTGACATGATGGAACTGGATATCCTGGGAAGCTGGCTTCCGTACGAACGGGAGGTGATGCCCATCATCCGGGACGTTCCCCGCGTGCGCCTGCTGAATCTGGAGCCTTACTGGTCTTCCCGGCCATGGAGCAGGGCTCTGGAGGGAAGGAAGGTGCTGGTGGTCCATCCTTTCGCGGAAAGCATAACGCTCCAATACGAACGGAACAGGGAAAGGATTTTTGAAAATCCGGAGGTTCTTCCTTCCTTTTCCCTGGAGACGCTGGCCGCCGTCCAGAGCCTGGGCGCGGGGCCAGGCCGTTTTGCCGACTGGTTTGAAGCCCTGGCATGGATGGAGGGGGAGATGGACCGCCGGGATTACGACGTCTGTCTCATCGGATGCGGGGCTTACGGCTTCCATCTGGCGGCCCATGCCAAGAGGCGGGGCAGGCAGGCCGTGCATCTCGGAGGGGCTCTTCAACTGCTGTTCGGCCTGCGGGGCAGGCGCTGGGAAGACCCGGCCTACGGGGCCGATCCCGGCGCTCCCAAATATGATTATTCCCGGCTTTTCAATGACGCGTGGGCGCGGCCGGGAAGAGAAGAAACGGTAGGCCACGCCAGCCGTGTGGAAGGAGGGTGCTACTGGTGAGGAAGATGAATGCTCCGGAAAAAGGGATGAACGTGCTCTGGCTGTCCAATATCCTGTTTCCTGAACCGTGCCGGATGCTTGGACTTCCGGAACCGGTTCTGGGAGGCTGGATGTACGCGGGGGCGCAGGAGCTGTTGAAGGCCGCCCCGGATTTAAAGCTGGCCGCGGCCATGCTTTACCCGGGGCGCACCCTGCGCCGCCTGGACGGGGAGGCCATGGCCTATTACCTGATTCCCGCCCCTGCCGGCATGGGGGGGTACAGGAAGGAGCTGGAACCCTGTTTCCGGGAAATCAGGGACATGTTCGGCCCGGATGTGGTCCATATCCACGGTTCCGAATATCCGCACTCCCTGGCCTGGGCGCGGGCCTGCGGGACGGAACGCACGGCCGTTTCCATCCAGGGGCTGTCTTCCGTCTGCGCCGGGTTCTATCTGGGCGGCATTTCTCCCCGGGAACTCGTGAAATCCGTTACCTTCCGCGATCTGTTGCGCCGCGATACGCTTTTTGCCCAGCAGCGGAAGATGAAGGCGCGCGGAAGATATGAACGGGAGCTGTTCGGCAAAGTGCGCCATGTGATCGGGCGTACCGCCTGGGACCGTACCCACGCATGGGCCATGAACCCCGCGGCACGGTACCATGTTCTTCATCCCACGCTCAGGGAACCCTTTTACCGTCATGAATGGGATGCCGGGGCGTGCGAAAAGCATACGATTTTTCTCAGTCAGTCCCACTACCCCCTGAAAGGGCTGCACAAGGTAGTGGAGGCTCTTCCTCTGGTCCTGCGGCATTATCCTGACGCCAGGGTGCGGGTGGCCGGACCGGACATCCTGTCAGTCCCTGCGTGGCGCAGGAACGGCTACGCCCGTTATCTGGGAAACCTGATGGAACGGCTTGGAGTCCGGGATCGTTTCCTCTGGCTGGGCCGCCTGGACGCGGAGCAGATGTGCAGCCAATTCCAGAAGGCGCATGTCTTCGTTTGCCCCTCCATGATTGAAAATGAGTCCAATTCTCTGGGGGAAGCTCAGATGGTGGGCACTCCCTGCATCGCGTCCTATGCCGGAGGCATGATGGATTCCGTGTCCGACGGGGAAACGGGATTCCTGTACCGGTTTGAAGAGACGGAAATGCTGGCCATGCTTGTATGCCGCCTGTTCGGGGACATGGATTTGTGCAGGCGCATTTCCTTCCGCGGAAGGCAGGCCTCCCTGGCAAGGCATGACCGTTCCGCGAATGCGGAACAGCTGAAGCGCATTTACGGGAGCATTGCCGGAAACGGGACGGAAGAAGATGAAGGAAGGGAGGGTGCCTCATGCAGCAATTGATTTGCCTTGCCAGGAAAGCCGTGCTCCGCTGCTGGGCCGTCTGCACGCACCCGCTTCACAATTGGTATGCCAGGTGGCTCCTGTATGCCGGCAATGCGGTTTACGGTCCCGGCCTCTGTTCGTTCGGAATTCCGGACGTCAGGATATCCAGGGGAAGCCGCCGCCGTTCCGTTCCGTGCCGCATAGGAAGGGAATTTACCATGCGGAACGGCCCCCACGGCGTCTCCCGTTCCTCCCAGCGCTGCCTGATTTCCGTGGACCGGGACGGCGTGCTGCGCATCGGCAACCGGGTGGGCGTCAGCAATACCGTCATCATCTGCACGCGGTCGGTGACTATTGGCGACGATGTAAAGGCCGGATTCGGAGTCCATATCATGGATACGGATTTCCACGCATTGGACCCGGAATCCAGGCGGGGAGCGGAGGACAGGTTTCAGCGCCGGTCCGCTCCCGTCAGGATTGGGAACAACGTCTTTCTCGGGGCCGGAGCTTTCATTTTAAAAGGCGTTTCCATCGGGGATAACGCCGTCGTAGGAGCCCGTTCCGTGGTAACGCGTTCCATCCCTTCCAATGAGGTATGGGCGGGAAATCCGGCGCGCCGCATCCGCGGGCTGGAGGAGGGGAAAGTTTCTCCGATGATGGAAAGGAGCGTGCATGCGTAATACGGACCTTTTATTTCAGGCGAATAAAGGCCTGCCCCTTGACGGGAAATCCCGCCTTCCTTCAAGCATCCGGGTCGTGCTCCCCTTCATCATCCTGGTGAAGGCCATGATCATGCTGGCCATGTACTCGTCCGCCGCCGTCCTTCACCCGATTTGTACGGAACAGGCCATTTCCCTTTCCTCCGCCCTCCTGCTGGCGGTGTCCTTCGTCATCATGCGGAAGTATTTCCGGCGGGAGGACGCCCCCGTCTATCCCCTCTTCTCCATTTATTTCCTGTGGGTATTCATTTGCTGCCTGCGGGGCGTCTTCGCCGTGGACGGCTACTGGTCCGCGCGGGCCCTTGTGACGAATGCCCCCACGCTTTTCATTCCCGTGCTGGTTTACGTATTCAGCCTGCCGGAGGTGACGCGGCAGGTCCTGTCCGTCTGGTTCAAGGTGTTCATCCCCGTTTTTTTCCTGTTCATGCTCACCCTCAATCCGGACTTTTACGCCTCCCTGCTGAATCCCTTGCTGATGCTGGTGCCGTGGCTGCCCCTGCTGCCCCGGAAATGGAAGCTGGTGGTGCTGGTCATGGCATGCCTGATGGTGTGCGTCAGCATGGGAGCCAGGAGCCAGATTTTAAAGGCGCTGGCGGCTTTGTCCCTGCTGGCCGTCTATTGCGGCAGGGATTTGCTCAAGGACTGCTTTTACAGGATGATGCGGCACGCCCTGTTTTTAATTCCCTCCTTCTTTCTCGCCCTTGGGCTGGGCGGCGTCTTCAATGTCCTGGACGTCGGCTCCTGCACCGGAGCGCCGGGAAGTTCCGTGGAGGACGACCTGCTGGCGGATTCCCGCAGCATCGTCTTTGAAGAGGTGGCTTCTTCCTCCCTGAAGGACGGCTGCATTTTGCTGGGGCGCACCCCGGCGCAGGGGTATGAAACCAGTTTCCAGATGTCCAGTGATGAGCGCCAGTCCTACCATGACCAGAAGCGCCGCGCCTGGTGCGAACCCGTCCTCCTCAATATTTTCGCCTGGACGGGGGTGGCGGGGCTCTTCCTTTACACGGGATTTTACTGGCAGGCCTCCTATCTGGCCATTTACCGTTCCAACAACCGCTGGATGAAGCTGCTGGGCGTGTTCGTGGCCTTCCGCTGGCTCTGGGGATGGCTGGAGGATACCAACTTCAATCTGGATATCATGAACATCTCCCTGTGGATGATGATCGCCATGTGCTATTCCAGCCGTTTCCGGGCCATGACGGATGGCGAGCTTCATGAATGGGTGGAAAGCATCTTCCGCCGCCGTTCTTCCAACCCTCTCCCTTCCGTACGCATTCCATGAAAACTGACGATACCTCCGGAAAAAAACTTGCGGTCCTGGTGACGTGCCACAACCGCAGGGAAAAAACGCTCCGCTCCCTTGCCGCCCTGTTCTCCGCACTGCCGGAAGCGGGGCTGGACGTCTCCGTGCATTTGGTGGATGACGGTTCCTCCGACGGCACCGGAGACGCCGTGCGGCAGGCTTACCCCTCCGTATCCGTCATCAGGGGGGACGGAACCCTGTTCTGGAACCGGGGAATGAGGACGGCATGGGAGGACGCCCTGAAGAAGGATGCGGATTTCTACCTGTGGCTGAATGATGATACCGTGCTGCATCCGTTTGCCGTGGGCCATCTATTGGAAGCCTCACGCCGGATGGAGCACGCCGCCGTCATCTGCGGCTCCACCTGCCACCCCGGCACGGATGAGTGGACTTACGGAGGCACGGCGGGCGGGAAGCCCGTTATTCCGGATGGAACCCTGAGGGAGTGCGAATTATGCCACGGGAACATTCTATGGGTGCCGCGGCGGGTGGTGGAGCGCATCGGTATTCTGGACGGGTTCTACCTGCACGCCCTGGGGGATTACGACTATTCCCGGACGGCGCGCGCCCGCGGAATAAGGCTGCGGGTGGCCCCCTCCTGCCTGGGAACCTGCGAACGGCATGACAAGGCCGTTTCCTGGACGGACCGGAAGGTGCCCCTGGCAGGCAGGCTCCGCAATTTGTATTCCCCGCTGGGGAATGCCCAGCCCAGGTATTACTTCCACTACGTCCGCAGGCACGACGGCCTGCTGGCTGCGTGCAAGGCCATGGTCTGCATGCATGTACGAGTTTTTCTCCCCTTCTTATGGACAGCGACGAAATAGACTGGGTTTTCCAGACGGATGATGAAGAGGTGCTGGAGACGTACAGGACCCGTGACAATTACCTCATGGAGCGCTCTCCGGAGGGGGATGATTCGCGATGCGCCGTTTATTTCAGCAGCAATGACTTGTACTTTCCCAACAACCGCGCCCGGTTCCATGAACGGGTCACCCTGCGGAATACGTTTGAATGGTTCGGAACCAGGGTTCCGGGCTGCGGCAGGCACATCTTCATCCGAGACGTTTTCAAGCAATGGTACCTGGGCGGCGTCAACAGCCGCCTGGACTCTCCGGAAAAGGTGCTGAAGTGGCTTGAAAACGAGACGAAAGGCTGCCGGGTAACGATGGTGGGCAGTTCCTCGGGAGGCTATGCGGCCGTTCTCTTCGGCTCCCTGCTGCATGCGGAGCGCGTTTTCTCCTTCAACGGCTATTTTGATCTTGCGCCGGAAACGGAAATGGAAGATGCCGCCAGAGTCAATCCCCTGCTGGTACGGTACGGGAATGACCCGGAACGGGCGCCTTTTTACCGCCTGGCCCCCTTTCTGCATGCGGGGACACCCGTTTATTATTTCCATTCCCTGTTTTCTCCCATTGACCGGAGGCAAAGGGAGCTTCTGGGACGCCGCCGGGGGGTGCACGTCATTCCCTTTCACTCCCGCCGCCATGGAATCCCCTTCCTCAAATGCTGTTTGAGCCGCCTTTTCCAATATTCCGATGAAGAGCTGCTGGAGCTGAGCGGCACAATTCAACACCCCTTGCGGTTTTCTCTTCGGTGCGTAGGCGTCCGGGAGACGGCCTCCGGCTTCTTCAGGCAAGCGTGGCAGTATTACAGGAAAAGGCACTGAACCATGAACGATAACAAACGTAAACTGATGGTCTTTCATCAATACCTGGCTCCCTATCGCATTGATTTTTTCAATGCGCTGGCCCGGCTTGGAGACATGGAGGCGTTTTTTGAATATGAAAATTCTCCGGACCACCACTACAACAGGGAGGAAATGGAAGCTCGCTGCGCTTTCCGCCCCCAATACCTGAACCATGTTCGGGTGGCCGGGCGGCGCGTTCCCTCCGGCCTTGCGCGCGTTCTCCGGCAGGGACGGCCCGATTTGGTGATCGTTCCGGAGTTTTCCATTCTGGCTCTGGAAGTGTGCCTGCTGCGCGCGGTTTGCCGCTGGAAATTCAAAATTGTCAGCATCTGCGACGACAGCATGGACATGATCCGCGGCAATGAATTGTCCCGCATGCATGCGCTGGCGCGGAAGGCGGCGATGCCGGTGATGGACGATGTGATTCTCCCGGACATGGAGGCATGCCGCTGGTACCGGGAACGTTATGGAAAGGGCGTCTTTTTTCCGATTGTCAGGGATGAACGGGCATTCCGGGAACAATGCCGGGAAGCGCTTTCCGTGAGCCATTCCATGCAGCGGGAATACGGCCTGCACGGAAAACGGGTGGTCCTGTATGTGGGGCGCCTGGCCCCGGAGAAGAATCTGGAATGCCTGGTCAGGGCGGCTGCGGCCCTTCCGGAGGACGCCGTTCTGGTGATTGCGGGGTCGGGCCGCCTGGGGACGGTCTTGCAGGATCTGGCCGTCCGGCTGGAGGTCAGCGCTATTTTTACCGGCTGGCTGGAAGGCGAACGCCTGGCCGCCTGGTACAATCTGGCCGACGTTTTTGTTCTTCCCAGCCTGGTGGAACCGTTTGGAGCGGTTGTCAATGATGCACTGGCTGCCGGATGTTTTTGCCTGGTTTCCGGGCGTTGCGGCTCCGCCTGTCTGATCCGCCGGGGCTGGAATGGGGAATTGTTCGATCCGGAAGATGAAAGGGGGCTGGCCTCTCTTCTCCGGAAAACCTGCCTGGACCGCGGCGCCTGTCCTTCCTCTCCGCGCCTGAAAGAATGCCTGATGCCTGCCGGATTCCGGGAATACGTCAGCCATCTCATGGAACATATTGTATGATGAATGCTTCCTCCAATGCAGCCCCGGGCAGGTCCCGGCCCATCCTGTTTCTGCGTTCCCTGGCCAACGGAGTGCGCAGTTTCATCCGTTTCCGCCTTATCCAACGCTGGGTCACCGTGGAGGGAATGACCAGGATAGGAAGGCATGTGCATCTGAATTCCCCGCACAAACGGATCATTTTTGGGAACAGGGTGCAATTGGGGCCGCACTGCCATGTCTCCTGCGATATACGTTTTGGAAACAGCGTGTTGTGCGCCGCCCGCGTTTCATTCATCGGAAAAAGGGACCATTCCTTTAACAGGCCCGGTTGCGCCGTCTGGGATTCTCCCCGGAATTGGGAGGACGGGATGACGGTCATCGGCAGCGACGTGTGGATTGGCCATGGAGCCGTCATACTGGGGGGCGTTTGCGTGGGGGACGGTGCCATTGTGGCGGCAGGGGCCGTCGTGACCGGAGACGTGCCGCCCATGACCGTGGTGGGCGGCAATCCGGCCCGGGTCATCCGTCGCCGCTTTGCCACCCCGGGAGAAGAGGAAAGGCACCGGAACTACCTTGATTCCATAAAACAGACAAGCCATGATGCAAATCCTGATTAACGCTTATGCCGTCAACCCGGACTGGGGCAGCGAACCCGGTATGGGGTGGAACTGGGTCATCCACGTGGCCATGCACTGCAAGGTGCAGGTGATTACTGAAGGGGAATGGAGGGAAAACATAGAGCGGGAACTCGCCCGCCTTCCCCAGGCCGGCAACATCGTGTTCCATTATCTTCCCGTGCCGGAAAAAATACGCCGGATGTGCTGGGACCAGGGAGACTGGCGTTTTTACCGCCATTACAAAAAATGGCAGGAGCGGGCGCTTGTGCTGGCGCGGCGCATCGTGGCGGAAAACCGCATAGACGTCATTCACCAGTTAAACATGATCGGCTTCCGGGAGCCGGGGATGCTGTGGAAAATCGGGGGAATTCCCTACATATGGGGACCGGTGGGGGGAATGGAAAATACGCCGGTGGCCTACTTGCGGGAAAGCGGCTGGAGGCAGGTGGGGAAGGCGGCATTGAAAAACGTGATCAATACGGTACAGGCCAGGTTCCAGCCCAGGGTGCGGAAAGCCATGAAGCGCGCTGACGCCGTGCTGGCTTCCGTTCAGGGAGTGCGGGAGAAAATGGAACGTTACCATCGCCGGGAAGCGCTGTTGATGAGTGAAACCGGCTGCGCCGCTCGGCCGGAGGAGGTGCGGCGGGCAACGGACGGAGGCCCATTCAGGCTGCTGTGGGCAGGCCGCATGATACCCAGCAAGCAGTTGGCCCTGGCATTAAAAACCCTCACCCATCTCCGGGATTTGCCGGAGCTGAAGCTGCATATCTGCGGGGGAGGGGAGAGGGAGCCGGGCTACCGGAACCTTGCGGAGCGGCTGGGCGTGGCGGGGCAATGCGTGTGGCACGGCACGGTCTCCAATGAAAAGGTGCAATCACTCATGCGGGGAAGCGACCTGTTTTTCTTTCCGAGCATCATGGAGGCTACCTCGACCGTGCTTGTGGAAGCCCTGATGAACCGCCTGCCCGTGCTCTGCTTTGATACCTGCGGCATGGGAACCATCGTTGATGAAACCGTGGGATGCAAGATACCCCTGACCCGTCCCGGACAGTCCGCCCGGGACTTTGCGGAACGCATCCGTTTCTTTTTCCATAACAGGCAGGTCTTGCGGGAGATGGATGGAGCGTTTTACGCCAGGCGGAGGGAACTGGACTGGAACCTCAAGGCGGAAAGGATGGCCGGCATTTACCGCGAAGTTTTGAAGGACCGTCAACATTGACCATGAGTGAAAACCGTATGGAGACCTATTTCAACATCAGATATGAATTTGACCGTGAACGCGTTTTCCTGCGCATGGACGAAGTGCTCCGTTCCGGGGGCGCGGGATACATCTGCGTGGCGGACGGCCATGTGCTTTCCGAGGTACAGCGCAACCGGGAATACAGGAATGTGCTGAATGGAGCGCTCCTGACCATTTGCGACAGCGGCTGGGTGCCCGTCTACCTGAAATGGCTGCTGCATGCGGACAGGCCCCAATACTGCGGCGCCCAGATTTTCAGCGACGCCATCGGCATGAAAAAATACAGAATGATGTTCCTGGGGGGGAACCGCGACACGCTGGATGCCCTGCGCCGGACCCTGGAAGGGGAAGACCCCCGCGTGAAGAGCATGCCTTTTGAGGAATTGCCGTTCTGCCCTGTGGATGAATTTGACTACGCGGCTATTGCCGGGCGCATCAATGAATACCTGCCGGACATCGTCTGGGTTTCACTGGGCGCTCCCAAGCAGGAAATATTCATGAACAGGCTGTGCCCCCATCTTCAGCGGGGGGTTATGGTGGCCGTGGGAGCCGTCTTTAACTTCGCCTCCGGGCGGCATATCAGAAGGGCCCCCGCCTGGATGGTGGACTGCAGGCTGGAATTTCTCTACCGCATTTTCAATGAACCCCGCAAGCAAATGAAACGCTGCTGGAAAATAATCTCTATTCTGCCCTGGATTTTTATCCGTGAAAAACAACGGCAAAAGGCGGCCAGGCCGTCTGCCTCCTCCGGAATGGGAGAAAAGGCATCCTCTCTTCCCTGCACCCTGGTCTCCTGTTTCGGCCGGCTTCCCGGCAACATGGGTGACCTGCTGGCGGCCTGGGGCAGGGAAGAGGGCAGGAAATTCGTCATTGTGAGCGACGATGCCGGGTTCTGGAACCTGCCGTCCAACGCCAGCCTGGTGCCGATGGCTTTTTGCGAACTCCAGCGCCTGGTAAGGAAAAAACTGGGAAGGCGGCATCAAATTAACGTTCCGGAGGACCTCCCGCTGCTTTTGCCGCAATATCCGGTTCTCTTTGAGGACTATGTGGAAGGGTGTCGGGAATTGGAAACAATGGCTCTGGAGTGGGAGGCGGGTTTCTCCCATCCAGCGGTTTCCGCCGCGCCGGTTTAATGTTTACCCCTCTCCATACAGCAACATCCACACCTTGATACATTTCAACCATGGCTACCAAAATATTCGTCTCCGGTTTTTACGATATCATTCATGCCGGGCATATCCAGTTCTTCCGCGAAGCGCGTTCGCTGGGGGATTTCCTCATCGTCTCCTTCGCTTCCGGGCAGGTGCTCTGGAAACGCAAGCGCAGAAAACCATCCATCCCGGACGACCATAAAAAAGTGATTCTGGAAAGCCTGTGCATGGTGGACAAGGTGGTCTGCGGAGAAAATCTGGAGCCGGGAATGGATTTTAAACACGTTTTCCTGAAAGAACGGCCCGATATCCTGGCCGTTACGGAAGATGACTGTTACGGAGGCCTTAAAAGGGAATTGTGCGCAAGGATTGGAGCGCGGTATGTGGTGCTTCCCAAAACGCCTCCCTGTTCCGAACAGATTTCCACCACTCAGTTGGTGAACAGAATCAAGGCCCCGCTCAGCGTTCCCCTGCGCGTGGACTTTGCGGGGGGCTGGCTGGACGTTCCCAGGCATGCGCGGCAGGGGGCGTACATTGTCAACTGTGCCATCAGTCCGTTTGTCTCCCTGGACCACTGGCCCTATGAACTCCGTGCCGGACTGGGAGGCAGCGGAGCCTGGGCCATGCTGCAGGGCAGGGACCCCGTCCAGTCGGAACTTGCCCTGGGGGTTGGCTGGCAGGACCCGGCCGTGATTGCGGAAACGGGGTTGTGCGTCTGGCGTTCCGGCGCCGTTCCCGTGCTGGACATCAAGAGCTCCGGTGACTTTCTGGCTGGGAAAATGGCGGTCTTCCACACCGGGCATGACCATGATACGCCGGGAATGGCTGACGGGTGCAGGGACTATGCCCGCATCGCCCAGTCTTCCCTGATTGCCCGCGCCGGAGTGATGGAGCGCAGCATTCATGAACTGGCGGCCGGAGTGGCGCTCTACCATAGCGTGCAGCTCCAGGAGGGAATGGCTCCCCTTCCAGCCCTGGGGGAGGAACTGGCGAAGAAATACCTGGGAGGCGGATTCGGCGGATATGCCCTGTACCTGTTCGCTTCCCGGGAGGACAGGGATGAGGCGGTGCGGGTTCATGACGGCATGAGGGCCGTGGAACCGTATTGCAAAAGCCCGTTCTGATTCTTTGCCGGAATGAAAATATCCATGCTTGAGGAATGCCGTCACGCCGGGGAGCCGGAAAAGGAACGGGCCGCCCGTCCGGGGAGTGTTCCCGGAGCGCCTCCGAGGGAATGCTGGCTTGACCTGGGCAGGGTGGCGGGCCTGTTCTTCATCGTCCTTTTTCATGCTGCGGGAAATGGGGTGGAATTCCCTCTCTTCTTCCAGCGGGTGCCCTTTCTGTTCATGGCGGCGGCCTACTTTGTGGGACGCAGGAAAATGTTCGACTGGCGCCATTCCCCGTGCAGGTATGTTCTATTTTATCTGGCATGGAACGGGGCGGCTTTTCTGGAAGCGTTCTTCAGGCATTGGATTTATTCAAGCCTGGGCCATTCAAGCGCGTGGGACTGGAGCATCCTGCCCTGGAAGCTGACGGGATTGGGAACCACCTTTCCTTACGACGGCCCCTTGTGGTTCCTGAAATACGTGATGGCGCTGAGCATGCTCTCCCCGCTTTTATTCGTCCTCGGAAAAAGGAAGCTGCTGATTCCCGCGACGATAGCCGTTCTCTTCTCCGTGGTGCTGTTTCCGGAGCTCAACGCGCTGTTTTCCGACCCTCCGCGGGTTCCGTGGGCGGACGCCTTGGCTTTTTTCATGCTGGGATTCTGCCTTTCCTCCCTGACGCTGGGCGAAATCAAGCTGTTCCTGAAAAAAACAGGTTATATTTCCCTTCCCGCGTGGGCGGCAATAGCGTGGTTGAACCATGGCGGCGTCATCTCCACGGAAACCCTGCACACCATACCTTGCTGGATTCCCGGAATTCTGGGACTGGGCTCCCTGTGCGTCCTGCTGACGGAAAAGACGTTCTTTCGCAACATTGCGCGGGCATGTGCTCCCCTCTTCTTCTTCATTTATGCCGTCCATTGCCTGGTCCTGCCCTACTTGATGCCGCTCCTGTCAAAAATTCTCCCTGAGGGAATCCTTTCCGCCCTGGTTGCTGCGGTCCTGGTATTTTCAGGAGCATTCTTTCTTCATCGGCGGGTGGTCCGGCATTACCCCGGTTGGGAATACCTGATCTTTGCCCAAAGGCAGAAAAATCCGGCGGCTCACGGGAAGAAAAAGGAAAAGTTTATCGCCGGCCCCCTCCGCTCCGCCTCCATGAATGAACCCCGTCTTTAGCGGTCTTCTGTTTTTCCTGTGCCTTCTGATCGGGAAAATGGGAACCTGCTCGCTTGAGCAGACATTATCTTTTCAGATGTGCCTCTATTGATGATCCTTTTCCAACTTCTCCTCCACCGCGCTCAATATCCATTCTTCCACGGACAAGCCCTTTCTGACGGCCCGCTTCACAACGTCATTCAGAATGGAATTTTTCATTCGAACGGCAATTTGAGATTCCAATTCCGAAGGGTATCCGGCATTCATCAAATGGCGTAATGAGGCCTGCGCGTTCCTGGGGATCCTTTGACGGGCAAACCAATTGTGAACCACCGTCGTCTGGACGCCAAGAGCCCTGGCAATTTCAGCCCGGCTGATGGAATGTTCATTGAGCCACTGGCCTAGTTTCCTGGTGTCCACATAATCCGCTTGGGGCTGGGAATTGCTCGTAAACATGCGAAGAAATTATCAAATAGAATCCTGTGCATAGGAAGAAAGAGCTTGTGTTATTCGCATTTGTTATGTTAATAACTCGCAAATAATGATTATTGCGGATTGCGATAGGAAAGGGATGAAAGAATATTATTGTTAACGGGGTATTCTCAAAATCCAACTAAATGAAAACCTCTTCTTGATTTAAAAAAATGACTCCCTTTATTCAACTTCGCGCCCTGTTGCTCTGTGGCTTGCTGGGTTATCCGGCTGTTGCGTATGGAAAAGGAAAGGAAGGCATATCCGTCACGGTGCCGGAACAGGCTTCCCGGGGAAAGCTGTTGGATATGGCGGTCCAGGTAAGGCCGTCCGGCCGCCAACTGGATTACCAGCAGCGGGAAATGCTGGGCTTCATCCATTTCGGCATGAACACGTTTACCGGCGTGGAATGGGGAACCGGAAAGGAGGACCCCGGAATCTTCAATCCTTCCCGGCTGGACGCCCGTTCCTGGGTAAAAACGTTTAAGGATGCCGGCGTAACGGGAGTGATCTTTGTGGCGAAGCATCATGACGGGTTCTGCATGTGGCCCACCAAATGGACGGATCACAATATTTCCCGTTCTCCCTACAAGGGAGGAAAGGGTGACCTGGTCAGGGAAGTCTCCGCGGCCTGCCGGGAACTGGGCATGAAATTCTGCATCTACCTTTCCCCGTGGGACATGCATGAAAAAAGCTTTGGGACGGAAAAGTACAATGATTTCTATGTCAAGCAACTGGAAGAACTGCTGACCAATTACGGCCCGGTTTATCTTTTATGGTTTGACGGCGCCGGGGTGGATAGCAAAATCAACGGGAAACAGACTCCCTTCGACTGGGAGAGGATCTTTAAAAAGGCCAGGGAATTGCAGCCTGACGTTCTTCTTTCCGGGGCGGCTCCTGATGTCCGGTGGGGCGGGAACGAGATGGGGCGCGGGCGGGAAACGGAATGGTGCGTCCAGGGGGTTACGGCTTCCTCACGCCTGTTTGGCGGAAATAATGTGGGGATTCGGGCCAAAGACAGGAATCTGGGTTCCATTGACAGCCTGGCGGGGAAAAAGCAGCTCGTCTGGTACCCTTCACGGGCAGGCCTTCCCATCCGCAAAGGCTGGTTTTACCATGAGCGCGACGACAAATCCGTCAAATCCCTTGATTACCTGGTGGACTGTTACTTTTCAACGGTCGGGCAAAACTCCAATGTTCTTCCCAATCTCTCTCCCAATAGGGAAGGAATCATTCCGGAGGCGGACGCCAGGAGGATGATTCAATTCGGGCGGGTGATTGAAAAGATGAAAAAAAACGACTTGGCCAGGGGAGCCCGGGCGAAAGCCCTTTCCGGGTGGTCCGGAAATCCGGACTCCGGACTCTTGTTTGACGACAACCCTTTTACAGGCTGGGCCACTGCCGATGGCACCACCCGGGCGGAGGTTGAAATCCAGCTGCCCGGAGAAAAAGAATTCAACGTAATCAAGCTTCAGGAAAATGTCCGTGACTACGGCCAGCGTGTGGAGCGCTTTGCCGTGGATGCGTGGCTGGACGGCCAATGGAAACCCATGGCTGAAAGTACCACCATCGGATTCCGTAAAATGATCAGGCTGCCGAAAGCGGTGAAGGCTGATCAATTGAAGATACGCTTCCTGGATTCCCGCAAATCCGTTTCATTCAGCAATTTATCCTTGTATTACCTGGCTCCTTTCTCAACGGAGGACAAACCGGAAGCCGTCCGGAAACTGGACAGGAAGGAATGGAAAATAACCGTTGCCGGGAAAAACCTTCCCGCTGCCCAGTTGGAGCGGCTGAAAGACGGAAAAACGGATACTTATGCGGAAATTGGCCTGCCTCCCCAGGGATGTGACATTATTATTGATACGGGAAAAGCGCAGAAAATTGCCGGGTTGATATATACGCCTGTGATGGAGGGTGGCCCGGGCCATATTGAAATGTATGATATCCGTCTCAGCAGGGACGGCAAAACGTGGGGGAAGCCGGTGGCTTCCGGCCGTTTCGGCAATATCGTCAACAACCCGGTGGAACAGGAAGTCAATTTTGCGCCCTCTGAAGCTAGATTCGTCAAATTCAGCGCTAAAAAGGGAGCCGGGGGAGCACGTAAAGCGGCTGTTGCGGAACTGGATTTGCTTTAACATGGGGCCTATCGGATACCTCTCCACGGGGGAACACGGGGAAAGAGAAGCGGAAACCGGGCGAATGGAAGTTTGGGTCTTGCTCCGGTGTGCTTCAACAGGAAGAAGGATGCTCGGTTTCTCAAGGAAGCAACCAGGCGGCCCATGTAAAAAGGAAGCGCCCCAAATGTTTTTCCGCTTACCATGCTTGCATTAACGGCTAACATATCCGCCGGCTCTGCAATCGTGGCGCGTGGGAGGTAGGGGCAGGGACACTTCAACTTCTATAGGAAGATTATCCTGACGGCCGTATTCCCGGACAGGAACGGCTTCGTTCAGTCTCGACGCTTTTCACAGGATGATATTTTCCAGGAACAGGTAGAAACTTTCAACGAAGTGGCAGCACGCGTTGCCGTTCTATCCGACGAATGAAGGCGTTTCTTGTCCGGTTGCGGCTGGAGCAGATCATCAGCTCGACTTTGGAGGAAAGGGAAATATCTCTGGAATCTATGGATACCGTCATTTTGGCCGTGGAAGCAGCCACAGCCCAGAAAGGGCCGGATTTTTCACCAGCCAGGATTTTCGGAGTTCACGATGGTGGACGGGGCGGCAGCGGCGTTGTTCAGCCACTTCGCAACAAACAATAAGAAATAATCATGAATAAAATTACTTCTATCAACGGAACCCTCATAGCTTCTCTGAATGAACTGAATGAACATGTGGAGAATGGAACTGCCCATGTTACAGAGGAAGAGCGTACTGCATGGAATAATCAAACCACGGTCAAGGCCAAGGGGATTCTCATTGCCACTCAGGAAGACCTTGACGAGCATACCGGGAACAAGGCCATCCATGTGATGGAAGACGAACGCGCCGCGTGGAACGCCAAGGCGGATGCTGCCGCTCTTTCTGCAAAAGCCGACGCGTCTTCCTTCAATGTACACAAGGATGATGCCGTAGTCCACATAACGGCGAAAGAACGTGAAACGTGGAACGGCAAGCAGGACAAGCTGACGGATGAAGCGGGCAATATGACGCTGGACGGCAGGCTAACGGCTCAGGGCGGAACATTTTCCGATGCGGTTAATGCCAACGGAGGCATCAACATCCCGCTTGCCGCGGGCGCCGCGACTGATACCGCAGCCGTCAACCGGATATATGCTGCCGGGCTTGCCGCCGTGGCCGAGACATACAACCTGCAGATTTACCTTGATGCTGCGATTACTACCACCACCAATAATGCTGCCGTGACGGAGCGGGTGTCGGGGCAGCTCATGAGGGTTACCGTGCCGGCCAGACAGTCGTCATCTATCAATATGGGCCTGGATCACTCTCTTATAGGCCGCGCCAATTACAGCAAATTTGGCGGATTTACCCTGCCCGTCCGGATGTCGGCCTATAAAGCCACTGTCAAGATAACGCTAGGCATGGGTGACGGACAGGTGTCGGTGAGGACGGATAGAGACGTTGACGATTACACTAGGGTGCACACTAGCGCTGAGCACTTTGGCGAGGTGCTGGATGTGACTATATCTGACACAAGAGATTCTGAGGCCAGGGGGTACTGGGTCAGAGTCAGAGAGATTTATTACTCCCGTTCAGCGGGAAGGAAGTTTGTCAAGACTACGAGGGCATTGTTACCCCTTGACAGCAACACAGCCGTGCCCGCATCCATCAGCGGGCTGGTGTATCACCAGTACCGTGACGGTGGCTGGGATACTGACAATTATGGGACGTTGTGGCTAATGACAGGCGGCTACGATAATCGCTGCTGCATACGCATCGCCAATGTGCGGGGCATACATACCTACAACTCGGTAGGATTTAACGCATGCCACCTGGACATTTACAACAGTACAAACGCCACAACTGTGGACATAGGCGCTCCGCGCATTATGCAGCGATACATGAACGGTTATAACCCTGCGTATTATGGATTTTCGGCCATCGAGTATAACGCGATCAAGTCCGAGACGATAGAGGATTTTATTGATCCGGATACTCAAGACCAAGCCTGATACCATGATTGCAGATAGATAGTTACAGCTACAGTTCCCATGTCTCGGAGAGTGGGACAAGTTCACGATGACAACCGTGTACCGGGACGCGGACGGCTACACTCACACTAACCGTTACGCCCAGGACAACATTCTCACCGAAGCCCTCTCCCGCCCACCGCAGGAGAGGGCTTCTTTATACCCGCAGTGCACGGCAATTTCCCGCAGTACATTGTTTCTAAAAGCCGTTATAATGTACTGCGGTTCTATAAAAACAAAAACCGCAAGCGTTCTATTTCAAGCGCTTGCGGTTGTTTTGAAGTGGTGGAGGCGACGGGAGTCGAACCCGTGTCCTGAAGGCCGTTAATGCCGGCATCTCCATGTTCAGACGCATATTGCTGCTTTCGCGGCTGCTTCGTCATGCGCCAACTAGGCAGGCTCGCTAGTTGCCTGTGGAAGTCTCGTGCGTTGCGCGGCAACCCCGCATTGCACCAGCCTGCTGAATGTTCGTCGTCCCCTCTAGCAGGCGTTGAGGTTCTGACGCGGCTGAACTAATTAGGCAGCCAGAGCAAGGTCGTTAGACTCTGCATTTATTTTTTTAATCGGCTTTTTAGAAGGCCAGCCGATTAACCTTCACATGCAGCCAGCACCTCAGACTTCCAGTCGAAACCATGGCGCCCCCATATGTATTTACCGGTAGAGACAAAAAATCCCGCCATGGCGTTCAGGCAGGAATCATTTTATTTACCGGTGGTGATGCAAGTGGCACGCCCGTAGGGATTCGAACCCCAAACCTTCTGATCCGTAGTCAGACGCTCTATCCAATTGAGCTACGGGCGCTTTGACTTGCGTCGTGTACCGCGTAAGCGGTGAGAGAAATATAGATTTTTCTCCGGGAAAGTCAAGATGTTTGTAAGGAGATTTGAGAAAAAAATCTCATTTTCCCTCTTCGCGGGCAGGAGTGCCTTTCAGAAGCAGGCCGTTCATTCCGGGGTGGAAAAGGAGGGGAAAGGCGTTGCGTCCCGGAATGGGCTGTGGCACACTGAACGGGAAAGATGAGTGAATTCAAGGTGATCAGGTCGCCGATGGAGGCATTGAAGGAATACTTCGGCTTTTCCGGCTTGAGGGAGGGGCAGGACCGCGTGGTGGCTTCCATCATGGAAGGCCGCAACGTGCTGGTGGTGATGCCCACCGGCGGAGGAAAATCCCTGTGCTACCAGCTTCCGGCCTTGTGCCGGGACGGGGTCTGCCTGGTCGTCAGCCCGTTGATCGCCCTGATGAAAGACCAGGTGGATGCCCTTGCCGCCAGAGGGATTCCCGCCACCATGATCAACAGCTCCCTGAGCTTTCCTGAACAAAGGGAACGCCTGGCCGGCATGAAGGGCGGGGCGTTCAAGCTGGTGTATGTGGCGCCGGAGCGTTTCGGCCATGAGGGGTTCATGCGCGCCCTGGCGGAGGTGGACGTGAATATGGTTGCCGTGGATGAGGCCCACTGCCTGAGCCAGTGGGGGCATGATTTCCGTCCGGATTATTTGAAGCTGGGCAGGGCTATTGAAGCGATGGGACGCCCGCAGGTAGCGGCTCTGACCGCCACGGCCACTCCCCGCGTGCGGGAGGATATTCTGGAACATTTGAGGCTGGACGACCCGGTGACGATTGTACGGGGGTTTGCGCGGGAAAACCTGCATTTCCGCATTACGGCTTGCGATACGCACAAGGACAAGTACAAGAGGCTGTACGAGCTGGTGAAGCGCCATAAGACGGGTATTATCTATTGCTCCACCCGCAAAAAGGTGGAGCAGGTGCATGAGGCTCTTTCCGGCCTTGGCCTGAGCGTGACGGCTTACCACGCGGGCATGACGGATGAGCAGCGGGAAGAGGCCCAGAACGCCTTCATGAACCGCCATGCGGACATCGTCATTGCCACGAATGCGTTTGGCATGGGCATTGACCGTGCCGACGTCAGGTTTGTGGCCCATTTTGAGGTTCCCGGCAGCGTGGAGGCTTATTACCAGGAAGCTGGACGTGCCGGTCGCGACGGGAAGGAAGCCTATTGCGAGCTTTTGTTCAACCATGCGGATTTGCGGACCCAGGAGTTTTTTATTGAGGGGGTGAATCCGGGCGTTCCGCTGATTGTGGAGCTGTACGAGTTGTTAAGGAAGTATTGCAGTGCGGAAACCCACGATGTGGCGTGGTCCATGGAGGAGATGGGGGAACGCCTCAAATGCCGGAATGCCATGCAGGTGGGGGCCGCCCTGTCCGTTCTCATGCGCAATGGCGCGATCAGCCGCCATGACGTTCCGGGGCAGCGCGTGAAGCTTACCAGAGTGACGGACCCCGCCGTAAGCGGCTTGAAGATTCCTCTGGACGAACAGGCCCTGCGGGAAAAGGAGGTGCGGGACCGGGAAAAACTGAAAGCGGTGACGGAGTTCGCCTATTCCTCCGGCTGCCGCCAGCAGTGGATTTTGAATTACTTCGGGGAGGAGGATGGCGCGCCGTGCGGCCGCTGCGACCAGTGCCTGACGCTGGGAGTGGAGGAGGGGCAATCGTTGGGTGAGGAGGAAACCAGGGTGGTCCGGCAGGCGCTGAGCGGGATTGCGCGCGCGTCCGTGCGCATGGCGGACGGTTCCTGGCAGGGAAGGTGGGGCAGGACGAAAATCATCCAGATGCTCAAAGGGGCGAAGAATCAGGAGATTTTAAAAACCTCCCTGGCCCGTCTGAGTACGTATGGCATCCTTTCCCGCTGGAGCGAAGACGATATCCGCCAGTTGTTCCGCGCCATGCAAATGGCGGGATTGATCAGAATGAGCGGGGAGGCGGACCGCCCCCTGATTACCTTGAGCCCGAAGGGGAATGAAGTGATGATGGGGCGCAGGGAGGCGTCCATGCTCTGGCCCTTTGCCCGCCGGGAAAAGGCTTCCGCCCCCACGGGGCAGGCCAGGGTGCGGGCCACGGGGGATTTGGCTGCCCTGGGCGAGTTTGACGAAGATTTGTTTTTGAAATTGAAGGAGCTCAGGAATGAATTGGCCCGTGAGGCCGGGATTCCGGCTTATGCCGTATTCCACAATTCCACCCTGGAAGGGTTGGCGCGGCTGAAGCCCACCACCCGCCGGGGCGCCATGAACGTCCACGGCATCGGGGAACAGAAGGCAGCCCGGTACCTGGATGATTTTCTGGAGGTGATCGCAGAGCATTGCGAAGTTTGAGGCTCTCCCTGCTTTTTCTCTGGACCGTGTGCGCCGCCGCATTGAAAAGGGCCGGGGCGTTCCTTTTCCCTTGGCGTGGTTCCTGAATGTTACAACGGTGTTACATTTGCAGGTGAAGAACGGTTTCCGGTTGATTTCGTGCCAGGGGACTGTTTAGTCTGTATGCATGAAAATAGACAATGATACCATGACCGGTGCGGGGCGTCTGATGAAAATCTCCGGACTTGGATTGATTCCGTTCTTCCTGCTTGGCGTTTCCTGCGTCGCTTCCCTCCCGGAAACCGCTTCGGCTGAAAAAGCTCCGTTGCCGGAGGTGAGGATGAAGCCCACAAAGTTGGCGCTGTTCAAAAATGGCTATGGCACCGTGACTCTGGAGGGAAAGACGGCGGAAGGCTCCGCGATGGAGCTGACCGGCCTTCCCACTCCTTCCTACGGTTCTTTCTGGCTTTCCGCGGAACCGGGCGTTTCCGTCTGGGAACTGGTCAGCAGCAGGGTGAACGACAAGATTCCCAAAACGGATTACGGCAGGAGCGAGTTCCTGAAGGCCAACGCGGGAAAACTGGTCCGGGTCACCACGGATAAGGGAATGGTGATTGAAGGGAGGGTGGCAGCATCCGGGAGTAGCCTCTTGATGGATGCACGCCGTCCCAATATGATGGATGCCGCATCTTCCCCGGTGGTGGAAGAAGGTAGTGTGGGATACGGCTTTCCCTCTTCCATGGACAAAGGAATACTGCTGCAAACGGAGACGGGATATGTCATGTTCCAGGAAAACTCTCTCCGGCAGATTGAGATGTTGGACAAGGATGTTTCCTTTCCCTTCTGGATTGTGGAGAGGACGCGGCTGGTCCTGAATCTGGAAAATCCTGCTCCGGGAAAAACCATTACGGTCAGCAGCCTTTCCTCCGGCATCAGCTGGCTGCCCAGCTACCGGGTGGAACTGGGTGAGGGAGGAAAGGGGCATCTGCAATGCAAGGCCATCATCATGAATGAACTGATGGACTTGGACAAGGTGGATATGGAATTGATCTCCGGCTTTCCTTCCCTGCAAATGCCCGGTTTGCCTTCACCCATCTCCATGAAGCAGACCATGAGTGATTTGTTTGCCTCCCTTGGTTCGGATAAGCCGGGAACGGAATACGCACGGTCCCTGCTGACGTCCAACATTATGAGCCAGAGCAGGACATGGCAGCCTGTATTCAACATGGAAGCGCCCACGGCCATTGATCCGAACAAGATCAGGCAGGCGGAAGACCTGTTCTTCTACTCCATTTCCGGCTTCTCCTGCAAGTACAGGGAAAGGGTGACCAGAACCCTGTTTGATGGAAATATCCCGTACAGCCACGTTTATACCTGGGACATTCCCGACCAGAAGACGCTGGCGGAATGGAACCGGAACCGTTCCGGCGGAGAGAAGGCCCCTTCTCCCCTGGAGGTGTGGCACTGCATCCGGTTGACGAATTCCCTGAACGCGCCGTGGTCCACGGGAATCGTGGAATTGGTATCGCAGGGCAGGCTGGCGGGGCAGAGCACCCTGACCTTCACCAATCCGGGGGAACAGGTGCTGGTCCGGCTGAACAAATCCATGGAAACCATGGTGCATGTTTCAGAAGAGACGATCTCCTCCGAACAAGTCAAGCACAAGAATTACACCCGCCAGCAGTACACGGTGAAAGGTTCCCTGACCATGAAGAATATTTCCGGCAGGGAAATGGATGTTCAGGTGCGCAAGTCCATCATCGGGACTCCGCAGGCCGTGTCCGGAGACGGGAAAATGTCCAGTCTCCCCAACTGGGACCGTTCCTTGAATCCGGACGGGAAATTCCAGTGGGAGGTGGCGCTGAAGCCCGGTGAAGAAAAGGAACTGACCTACCAGTATACTTACCTGGAGTAATTCCTGCCTGTACTATTTATGTATTGACTTCATTTTGGGAAGTGTGTAATTTCTTTTCCACACATTACCCAAGACGGAGCGGTGGCTGAGAGGCTGAAAGCACTCCTTTGCTAAAGGAACGTACTGGCAAAACCGGTACCGAGGGTTCGAATCCCTCCCGCTCCGCCAGCTTTTTATTTTACTAAAGCACGCAAGTTGTTATTTTATAATGGCTTACGTGCTTTTTTCTTATGCGTGCATCATGTTGGAGAGCGGAAAGCTTGCTGTACAAGTGGCTGTACAAGTTTTAAGAATTGTACAGTTCGTATGGCAGGAATTATCAAAGGGAGCGATAGATGGATAGCAGGTGCTTCAGGGATAGAAGAGGGAAGCGTCTGTGCCGAACTCAAGGGCACGGATGGGTTTTTCGCGTAACAGCCGCACACCTTGTTTGTTTAATATGTCTTTCGCAATCGCCATCTTTGAAGATGGGCCTGCATGGCCGCGCCAGAATAACGTGATGCGTTACAGTCAGTTTTTGGTTAATGTTCCTTAGCTGAGGCTCAAACCTACGTAGAGAGAATGTCCCCGCTATAGTTCGGGCAAAATCCGCGTTACGGGCTCAACTCCGTTTTTCCATGAAAAAAGCGCCTCCCGGACAGGAGGCGCTTTGGGATGATTGGAAGTGTGTAAACGGGGGCTTACATGCCCTTGTTTTTCATGGCTTCCGCCAGGGCGGCGCCCATCTGGGCGGGCGTCTTGGCGACCACGATGCCGGCGTCCTTCAGGGCTTCCTGCTTGGCGGCGGCGGTGCCTTTGCCTCCGGCCACGATGGCTCCTGCGTGGCCCATGCGGCGTCCCTTGGGAGCCGTGGCGCCTGCGATGAAGGCGGCGACGGGCTTTTTGCAGTTGTTCTTGATCCATTCAGCGGCTTCTTCCTCTTCGGAACCGCCGATTTCACCGATCATGATGAAGGCGTCCGTGTTGGGGTCTTCCGTAAAGAATTGAACGGCCTGCTGCTGGGTCATGCCGTGGACGGGGTCGCCGCCGATGCCGATGCACATGCTCTGGCCCAGGCCCATGTTGGTGACCTGCCAGACGGCTTCATAGGTGAGCGTGCCGGAACGGGAGACGATGCCGATTCTGCCGGGCTTGAAGATGTAAGCCGGCATGATGCCGATTTTGCAGTTGGCGGCGGGGTTGACGATGCCGGGGCAGTTCGGGCCGATGAGGGTGACGTCCTTGTCCTTCAGGAAGGCTTTCACCTTCTGCATGTCCTGCACCGGGATGCCTTCCGTGATGCAGACGATGAGCTTCACGCCCGCGTCTGCGGCTTCCATGATGGCGTCCGCGGCGAAGGGCGGGGGCACAAAGATCATGGAGGCGTTGCAGTCCGTGGCTTTTTTGGCTTCCGCCACGGTGTCGAAGACGGGGACCTTGCCTTCAAAGAGCTGGCCGCCCTTGCCGGGGGTCACGCCGGCGACCACGTTGGTGCCGAAGTCCATGCAGTTTTTGGCGTGGAACGCGCCGGCGCTGCCGGTGATGCCTTGCACGACCAGACGGGTGTTCTTGTCAATGAGAGATGTCATTGTCGTAATAAATGGTGAGGGTTATTTGACTGCTGCGACCGCTTTCTGGGCTGCTTCGTCCAGGTTGTCGGCAGGGATGATGGCGATGCCGCTGTCTGCGAGGATTTTCTTGCCGATTTCCACGTTGGTGCCTTCCAGGCGGACGACGAGCGGGATTTTCATGTCGATGTTTTTCGCCGCGGACACAATGCCCTGGGCGATGACGTCGCAGCGCATGATGCCGCCGAAGATGTTGACCAGAAGGGCCTTCACATTCTTGTCGCTGGTGAGGATGCGGAACGCGTTGGTGACCATTTCCTCCGTGGCGGAGCCGCCCACGTCCAGGAAGTTGGCGGGTTCCCCGCCGTAGTATTTGATGATGTCCATCGTGGCCATGGCCAGACCGGCGCCGTTCACCATGCAGCCGATGTTGCCGTCCAGGCCGATGTAGTTCAGGTCGTACTTACCAGCTTCCACTTCGCGGGGGTCTTCTTCCGTTTCATCCCGCATTTCCATGATTTCCGGGTGGCGGTACAGGGCGTTGTCGTCAAAGTTGAATTTGGCGTCCAGGGCGCACACGCGGTCGTCCGTGGTGACCACGAGGGGGTTGATTTCCACCAGGGAGCAGTCCAGGGCGGTGAAGAGCTTGTAAACGTTGGTGATGAGCTTGGTGGCCTGGCGGAGCAGGGGGCCGGTCAGGCCCAGGGCCACGGCGATCTTGAGGGCCTGGAAGGGCAGGATGCCCAGGGCCGGGTCAATGTGTTCGCGGATGATGGCTTCCGGACGGGTGGCGGCCACTTCTTCAATGTCCATGCCGCCTTCCGTGCTGGCTACGATGACGGGGCATTCACGGGCGCGGTCCTGGAGAATGGCGAAGTAGCATTCCTTCTTCAGGTCCACGGCTTCCGCCACCATGATCTTGCTGACCAGCTTGCCGGTTTCCCCGGTTTGCTTGGTGACCAGAACCTGGTTGAGCATCTTGCCGGCTACGTCTTCCACTTCCTCCACGGAGCCGACGACGTGCACGCCGCCCTTGAAGCCGTTTTTGAAGGTGCCTTTGCCACGGCCGCCAGCGTGTACCTGTGCCTTAACTACGTATTGGGAGACGCCCATGTTCCGGGCTATTTGTGCTGCTTCCTGGGCGGTGACGGCGGCAATGCCCCTGGGGGTGGCCACGCCAAAGCGCTCAAAGAGTTGTTTTGCTTGATATTCGTGAATGTTCATGACAGTGGGCCGTTCGGCCAAATGTTTGCGAAAGAAAGGCTATGCCTGTTTTTTGTGCCGGTCAAGGGAGAATGGTTTGGTCTTTTGATTTTTTGTCCGGGAGATTCATGGAGTACCTTTGGAAATCAAAGAGGACAGAAGGCTTGACTGCATGCTTAAAGATTGTGAAACTTCCTTCTCATTTTTCCGTATTATATCTTTTATGAAAATTTACCGTCCTTCAGACACCTGCTTTGACGAAATGAAGAGCCGGATGAACCGCCGCGCTCTCCCGGAGGATTCCGTAAGGGATACCGTGAACACTATTATCCGGGACGTTTCCGCGCGCGGGGACAAAGCCCTTTTCGATTATGCCGCCAGGTTTGACAAGGTGCATCTGGACCCTTCCTCCCTGTTCGTGACGGAAGAAGAGCTGGAGGAGGCGGAAGCCGCGGTGGAGGATTCCGTAAAAGAGGCCATAGCCGTCTCCCTGGCGAACATCCATTATTTTTCAGACCGCAGCCGCAGGCAGGACTGGTCCGGCGTGAACGCCCAGGGGGTGGAGGTGGCGGAGCGCTTCCTTCCGTATGACCGCGTGGGCATTTATATTCCAGGCGGGAAGGCTCCCCTGGTGTCCACGTCCATCATGACGGGCGGTTTTGCGCAGGCGGCCGGCGTGCGGGAGATTGTGGCCGCCACGCCCTGCGGGCCGGACGGGCGGGTGAATCCCGCTCTTTTATATGCATTGAAGGCTTCCGGCGCGACGGAGATTGTCAAGATAGGCGGAGCGCAGGCGATTGCCGCCCTTGCGCTGGGGACGGAGAGCGTGAAGCCGGTGGAGAAGATTTTCGGCCCCGGCAACCGTTTTGTGGTGGAGGCCAAGCGCCAGCTGGTGGGGGCCGTCGCCATCGACCTGCTCCCCGGCCCCAGTGAAGTGATGGTGCTGGCGGATGAGACCGCGGATGCGGAGTTCCTGGCCGCCGACCTGCTGGCGCAGGGGGAACACGGTCCGGACAGCGTAGTGGTGTTCGTTACCACGTCGGAGGCGTTATTGGAACAGGTGGAGGCGGAGGTGGAACGCCAGGCCGCCCTGCTGAGCCGCGGTTCCATCATCCGGGAGGTGCTGGACAAGCACGCTTACGGTTTTCTGGTTTCTTCCATCCAGGAGGGGGTGGACCTGGTGAACGCCTTCGCTCCGGAGCACCTGGTGCTCGTCACGCGGGATGAAGACGCCGTGCTGGACGGCATCCGGACGGCGGGCGCCATTTATGCCGGCGCCCTTTCCACGGTGGCCTGCGGGGATTTCCTGGCGGGTCCCAGCCACACCCTGCCAACCGGCGGGGCCGGCAAGTCGTTTTCCGGCCTGCGGGCGGACCAGTTCCAGCGGCGCACCAGCGTGGTGCGGATGAACCGGGACGCCGTGCTCAAGTCCGCCCCGTACGTGGCGGAGTTCGCCAGGGTGGAGGGGCTGGACGCCCACAACCATTCCATCCAGGTCCGCGCCGCCCGCGCGGACCGGTGATTCCTAACTTCCCCTCACACCCCATGAAACGACAGCAAGGAACCAAGGAACGATTGCTGGACGCGGCGGAGTGCCTGTTTGCCGAGCATGGCTATACGGGCACTTCCATGCGCATGATTTCCCAGCAGGCGTCCGTCAACATCGCCTCGGCCAATTATTATTTTGGCGGGAAGGAGGGGCTTTGGAAGGCGGTTATGATGAAGTACGCGCCGCAGGCGCGGGATTTCCGGATTTCCATGATGGATGAGGCCATGGAGAAAGGCACGGTATGGGCGCTGGCCCATGCCTACGTTTATCCCTCCTTCCACGGCCTCCTGCATGTGAACCTGGAAGACCTGGGCAATTTCCCCCATTACCTGCGTCTGCTGGCCATCTGCCACGTGCAGACGCCGGAGATAGCGGTGGAGTATGTCAAGGAGGTGTATTCCCCCATCCGCCGGCGGCTGCATGACTGCATCCGCACCATGTTTCCGGGCGCTTCCACGTACCAGATTTTCTGGACGGTACTGGCTATTGAAAGCATCATGATCGGCCTGCTGACCCGTTTGCGGATGATTATGGAGCTGATGGAGAATAACCGGGTTCCCAAGGGCAGCGTGCAGGATTTGTTTGAGCTGATTGTCCGCCAGGTTGACGGCCTGATCCATTTGTGCGGAAAACCAGCATAACTTTTTCACTGCCAAAATATTCCACATGTTCAAGTCCCTCATCCGCACGTTTGCCATTGTGGCGGCCTTTATTGCGGGGTACATGATGCCCGGCCTGCACGTGTATGGCTGGACGTTCAAGTGGATGCTGATCGTGATGCTGTTTGTGACGTTCCTGGGCATCCGCTTCAAACGGATGAAGCCGGAGCGCGCGCACTGGCTCCTGGTGGGGGCCAACCTGCTGGTAGCCCTGGCCGCGTGGGGCGCGTGCCGCCTCGTTTTCGGAGACGGGTACCTGGCGGAGGCCGCTTTCTTCGTGGGCATCATGCCCACGGCCACGGCGGCTCCCGTAGTGATGGGGCTGCTGGGCGGCAGCGTGGAGTTCATGCTGACGGCCCTCCTGCTGCTCAACGGCATTATTTGCGCCCTGCTGCCTTTCATCCTGCCGGCGGTCGTGGGGCAGGGCGGCTTTGAGATTTACCTGAACGTGGCCCGGAATATTTCCCTGGTGATGCTGCTCCCGCTGGTTCTGGCCCTGGCGGCGCGGCGTTTTTATCCGCGGGCCATTGCATGGCCGCGGAAGCTGAAGGACGTCACCTTCGGCATCTGGGTGGTGATTCTGGTTTTGATCGCGGCGAACGCCTCTTATGATATTTCCTCCCGTGACGGCGTTTCGGAACGCGTGCTGGAACAGATCGGCGCGGTTTCCCTGCTGGTCTGCGGGATCAACTTCGGGCTGGGGCATTTGCTGGGGGGGCGTACCCGTGCCGCGGAGTGCAGCCAGGCCCTGGGGCAGAAGAATACCACGCTGTCCATTTACCTGGCGCTGACGTATGCCAGCCCCATTGCCGCGCTGGGTCCCACGTTTTACGTGCTGTGGCATAATTTATGGAACGCCTGGCAGTTGTACCGGGCGTCCGAACGAAAGCGCAGGAACGGCTGACGGGAAGTGCCGCAGCGCCTGCCGCCGTTGCCTGGAGAAAAGCGCCCGGCGGAATGCGGAGAGAAGGGCTGGAAAGTGGGAAAAAGGCAGGAAAAAGCTTTCCCGGGCCGGTCCCGGGGACTGGCGGGGAAACGGTTGCCGCCGGCTGGTTTGTCCGCATTCAGGGGCAGCGGAGATTCCCTCCCCATGCAAAAAGCTTGAAATTCAGGGAGCGCCCGGTAACGTTATGCACTTGTTATGCAGGCCCCTTCTCCTTTGAAACCCCTGTCTCCGCGCACCAAGTGGCTGATTGCCCTGTGCTTGTGCGTGCTCGTGATGCTGCTGGAGTTCCTGACGTACCACATGGCGTACCGCATCGGTTATGATGAAGGGATGCTGACCACCCCGCCGGTAGTGGTGCAGAAGAGCGATGAAAAGGCCATGCAGAATTTATCCCGCTTCATGGCGGATGTGTTCGCTTCACGCGAGAGCCTGGCCGGCATTCTGGACAACCGGGAGGAACGCCTGGCATGGATCAGGGATCCGGAGTTGCGGACGGAGACGGCCTGGGGCCTTACCCGTGAGCTGATCAGTCGGGACGGCGTGGACCGCGCCCTTCCTACGGCCAGGGAGTTGATTGACGCGGGATATGCCGCCGGGCGCTACCGGGTGTGGGCTCCCCGTGCGGACGCCGTGGCCAAGGCCCTTCTGGCGGAGCACCAGTATTCCCCGGCCTACGGGTATTTGAAAACCGCCGTGGAGGGGTATGAGAAGGAAGGAATGGCCGAGCCGCTGGTGCGGGCCCTCCAGACCATGAGTTCCATTGACCAGATGCTGAACAGGAATGAGGAGGCGAACGTGCTGCTCCAGCGCGCGGTGGACGCCGCCGCCCATCTGGGGACGGACGCCCTCCCGGTCAGGTCCAGGCTTATGGCCGCCCAGGGCCGGCTGGCGCGCGCCACGGGACGCATTCCGGAATCGCGCGCGTATTTCAAGAAGGCCCTGGCCCTGTGCCCCCAGCCGGACAAGACGACCGGTGACCTGGCCCTGGCGAGCATCAGCATGGGGGAAGCCATGCTGGAAGCCGGCAGGAAGGATGAGGCGCGGGAGTTGTTTTTAAAGGGCCTTACCGGTTCGGAGAACGCCTCCTACCTGTTGAATGACTGCCTCAACGCCCTGCGCGGGCTGGCGCGCATTTCCACGGAGCAGGGGAATTATGAGGAAGCTCTGGCCTATCTTTACCAGGCGGAGGGCGCCGCCCGCGGCGTGCTGCCCGCGGACCATGCGTTCTGGGCCGGGCTGTACGATCAGAGGGGATGGGTGAACATCATGCGCAAGGCCGCTCCGGAAGCCCGCGCGGATTTCCTGAAGGCCATTGCCAACAGCGCGGCTTCTCCCGTCATTTCCGCCCAGTCCCGGGAAGGACTGGGCAAAGCGTGGCTGGATGCCGGGGAGGGGGACAAGGCCAGGGAGAACCTGCAAAAAGCCCTTCAATTGAGGGAATCCCACTTTGCCTCGGACGTCTTGTCCCTGGGCCGGGTTTATTATTCCCTGGGCCTCGCCAGCGATATGGCGGGGGACCGGGAAAGCGCCCTGCACGCCTATGCCGGAGCGGTGGATTCCCTGCTGAAATGCGGGGAGGGGCCGGAGCGCAGAAGCCTGCTGGTGCAGTCCTATTTATGCAAGGCGTACGCCCTGTGCGACGGAGAGCAGTGGAAGGAGGCCGTGGAAACTTTTGAGGCGGTGCTCCCCATGCTGGAGGGGGAACAGAGGTCGGAGAATTACAAGCAGCTTGGCCGCTGTTACGATGAACTGGGAATGAAGGAGAAGGCGGATGCCTGCTGGAAGGAATCCGGTTTTCCCCGCGTGCGCATGGCCTCTCCCGGGCGCAGGCCGTCCGGGAACGCCAGAGCCTCCCGGCGGTAGGCTTAGGGCGGTCCTCGTAAGACGTTGCGAGGTGTTTATTTTGCTTGATTTGTGCCGCCTTTTTGGCTCAATGCCTGTATGAGTTCCGAGCGCCATTTTTCCAACAAGCCCTACCGCCCCTCACGCAAGAAGAAGTCTTATTGGAAGCCGGTTCTCTTTCTGGTGCTGCTGGGCGGGCTCTGGTTCGGCTACATCCAGTACTGGCCTACGATTGAAGGGTGGTTCAAGCCGACCATTCACGAGGTGCACAGCCAGACGCAGGCCATGGGCCATTTGCAGGGCATGCTGGCCTCCTGGAACGGTTCCGACGCGGAGCTGGCGCAGATGGCTTCCTCCGTGGACAAGCAGGTGGAATGGATGAATTCTCCGGAAGCGCGGGATTCCTTTGCGTGGCTGCTGGCGGTGGAAATGGACAGGCGCGGCATGCTGAAGGAGTCCGAACCGATGCTGGCGGCCCTGCTGGAAAAGAAACTGGCCGATTCCGCCACCATGCCGGCGGAGGACAGGAACCGCCTGCTGGGCGTCAGCCTGAACTGGGCGCGGGAGTTTGCTGGCCGCAAGCATGACGCCACGGCGGAGAAGCTTTATGAAGTGATTTTGAAAAATACGCCGGAGGACCAGGTATCCATCCGTCTGGCGTGCCTGGAACCGCTGGCCCACTATGCGTATGACCAGGCCAGGTTTGAGCGTTTTTCCGCGTTGTGCAAGCAGGCCGCCTCTCCTGTCATGAGGAGCATGCTGAAAAAGCCGGAGGACGTGAAGAGCATGGTGAAGATTCTGCTGCTTCAGGAAACCCTGCCGGACAAGACTACGGGGCAGCCCGGCGGCACGGGGAGCGCCATTGCCCGGGAACTGCTCGCCAAGTTCCGCCTGACCGCCAGCCCGGACATGGGCCGGATCATCCTGAACGAGCTGAATATGCCGCTCAATGCGCGCCGGAAGTATTCCCAAGCGGAGCTGAAAGCCATGGCCGACCAGTTGGAAGCCGCCCTGATCTGCTTCCGCGCCGCGGAAACGGAGATGGACTGCACGCCGGAAACGATGCTTGCCCTGGCGCGGGTAAGGATGCAGATGGGGGATTTGAAGGAGGCCTCCCGCCTGCTGTCCCGTGCGGAAGGGGCCGCCATGACCTTGGGCGTGGATGCCCCGCGCATTCTGAGCGGTTCCAGCCTTAGCCAGGACATTGCGGCCCTGCGTTCCCAGCTTGAGAAGTACGGCCAGGCGGAAGCCCTGGTGAAACGGGCTTATGAGGACGTGAACATCGCCGCCGCCTTCCTGAAAGCGCGGGATTATGACCAGGCCGTGAAGTATCTGGAACAGGCGATGAAGGTTGCCCGTGAGAATACCACGTTTGTCCAGGCCCTCCAGCCGGTCATTCTGAATCTTCAGGCGGAGATAAGCGCCGGAAGGGAACAGTGGCCCCTATCGGAAGCCCAGTATGGGAAGCTGGTTGAAGAGTGGGATGCGCTGAGCCCGGAAGACAGGGCGAAACTCCAGAACAATCTGGCTTCCATCCAGTCCGGAGACCTTTACAACAAAATTCACCGGAGCTGGGCTGGCGTGTGCCTCAAGCAGAACCGGACCACGGAGGCCCGCAGGGTGCTGGCGAAGATAGGGGAGGCCCCGGCGGAAGAACCGGAAAAGCCTGCCTCGCGCCGCCGCCGCAGATAGTTGAAGCCCTTTTCAGCAGACTGCCCCGCGGGGGCGATAGAGACGGCCGGGAAATGTCCTGGCGGCGTGGCGCAGGCCTTTCATCGGCCTGTCAGCACAGCCGCATGATTCCGGAGGCTTCTTGTTGGGACTCTCCCGGCTTTCCCGGGGGCAGCATGGCGGAAAGGGGGGCGCTTTGGTACAATGCTGCGGCGTTTCCGTTCTCCGGACGGAGAACAGTTTTTTGATGTAATAAAGGCGTACCCCGTTTTTACCGGATGCAACGTTTCCGGTATGATTCAAGGCGCCGGCGAAGCTGGAAAACAGCTTCCGCGGAACCCTCAGCCGCGGACTTTGGCTTTCTGCCGCACGTGGCCGAGAGCCCTTTTTCCGTGGATCATTTTTTCACGGCGGTCTGCGGCTGACTGACGGCGAGAACGCACGGTATATTTTGCGAAAATTTGGCTAACCGTAAGGTTACCCTGTTCAAAAAGTGTGAAAATGTTATCTCTCACTCTCATTGCTTCCTGAAGCGCCGCATCGGCTCCCCCGTATTGAGAATCGGAGAAATAACGAGTGAATAAGCGCTTGTTCTTACAGATCGCCAACCGATAGCCTTGAAAGGCTGTCGTTTCGTAAGTGTAGCGGGTGATGTTTTTACAAGGCATATGTACAGAAGTTATGGGACCGGGTAATAGGAGCAGTGACAGGCTTCTATTAGGATAGGTTCCACTTCCTGTAAAATCCAGAAAAAACACAATTTGTTAGATTGAGTGCAAAAAATGCACTTCTAGGCTTTTGTAGACAACCTATTGTGGTGTGTCATCCCTGACATAAAAACAACCGTCGGAGACACGGACTTTCAATTTTTCTCCTGCATGCACCTGGTTTGTCTGCCGGATAAGCTGCTTATCCTGGTTTTCCACCAGGGCGTACCCGCGGCGGAGCGTTTGCTCCGGGCTGTGAGCTTCCAGCCGGGCTTGAATAAGAGCCAGTTGTGAAGAGAAATCCGCCATGCGCGCGGAGGCCGCATGGGCCAGTCCGGCCTGGAGGGAGGCCAGAAGCTGCGCGCGCTCCCTGTTGCGGTGGGTGGGATGGCGCATTTGCAAGTGATGTTCCAGTTTGTTGATATGGAGCGTATTTTGAAAAATGCGCGTGGCCGCGGCATTCAGCAGGGTTTCTTCCATGCCGTCCAGGCGCTGGGCGTAAGGGGAGAGGAGGGAATCCGCATCCAGCAGTTTTCCGCGCAGGTAAACATCCAGTTTCAGCTTGGAACGCAACAGGGAATGCCGTGCGGAGGCGTGAAGGGCCTGTTCCATTCTGGCCAGCTTGCGGAGCCATTCCGGACCGTCCGGCGTAGCCAGCTCCGCGGCCGCGGTCGGGGTGGGGGCGCGCAGGTCCGCCACAAAGTCCGCAATGGTGAAGTCCGTATCGTGGCCCACCGCGGAAATCACGGGAACGGTGCATTCGTAAATCGCGCGCGCCACCGTTTCCTCATTAAAGTTCCACAGGTCTTCTATGGAGCCGCCCCCGCGGCCCACAATGAGCACGTCCACGGGCGGCAGGCCGTTGAGGGGCGCGGCGGACCAGGCGCGCACGGCCGCGGCTATTTCATGCTCCGCACCCGCCCCCTGGACGCGCACGGGCAGCAGGTAGGCCTTCACCCACGGGGCGCGGCGTTCCAGCACGTGGCGTATGTCCTGGATGACGGCGCCGGTGGGGGAGGTGACGATGCCGATGGCGCGGGGGAAGGCGGGGATGCCTTTTTTGCGTTCCGCGTCAAACAACCCCTCCCGTTGGAGTTTTTCCTTCAGTTCCAGAAAGCGCGCCTGCAGGTCTCCCTGGCCGGCGGCTTTCACCTGCCTGATGACCAGTTGAAGCTGGCCCCGGTCCGGATACACGGTGGCGCTCCCCAGCACATGGACCTTCATCCCTTCCTGGAGCCGTACGGGGCATTTGGAAGCCGCCGCCTTGAAGAAGGCGCAGAAGATTTCCGCGCCCTGTTCCTTCAGGGTGAAGTAAACGTGTCCGCTGGTATGGTGCTTGACGTTGCTGAGCTCTCCCACCACCCACTGGGTCCCCACGGCAATGCTGACCGTGTCCCTCAGGCGGTAAACGAGCTGTTTGACCGTGATGGGCCTGGGAGCGGCGGGCGTTTCCTCCGGGAATTCCATGGGTTATGGTTCAAAGGGGATGTTCAGCGCTTCATAAGCCAGCATCCTGCATTGCTTGATGTCCAGCTTGCCGGACGGCAGCACCGGAATGTGCTCCACGGGGATGATTTCCTTGGGGCACCACAGGGCGGGGAGCCCCTGGTCAATCAGGCCGTGCCTGATGAGGGTGCGCGCCTGGTGCACGTAGTCCGTCACCAGGGTGGTGAGCAGGGCCACGGCCTCCCCCTTCACGGGGTCCGGAATGGTGACGACGGCTATCCGCCGTTCCTCGTCCGCCGGGTCCAGGTTCCAGATGTTCATGATAGCGGCTTCCAGGGCTTCATGGGGCACCATTTCCCCGCCTATCTTGGAGAAGCGGGAGATGCGGCCCTCAATTTTCAGGAAGCCGAATTCGTCCGCGGAGCCTATGTCTCCGGTTTTCAGCCAGCCGTCCACGAAAATGTCGCGGTCGGCTTCCGGGCCGCCCAGATAGCCGGGGAAGATATTCGGCCCCTTCAGCCAGATCATGCCGGAGGTCGTCACGGGTACCACGCGGCCCGTATGCGGGCTGGTGATGCGTACGGCGATGCCGGGGAGCAGAGCGCCCACGGAGCCCTTCTTCATGCCGGGAATGAAGTCTCCGGCGGCGTTGGATGGGGCCGGGTCGATGAAGTTGACGGAGCAGACCGGGGAGGCTTCCGTCAGGCCGTAGCCTTCGCACGGAATGGTGCCGAATTTTTCCCGGAAGGCGGCGGAAAGCTCGTCCGGCAATTTTTCCGCTCCTACGATCAGGTAGCGCACGGTTTTGAAGGTATCCGGCTCGCAGCGCTTCATGAAGCCGCGCAGGAAGGTGGGAGTGGTGACCACCAGGCTGATGCCGTACTGCTTGATGAGGGCGCCCAGGCGCTTGGCCTCCAGCGGGGAGGGGTAGGTGACCATGTCGTACCCGCCGATCATCGGGTACCACAGCCCGATCGTGATGCCGAAGCAGTGGAATACAGGGAGGCTGCCCAGGAACCTGCTTTGCGGCGCCAGCGTGATGCGGGAGGAACACTGGGAGATGTTGGAAAGGATGTTGTGGTGGGTCAGCGGCACGCCTTTCGGTTCTCCGGAGGAGCCGGAGGTGAACATCAGCACGGCTTCATCCGCGCCCGTGGGCGCATCCAGCCCCAGCTTTTTAATCATGAACCCCGCCGTCAGGAATTTGATGGCCACGCCCCAGCGTTTGGCGGAACCCTTGAGCAGCGGAATCTCCCGCTCCATGAGGATCAGGTCCCGCTGGGGGGGCCACGGGAAGTTCTGGAGCTTGCGCATGAAGGTGTCCGCCGTGATGAACCAGTCCACGCCGGACTGCTTCACGGAGCTGGCAAAGGCCCCTTCCGAGGCGGAATAGTTGAAATTCACCGGCGTTTTCCCGGCGAACAGGCAGCCCAGGTTGGCGATCGCCGCCCCCTTGCCGGGCGGCAGGATGATGCCCACCCGGCGGTTCGTGGTGATCTTTTTCAGCCGCTTGGCAAAGGCCACGGAGATGGCCAGGAGCTGGCCGTAGGTCAGCGTGGTATCGTCAATGCCGTCGATCACCCGGCAGTCGGAGTGAAGCTTGAGGCTGCGGAACAGCAGAGCGGACAGGGAGCCGTGCAGCTGCGGCAGCGTGGCGTAGGCCTGGGCGGAGCATTCCAGCCATGCGGAGGTGAGGCGCGCCGCCATTTCCGCCCCGGGAGCCAGCTTGGGGAGAATGTGTACCTGGATATCCGCCTGGGCGTCCGTATCCGCCTCCGCGTCCAGCACGGAGCCGGTGTAAAAGCCCGCGCATACCGGCACGGGGGAAATATGGAGCGCTTCCAGGGCCTTGATCACCCGTGGGGGAATGTGGCTGATGGACCCTTTCACGTGGGCTACGGGACCGGGCAGGAATACTACCCTTCTGCCCTCGTTGATGCGTTCCATGATGGCGGAGCGCAGGGCGATGGGGTCGCTGCCGCCGGCCTGGAACAGGATGCCGTCCGCCTTGGTGGATTCCAGATGGGCGGCGGTGGCCGCATCCGGGGGGAGGCTTTCTTCCACCAGGTACGTCATGCGGTCCCTGCCCAGTTCCTTTTCGAACATCAGGAGGGTTTTATGAGATACTTTGTTGAAAATCAGCAGGTCGCCGGAGTCGGATAGATTGGAGGAACCAAAAATGGCCATGGGAAAAGGGGAAAAACTTGCTTGACGTATTCTAGCAACTTGCCGGGCGGGGAGCAAGGAGGAAAGATACATCCCGCGCTGCTTTTGCTCCCTCCGGACCGGTCCCGGAATTCGTCCCTGACTGTGGAATGCCTTTTATGGGAAGGATGTTGTTTTTCATGGGACTGCCTGGATTTCACGCTTCTTTTCCCGCGGCAGCGTTTTCGGAAACAAGCGGTTTCATGATGAAATCCTTAGGAGGTTTTTCATTGTGCCCTCCATGGATGGCCTCCCGGCTGCCTGAAGGCCCTGCATGCCGGAAAAGAAAAAGAACGGATTTGAAATCCGGCCAAGAAGGGCGGCAGAGGAGGCATGAGAGTGCCGGTGATGAACTAATTTGTTTATCCGCAGATGTTTATTTTAAGTTCTATTTGTTTTGTTTTTTGAATAATGAGGCTAATTTGAATGAGGGCATGGAATAGGATGGAAATAATGGAAATAATTTAAAGCCTTGGAAACGGCACTTCCAGATTGACACCGGATTTCAAATCCGATATTTCATTTACCTAATAGCATGTCTCATCTCTGCTAAAAGACCACGTCTTGTTTAATGTGTTTATAATTAATTGTTTTTCTTTATGAAGCTGCATTTGCCCCTCAATTTGTTGTCCGCTCTTCTTGCCTGCTGCGCCGCGTTGTCCGCATCCGTTCAGGCGGATCCCCTCACCATTACGACCAACCAGACGTTTGATACGGACGTTACGTGGAATGAAACTACGACCATCGGCGCCAATGGCCTGACGCTGACTATTGAGGCCGGAAAGACGGTTACCCAGGCGGAAGGGGCGTTCAACATCGGAAGCAACAGCCTCACCATTACCGGCGGCGGCGTGTTCAAGATTGAAACGACAGCGACGCAGAAGGCAGGAACCACGACCAATCCTCCCGACAAGACCCTGACCATTGACAACGCCACGCTGGATTTGAGCTCTCCGGGAGCCAGCCTCAGCATGAAGGGGGATAATTACACGCGCTACAATGTAACCGTCACCAACGGCGGCGTGCTGCGCGTGGGAGAATTTGCGTATGACGGTGCGGGGCTGGGCTCCATGGCCGTCAATACGAGTTACTGGACCTTGAACAACGGGCGCCTGGAGATTACCAAGGAAACTGACGGATCCTTCGGCAACGGCCTGACGGTCGCGGCGGGCGGCGGCACCGTGGAGGTGGTGAATGCCGCCAGCACCATGACAATTTCTGCTGATGACACTCATTATATCCAGTTGAACGGCGCTCTGACCATTACCGGGGCCGGGAACATGGTTACGAACAGTGACAATGTATTCCGTGGAACCGGGCTGCTGGTCAAGGACGGCTCCGGAACGCTGACCCTGTCCAAAACCTCTTCCTTCACGGGCGGCGTGGAGCTGAAAGGGGGCACCCTCATTGTCAGTCATGCCTCCGGGATGGGGACGAACAAGAACCTTTCCGTAACGGGGAATGCGGCCATCGGGGGCATTTCCGCGGGATACGGCGGGCTTTCCCTGTCCGCGGGAGTGGGCCTGGACGTCTCCGCCGTGGACAGCAATGCCGGCCTGACCATGACCTCCGGCGTCCTGTCCCTTGGGGGGCAGAATACGATGACCGGCAACCTGAACCTGGGCGCGGCCGTGCGGATTGACGCCACCCACATGACGGTGAACGGCAACGCCATGCTGGCCCTGAACGGCGCCCTGACGGTGAACGGCAGTCTGCTGCTGGAGAATAGCGACAGCGTGAGCTGGAGCGCGGGCTCGTACAATCTGATCAATGCCACGGGCGGCATCACCGGGGACTTGGCCAATACCATTCTGCTGGGGACCGACTACATCGGCAACTGGAGCACGACGGACAATACCCTGAAATTCGTTGTGGAGCAGGTCACGTCCCTGACCTGGACGGGCGGCGGAGACAATACGTGGACGGTGGGGGGAACGGGGAATTCCCCCTGGAATGCGGGCTTGCCCTTTGCCAACGGCAACGGAGTCATCTTTGGAGACATCGCCGGCAATGCGCCGCAGACCGTGAACATCGCCGGACAGGTGGATCCGGGCCTGATCGTCGTCAATGCGGAGGCCACCAGCTACACGTGGACGGGAACCGGTTCCCTGGCGGGAAGCTCCAAGCTGCAGAAGACTGGCAGCGGAACCTTGTCCATCGCCACGGATAACGCCGGTTTTTCCGGAGAAATCCTGCTGGGCGGCGGCACGGTGGAAATGCAGCATGCCGGCGCTTTGGGCACCGGCAACATCATCTTTAATGGAGGCGCGCTCAAGTACGGCGCGGGCATTACGGCGGACGTCTCCGGCCAGATCAGGACGGATGCGCTGGCATCCAATTCCATTCTGGTGGACACGAACGGGAATGCCGTAACGTGGGCTTCCCTGGCCGGCTGGACGGGGACCGTCACCCGTACGGGAAGCGGCAGCCTGCTGCTGGGGGCCGGTACCTATGGAGGCAAATTGACCAACAGCGGCTCCGGTTCCCTGGTGATCGGAGCGGGGGACTCCACCCTGAACGGGGGAATCAACGGCACCGTCACCAAGACGGGGACCGGAACGTTAACGCTGGGCCTTAATTCCTTCAACGCTTCGGGTGGGGGAACGCTGGTGGTGGAACAGGGCACCGTGAAGCTTGCGGACAACTCCGGAACGTGGAGCTCCAACCTGAACATTACGCTGGGGGAAAATACCGTGATGGACGTAGTTGGACCCGCGAACAAGGTAACGGGGACGGGAACCCTTACCATGGGGAAGGGCTCCACCCTGCATCTGAGGAACGGAAATCCCGCCGGCGCGAATTTCGACATGAAAATCGTCCTGAATGCCGCAGGTGGATTTGCTTCCCTGAATGGAGCCATTTATGGAAATGCCACCGCGGTTTCATCCACCATCACCGGAACGGGTGGCCTCAAGATCATTTCCGACGCCGGTGCGAACGGCTGGGGTTTTAAAACGGGCTGGGTGAAGAATTCCTATGACGGGGATACGGAAATAGCCGGCACGGGCAACCTGGTCAATCTGACGTACAATATCGGGGACGCTTCCATCGTCTCCGGCCAGACCCTGACTCCGTGGGGGCAGGGCAATGTAACGCTGGGCGGCAGTGAGAAGAACGTCACCGTGACGTTCAGCAACTTGAATTCCAATACCGTCACGGGCGGCGTCTCCCTGGCCGGGGACATCACCCTGAAAGGGACGAATGCGGCCACGGCGCTGAGTATCTTTAGCGGAGCCACCGTGAACGTCAACCTCAACGGCAAGGTATCCGTGGAAACGTCCGGCACCGGAACGGCGGTCATCTCCAGCGGGGACAGCCTCCAGATGCTTGGCGGCCTGGGCGGAGCGGGAACGCTGGCTGTCAATACCCGCAACAATGCGGGAGCCCTGACGCTGGGAGGGGACGTCTCCGGCTTTTCCGGAACGCTGAACCTTTCCGGAGCCAACCTTTACCTGAATGCGGATACGGCGCTGGCCGGAACGCTGAACGCCTCCGCCGCCAAGGTGACGGCGCTGCGGAAGCAGAACGTGACCGGAACGTTGAACGCCGCTTCACTGGCGGTTGACGGAAGCGCCCTGAGCGCGGACGGAGCGACGCTGACGGTGAGCAACCTGGCCCTGGGCGCGGATGCGGGCGTCAGCCTGGACATCAACGGGAATATCACCGCGGGGACTTATACGCTGGTTTCCTGGGACAATCTGACGGCCGGCAACTTCGCGGATGCGGGGACGATGACCCTGACCGGTACGCTGGCCAGCCTGTACCAGGGAACCTTCAACGTGAACACCGGGGAAAAGACGGTGACCGTTTCCGTCAGCATGGCGGACGGCGTGGTGGTCTGGGACGGCAACCCGATCGGCGCCGTGGACAATACGACGACCTACCTGTTTGACGGAACGCACACAGGAGTGGCGTCCCTGACGGGGGACGTGAATGCCAAGGCCATTTATTTCAACAACGGGGTAGGTCAGGACCTGGAGCTGACCAACAACGGGGGCAAGCTTTCCGGGAACGGCGCCCTGACCAAGCTGGGTGAAGGAAAAGTGACCTTCAACAGCTCCAACAACGATTATTCCGGCGCGGTCAACATCAAGGAAGGAACCGTTGCCGTGAAGGCGAACATGGCCCTGGGGACCGGAACGGTGACCGTGGACAGGACGGGACGGCTGGAAATAGGCGTAACGGGCGGAATCGCGGGTATTCTGGGAGCCACGATGCCGACGATCAACGGAGGCACGATCGCCTTCGTTTCCGGAGGCGCCAATACGCTCGGGACCAATCTGGCCAACGGCTCCGGCATCAATCTGGAAGTGGCGGGCGCCGGAACGGCCCTGACGGTTTCCACCGCCCAGACGAAAACCGCGCTGACCACCGTCGGGGAAGGCGCTGTCCTGAACCTCGGCAAAAATGGGGGCGGAGGAGAATCCATCCTTTACGGGAACCTGATGGTGAACGGCGGCACGCTGAACACCACGGTGGGCGACCCCTTCGGCTACAACAACACAACTAACTTCGGCACGCTGACCGTGAACAACGGCACCTGGAATATTACCGGAGGCAATACCACGATGGCCAATACGAGGATGGTATTCAACAACAGCCGGGTGATATTAAATCTTACCGGCGCTGAAAACGGCTTGGATCTATTTAGTGGCACCAACTACATCATCACGCAGCAGTCGGCAACCGGCATGAGTTCCTTCTCCGTGGCGGAAGGCGGTACCGCGAGTGGAACCATCAATGCTCTGACTCTGCGCGGCGGAACGGCCATCTTTGACATTGCGCGGGGCAACTTCTCTCTGGATGATGTCAATACGTCTGATTTGAAGCTGGACCTGGTCGTTGCCACGGAACAGAGCGGCACCAACCTGACCAAGCAAGGGAACGGAGTGCTGGAACTGACGAAAGCCAACACATATACAGGACAAACCTTGATCAAGGAAGGGACCATCCTGCTGACGGGAGCAGGAAAACTTGGAACGGGAGCGGTAACGCTAGGGGGCAATGGAGACGCCTTCCTGACCTATGCGGTGGACGCGGACCAGACGGTGGCCAACGTCATCGGCGGAACGGGTTCCATCACCCAGAAGGGTCCGGGCAAGGTCACGCTCAGCGGCGCCAACACCTACACGGGAACGACCCATGCGGAAGCCGGAACGCTGGCGGCGGGAAGCGCTACGGCGTTTGGGACCAGCGCGGTCTCCATCTCCTCCGGAGCGACGCTGGACATCGGCAATTATGCGGTGAACAACGCGGTCAGCGTGAAAGCCAGCACGGCGGATGCGCTCTCCACGGGAGCGATCACCAGCGATGGCGGCGCCATCGGCAGCCTGACGCTGGGCAGCTACTCGCGCCTGAACGTGGCCGGAAGCATGGCGATGGCCGCGGGTTCCTCCTTCACCTTTGACATGACGGGGCTGACGGCGGGAGGAAGCGCCCTGGTGACGCTCACCGGCGGACTGACGCTCACCGGAACGCACAACGTCACCCTCAACAACTACGACACGCTTACCGACGCGGGAGACTACTCCCTGCTCACGGTGGGAAGCGGAACGCTCACGCTCGGCTCCTTCAACATCGGGGATCTCATCAATGACGCCCATCCGGAACTGACCTACACGCTGGGACTCTCCGCGGACGGCAAAACGCTTCAGCTCAAGATCGAATCCTCCGCGAACATGCTCACCTGGAACGGAACGGCGGACGCCGGAACATGGAGCGCGGGCGACGTGAGCAACTGGACCTACGGCGGGGGCGGCTCCGCGCCGGCGACCACGGACGGCCAGCCCCTCCTCTTTGACAACACGGCGGCCAACAAAACCGTGACGATCACGGAAGACGTGGCTCCGTCCTCCATTGTTGTGAGCAACAGCGGGGACAACACCTACACCTTCCAGGGAGACGGGCACATCACGGGCGCCACGACCATCCTGACCAAGAGGGGGGACGGCACCCTGCAAATCCGCAACACGAACACCTACGGGGGCTCTACGTCCCTGGAAGGGGGCATTGTGGACATCAACGGAGACGGGGCGCTGGGAACGGGTTCCATCATCTTCGGGGGAGGCACCCTGCAGGCCTCCGGGAACGTGACGCTGACGCAGACCATGGTGCAGAAAAACGCCGGTGACGCGGTCAAGCTGGCGGCCTCCGGAGCCGGCACCACGCTGACGGTGGATACGGCCGGGCAGGACAGCTTCCTGTCCCTCAACTGGAACATCTCCGGGAATGGAGCCGTGGCGCTGGGGAACATCGCCAATACCAAGATCCTATCCGGAACCGTGACGGTGGCCAACGGCTCCACCCTCAAGCTCTCCGGCGGCAATGAAATCGCCCTTTCCGGCGTGCTCAAGAACATTAACGGCACCCTGGCCAAGACGGACGGCGGCTCCCTGCTCGTCAAGGCGGCCAACGGCAATGACGCGCTTAACGGCACGCTCAGCAATGCCGGAGGCAGCATCGTTCTTTCCGGCTACGGAGCGGCTACGGCCAACCGTACCATCACGGTGAACGGCACGCTGAATGCCGACCTCATTGACGTCACGTACGGCGTGACTCTGGACTTGAAGAAGGATCTTGATATCGCCACGCTGCAAATCGGCGGCGGCACGATGGGAGGCAACACGCAGGCTTCCGCGGTCAACGTGGGGACGGGCGTCACGCTCACCAGCACCGGCGTCAAGCTGGGCGGGGCCAACGGCCAGGGAGCCCTGGGCGGCAACCTCAACATCAACGGCGGCACGGCCGTTCTGGGCGGCATCAACCTGGAAAACGACTCCAACTCCGGCATCACGCTGGCCGGCAACGGAACCATCACGCTGGGCGGTGACATTACCGGCGCCTCCGGCACCCTCGCGCTGGGAGAAGGCACGCTCAACTCCACAGCGGACTGGAGCGCTTCCCTTAGCGTCCTCCTCAACGCCGCCTCCGGCAAAACCGCCACCGTGGACACCACGGGCGGCAGCATCACCCTCAACGGCGCGCTCAGCGGCACCGGCAGCCTCCTGAAAACCGGCACGGGCACACTTACGCTCGGCAACGCCAGCACGGGCTACACGGGCATGATCACGCTCACCTCCGGCACGCTCGCCCTCACGGCGGACGGCTACAAGGGAGCGCTCAACATCACCGGAGGCACCCTCACGGGAGGCAACAACCACAAAGGAACTAAAAACGTCACCGTCAACGCGGCCTCCGGCGTCAGCGCCATTTCCCTGGGCGGCCTTTCCGGTTCCGCGCTCAAGACCGTCAACATGACGGACGCCGGAACGGTCATCAGCGGCATCAACGGCGCCGCCAATCTGGACAGCGCCAGCCTGGTGGTGGGCACGGGGAACGTCTCCAAGACGCAGGACCTGGCCGGAAGCACTTCCATGATTCAGTTTGACGCGAACGGAACGCAGTTGGAAATTGAAACGCTCACCCTTACCCTCTCCGCTGACGTGATCAACGCCATGCAGGGCTGGGGCGCGGGAGACCGCACGGCGTGGCTCAACCTGACCAACGGAGTGCTGGGCTACGGTACGGCCATCTTCAACCCGCTGCTGGAATCCCTGGGCTTTACGGTGACGGGCCTCAACGGAGGCTCCATCGGCATCACGGGGGACGCCACGCAGATTTACGCCGTGGGAAGCGAAGACAAGACGGTCACGAACAACTCCGAGCTGGACCCGTACCGCGCGGTCATCGTGGACGGCAACCTGGCCCTCAACCTCCCCGGCGTGGACGATACGGCTGACGGCCTGACGATCAACAACCTTTCCGGTGCGGCTTCCGGCGTCATCAACATCACCAGCACGAACGACAAGACGGCTTCCGTCATCCTGAACAACGAGCTTCTGGGAACCGATCCGAATACGTCCGGTCCCGATACGAAGTACTCCGGAACCATCAATGGAGGCGCGGCCAATATCACCAAGACGGGAGACGGCTCCCTGGAGCTTGCCGGAACCCTGAATACCAGCGGAACGCTGGACATGCAGGACGGCAAACTCATCCTCTCCGGCACGGCGGACCTCGGCTCCATCAAGCTCAACTCCTCCAACTCCGGCAGCCTTTCCTCCCTGGACATTACCGGCAAGACGGAAGCGGGAACGCTGACGGATGAAGGCAACGGCGGCAACCTCTCCATCGGTAAGGACGGTACGCTCACGCTTACGGGAGCCGATTCCGAACTTTCCAGCAGCACCGTTTCCGGAGACGGCGTGCTCCAGGTGGCGGACAACGCCTCCCTGGCGCTCAACGGCGCCTCCAAGCTTGACGGCGTGCAGGTGGACCTGGACGGCAACGGAACGCTGGAGCTCGGCAACGCGTCCAACAGCATTTCCGGCCTGACGGGAAGCGGCGCGCTGAACAACGGCTCCGCCCTGGAAATCACCACCGCCGGGAATGCCCTGTATGAAGGCGCTCTCAGCGGAGAAGGCAGCATCACCATGAACGGCGCCGGCACGCAGGTTCTGAAGGGGAACGGCGCGATCGGGCAGGCTCTCAGCGTCACGAAGGGAACGCTGGAACTGACGGGTGCGGAAGGCGGCAACGGCTCCGTTACCTACAAGAGCCTCACGGCGGGAAGCGGCGCCCATGTGCGCCTGAGCCCGGTAGGGGAAGGAAACGGAGCGGTCAACACGACGCTCACCGTCGCCAACGGACTCAACCTGCAAAACTCCCATCTGGACCTGGTCATCAACACCAACCGTGACGACCTCTTCTCCAGCCCGGTCATCACCGTGCAGGCCGGAGACGTCAACCTGGACGGAACCACCGTTTCCCTGGGAAGCCTGGGGGACTACGACGACCCGGCGGACCCGACGGCCAACCTCAACTTCACGCTGGTGGACGCGACGGGAGCCGGAACGGTCTCGGCCAACGGAGCCACGGTGGATCCCTCCGGCTACTTTGACTTCTACTACCAGGAATTCGGCATCCGGACGGAAGGCGGCAAGATTGTGGTGACGGGCATGGTCAAGACGGAGAACGCCTTTATGGATGCTGCCAATACGGCCAACTCGGAAGCCGGGGCCAACCTCCTGTGGAACAACCGCGGCAACGCGCCGAAGGGCACGCAGCTCGGTGACTTGAGGGAAGCCGTCAGAAATGACATCCAGACGGGCAACACCTCCCGTGCGGCGCGCTCCATGGCGGCAGCCGCAGGCAGCACGGTCAACGCACTGGGAACGGCCCAGAAAGACGCCCTGCGCGACCAGATGGGATGGATCCGCAACCGCACCACCCTCATGGGCGTCAACCCCGCCTATGTCAATGAAGACCTCCCCTACTTCCACATGTGGATGGAAGGCACGGGCTCCTACGCCAAGCTGGATACCAGGGGGGATGAAAGCGGCTACCAGCTCACCACCTGGGGCGGCACCGTGGGCATGGACGTGGACCTCAGCGACCA